>JAJZRJ010000028.1 GCA_021802775.1 Deltaproteobacteria bacterium
CGGGCAGGGTGCCGATCACCGCGTTGGGGCCGTCGATGATGAGGCGGCGGCAGGCGTCGCGCAGCCCGCGGAGGAAATCGCCCTGCGGGTGGTTGGCCAGCTCCTCGTTCTTGAGCGGGGTGATCACGTGTTTGTAGGTCTCAAGCGGCAGTTTGAGCTGCTTGGTCACGTAGTGCAGAATATGGGCAAAGACCTCGGAGTCGGACTGGTAGCCGATGTAGCCGGGGAAGCCGCGACCGGAGAGCCAGTCCTTGATCGGGATGAAGGCGGTGTTCTCGCCGTTGGTCATGGTGGCGATGCCTTGGATGAAGAAGGGGTGGCAGGCGTAGAGGTTGATGCCGTAGTTGGTGTTCTGGCGGCCCTGGGCCATGCAGACTCGGGCTTTGATCCGGTCGGCATCGAGCCCCAGTGCCTCGCCAACCCCGAGGGGCCAGCCCACTTCCTTGATCATGGCCACGTCGGGCCACAGGGAGAAGGCGGTGAGATCGTCGCCGTGGGCCTCGCCGTCCTTGCGCAGGGCCAGCCGGGTGAGCATCAAATTCTGTTCGACCGCTTCGGCGCTCAGGGATTTCCACGCCGCCGGCATCTTGTAGACGCGGAGGACGTACTTGAAGCGGTCCCTGGCTTCGACCATCTGCCGCTTTACCTCGAACTCATGGTCGTACTTGAGGGTGAAGCCGGCCTTGTCCATGAGATGGTCAAGGCGGGCCAGCGCTGCTTCGCTGTGGGCGATGCCGGAGAGGATCGGGTCCTTGGCGTCGTATTTGTAGTCCGCGAACTGGAGGCCCCGCAGCAAAAGGCCCAAGCCGCTGCCGTCGTACCCTTCCTGCATGGCCTCCATGGCCGTGAGCACCGTGAAGGGAGAGAATGGCTCACTTGCGGTTTTCAAAGCTAACCGGCACATGTGTTGCTCCTTCCTAGTAATGTATGTTGGCTTCGGAATATGTGCAGGGGACAGACAACGCGCTGGCCCGGCCAGGCCGGAACGGCGCGAGGTGTTTCGCTGTAACTTCCGGAGCGGTAAATCGTGTCGGAAAATCACCGGATTTCGTCGTGCCGGACGAAATCGGAGCTTCGCAAAATACACCTGCCCCTTGTTGCTGTCAAGGGGCAAACCGCCTGGCGCCGCGGACAAACGCCGAAAGCCGTTCCTTGCTGGATGAGGCCATGATTTGCCCTTGACAAAGGGGGGTAAACCGGGTAGTGGGAGAACTTTTCGGGTCGGCGCCCGACAAGGGCGTCGGCGAGAAGACGGTTTCGTTCAAGACCAGCGACGCTTGGAGCCTTTCGGATTCCGGAATACCTGCCAGGTCAACCCGCACGCATGCAACATAATATATGGCACCTCTACTGACATTCCCCAAGGGTGGCGTCCACCCCCCTGAAGCCAAGGAGCTGACCGCTGCTCTCGCCATCGAGACGATGCCGGTGCCGGACGAGGTGGAACTCATCCTCGGCCAGCATATCGGCGCCCCCTGCACCCCCACGGTGGCGGTGAAGGAAGAGGTGCGGGAAGGGCAGGTGATCGGCACGGTGACCAAAGGGCTCGGCGTGCCGCTGCACGCCCCGGTCTCCGGCACGGTGACCGCCATCGGCATGTCCGCCCACCCGCTGCGGGTAAGCGCCCCCTCCATCACCATCAGGACCAACCGCGAGGCCGCGCCGGTCCGGTACGCGGCCACCGACTGGCAGAAATTCTCCCGCGAGGAGCTGCTCAAGAAAGTGCAGGAGGCCGGGATCATCGGTATCGGCGGCGCCGGGTTCCCGTCCCACGTGAAGTTGAGTCCGCCGCCCAACAACCCTGTCGATACCCTGATCTTAAACGGCGCCGAGTGCGAGCCCTACATCACCGCCGACCACCGGCAGATGCTGGAAAAAAGCGCCGAGATCGTCGAGGGCGCCAGAATCATCCTCAAGATCCTCGGCATCACGAGCTGCCACATCGGCATCGAGAACAACAAGCCGGATGCCATTGCCGCCATGAGCCAGGCCGCGGCCGCTGCTTCGACGCCTTCGGCGCGGATTGCCGTCCGCCCGCTCCGGGTGAAATACCCGCAGGGTTCGGAAAAGCAGCTGATCCAGTCGATCACCGGCCGCAAGGTGCCGGGCTTTGCCCTGCCTTCCGCGGTGGGGGTGGTGGTGCACAACGTCAGCACCGCCCGGGCGATCCGCGAGGCGGTGGTGCTCGGCAAGCCGCTCTACGAGAAGGTGATGACCCTCTCCGGCAAGGGCATTGCCCGGCCGGCCAACCTGCTGGTCAAGGTCGGCACCCGGGTCAGCGACATCGTCGAGTACCTGGGCGGCGTTACCCCGCAGCTTGCCAAAATCGTCATGGGCGGGCCGATGATGGGCTTTGCCGTCTCCACCCTCGACATCCCGGTGACCAAGACCACCTCGTCGGTGCTCTTCCTGGCCGAGGACGAGATCGATGCCAGCCCGCACTCGCAGTGCATCCGTTGCGGCTGGTGCCTCGATGCCTGCCCCATGGGGTTGGAGCCCAAGGAGATTGCCATCCACGTCGAGGCGGGCCGGGCCGAAGAGACCGGCCGTTTCGGGGTGTTCGAATGCTTTGAATGCGGCTGCTGCGCCTTTGTCTGTCCGGCCAAGCGGCCGCTGGTCCAGTTCGTCCGGCTGGCCAAGATGAAGGCCAAGCGGTAACCGATGTAACGCCAAGGCGCGGAGACGCAAGGTGTCGTGGTTGATTGAAAAGCTGTTCTTGACCGCAGCCGTCCCGGCCTCCATAACGCGCCGTGGGGTACGTAAGGGAAAACAGGAGTTCCAACTTTGCGTCTTGGCGCCTTGGCGTTGAGTCGTAAAGGGGTATCAGTATAAGGAGAATCGCCATCAAACCGCCAGAGTCAGAAACCAAGACCAGCGCCCCGCGCGGCCTATGGAAGGTCTCGGTGTCGCCGCACGTGCGGAGCAGCGAGTCGGTACCAAAAATCATGTGGACCGTGGTGGCCTGCCTGGTGCCATCGCTTCTTTTTTCGGTCTTCCTCTTCGGCCTCCGCACCCTGATCATCACCGCGGTCAGCGTGGCAAGTTGCATGGCGGTGGAGGCTCTCACCCAGAAGGCATTGGGCCGCAAGGTGACGGTCAGCGACGGCAGTGCCGCGGTCACCGGCATGCTGCTCGCCTTTGTCATTCCGCCCGGCGTCCACTACCTGCTGCCGGTGCTCGGCGCGGTGATGGCCATCTACATCGGCAAGCACCTGCTGGGCGGCATCGGCTACAATATCTTCAACCCGGCGTTGCTGGCCCGCGCCTTTCTGGTCGCCACCTTCCCGGTGGCCATGACCTCGGCCTGGCTGCCGCCGCTCGATCATCTGGCGATCTTCTCCTACCTCGGCACCACGGTGGACGCGGTCTCCACCGCCACCCCGCTGGCGGTGCTGAAGAATCAGGGCATGGCCGCCTTTACCGAGCAGTTCGGGGCGCTATCCAACGTCTATACCAATTTCTTCCTCGGCTGGCGGCCGGGCTCCATCGGCGAGACCTCGGGCCTCCTGATTGTGCTGGGCGGTCTCTATCTGCTCTACCGCGGCTACATCACCTGGCATATCCCGGTTTCGGTGCTGGGCTCCATCGCGCTGCTGACCTGGCTTTTCGGCGGTGAAGGGCTCTTCCACGGTGATCCGCTGCTGGCCGTGCTCTCCGGCGGTGCCTTGCTGGGCGCCTTCTTCATGGCCAACGACTATGTCACCTGCCCGACCAACCGGACCTCGCAGCTCATCTACGGTTGCGGCATCGGCGCGCTCACCGTGCTGATCCGGCTCAAGGGCGGTTATCCCGAGGGCATCTGCTACGCCATCCTGCTGATGAACCCGGTGAGTCCGGTGCTCGACAACTGGTTCAAGCCGGTGCGTTTTGCCCCGCCGCAAGGGGGTGCGCAATGAAAGACATCGCCACCATTATCTTCCGGCTCACCATCTCCTGCCTGCTGGCCGGGCTGGTGATGGGCACCGCCTTTGTTCTCACCAACAAGGCCAAGCTCCACAACGCCGAAGAGCGCGAACACAAGGTGATGCTGGGATTGCTCGGCTATTCCGCAACCAAACCGGCGCCGGAGTTCCTGGTGCTCCATCCGGTCCACCGCTACATCGTCACCAGTGGCGAGACTTCTGCCATCGGCTATCTGGTGCCGGTGAAGGGCGCGAACGAGGCGGAATATGCCTTTGTCGAGATCGGGCTTGACGGTGCTTTCCAGGGGCAGCAGCCCGTGAAATTGGCTGCCGAACAGGCCGGTGAGGCAGGCCCCCGCGACGCGGCCATCGCCGCGGCCTTGGGCACCGGCAAGGCACTGCGCTATGCCGACCAGACCATCGTCGTCACCGAAAACGGCAAGCGCCGCGCCTATCTCCTGCCCGGCGAGTTCCCCGGCTTCAAGACCTTCATCGGGGTGATCCTCGCCCTTGATCCCGCCTTCACCGTGCTGGGGCTCGAGATCATGGAGCACGAGGAGGATCCGGGCCTGGGCGGCGAGATCGTCCAGGGCTATTTCAAGAACCAGTTTCAGGGCAAGACCTTCGCGGCGCTGAAGAAACTCGGGGTGGTCAAGACCCCGCTGCCCGAGGAATACCGCCGGGTGCTGGAGCCGGGCAAGAACGGCGAGGCGATCAGCCCGGAGGAGATCGCGAAAATCCAGGCCCAGTACCAGGATAAGGACATCTACGCGCTGACCGGCGCCACCATCTCGAGCCGGTCGGTGACCAACGGCGTCAAGGCTATTGCCAACAAGTTCGCCTATCGCCTGGCGATCCTTGACCGGGTGCTGGCGGAACAGCACATCGCCGTGCCGTTCTGAGCGGAAAGACGCGCAAGGCCTATCATCCGCGGAGGAGTAACGTGGCAACCGATAAAACCAACCTGCAGCTCGTCACCAACGGCATCCTGAACGAGAACCCCATCTTCCGGCTGGTGCTCTCCATGTGCCCGGCGGTGGGTATCAGCACCACGGTGATGAACGGCTTCATGCTCGGCATCGCCGTGCTCTTTGTCCAGGTCTTTTCGAGCTGCACCATCGCCATTTTCAAGGACAAGATCCACCCGCGCATCCGCATCCCCACCTACACGTTGACCATCGCCACCTGGGTGACGGTCATCGACATGGTGCTCGCCGCCTACCTGCCCGAGGCCTACGCCAAGATGGGGATCTTCATCAAGCTCATCGTCGCCTTTGCCATCATCACCATGCGGCTGGAGATGTTCGCCGGCAAGGAGAGCGTCACCGCCTCCTTCTGGGACGGCATCGGCATGGGCCTGGGTTTCATGTTCGGCATGATGGCCCTGGGGTTCGTCCGCGAGCTGCTGGGGCTGGGCACGGTGCTTGGCTACGACGTGCTCGGCTTCAAGCCGCTGCTTTTCTTCATCCTGCCCTTTGCCGGTTTCTTCTGCGTGGGGCTGATGATGGGCTTTTTCAATTACATCGAGGCGCGCTACCGGCGCGCGAAGCGGGCGTAACCATGAAGACCATTCTCATGACCCGGCGCGTTCTTCTTGCTGCCATGCTCTGCCTGCTGGTGCCGGCCCTGGCCTGGGCCGGGAATCTCATCAGCGGCCAGCGCTTTGGGGCGGACAACGAGATTGTCGTGACCTTCTCCGAGCCGCTGGCCCCGGCCGTGGCCGGTGAGGCGGCCAACTACAGCGTGCACGAGGAGGCGGACCCGGATATCCGGCTGGCGGTCGCCGAGGTCGCCCTTTCCGAGGACGGCCGCACCGCGACCCTGAAATTCGCCGAGCCGCTCAATACCGTCAAGACCCACGTGGTCTCCATGGCCGGCGCCGGGGCGGCGGAGACCTTCCGGGTATCGAAATCCTACCTCGGTTATCTGCTCGGCATCCTGGTCAGCGCGCTGCTCATCAACAACTTCGTCTTCACCAAGTATCTCGGCCTCTGCGTCTTCTTCGGCACCTCGAAGCGCAAGGACACCGCCAAGGGCATGGGCATCACCTTCACCATCGTCATGGTGGCGAGCGCCATCATGAGCTGGTTTTTCTACCAGTTCATCCTGAAGCCCTTTGACCTCAACTTCCTGCAGATCGTCATCTTCATCGGTCTGGTGTCGCTCACGGTCCAGGCGGTGGATACCGTGCTGCGCAAGGTCAACCCGGCGCTCTTCAACGCCTTCGGCGTCTACCTGGTGCTGGTCATCGCCAACTGCGTCATCCTGGCGGTGCCGCTTATCCTGGCGGACAACGAGTACAACTTTTTCGAGACCGTCATGCTGGCGCTCGGCGCGGGCGGTGGTTTCATGCTGGCCCTTTACTTGATGAGTTCGGTGCGGGAGCGCATGGAGCTGGCCAATGTGCCGCGTGCCTTCAAGGGGGTACCCATCGCCTTCATCGTGGCCGGGCAGTTTGCCCTGGCCTTTTTGGGTTTTTCGGGGCTGAATATTTTCTAAGTGCCGCGCCGGAACGGTTTAACGGTTGCGTAGCGGGTGGTGGATGAAAAAAGTAAAAGGGCAAAAGGCAAAAAGAACGGTACCGCTCTTTCTGATTTTTGACTTTTGACTTGTACCTTTTGCCTTCCGGCATAAGCCGGGTGTAGGGGAATATTTATGGATCCACAATTGGTGAAACTGGCCCTGGGCGGCATTGCCCTGCTCGTCTGCATCGGGCTTTTCTTCGGCATCGGGCTGGCGCTGGCCGCCCATAAGTTCGCGGTCGAGGCCAACCCGAAGATCGAGGCGGTACTCCATGTGCTGGCCGGCGCCCAGTGCGGCGGCTGCGGCTATCCGGGCTGCGAGGGCTACGCCATCGCGGTGGTCAACGACCCGGACGTGCCGCCCAATCTCTGCTTTCCGGGCAAGGAGACGGTGGCCGCCAAGGTGGCGGAGATCACCGGCAAGAAGATGGCAGCCATGGAGGACATGCTCGCCGTGGTCCGCTGTTCGCGGGTCGAGGGGCGGGTGAGCCACAAGCACGAGTACATCGGCTTTGCCTCCTGCACCGCGGCCAATCTCGGTTTCGGCGGGCCGTCGGCCTGCCAGTATGCCTGCATCGGTCTGGGCGAATGCGCCGCGGTCTGCCCCTTCGACGCCATCACCATGAAGGAGGGTTTCCCGGTCATCGACCCGGACAGGTGCGTGAGCTGCGGCACCTGCGTCAAGACCTGCCCGAAGAAGGTCATCGAGCTGATGAGCTTGAAGGCCCGGGTGCACGTGCCGTGCAGTTCGAAAGACTTGGGCAGGAAGGTGCGCGAGGTCTGCGAGGTGGGCTGCATCTCCTGCCAGATGTGCGTGAAGAAGTGCCCGGCCGAGGCGATCAGCTACACCGACGGCCTGATTAAAATCGATCATCCGAAGTGCATCGCCTATGGCCCCAACTGCGATGAGGTCTGCGTGGAGAAGTGCCCGCGCAAGATCATGCGGCGCTATGAGGGCCGTCAGGCCATTGCCCGCCACGATGCGGGCCTCAAGCTGGCCTCGTAGGCCAGGCAACGAGTAACGAGCGAGAACCCACAGGGAAAGGATAGAACAATGTCACGGAGCGAACACGGCATGTGCGATGAACAGCGGCGGTCATTTCTGAAGCTCTCTGGCCTTCTGGGCCTTGGTGCGGCGGGTGCCGCATTGCTGCCGGCCGCCAAGGCCGAGGCAGTGCTGTTTGGCAACAACGAGTACAAGGTGTCACGCACCAAGCTCGCCATGGGCTCCTTTGTTGCCATCACCGCCATCCACTCCTCCCGCGATCAGGCGGAGCAGGCCATTGGCCTTGCCTTCGAGGAGATCGATCGTCTGGCCAAGCTCCTGAGCCGGCACGACAGCAGCACGCCGGTCTCCCACCTGAACCGCACCGGAACGCTGCCGGCTGCGCCGGTGGAGGTGCTCGAGGTGGTGAGCCGGTCGCTGGCCCTGCACCGCGAGACCAATGGCGCCTTCGACATTACGGTAAAGCCGATCCTCGATCTTTATCAGGAGCGCTTTGCCAAGGGCGCCACCCCGAGCGAGGCCGAGATCAAGGCCCTGCTGCCGCAGGTGGGCAGCGAGCATCTCCGTTACCAGGGTGGCAATATTGCCATGTCCCGTCAGGGCATGGGCATCACCCTCGATGGTATCGCGCCGGGCTACATCGTGGACCGCGCCTCGGAGGTGCTGAGCCGCCAAGGCGTGACCAACCACCTGATCAACTGCAGCGGCGACATCCGGGTGAGCGGCACCGCGGCCAAGGGCAAGCCGTGGACCGTGGCCATCCAGGACCCGGCCAAGGGCAAGGCCTATCCCCAGGTGGTGCGCATGACCAGCGGCGCCATCTCCACTTCCGGCGACTACGAACTCTACTACGACCGGGAGAAGATGTTCCACCACATCGTCAACAGCCACACCGGCCATTCGCCGGTTGCCTTGACCAGCGTCACCGTCACCGCCCCGAGCGTGATGGAGGCGGATGCCCTGGCCACGGCGCTCTGCGTCATGGAGCCGGCCCAGGGGCTCGCCCTGATCAACCGCCGTCCCGGTTGCGCCAGCTTCCAGATCGGTCGCGACGGCGCCACCCGCCACTCCGCCGGCTGGACTGCCAAACTGGTCTAGTCTCGCTGCCAACCGCCCCGGCGTTCTTCCTTGCCGAGGGCGGCAGCCAGTCGCTGCTGGAACTCGGTGCCGGCAATGGTGCGGGCGCCGAGCCGGATCAGGTGGTTGCTCGCCACCTGGCAGTCGATGAGATCGAATTCCCAGGCCATGAGCCGTTCCACTAAGGCGGCCAGGGCGAGCTTCGAGGCATTGGTCACTCGGCTGAACATCGACTCGCCAAAGAAGATGCCCCCCAAGGCCACGCCGTAGAGTCCGCCCACCAATTCCCCTCCCTGCCAGCACTCCACCGAATGGGCATGGCCCAGCCGGTGGAGTTCAGTATAGGCTGCCTGCATCGCCTCGTCGATCCAGGTGCCGTTGCCTTCATCAGCGCGCAGCGCGGCACAATCCCCGATTACCTGGGTAAAGGCGGTGTCGAAGGTGATGGTGAAGCGTTCCTGCCGCCGCAGCCGTTCGCTACGGCGGGAGAGGTGGAATTCGTCCGGGAAGAGGACGCAGCGCGGGTCCGGCGCCCACCAGAGGATCGGCTCGCCCGGCGAATACCAGGGAAAGATGCCCAGTTGGTAGGCAAGCAGCAGGCGGGGAACGGAAAGGTCGCCGCCCACGGCGAGCAGGCCGTCCTCGCGGGCAAGTTCCGGCGGCGGGAAGAGGATGGCGTCAGTGAGCTGGAAAACCGGCATGGGTCAGGTAATGAAGAAATTAAAATGAAGAATGAAGAGTGGCAACGGTTCAGGCAACCGGGTAAAGAAAATATGCGCCGCTTCCGTTGCAATTCTTCATTCTGCCTTCTCAATTTTTAATTCGTGTGTCCCGCAGGCGCTTCCCTGGTAACGAAAGAGGAGAGCGAGCGCCCTCCTGACCCGCGGGGAAAACAATTTTTCGGCCAGCGGCAATCCAGCCACCCGCTTGGTGATCTCGCCCACCGTAGGGTACGGATGGACCGCCGTTGCCAGGGTGGCGAGGGAAACCTTGCCGTTCACGGCCGCCACCCATTCGTTCAGGAGTTCGCCGGCGTGGAGCCCGAAGATCTGCACCCCCAGCGGCTTTCCTCTCCGGCTGGTCAGCAGCTTGATCAGGCCTCGGCCCTCCCCCTCGGCAAGGCTGCGATCGTTCATGGCGAACTCCTCGCGCCATACCGTGTACTCGATGCCGGCAGCCTGGGCCCGCTTTTCGTTCATGCCGATGGAGGCCAATTCCGGCTCGATATAGGTACACCAGGGCAGCCAGGTGTAATCGACCTTGCGCGGCAAGTGGAAAATGGCGTTGGTCAGTACCACGGAGCCCTCGTAGCCAGCGGCGTGGGTGAACTGGTGGCGGCCGAGCACGTCACCGGCGGCATAGATATGCTGCTGGCTGGTGCGCAGCCGCTGATCCACCGCAATGCCGTACTGGTCGCAGGCGACCCCGATTTCCGCCAGGCCCATTCCCTCGACGTTGGCGCTACGGCCCATGGCGACCAGAATGGCGGCGGCGCGCAGGGTTTTTTCGGCGCCGTCCGCATCCCGATAGACCACCTCGCGTTCTTTGCCCAGGTCTGCCACCCGGAGCGCCGTGGCGTTGCAGTGGAAGATCACTCCCTCGGCCCCAAGGGCCGCCATGGCGAGATCAGCCAGGTCGTGATCTTCCTTGGTCAAAATCTGCCCGCTGCGCTGGATGACATGCACCGTGCTGCCCAGACGGCAGAAGGCCTGGGCCATCTCGATGGCGATGAGGCCGGCGCCCAGGATGATGAGTGAGGCAGGCAGCTCGTTCAGACTGAAGAGTTCGCGGTTGGTGAGGTATGGGGAATGGTCGAGGCCGTCGATGGCCGGGATCAAAGGGGATGAGCCGGTGGCAATCACCCATTTGGCCGCGGTATGTCGCTTGCCGCCAAGCCGGATGGTATGCTCGTCGGTGAAGCACGGCTCGCCAAAGGCCACCTGGGCGCCGAGCCGGCGGAAGCGCTCCACGGAATCGTGCTGCTGGATGGTGGTGATCACCGCTTTGATGCGGTCGGCCACCTGCCGGAAGTCCACGGGCGGCGGAGTGACGGCGGGCAGGCCGTAACGATGGCCGCATTTGATGGTGTGGTAGACCTGGGCGGTGCGGATCAGGGTTTTGCTTGGCACGCAGCCATGGTGGAGGCAGTCGCCGCCCAGGCGCGGTTCCTTTTCGATGAGCAGGGTCCTGGCGCCAAGGCGTGCCGCGCCGGCCGCGACGGTCAGGCCGGCGGCCCCGCCGCCGATCACGCCGATGTCAAAATTAAATCGTTCCATGCCGCTCCTTGTAGCCCGCTGCCGCTACCGGGGCCTTTTCAGCGAATTGTACCATGTCACCTTGAGGTCGGGGTGCACTTTGTCGTCGGTTTGCGGTCGCAGTCCTGTCGTCCTTGTCTCATCTCGGTTTCTGTGCGACAATATGGGCAGCCCGGCTGGACCTTGTCCTTTCAGAGAGAGCGGAGCGCGTTCAATGTCCATCCCCAAGACCCTTGATGAGATCATGACCTCTGAGGTGGCACAGGAGATTGCTGGCCGCTATTTCGGCTTCCGCAAGCTCATCGAGGAGGACAAGCTTGATCTGGCCCAGAAGATCCGGGAATATTCCTTTATCCTGCAGAAGCGCATCAGCTTCGACCTCATCCGCATTTATGTCCTTTTGGGCAGCGACACACTGATCAGCGAGTTCCTGACGCTGGCCGGGCTCAGCGAACGGCTTTTTTACGATCCCTATCTGGTGGAGTCACCCACGATTGCGGCGCGGGTCTTCGAATGCCAGCGATTTCGCGGCTTCACCAAGGCAGGCCGCTTCCAGAATTTCATCCTCGACTGTTACGAAAAGCTCGTGTTCCACATTGCCCGCTACCGCGAGAAGATCGCCGAACTGGAGGCGGAGCAGGGAGCCATTGCCGAAGAGATTCGGCTTTTCTATCAGCAGAACGACCTCAACGCCATTTTGGGCTTCCTGAAACACCTGGGGGATGAAGAGATGACCGGCGCCATGCAGGGTGGCATGGAGGTCGGCCTCGCGGAGGGGCTCAGCGAAAAACTCAAGATCGAGGTGCCGCTGCCCATCGAGCAGGTGCTGCCGGTGATTCCGCCGCCCACCCCGCCCGACGCCATCCGCCATGCATTAAAGCGGATCGCCAGGGAAGCCTACCGGCAGCAACGGCCGGAGCTTCTCGCCATGTTCGATCACAACTCCACTCCCTGTACGGAACGGGACAACCGTATCGATTGAGGCCAGAGGTGCTGCCGATCCGAAAACTCCTGAGCCGCATCCGCTGGGACCGGGAGTTCGGTCAAGCGGATTTCGAAATCGGTTATTACGACCGGGTGTCAGGGGAGATTGTCCGGGTGCCATTGCGTGATCTGGTGATCGAGCCGGAGGAGCGGGAATCTTTTCTGGCGCGGGACGGGGAAGGGGGGTACCGGCGCATCCCCTTGCATCGGGTGCGCGAGGTCTATCGGAACGGCGAATGTATCTGGCAGCGGCCGGAGCGTTGAGGGAGGCGAGATCAGCTCTTTTGGGCCTTCTTGGTCAACGGTTTTATGTAACCGGTACCGCCCAGTTGCCGCATCTGCTGTTGGATGCGCCAGGCGCGGTCCTGGATGTAGCCCGAGGGCTGGATGGCGTTGGAGCGCAGGGGGCTCGGGAGGATGGCGGCGAGAATCGCGGCCTCGGCCCGATTCAGCTTGGCCGCTGGCTTGTGAAAGTAGGTATGGCTGGCAGCCTCGGTACCGAAGATGCCGGGGCCGAATTCGGCGATATTGAGGTAGACTTCCATAATTCGTTGCTTGGGCCAGAATGACTCGAGAAGCAGGGTGAAATAGGCCTCGGCCCCCTTGCGCACAAAATTCTGGCCGGGCCAGAGGAAGAGGTTTTTGGCTACCTGCTGGCTGATGGTGCTGGCGCCGCGCTGCCGCTTGTGGCGCTGGTTGTATTCCCACGCCTTGGACATGGCGTTGAAGTCGAAGCCCTCATGGTTGAGGAATTTCTGATCCTCGGCTGCCACCACGGCAAGCGGGACGTGAGGCGATATCCGATCGATCCCGACCCACCGGTAGCGTAAATGGAATTTTCTGCCCTTGGTTTCCCCCCAGAGTGAGGCGACCTGGCGCTGCACCATGAGCGAACTGAACGGCACCGGCACCCAGCGGAAGAGCACAGTCAGGCCGATGCTGCCGGCAAAGAAAAAGAAAAGTACCTTGAGCAGGATGGTACGTAGGGTGCGGAATCGATGGGAAGCCTTGGCCAGGCGAACGGACATGGCCGGCGGGGCAAAAACGCCCGAGGCATTATCGGGAACATGCATGCTTGACTGACAGTCCCGGCACGCCGGGAACCTCCTGCCTCCAATGGGTGACCGCAGTTTCGTGATCCCCGTATAGACCGGGAACGAAGGCCGGTTTATAGCCGATTCTCCCGGGGAGCGCAAGTGTAATGACATTTTCTCCGTAAAGCCAGTGACTTAACCGAGAGGGGTGCTTATCGTATGACCAGGAGAAAGGCAACCTGACCTTCCACTCGTGAGGTGCGCGATGAAGACCTTGCTGATTCTTTTCTGGGCCTTGGCAGCGCTGTTGACGGTCGTTGCCGGTGAGACCGGGGCGGCGGAGCGACCGCTCAAAAAGGCCACCTTTGCCGGCGGGTGTTTCTGGTGCATGGAGCCGCCTTTTGAGAAGCTCGACGGGGTGATCGCCGTGACCTCAGGCTACATGGGCGGCAGGACGGCGAATCCGACCTACGAGAACTATGCGGCCGGCGGCCACCTGGAGGTGATCGCGGTGACTTATGATCCGGCCCGGGTGAGCTACCAGCAGTTGCTCGACACCTTCTGGCGCCAGATCGACCCCACCGACGCCGGCGGGCAGTTCGTGGACCGCGGCCATGCCTACACCACGGCGATTTTTTATCATGACGCGGAGCAGCGGCAGCTGGCCGAGAGTTCGAAAAAGGCCATCGCCGCAAGCCGGATCTTTGCCAAGCCGATTGTTACGCCGATCCTGCCGGTAGCCACGTTTTACCCGGCTGAGGCCTACCATCAGGACTACTACAAGAATAATCCCCTCCGCTACAAATGGTACCGCCGCGGCTCGGGCCGGGATCGCTTCCTCGACGCGGTCTGGGGCAAGGATCGCGACAAAGGCGCCGTCAAAAAGCCCGACCGCGGTGAGCTCAAAAAACGCCTCACCCCCATGCAGTACAAAGTGACCCAGGAAAATGGCACCGAACCGCCCTTTGACAACGCGTACTGGAACAACAAACGGGCCGGCATTTATGTGGATGTGGTCTCCGGTGAGCCGCTCTTCAGCTCGCTCGACAAGTTCGACTCAGGTACCGGCTGGCCGAGCTTCACCCGGCCGCTGGTGCCGGCCAATATCGTGGAAAAGGAGGATCGTTCCTGGTTCTCGACCCGTACCGAGGTACGGAGCCGCGGGGCCGATTCCCACCTCGGCCATGTCTTTGCCGACGGCCCCAAGCCGACCGGCCTGCGCTACTGCCTGAACTCGGCGGCTCTGCGCTTTGTGCCGGTGGAGGAGATGGAGAAGCAAGGGCACGGTGAGTTCTTAAAGCTGTTCAAGAAGTAGGGCCCCTGGTGGCGTCAGGGCAAAAAAGAACCGCGGATTCCGCGGTTCTTTGTAATTGAGCTCCCAACCTGGGAGCAGCTGCCTCACCGTCAGCAGCTGTCGTTGAGGTCCTGGGAGTTTTTGGCCCAGCGGTAGAGGTAGTCGTTCAGTCGCATCTGCTCCTCCATGGTCATCTGACCCCAGGAGCCGTCCTTGGCGCAGGCTGGGTATTTCTCGGTGAAGACCCGGTTCCAGGCCTCGGAGTTCTTGGATTCCACCCAGAGAAAGGGGGCGCCTTTGCTGTTGCCCTGGCTGTGGCAACTTTTGCAGCGCTCCTGGAAGAGCTTGCCGCCCTGGCCCCAGGGCCGGCTTTCCCATTCCAGCGGGCCGTCGTCGAGGTAGCGGCAAGTCTGGGTGGTTTCGTCGAAGCGGGTCTTGGGTGCGGCATGGAGTTCGATGACGGCAACGGTGGAGAGGAACAACGCGGCACAGAGGACAAGGGACTCGCGCATGGCAACCTCCTGGGCGGAGATGATTTGATTTGTAACGATTGGTATAATTAATTAAAATATGCAGCAAAATAGTCAATGTTTTTTTGTTCCGAACGGTATGGAAAGGACGGGGGAAATGGCGCGGAACAAGCAGTTTGATGAGCAGCAGGCATTGCAGGCGGTGATGCGGCTTTTCTGGACCAAGGGTTATGGCGCCACCTCCATGCAGGATATGGAGGCAGCCACCGGGCTTACCCGCACCAGCCTCTACAACGCCTTTGGCAACAAGAACCGCCTCTTCAAGCAGGCGCTCGGTCTGTACATCACCCTGGTGCAGGAGAAGTTTCAGCGGATTGTCGAGCAGGCACCCACGGCCAGGGCCGCGATCAGCAGCCTGCTTGAGGCGGTGATCGATCTCCACTTCAGCAAGGATTCGCCCGGCGGCTGCCTGGTGGTGCTCTCGGTCATGGAGTCGAGCCAGCATGACACCGAGACCATGGCCATGGCCGAGGCGATGTTTCAGGCCGAGCAGCGGATGCTGGTGGCGATTCTGGAGAAGGGGAAGAAGCAGGGGGAGTTGGCCGCTGATTTTCCGGTGGAAGGAACCGCCACCACCTTTGCGGCCGCGGCCTCCGGCATGGTGGTGCTGGCCAAGGCTGGGGTGCCGGCCGCGACTCTCAGTGAGATGGTCCGCACCACGGTGCGGCTGCTGGATCGCTAACCTCAGCTAAAAAATAACGCAATAACCATGAGATATTGTCTCATGCTTTGACAATGTTCCCTGTTTTTTACTGTTTTTTCAGAGGTGCCGTGTTGCCGACTTTTCTGTTCACCCAAAAGGGGAGGGGGCCGATGCCATTTATCGAATGCACGCGAAAAAAGGTGGAGTTGGATGATGACGGTTTTCTCATCGACATGGAGCAGTGGGATGAGGAGGTCGCCATGGCGCTGGCCGCCAGAGAGAAGGAGGCGCCGGGGCTGAGTCCGGAAACCATGGAAATTTTCCGCTTCATGCGGGGCTACTATAAGAAATTCCACGCCTTCCCTATCCTGAACTATGTCTGCAAGAACATCCACCAGCCACGGGAGTGCATCCGCGAAAAATTTCTCGACCCCATGAAGGCGTGGAAGTTGGCGGGGTTGCCCAAGCCGGGCGCAGTCGGCACTGAATCAACGGATGCGCAGCACAAGTTCTACAGCTGGCTGGTGCCGGATTGAGAGACATCGTCTTTCTGCCCGAAGAGGGGTCTGCTGTTGGTGGATGCAGCCGGTTGTTTGACATTCCGGACCGGACGGGGTAGGGTCTCGCCTTCAGTGAACACCCGAGCTGAAGGTGAAGAAATGGAATTTATCTCGTTTGAACAGGCCCTGCAGACCTGCATGACCGCCGAGCCGGAGAGCGCGGAACAGGATGCGGCGCTGGAATATTGCCTGCACCATGCCCCGCCGGAATTGAAAGAGAAGCTGCGCATCGCCTTTGCCCAGTCCAAGGCAAGCAAGGGTGGTTGCGGCTGCGGCCACGACCACTGCGATCGCGAATAGCGCCTCGTCCGCGGCGTTGCCCTGTCGTAGCCCCGGCCTTGGCGTTAGAGCAGCGGCGGACCGTGGTGCACGAAGATTTTGAGTGAGCCGGTGCCGGTATTCCGGATGCCGTGCTCATCCACCGCCGGCACGAAGATATGGTCGCCGGCCGCGGTCTTTTTCCATAAAACACACCAGCACTGCGGACTGCTTAACCCCATCCCTTCGGCTTTATCGACACCGGTCATACCAGAAAACGGAACTCGCCCTTGCCGAGCAGGTCTTGCAGATGGAGGATGCCGGCGAGCCGGCCGTTCGGGTCGGTCACCGGCAATACCAAAATCTCGTGACGCTGCATGATACTCAGGGCGTCGGCGGCCAGCAGATCGGCGTCGATGCACTTGGGGTCGGCGGTCATCGCCTCGGTGAGCTGCATGGTCTCGATGCGGCGGCCCGTGTTCAAAAGCCGCCGGAGATCGCCGTCGGTGAGAATGCCGCGCACCTGCTCGTCGCCGTTCATGACGAGGACCGCGCCGAGATTCTTGCCGTTCAATTCCCGGATCGCCTCGGTGAGGCTGGTGGCGGCCGATACCTTGGGGATGGCGGCGCCGGTGAGCATTACCTCGGCCACCCGCACCTTGAGCCGGTCGCCCAGGCTGCCGCCGGGGTGGTTGCGCCGGAAATCGCGCTCGTTGAATTCCTTGCGGTTCAAGAGTACCACGGCGAGGGCATCGCCCAAGGCCAGGGTGGCGGTGGTGCTGGCGGTGGGAGCGAGCCCCAGCGGGCAGGCCTCGCGCGGCACCGTGACGGTGAGCACCGCGTCGGCCTCCTTGGCCAGCGTCGATTGCCGGCGGCCGGTTATGGCGATGATCTTCGCTCCCCGCTTTTTGAGGGCGGGCAGCAACAGGTTGAGTTCCGTGGTCTCGCCGCTGTAGGAGATGGCGATGATCACGTCGCGCGGATCAACAATGCCGAGGTCCCCGTGCATCGCCTCCACCGGGTGGAGGAAGAGGGCGGGGGTACCGGTGCTGTTCAGGGTGGCGGCGATCTTCTGGCCGACGATGCCGGACTTGCCGATGCCGGTGATGATGACCCGGGCCGGGCAGGCCATAATCATCCCGATGGCCTTGTCGAACTCGGCGTCGATCTGGTCGATGATCGCGGCGATCCCCTCCGCCTCGATGCGGAGAACCTCTTTGGCCTGTTCTTTATCCATGCTATTTGATGCAGTCGGAGAGGGAGGGGGAGTTGCAGCCCAGGGCCAGCTTGTGGAACCCCTTGTCCGGCGCCACCGGATAGTGCCCGTCGAAGCATGCCTTGCAGAAATGGTCGGCCGGGTAGCCGGTGGCCTCCACCAGGCCGTCGAGGCTCAGGTAATAGAGGGTGTCCAGGCCAAGGTGGCTGCGAATTTCTTCCACGGATTTTTTGTTGGCAATGAGTTCGCCGCCGGTGGGGAAGTCGATGCCGTAGTAACAGGGGAACTTGGTGGGCGGGCAGCTGATCACCATGTGCACCTCCTTGATGCCGGCAGCCCGCAGGGAGCGGACGCGGCTGCGGGCGGTGGTGCCGCGGATGATCGAGTCTTCCATGATGATCACCCGTTTGCCCTGGAGAAAGCTGCGGATCGGGTTCAGCTTGATCCGCACCGAAAAGTCGCGCATGGACTGGGTCGGCTGGATGAAGGTGCGGCCGACGTAGTGGTTGCGGATCACCCCCATCTCCAGCGGGATGCCCGAGGCCTGCGAGTAGCCGATGGCCGCGTAGTTGCCGGAATCGGGGAAGGGCATGACGAAGTCCGCGTCGATCTTGCATTCGCGGGCCAGGATCTCGCCCATGCGCTTGCGGCTCTGGTAGACGTTGATGCCGAAGATGTCGCTGTCCGGCCGGGCGAAGTAGACATGCTCGAAGATGCAGTAGCTTTTCGGCTGTTTGGGTTCGAGGTGGAGCGACTTCAGGCCATGCTGACCGATGATTAAGATCTCGCCCGGTTCGATGTCGCGCAGGTACTGGGCCTCGACCAGGTCGAGGGCGCAAGTCTCGGAGGCGACGATATAGCCGCCGTTATTCAGTCTGCCGAGGCACAGCGGCCTGAAGCCGTTGGGATCGCGCACCGCAATGAGCTTGTCGGTGGCAAGCAGCAGGATGGAATAGGCGCCCTTGATCTGGCGGAAGGTGTCGAGAACGGCCGCTTCCAACCCCAGGTCGGCACAGCGGGCCAGGAGATGCACCACCACCTCGCTGTCCATGGTGGACTGGAAGATGGAGCCCTTCTTTTCCAGCTCGTCGCGCAGGCTGCGGATGTTGACCAGGTTGCCGTTGTGGGCCACCGCCAGGGTGCAGCCCCGATGGGTGGCGATGAAGGGCTGGGCATTGACGATATTGGAGGCGCCGGTGGTGGAATAGCGTACGTGACCGACGGTGATGTGGCCGGTGAGGGTCTGGAGATTTTCTTCGCTGAAGACCTCGGAGACGAGGCCCATGCCCTTGTGTTGCTTGACGGTGGTGCCGTCGGTGGCCACGATGCCGGCGGATTCCTG
The DNA here is from genome assembly GCA_021802775.1 of Deltaproteobacteria bacterium. Taxonomy (GTDB): domain Bacteria; phylum Desulfobacterota; class Desulfobulbia; order Desulfobulbales; family Desulfurivibrionaceae; genus JAJZRJ01. The sequence continues at coordinate 18,624 of JAJZRJ010000028.1, forward strand.
GCCGCGGTGCTGGAGGGCGTACAGCCCGAAATAGGTGAGCTTGGCCGCGTCTTCATGGCCGAAGATGCCGCAGACGCCGCATTCCTCTTTGGGGCGGTCCGAGGACCCCATGTGTATCATACGCAGATTCCTTGCCAGAGGTTGTCCGGCGGGCAGGGTGCGTGATGCCCAACCGTGTTGTTCCTGCGAAAAAAAACAGAATTATACCCCCTTTTCTTGGCTTCGGAAATATTTTTTTCCAGAGGCAGCGAGCGGCTCCTGCCGGGCTCAGCCGGCCTTGCCGGTGTGGTCGATGCCCTGGTAGAAGTTGACCCAGGAGGAGGAGTTGTTGAGCGCCCAGTTGCGGGGCGGCACCAGGCCGGTTTTCAGGCGCTCCACCGTGCCGCTCTCCAGCAGCCGTTCGTAGATCCGGACGTAGAGGCAGCGTTTGCGACCGGGATAGACCTCGCACCAGCCATCGCGGCTGCCGCCGCAGGCGCCGTTCAGCAGATATTTGGCGCAGCCGGACTGCGGGCAGGCAAAGGCCAGCTCCGCCAGGGTGCAGTCGCCGCAGTGCTGGCAGCCGAACATGAGGAATTTGAGCACGTGCTCGCCGTGGTCGAGGAACTTGGCCAGGGGGCCATCGGCCAGGGCAAGGCTGAGTTTTTTCATCGGGCCGTAAAGCGGCCCGTGCGGGGTAAAAACGAGGCGGTGCATGGCGAGCGCCAGTTGGTAGCGTAAAACCTCGCGGCCCTGGGCAGTGCGGGGTGAAGGTTCCGGCCGGTTGAGGCCGGTCTCCTCATCCTTTTCGAAGTAGTACCAGCCATCCCGATGCCAGAAGGAGAGTCCCGGAGTGAGCGCCCGCCAGTCGGGCGCCAGCTGTTCGGCCTCGTCGAGGACGAATTCGATATCGCGGTAAGAGAGGCCCGGGCCGCCGATATGCGCCCCGCTATAGCCGAGCCCCTTGAGCACGGCGAGGAGCATTGCCGCCCGCATGAGGCGCGCCTTCTTGCCCTTGTCCGCTCCCTTGGCCTCATGCCGGATCAGGGCATGGAGTTCGTCGGTGATGATGCAACCGGGAATCTTGCCTTGGTGCATGAGGTCCGCCACCGCCAGGTTGGGGATGAAGACATTGCCCAGCACCGGCAGATCAAGGCCGTGGTGCCGCAGGTAGAGAAGCACCTCTTCGAACTTGCGGGCATCGTAGCCGACCTGGGTGATGATGAAGTCGGCGCCGGCGGCCACCTTGCGGTGAAGTTTGATGTACTGCATCATCAGCTCCGCCTCCAGCCGCTTGAAGGGCGAGAGTGCCACCCCGCTGATAAAGCCGGTGGGATGGATGGGAGCGCGCTGGCGCAGCGGGTCGTCGGCGGAGAAGCGGCCTGCGTTCATGCGGCTGATGAGGTCGAGGGCATGGACCGAGTCGAGATCGAAGACCGGCTTGGGGAAGCCGCGGTAGCCTTCCTTGGGGTAGTCGCCGGTGATGACCAGCAGGTCGCGGAGCCCCAGCCGATCCCAGGCAAAGAGCTGGCTCTCCATCTGGTTGCGATTCTTGTCCTTGCAGGAGAAGTGGACAATGACCTCCAGCCCCATGGCGCGGATTTCAAGGCCCAGTACCTCGGGTGAGAGGGCGGCGTGGCCGCCGGCATTTTCGGTGATGCTCACCGCCTGAAGCCGGTGGTCGGCGGCGGCGTGGCGGGCGAGTTCCAGGGTGCGGGCGTGTTCCTTGCTGCGGCCGCCCCGGCTGGGCACCAGTTCGAAGGTAAGGGTGAACTCGGCCGGGTCGGCGAGGGACTGATAAAAGCGGGAATCCGGATGGCTGCGCATGCCGCGGTCACTCCTTGGGCCGGAGGGTTGGACGAGGCGGTTGCCCTTGCGTGCCGCATGAGGTATCCATACGTGAAGGCAACGGCGACGTTCCGCCGGAGGGGCGGATGACCTACAATACTCATTCCTGGCGGCGGATGCCACCACTATGGGATTGGCGGCCGGGAGATGACGGGAATCGGGTGCGGTCATGGCGGCAAAAGACTGGCAAGAGCGGGCAGCGGTGTTCGATGCGCGGGCAGCGGAGTATGACCAGTGGTACGAGGGGAGCCAGCTCTTTGCCATTGAGCGTGACTCGCTCCGCGGACTGGCCATCCCTTTGTTGGGACCGGCGCTGGAAATCGGCGTGGGGCCGGGGCGTTTCGCCGAGGCCCTGGGGGTGCGCTTCGGCCTGGACCCAGCCTGGTCCCCCCTTGTCCTGGCTCGCGGCCGCAGGGTGCTCGCGGCTCAGGGGGTTGGCGAGAACCTGCCTTATCGGGGCAACGTCTTTGGGGTGGTCTATCTTCTTTTCACCCTCTGCTTTTTGGCGGAGCCTGCTGCGGTGTTGGCGGAATGTCGCCGGGTTCTCAAGCCGGGTGGCCATCTGGTGCTCGGACTGGTGCCGGCGGAAGGCCCGTGGGGCAAGGCGCTGGCTGCGAAAAAGGCGGCGGACCACCCCTTTTATCGCCATGCCCGGTTCTACGGGGTGGCCGCGGCCGAGATGCTGTTGGTCGAGGCAGGATTTGCGGTGGTGGAGCGGCGTTCCACCCTTTTTCAATTGCCCGGCGCCGAGTTGGGGCCGGAGGTAGCGCGAGACGGGGCGAGGAATGGGGCGGGGTTTGTGGTGCTTGCGGCGAGAAAGGAGTGAGGTTATTCGAGCCAGTGGCGGCGCTCTTTCAGGAAGCCGCGGATGAGCACGGCCGTGCCGGCGGTAACCACAGCGGCCAGCGCCAGGGCCACGAGCCAGCCGGACCGGCATTTGCCGGAAGGGGGAGCCGGGTCCAGTTCGCGCTGGCAATAGCGGCAGGCCGAGGCCTCGGGGTGGATCGCCTCGCGGCAGAATGGGCAGGTGCGGCTGTGCATGGTTTCACTCTACTGTGAGTTTTTCTTTCTTGTCAAGAGTGGCTGCGGTTGGTGTGGCTGCGGTTGGGCGGCAGCTTAGCGCGGCGAGGCAGGTGTGGCGCGAGTTTTTCCTTGTCATGGCCAAGGGGGGGCGGTAAGATATCCCAATAATTTCGTAGCCCCCATTCCTTTATAATTGACTGCAAGGAGTACGAATATGGCAAGCGATAAGGTCATCCAACTTTCCGACGCCGCGTTTGAGACGGAGGCGTTGCAGGCAGCTCTTCCGGTACTGGTGGATTTTTGGGCGCCCTGGTGCGGCCCCTGCAAGGCCATCGGGCCGATGATCGACGAGTTGGCGGCTGAGTTCGACGGCAAGCTGAAGGTCTGCAAGATGAACGTGGACGACAACCCCGCCACTCCGGGCAAGTACGGCATTCGCGCCATCCCTACCCTGATCCTGCTCAAGGGCGGCAAGGTGGTCGATCAGGTTACCGGCGCCGTGGGCAAATCCCAGATGGTGGCAATGGTGCAGAAGGCGCTGTAATCTCTTTTTACCCGTGCTGCGCATGACCGGGCCGGCATTGTGCCGGCCTTTTTTGTCTTGTGTTTCCGCGATCACTCCGGTAACTATCAGAAGGTCGTCAGGGCCGGTGCCGGCGTTGGTGACTTACGCGGGAATCGCCGGCAAGGCTTGCGCGATTCCTCATACCCAGGCGATCCTGCCTGCCGATGGACCCCCTGTGACAGGGGACAGCGCATGATGGGAAGAGAATGACTGCAACGCAAGAGCACGATCCGCGCCCGCAACGGTTCGCCCGCCGGCTCATGGTGGTGGCGCTGGCCGGTTTGCTGGCCGTTGGTCTGACCGGCTGCTCCGTTTTGGATACCACTCTTGATTTTTTCGGTTTCGGCGGTTCCGGTTCCGCGCCTGATACGCCGGAGGGACTGGCCATGCAGGCGATGGATGCATTCAACCACGGCAAATATGCCGATGCCTTGAAGCACTTCGAGGAGATCAAGGACCGCTATCCCTTCAGCGCCGTGGGGTTGCTCGCCGAACTCAAGGCGGCGGATGCCAAATTCTACCTGAAACAGTACGACGAGGCGCTGGTCCTCTACGAGGAGTTCGAGAACAACCACCCCACCAACGAGGCCATGCCCTACGTACTCTTTCAGATGGGCATGTGCCACTATGAGAAGATCGACACCATCGATCGCGATCCTGGCAGCGCCATGAGCGCGATCGCCCTGTTCTCCCGGTTGCTCAAGGCCTTCCCGCAGTCGCCGTACACGCCGGAGGCCCAGGCCCGGTTGATGGCGGCCCGGGACTTCCTGGCCAACCACGAGATGTACGTGGCTGCTTTTTACGTGAAGACCGCGGAACTGCCGCAGGCCGAAGGGCGCCTCAAGTATCTGCTCGCCAACTATCCGGACAGCACCATCGCGCCCAGGGCCAAGGAATTGCTTGCCGCCATCCAGGCCGGTAAGGCGCCGACCCGCAGCTGGCGCGACTGGATACCGGACATCTCGCTGCCGAGCTGGAAGACCTTCCTGTCCTCCTTTGGTATGCCCGGCGGCGGCGCGGCCCCGTCCGGCGAGGGCGGTGGCGGAGCCGGCGGCAAGTAGCCGCCGGCCGCGCGTTTGTCTGTTCGCCGCCGGCTATTCCTGCCGGCGGCCCTTTTTGTCGTAGCGTTCCTGTTCGCTGTAGATGCAGCCGCAATAGGGCTGGCGGTAAAGGCCCATGGCCTTGGCCAGTTCGATGCCCTGTTGCCACCCCTCGCGAAAATCCCGGTAATAAAACGGCACCCCGCTTGCTGCTCCGATCCGTTCGCCCGTGGCGCGGATGGTGTCATGCTTTTGGTAGCGGCTGTAGAGCAGGGTGGTGGTGAAGGCCTCGGCCCCGATCTTCCTGGCATGGGCGGCGGTGGCCAGGAGGCGCATCTCGTAGCAGTAGTTGCAGCGCTCTTCCTCGTGGAAAACCACCTGGCGCAGGTATTCTTTGAGGCCGTATTCCCGCACCGTTTCCACCTGGAACGCCATGATTGTGCTCAGGGTATCGAGCGCCGCGAGGCGCCGCTGGAATTCCCGGAAGGGATGGATGTTCGGGTTGTGGAAGAAGCCGGTGGGGTGAATCCCTTCGTCGCGCAGCAGGGTAAGCGGGTAGGCGGTGCAGGGACCGCAGCAGACGTGGAGCACGAGTTTCATGGCGCCGCTTATGCCCCGGCGAGTTTGAACTTGCGGGCGTCGATGCCGTATTTGTTGATCTTGTAGTTGATGATCCTGAGACTGGTGTCGAGGGTCTGGGCCGCCTTGGTCTGGTTGCCCTTGGTCTTTTTGAGGCTCTCGATAATGAGTTCCTTTTCGAAGTCCTCCACCGCCGCGGCAAAGGAGAGGGGGTGGCGGTCGCTCACCGATTCGGCGGTCTGGAGGGTGGGGGGCAGGTGGAAACTCTTGATCGCCTCCTCGTCGCAGATGAGCACGGCCCGCTCGATGCAGTTCTGCAGCTCGCGGACGTTGCCCGGCCAGTGGTACTGCACCAGCAGGTCGATGGCCGGGGTGGAGATGCGGCGGATGTTCTTGCCGTTTTCTTCATTGTATTTCTGCAGGAAGTATTCGGCCAGGAGCAGGATGTCGGTGCGCCGCTCCCGCAGCGGCGGCAGGTAGACCGGGAAGACGTTCAGGCGGTAGTAGAGATCCTCGCGGAAGGAGCCGTCCTGCACCGCCTTTTCGAGGTCCTTGTTGGTGGCGGTGATGAGCCGCACGTCGCACTTGATCGGCCTGGTGCCGCCCACCCGCTGGAACTCGCGCTCCTGCACCACATTGAGAAGCTTCACCTGCACCGCCGGGGAGAGTTCGCCGATCTCGTCGAGGAAAAGGGTGCCGCCCTCGGCCAGTTCGAAGCGCCCTTTTTTGGCCTCGTGCGCGCCGGTGAAGGCCCCTTTTTCGTGGCCAAAGAGTTCGCTTTCCAAGAGGGTTTCCGGCAGGGCGGAGCAGTTCACCGCCACAAAGGGCTTGCCCTGGCGTTTGCTGTTGTGGTGGATCGCCTTGGCCACCATGGTCTTGCCGGTGCCGGATTCGCCGCGCAAGAGGATGGTGGCGTTACTGTCCGCCACCCGGTGGATCATCTCGAAGACCTCCTGCATCCGGCTTGAATTGCCGACGATATGAGCGATCCGGTACTTTTCCGACAACTCCCGGCGCAGTTGGACATTCTCCTGCTCCAGCCGGTTGCGCTCCTCGTTCACCGCCTGGATGCGGGTGACGGTCTGGGCGATGAGGCCCGAGAGCACGGTGAGGAAAAGGAGATCCTGCTCGAAGTCCATGCCCTCGCGGTACTGGCAGTCCACGCTCAGGGCGCCGATGGTCTCCTGGCCCTGCTTGATCGGCACGCAGATGAAGGAGAGGGTCTTTTTGTCCGATTCGCCGCGCGCCTTGGTGCGGTTCAGAAAGAGCGGTTCCGTGCTGATCCGCGGCACGACGATGGGGGCGCCGTTGGCCACCACCCGTCCGGTGATGCCCTCGCCGAGCTTGTAGGTGCCGCGCCGCCGCGCCTCGGCGGTGAGGCCATAGGCCACCTCGGTCTCGATCTGGGCGGTGAGCGGGTTGATGATGGTCACTGCCCCGTTGTTCAGCCCCTTGCGAGTGGAGAGGATCTCCATAATCGTCTCCAGGCTGGAGCGCAGCTCGGTGGAGGAGGCGAGGACCTTGGTGATCTCATAGAGACAGGTCAGGTCGGCGAGTTCGCGGTTCCGGTTGTTCATGGTGTCTTTCGTTTTGGTGAAACATAATTATTAAACCAGAACGCAATGTAACAAATTTGTGCATAAGTGCACCTGAAATATGATCAGGCAAGGGAATTTTTGCCTGGTGCGCTCTTGCCGTTTTTATTTCCGTCCCGGATTGCGGCACCTGCGGGCATGGGCTGGCTGTCAGGCGGCGCCGCAGTGGTGAAATTCGATTTGACAGCACGCCACGATTCGTGTTGGATAAAATATCATGAAATCGGGTTGTTGTTACTCCGGATAATAAGCATTCTTAAGAGGGAGGATCATGTTTCAGGGATCGAGTTTGCGCATGAAGTTGTGGGGCGGCTTCCTGGTGCCGCTCTGTGGGGTCGTGCTGCTGGTGGGCAGCCTGCTGCTCGTGGCCGCCAGGGTGGATCGCGCCACGGAAAACATGTCGAAATCTTTCACCGGAGCGGTTGCCGCCAAGCAACTGCAACAGGACATCATCCAGGTCCAGCAGTGGCTTACCGATATTTCCGCCACCCGGGGGCTGGACGGACTCGATGACGGCTTCAAGGAGGCGGAGAGCCATCGCGCCTCCTTTTATGAGGGGATAGCAACTTTCCGCACCCTCTATAAGGAAACGAACGCCAAGGAAAAATTGGCGCGGCTGGACCTCATCGTGGCCAATTTCGAGACCTACTACGCGACAGGCAAGGAGATGGCCCAGGCGTTTATCGATGGCGGCCCGGCGCTGGGCAACAAAATGATGGGCAACTTCGACAATGCGGCAGCGAAACTCTCCGAAGCGTTCCAACCTTTGCTGGATGAGAGTGTTGCTCGGAGCGCGGATGAACGGAGCGGAATTTTGGCACTGCTGCGGACCCTGGCGATTATTGGAATCGCCATCGCGCTTGCAACTCTGGCGATCGTGGTATTGCTGATCCGCACCGTCACCCGTCCGCTTTATCGGGTGAGCCGGAGCCTCAGGGGGGCCGCCAAGCAGGTAACCGGCGCCGCAGGGGAGATATCCTCCTCCAGTCATACCCTGGCCCAGGGCGCCTCGGAACAGACCGCCTCCATCGAGGAGACCTCGGCCACCACCGAGGAGGTCGCCTCCATGATCCGGCAGGATGCGGAGAATCTGCGGGAGGCCGACCGGCTGATGCAGGAGGCCGGCCAGGGGATCGGCGAGGCGGATGGCGCCATGAAGCGGCTTACCGCTTCCATGCAGGAAATTTCGGTGGCCAGCAGCGAAACCCAGAAGATCATCAAGACCATCGACGAGATCGCTTTCCAGACCAACCTGCTGGCGCTCAACGCCGCGGTGGAGGCGGCCCGGGCCGGCGAGGCCGGGGCCGGCTTCGCGGTGGTGGCCGACGAGGTGCGCAATCTGGCCATGCGCGCCGCCGAGGCGGCGAAAAACACCTCGCAGCTCATCGAGGGCACGATGCAGAAGGTAAAGGCCGGCAGCATGCTGGCGAGCGAAGCGGACGAAGCCTTTGCGCGGGTGGCGCGGTCCAGCGGCCGCATCAGCGCGCTGGTCGCCGAAGTGGCTGGTTCCTTCCAGGAGCAGGCCAAGGCCGTTCAGCAGGTGAGCGGCACCATCAGCGAGATTGAGTCGGTGGTGCAGAGCCAGGCCGCGACTGCCGAGGAAACGGCCGCGGCTTCCGAGGAGCTTTCCGCCCAGGCGGCGATGATGCAGGAGATTGCCGCGGAACTCGATATTCTGGTGGAGGGGGCCAAGGGCGCCGTTCCCGGCGTCTCGGCAGAATCGCCGTTGAAACGGCCACCGGTTCCTTCCGCCAAACAACCGGCACCGTCGGCGCCCAAATCCTTGCCGGCATCCCCCTCCAAACAGAAGGCTGCCGAAGCGAAATCCCCGGATGACCAGGAGTTTGAAGATTTTTGAGCTAGGCCGGCGCCGGCAGGAAGGGCGCCATGGCGGCGACCCAGGTTTCATAGCCGGCCTGGCCCAGGTGCACGCCATCCTCTAGAAAAAGCGGCTGGCGCGAGGGCGCCGCCAGAAAGGCGGCATGGACATCGATGTATGTCGCGCCGCTCCGGGCGGCCATCGCCCGCAGCCGGTCATTGAGCCGCGGGATGACGCTGTCGTTGAGCCAGGGAAGCGTCATGGGCAGCAGACTGGTGACATGGAGAGGCACGCCAGGATACGATTCGCCAGCCAGGCGACGATCGTCTCGTAATCGGGCGGAAAGCCGTAATCCTCCATGGCCACGTTGTTGGTGCCGATCATGACGCAGAACCAGCCCGGCCGGGCCGCCTGCTGCCTGATCAGCGGCAAGCGGGCTTTTAGTCCCTGCACCGTATCGCCGGCCAGACCGAGGTTCACCACCCGATGGTCCGGAAAACGGGCCTGCCAGTCGTAATATTCGATCAGCGAATCCCCGAGCAGAACCAGTTCCTTCCGATTGCCCCGCGGCGTTGCCCAGGTCATGCCGGGTCGCTTTTTCCGGCTATCAGCACCACGGCGCCGAAGCCGGCCACCGCCACGTTGCTGAAGGCCAGCGGCAGGCTGCGCGCCTCCTCGACAATGTCGTGGGGCGAGGGCGCGGCAGTGTCGATCAGTTTGTGCCAGCGGCGTCCTCTGGGCGGGGCCGGCGTCCGGAAGATGCGGGTGGCGCGGTGGCTGTTCAGCATGACGAAGAAATCGCGGCCGGCGTCGCTGCCGGGCGGGGCGACGAGGTGGAAGCCCAGGGTTTTGGCCGTCGCCGACCAGTCCGGCTGGCCGGGCGCCAGCGACTGCCAGAGAATTTCCATGTCACTGCCGACGGCGGGCGGCGGGAAAAAGGTTTCGCGCCGGAACAGGGGGTGGTTCTTGCGCAGGGCGATGAGCAGCCGGAAGAAGCGGAGCAAGGCACGGTTTTTGGTGGCCAGCTGCCAATCGACCCAGCCGGTTTCGTTGTCCTGGCACCAGGCGTTGTTGTTGCCGTGCTGGGTGCGGCCGAACTCGTCGCCGGCCACGAACATCGGCACTCCCTGGGAGAGGAAGAGGATCACCGCAGCGGTGCGGATGCGGCGCATCCGCAGGGCGTTGATCGCCGGATCGTCGGTCTCTCCCTCGGCCCCGCTGTTCCAGCTCAGGTTGTGATCGGAGCCGTCGCGGTTGCCCTCGCCGTTGGCCTCGTTGTGCTTCCGGTCGTAGCTCATCAGGTCGTAGAGGGTGAAACCGTCGTGGCTGGCGAGGAAGTTGATCGAGTTGAAGGGGTGGCGGTTCTGCTGGTAGAGGTCGGCGCTGCCGGCGATGCGGGTGGCAATGGCCGGCACCATGCCCTCCTGGCCGCGGAGGAAGGCGCGCACGTCGTCGCGGAAGCGGCCGTTCCACTCGGCCCAGCGGAAGTGGGAGGAGAAGGAGCCCACCTGGTAGAGCCCGGCGGCATCCCACGCCTCGGCGATGATCTTGGTGTGGGCGAGGATCGGGTCCTCGGCGATCTTTTCCACCATCGGCGGGTTGGCCAGCACCTCGCCCTTGGGCCCGCGGCCGAGGATCGAGGCGAGGTCGAAGCGGAAGCCGTCCACGTGCATCTCGATCACCCAGTAGCGCAGGCAGTCGAGGATCAGATGCCGCACCCACGGGTGGTTGCAGTTCACCGTGTTGCCGCAGCCCGAGAAGTTGAGGTAGTCGCGGGTCTGTTCGTCGAGCAGGTAGTAGATGGTGTTGTCGATGCCGCGGAAGCTGATCACCGGCCCATTGGCGCCGCCCTCGGCGGTATGGTTGAAGACCACGTCGAGGATCACCTCGATGCCGGCCCGGTGCAGCGCCTTGACCATCGCCTTGAACTCCCGCACCTGATTGCCGTTGCGGCCGTTCACCGCGTAGGCGGCCTTGGGCGCGAAGAAGGCCAGCGGGCTGTAGCCCCAGAAGTTGCGCAACCGCTGGCCGGTTTCCGGGTTGCGGAAGGTGGGCTCGTGTTCGTTGAATTCCGCCACCGGCAGCAGTTCCACCGCGGTGATTCCCAGTTTTTTGAGGTGGGGAATCTTTTCGATCACCCCCCGATAGGTGCCGGGGTGGTCCACCTTGGCGCTGCGGTGGCGGGTGAAGCCGCGCACGTGCAGTTCGTAGATCACCGTGTCCTTGAGCGGGATATTGAGGGGGCGGTCCCCCTCCCAGTCGAAATCGTTCTCCACGTGGAGGCAGCGGCGCTGGAAGGTGGAGAGCGGCCCGCAAAGACCGGTGCGGCAGTACGCCATTCCCCACTCCGAGCCACCGGTGAGCGCCTTGGCATAGGGATCGAGCAGGAGTTTGTCCGGCTGGTACCAGTGGCCGCTGCCGTGCGGGTCGCAGGGGCCGGCCATGCGGTAGCCGTAGCGCAGGGTAGGGTCGAAATCGCGGATCAGCAGGTGCCAGACATCGCCGGTTTTGTTGACCCGCGGGTCAAAGGCCAGTTCCGCCACCGGCTCTTCCATGCCGGAGCGAAAGAAGACCAGCCATACCGCAGTGGCATGGCGGGCGAAGATGGCGAAGTTGTAACCATCGGCGCGGCAGGTGACCCCCATGGGCAGAGGGTAACCGGCGCTGGTCTTGAAGACGAGGGGCATGTGACTCACCGTGCTGAGGTTGTCTGGCTCGCATCAGCATACCGTGACAACGCGGCAAAAGTCCATCCCCGGAGTTTTGGGGATGAAGAAAATACTTTTGCATTTAGTGCAACTATATGTAACTATCATTGCATGAAGAACAGAAAACACTGGCAGCGGAGGATTGCCGAATTCCTGGGCAGACGTTCCATTCTCTGGCTTTCCGGGGTTCGTCGGGCCGGCAAGACATTGTTGTGTCAGAGTCTTGCCAATGCGGAATATTTTGACTGCGAGCTGCCCAGCACCCGGCGGATGACCGATGACCCGGAAGCCTTCCTGAAAGGATTGCCGGACAGGCTGATCGTCCTGGACGAAATACACCGCCTGGCCAACCCTTCCGAACTGCTGAAGATTGCCGCCGACCATTATCCGGCCATCAGGATCATCGCCACCGGCTCCTCCACCCTGGGCGCCTCCGCCAAGTTTCGCGACACCCTGGCCGGCCGCAAGAGCGACCTCTGGCTGACCCCGATGATCGCCGCCGATGGCGTCGAGTTCGGCAACACGAACCTTGCGCGCCGCATGCTCCACGGCGGGCTGCCGCCGTTTTTTCTGGACGACCACCCGGCCGAGGCCGCTTACCAGGAGTGGGTTGACGGCTACTGGGCCAAGGATATCCTGGAGCTTTTCCGCCTGGAGCGGCGGCATTCGTTCCAGCGGTTGCTGGAGTTGCTGCTGGCCAATAGCGGCGGCATCTTCGAGGCCACGAAATACGCGCGCCCCTGCGAGGTCAGCCGCCCCACCATCACCAACTATCTGGCCGTATTGGAGGCCACCTTCGTCGCCCATGTGATCAGGCCGTTTTCCAGCTATAAACCGGCGGAGATCGTGGCGGCGCCGAAGGTCTACGGTTTCGATACCGGCTTTGTCTGCTGCTTCAAGGGGTGGAACACCCTCCGGCCCGATGATATGGGAATTCTGTGGGAACATCTGGTGCTGAACGAGTTGCACGGCTGCCTGCAAACCCGCGAGATCAACTATTGGCGGGACAAGCGCGGCAATGAGGTGGATTTTGTCCTCCCCCGCCGCCGCGGCGGCCCGGTGGCCATCGAGTGCAAGTGGCGAGCCGAGCAGTTCGATCCCGGCCCGCTGAAGCTGTTCCGGAAGCGCTATCCCCAGGGGGCCTCGTTCCTGGTGGCCCAGGATATTGCACGCCCATACCGCAAGCGGTTCGGCGATTGCGAGGTGTTGTGCTGCAACCTGACCGATCTGATCAAGAAACTGGCAGAGATGCAGTAGGCCATCGTCGTTGTGGTCGTCGGCATCGGCAAGCGGGAGGAGTTCGAGTCGCCGTAAGACTTCAGAGCCAGGGAAGTCGCCTCGCGGAAAATCTTTGCCTTGACACGCGGTGCAATGTCCATTCCCGGAGTATGGGCACCTCTTTGGTTGGCGGCAACAGCGAGTCGGCGTAGGAAAGTGGGGGATCGAATAATATTGAAGATTGAAACTTCATATTGTAAGATTGGCCTATGATCCATCGCCAGGCACACTCCATCGCCCTGAAGCTTGCCAAGGGTTTTCCCATTCTCGCGCTGACCGGCCCGCGGCAGTCGGGCAAGACGACCCTGGCTCGCGCCCTGTTTCCTGATCGGGCCTATGTCACCCTCGAAGACCCTGAGCAGAAGGAGTTCGCCCGGCACGATCCACGGGGTTTTCTTGCCCGGTTCGATGAGGGCGCGATCATCGACGAGGCGCAGCGTTGCCCGGATCTTTTCTCCTATCTGCAAGGCCTTGTCGATGATCGCCGCCGGATGGGCGACTTTATCCTGACCGGGTCACAGCAGTTCGGGCTGCGTTCTGGCATCAGCCAGTCGCTGGCGGGACGCGTCGGCCTGGTGCAGTTGCTGCCGTTTTCCATGCCGGAACTCGCCGGTGCCGGACGCCTTGCCGACCGGCTGGATGATCTGTTGTGGCGCGGCGGCTACCCGCCGCTGTATGACCGGCCGCTCACGCCGGATCTCTGGTTTCCCAATTACGTTGCCACGTACCTGGAGCGCGACGTGCGTCAGTTGCTGGCAGTGCGCGACCTGGACCTTTTTCAGCGATTCGTCAAACTGTGCGCGGCCCGCACCGGGCAGTTGCTCAATCTCTCATCCCTGGCAACGGACTGCGGCATCTCCCATGTGACGGCCCGCGAATGGCTGAACGTGCTGGAGGCAAGCTACCTCGTCATGCGTCTGCCGCCCTATTTTCGCAACTTCGGCAAGCGGCTGGTAAAGACGCCCAAGCTCTATTTCCTCGACGCCGGGCTTGCCGCCTGGCTCCTCGGCATCCGCGACGCGGAGACGCTCAACACCCATGCCCAGCGCGGTGCGTTGTTCGAGACCCTGGTGGTCTCCGAGTTCGTCAAGCGGCGCTATAATGCGGCCCAGCCGGCGGATCTCTATTTCTGGCGCGACAATGTCGGCCACGAGGTGGACCTGCTGTTCGAGGCAGGGCAAGGCTTGCAGGCGGTGGAGATCAAATCGGGCGCAACCTTTGCCGGCGATTGGCTGAACGCAGTTCGGAAATGGCAGGAAATCGCCGGCGATTCCGCGCTTTTGCCCTGGGTGGTCTACGGCGGCGACCAGGGGTATCAGCGGCAGGGCACAAAGATCATGGCATGGAAGGCTCTCGCCGGCAAGCGGTAAGGGGAAAGAGCCGCGGTCGGCCCGTTTGTTCTCTTCGGGCAAGACAATTTGCCCTCTCTTGAGTAATGTGGTATTTTGGTACTTAAATTAGTACCAGTAGGAGTCTAAAAATGAATACCATTCCTGCCCAGGAGATCAAGCGGCGCGGTATTGCCGCAGTGGATGAGCACATCGCCCAAGGTGATCTTCATGTGATCCGCAACAACCAGCCGCAGTATGTGGTGCTTTCCGAGGAGCGTTATCAGGCGTTGCTGGAGGCGGAGGACGAGGCATACACCGCGCGGGTGCTGGCCTCGTTGGAAGATGTGCGCGCCGGCCGGGTGCAGCGGGGCACTGCGGCGGAGTTGTTGAAGGAACTGGGCATGGAAGGGTGAGCATGTACACCCTGGTTTGGACTGCCGGCTTCACCCGCACGGCCGGCAAGTTTCTCAAGCAGCACCCGGAATTGCGGGAAAAGTTCGCGGCAATTCTTCATGACCTGGAGCGCGACCCGTTCCAGCCGTACCTCCGCTACCATCACCTGCGCGGCAAACTCGAAGGCGTGCAGGCCATCAGCATCACCTCCAGCTACCGCCTTACCCTCACCATTCTGATTGCAAACAAGGAAATCATCCTGCTCGATGTCGGCAGCCACGACGCGGTGTATCGGTAGGGGTGAGGGTGAAAATTTTCAAGCTGTTAGGGGGAGAGGGATAGGATTGTTGCTGTCCTCATAGGGAAGATTTTTACTTTTGCCCCTCCTTAAACTTCGCACCTCTTTCGAACAGGCTCAGTTGGGCGTCAGATTTATCGATCTGATAAGTTTTGTTCGTGGGTGTCTTCTGTCGGAAGGTCTCTGCCGGGTGTAAAATCGTGCGGAAGACGCTAGTCATATTGGCACGGTTTGTCGCGTTGTTCTTGTAGAGTTCCTTAGCGCCTTGCCGCAGGAGTTCCCGATTGCCTAAGGCTGTTTCCGGCATCCCCTCATATACCGGAGCAAATAGCGGTACCCCCATTTTTAGACAAGATCGGCCGGCTTCGATGCTGCCGCCCCGACTAGAAGACTCGATCAAAATCATAGATGAGGATAGGGCGCAAATGGTCTTGTTACGCTGCATGGCATTCTTTACATTCCATGGAATACTGGGAAGAAATTCACTGACCACGGCGACCTTCTCCCAGTTCCACAATTCTTTCAGATGGCGTTTTATTGTAAAATGTAAAATTCCTTCGCAGAGTACGAGGGTGGTTGTTCCTCCGCAGGCAAGTGCGGCCCGATGGGTAGCCATGTCAACCCCTGCTGCGTAACCGGAGACGATATTGATGCCTTCACGGGCTAATTGGTCGGCACAGTCCGTTGCCGTTGCCAGTCCTTTCTCGCTTGCCTTGCGGGAGCCGCAAAAACTGGCGGAGAGTTTTCGAAGCAACCCCAGGTTGCCGAGGACCATGAGCAGTGGAGGGGCATTTTTTTGGAGCCTGTTTCGCAGTACTTCCGGATATTGTTCGTCAAGAATGGAAACGGTGGCGACGTTCATTTCCGCAAGCTTTTCCCAGTCCTCTCGGGCTTTCTCTTCTGTTGCAATAAATTCTTCATACTGTTTTGCAGAGAGAAGTGGCCGTAAATCTTTCTGGGCAAAGTCAGCATCAAGCCCGGATAGAATCGTGTTAGTTTTTACGACCCCGATGCCGGGCGTCTCCAGCAGGTGCAGTATATTGTATGTTGGGTGATTGCTCATTGCCTCAGCGCCTGCTCACGTTGTCATCATTGCTGCATGTTTTTTCGCAGGAAAGGCCGAAGATTTTCTTTGCGCCGGCGTCCAGAAGCAGCATGGCTACATAGTTCATTGTGACTCCGGATTGGTATAGATCGTCGATGAGAAGGACGATCTCGTCCTTGAAGGCATCGCCGCTAACCTCGACTGTGCCTTCAATGTTGGGCAATTTCTTGTCACAAGGCAGTCCTTTGTTCCCTGGCCGGACCCTGACTGTTTTGGCCTTGTCGCTTTTGTCTGGCTTGTTTAGAGCAGTAGCGATTTGGGTGGCCAGGTGTTTGGGGAGGTCGAAGAGTTTCTCCGGGTCAGATGGCGGCATCGCGACAATACAAGTTGCCGAGTTATAGCACGTCAATTTATGTATAGCCATCACGCATTCTTGGGCCAGCTTATCGGCGGCAGAATAGGTCTCTAATGTCGGTTTTTTGTCATAAGGCTTGGCAAGGCTCCGCAACCGCCCAATATGGGTTTGGGGAGCACTTGGGTTGCCATTCTCCCGGTCATATTCGATGGCGAATGAAATGGCGAGACAATCGCGGATTGCCACGAATGGCGCCAATGTTTGCAGAAATGTTTTTACTCCTTCAATGTCTTTATCCGTTACTTGTTTCAGGAAAGTGAAAGATGCCGTGCTCCTCGTGCTAAAGGGGACGTGATCAACGGAGCACATTTCTTCAAATGCTGGAATAAAGGTTTCCTCAAAGGGGAACCTCAGGTTCCAATCTTGTTGCTTTGGTCCCATTTCCCCTGGAGCCTTCAACGGCTGATCGAAATCGCAGAGACGAAAACGACGGGGCACCCAGTGGATCATCTCGGTAATTTTCTCCGGTGTTATGGGGGGTTGCGCCGGTCCAAGATCGAAATTGATTTGCATAAATCTTTCCATCCAGTTCCTGAGAAATGACGTCTTTTTCGCAAGCAACTTGCTTGGTTTGGACCTGAATCCGTGACGAATGATCAGTAAATTATCTCTGTCGATTCATATATCATGCTGAAATATCGAAATAAAACTGTTATACTCCACCTGTCCTCAAAACTCACTTGGCAGGTGAAAGCATGCAGCG
>JAJZRJ010000029.1 GCA_021802775.1 Deltaproteobacteria bacterium
CGTCAATTGTGCGCCGGTCTTCCTCTGAGCAATTTGGTATTGGTGCTTTTCTGGCCATGGCAACCTCCTTGGGATAGGGTTGCCATTAGTATACATCTATCGATGATTTTTGCAATTAAACACTAGCGTCTCTGTTGTTCACATGCTGGTTGCCCCTCCCCGCTTTTCCCCTTGCGCCCTTTTCCTTGATGTGCTAAAAAAGCACCTTTTTTCAAGGAGAAAACATGATCCACTGCACGAACCTCAGCCGCCAGCACGGCAGCCAGCTTCTCTTCCAGAACGCCAACTTCCAGATCCTGCCCGGCGTGCGCACCGGCCTGGTCGGCCCCAACGGCGCGGGCAAGAGCACCATCTTCCGCCTGATCACCGGCGAGGAGCAGGCGGACAAGGGCGAGATCTCCTGCGCCAAAAACACGGTAATCGGCTACTTTTCCCAGGAGGTGGGCGAGATGACAGGCCGCTCGGCCCTGGAAGAGACCATGGCCGCGGCAAGCGAGGTCGTGCAGCTCGGCGTTGCGATGCGCGAAATGGAAGAGGCGATGAGCCAGCCCATGGAGGACGACGCCATGGCCGCGCTGCTGGAGCGCTACGGCAATGCGGTGGAGGAGTTCGAGCACCGGGGCGGCTATGACCTCGAAACCCGCGCCCGGACCGTGCTCACCGGCTTAGGCATCGGCCCCGAGGACTTTCACCGGCCGGTGGAATCCTTCAGCGGCGGCTGGAAGATGCGCATTGCCCTGGCCAAGATCCTCACCCTGAACCCGGATGTGCTGCTGCTGGACGAGCCCACCAACCATCTGGACCTCGAATCCATCGTCTGGCTGGAGGAGTGGCTGGCCAGCGAGTTCAAGGGCGCGGTGCTGATGACCTGCCACGACCGCGACTTCATGAACCGCCTGGTGAGCCGGATCATCGAGGTGGCCAACGGCGCGGTCACCACCTACAGCGGCAACTACGACTTTTACGAGCGCGAGCGCGACATCCGCCGCGAACAGCTCATTGCCAGCCACCAGCGCCAGCAGGATATGCTGGCCAAGGAGGAGGAGTTCATCGCCCGCTTCGCGGCCCGCGCCTCCCATGCCGCCCAGGTGCAGAGCCGGGTGAAAAAGCTCGAAAAGATCGAGCGCATCGAGGTGCCGGCCGAGCAGCGGCTGGTCCGCTTCGAGTTCCCCGAACCGCCCCGGAGCGGCGACGAGGTGGTGACCATGGCCAACCTCGGCAAGGTCTGGCCGCGGCCGGATGGTGGGGAAAAGTCGATCTTCGGCGGGGTCAGTGGCGTGATCCGCCGGGGCCAGAAGATCGCGGTGGTCGGGGTGAACGGCGCCGGTAAATCGACCTTTCTCAAGGTGCTGGCCGGCCAGACCGAGGCGACCTGCGGCACGGTGCAGATCGGCGCCAACGTCTTTCCCGGCTATTTCAGCCAGCACGCCATGGAGGTGCTGATCCCGACCAAGACGGTGTTCGAGACGGTGCAGGACGTGATGCCCCTGGCCGCGGTGGGCACCATCCGCAACCTCTGCGCCGCCTTCCTCTTCCAGGGTGATTCCGTGGAAAAGCGCATCATCTCGCTCTCCGGCGGCGAGAAGAGCCGCCTGGTGCTCGCCACCCTGCTGGCGCGGCCGCTCAACTTCCTGATTCTGGACGAGCCCACCAACCATCTCGATCTGCAATCCCGCGAACTCCTGCTCGCAGCACTCAAGAACTTCACCGGCACCGTGGTGCTGGTGAGCCACGACCGCCATTTCCTGCGCTCGCTGGTGGACCAGGTGCTGGAGATCGACCACGGCGAGATGCGCACCTATGGCGGCGACTACGGCTATTACCTGCGCAAGGCCGCCGAACTCCACGCGGCCTAATCCCCTGCTTCAATCAAGAGGGAAACGCGAAGGCGAGCGAGCAGCAGACAGTACACAAGGTACGGCGAGGAGCCACGCAGCGATGCCGAGAAACTTAACGCTTGATTGAAATGGAATACCTGCTCGTCTGTTCGGTGGCGCTCTTCGTCTCGGGGCTGACCCTCTTTTCCGGCTTCGGCCTCGGCACCCTGCTGATGCCGGCCTTTGCCCTCTTCTTCCCGCTGCCGGTGGCCATCGCCGCCACCGCGGCGGTGCATCTGGCCAACAACCTCTTCAAGGTGGTACTGGTGGGCAAACACGCCGATTGGGGCGTGGTGGCGCGCTTCGCCATCCCCGGGGCTCTTGCCGCCGTGCTCGGCGCCCTGGCGCTGCACCTCTTTGCCAACCTGCCGCCGCTCGGCACCTACCGGCTCGGCAGCCAACTGCATGCGATCATGCCGGTCAAGCTGGTAATCGGCGGGCTCATCGTCGGCTTCGCGGTGCTGGAACTGCTGCCCAACCCCAGCCGCCTCACCTTCGACCGCAGGTATCTCATCCCCGGCGGGCTGCTCTCCGGCTTCTTCGGCGGCCTCTCCGGCAATCAGGGCGCCTTCCGCGCCGCCTTCCTGCTGCGGGCGGGCCTGAGCAAGGAGGGTTTTGTCGCCACCGGCACGGTGGCGGCGGTGATCGTCGATTGCGCCCGGCTGCTGGTTTATGGCCAGGGCTTTTACACCCGGACGCTCACCGGGGCGTCGGCCGTCGGTCCGCTGGTCTTCGCCGCCACGGCCGCTGCCTTCCTCGGCGCCTTTGTCGGCCGGCGGCTGCTGAAAAAGATCACCCTGGAGGGCCTCCAGCGTCTTGTCGGCACCATGCTGGTCATGGTAGGCTTGGGGCTCGCCACGGGCCTGCTTTGATGCGGGCCGGAATTTTTTCTCACACTATTGCAAGGGGTTACCCATGTCGGATCAGTTCACCAACGTCACGGTCATCAAAAAGGCCAATGTCTATTTCGATGGCGGCGTGGTCAGCCGCACCGTGCTCTTCCCGGATGGCACCAAGAAAACCCTGGGCATCATGCAGCCGGGCGAATACACCTTCGACACCGGCGCCCCGGAACTCATGGAGATCCTCTCCGGCGAACTCGACCTGAAGCTTCCCGGCAGCAAGGAGTGGCGCAAAGTGACGGGCGGCGAATCCTTCGAGGTGCCCAGCCACTCGGAGTTCCGCATGAAGGTCTCGTCGCTCACCGACTACTGCTGCTCCTTCCTCGGCTAACCTGCCTGCGTGCTGATACCATGGTGACTTCCATGCTCGCCTTCCGCGCCTTTTCGCGGCACGACCTCGATGCCATGTTCTCCATCGGTCTTGAGGGGGGATGAGCCGGTTGGCCTTTGCCCTGCTCCCCTTCCCTGGCGGACCGGCGTTGCCGTTCCGGGTCGGCGGAAGCGTCAGCCGGCAGGAGGGGCGACTCACCCTGGCCTATGAACTGACCGGCGAGGTGGCCTCGGTCGCGTGGCCGGCGCCGTCACCTGCGCCGGAACGCCGCGACCGGCTCTGGCAGCAGACCTGCTGCGAGTGCTTCCTCGCCCGGCCCGGGGAAGCGGGCTACTGGGAGGCCAATCTTTCGCCCGCCGGCCACTGGCAGCTCTACCGCTTCGACGACTACCGCCAGGGCTTGCGAACCGAGACCGCCATCGCTGCTCCGGCCATCGTTACCGAACAGGATGCGGCTGCATCCCGGCTTTCGGCAACCCTTGACCTTGGCTCCCTGCTGGCGCCGGCTCAGTCCCTGCTTCTCGGGGTGACCCTGGTGGTGTGTACCGTCGATGGCGCCACCAGCTACTGGGCCCTGGCCCACCCGGGCGAGCGGCCCGATTTCCACCACCGCGCCGCCTTCCGCCTCACCCTGTAACGAGGCGGTGCACACGCCGCGCCGATCTGCTATAATCCGACCATGCGAGTACTCAAGCACCTCTTCGACAACAACCAGCGCTGGGCCGCGCGAATCAAGGCGCAGGACCCGAATTTCTTCACCAAGCTCTCGCGGCAGCAGTCGCCCGAATACCTGTGGATCGGCTGTGCCGACAGCCGGGTGCCGGCCAACGAGATCGTCGACATGATGCCCGGCGAGATCTTTGTCCACCGCAACATCGCCAACGTGGTGGTGCACACCGATCTCAACTGCCTCTCGGTCATCCAGTACGCGGTGGAGGTGCTCAAGGTAAAGCACATCATCGTCTGCGGCCACTACGGCTGCGGCGGCGTCAAGGCGGCGCTGGAGAATACCGACCACGGCCTGATCGACAACTGGCTCCGCCACATCCAGGATGTCTACCGGTACCACCAGGCAGCGGTGGATGCCGAATCCGACGAGAACAAGCGCTTCAACCTGCTCTGCGAACTGAACGTGGTGGAGCAGGTGGCCAACGTCTGCCACACCACCATCGTGCAGAACGCCTGGAAGACCGGTCAGCCGCTTTCGGTGCATGGCTGGATCTACGGCATCGACGACGGCATCCTCAAAGACATGAACGTCTGCACCTCCGGACTGGCCGAAGTCTCCGCCACCCACCGACTCCGCTGACCCGAGGCTCGAACCCCATGGCCACAGTCACCCTCAAGAAAGGGCGCGACAAATCCGTGCGCCACCGCCATCCGTGGATTTTTTCCGGCGCCATCGCCCGGGTCGAGGGCGATCCGGCCCCCGGCGCCACCGTCGCGGTGCAGGCGGCGGACGGCACGCCGCTCGGCAGGGGCGCCTGGTCCCCGGAGTCGCAGATCACGGTGCGCCTGTGGTCCACCGACCCGGCCGCGCTGATCGACGAGGCCTTTTTCCGGAATCGCCTCAGCCAGGCCCTTGCCTCCCGCCCGCCGCTCACGGCCGGCGACAACGCCCAGCGGCTGGTAAACGGCGAACCCGATGGCCTGCCGGGGCTGATCGTCGACCGCTACGCGGATTTCCTGGTCTGCCAGATCTTCTCGGCCGGGGCTGAACACTGGAAGGACACCATCGTCGGCCTGCTCCGGGAACTGACCGGTTGCACCGGCATCTACGAGCGCTCCGAGGCCGAGGTCCGGGACAAAGAGGGGTTGCCCCGCTGCTGCGGCCGCTTAGCCGGGGCGGAGCCGCCACCGCTCATCGAGATCGGCGAAGGGGGCTTCCGCTATCTGGTGGACATCCGCCAGGGCCACAAGACCGGCTTCTACCTCGATCAGCGCGACAACCGCGCCCGGGTCGCCCGCTACTGCCGGGAGGCCTCGGTGCTGAACTGCTTCGCCTATTCCGGCGGCTTTGCCGTGGCCGCGCTGGGCAACGGCGCCCGACTGGTGGAAAACATCGACTCCTCGGCCGCGGCCCTGGCGCTGGCCCGCCAGAATATCGCCCTGAACGGCTTTGACCCGGACCGCGCCCAATTCACCGACGGCGACGTCTTCCGGATGCTGCGCCGCTATGTGGAGGAAGGGCGCCGGTTTGACGTGGTGGTCCTCGACCCGCCCAAGTTCATCGAGTCCCGCCGCCACCTGGAACGTGCGAGCCGCGGCTATAAGGACATCAATCTCTTCGCCTTCCGCCTCCTCAATCCCGGCGGCATTCTTGCCACCTTTTCCTGCTCCGGCCTGATGGACCGCGAACTCTTCGAAAGGACCGTGGCCTATGCGGCGCTGGACGCCGGCCGCGAAGCGCGGGTGCTCGAATGGCTCGACCAGGCGGCCGACCACCCGGCAGCCCTCCACTTTCCGGAGGGCAAATATTTGAAGGGGCTAATCTGCCGGGCGTGGTAAGAAATCTGTGGGAACGCTTCCGCGGCAACGGCTATTCCCTCTTCCTGCGCCGCATCCGCCGGGCAGCCGACCCCTTGGCCCTGCTCCACACATTTTATAATTTTAATCGCGTGCACCGCATGGTATACCCTTTGGCAGTAGCGGCGCTGCGGACGCGCTACCGGCTGACCACCACCGAAAGACAGGACCAGACACCGTGAGCTTTTCCACCGAGGACGACGCCAGAGCGGCCATCACCGCCTGGCAACAGGAACCGCCGTTTGCCCAGCGCAAGAACATCCAGCTAGCCATCGAGTCGCTGGAGTTGAGCCAGATGTACTACGAACAGAAGAGCAACGACCGCGGCGCCGCCCGGGCCGGCCGCTGCATCGCGCTCCTCAGGGCGCGGCTCGCCGAACTCGCCGCGGACCAATAACGCCGGGAACCGCATGAAGATCTGGTTCGTCAGCCTGTTGTTTATCGCCACCGGTCTTGCCATCTCCGTGCTCTTCTGGGTGCCGCGGGTCTTCAACCGCCACCGCCAGCGTGAGCTGCTCGGCCCCCGCTATCCGCTGCTCTATTTCATCTATGTGGCCAACGGCCCGCTGCTCGCCCTGCTGGGCTTCTTTCTCCTCTGGCGGTTCGGGTGAGAGGCGCGGATTCCGTATGCAAAGACAAACAATTGCGAGGAACGCGATGAGCGATACGACTTACGGCTGGAACGACTCCATGGACATGCCCCTGCTGACCAAGATGAAGAGCGATCTCAAGGCCGCCATGCTCCGGAAGGACGAGGCGGTGAAGGGCGCCATCCGGGTAATCATGAGCGAGTTCCCCACCAAGATCACCGTGCCCCTCACCCTGGAGAGCGGCAAGAAGAGCAGCCGGCCCAAGCGGGAGGAGGAGATCACCAACGACGAGGTGATCTCCGTGATCATGGGGCTGGTCAAGTCGGAGAAGCAGACCCTGGCGCTCAAGAAGGAGGCGACCTCCGACTACCTCCGGGTGCTGGAGGCCTACCTGCCGCAGATGGCCAGCGAGGAGGAGATCGCGGCCTGGGTCAGGGAGAACATCGACCTCTCCCGGTTCAAGACGCCGATGCAGGCCATGGGCGCCATCATGAAGCACTTCGGGAAGAAGGCGGACGGCAATGTGGTGAAGAAGGTGCTGGGGAGCCTGGCGGGATGAGCGATCTCTGCCCCTGCGGCAGCGGCCATGGATATGAGCGCTGCTGCTGTCCATTTCTAGACGGGCGCGACCCCGCTCCCACCGCCGAGACCCTGATGCGTTCGCGCTACACCGCCTATGTCCGGCGGAATGTCCCCTACCTGCTGGCGACGTGGCATCCCTCCACCCGGCCCAAAAGCCTGGCGCTGGCGGAGGGCCTTGGCTGGCAGGGGCTCGGCGTGCCGGCCACCGCCAAGGGGGGGGGCCGGACGATCTGATCTGGACGGCGTGGTGGAATTTGTCGCCACCTTCACCGTCCAGGGCCGCCAGCAACGCGCAGCCGTTTTGTCCGCGAAGAGGGTGCGTGGTTCTATGTGGACGGCATCGAGCTGCCGGCGACCAGCGACAAGATCGGCCGCAACGGCCCGTGCCCCTGCGGCAGCGGCAGGAAGTACAAGAAGTGCTGCCCCGGCACGGCGGATCACCCCGCCAACCACGCCTGAAACCGCCGCCCACCCTGCTCCGGGCACTATGCTCTGGAAAGCGCTGGTTGCGCTATTGTATAATCGCGCAGGTGCTCTATCCATCCTCAAAAAAAACCAGGGGGGAATGTATGCGCAAAAAACTCTATGTGGTCGGAATGATGGCTGCCCTCATGCTGGGGGGCTGCGGCCAGGGCGAGAAACAGGCCGAGGCCCCGGCAACAACACCTGCCCCGGTCGAGCAGGCCATGCAGCAGGCGCAAGAGGCGGCTGGCGCCGCGGTGAAGCAAGCGGAACAGGCCGCGCTCGCGGTGCAGGAAAAGGCTGCTGCCGTGGTGGAAAAGGGTGAAAAGGCGGCCGCCGAGGCCACGGCTGCTGCCGAGAAGACCGTCGACAAGGCCCTGGCCCCGGAAACCGTGACCCTCGACAACAAGATGGGCAAAATCACCCTGCCCCACAAGAAACACGCCGAGGCCCACGGCTGCGCCACTTGCCACGGCGACCGGAAGCCGGGTCCGCTCAAGCTGGGCAAAGAGGCCGGCCATGCCCTCTGCCAGGGCTGCCACAAGAAGATGCAGGCCGGCCCCACCAGTTGCGCCAAGTGCCATCAGAAAAAGGCCAAGGCCACCGAAGGCTGCTGAGTATTCACCTGCACGCGCGGGGTGAGTTCCGGGCAACCCGGCTCGGCTCGCCCCGCCCTCAGGCAGGAACCACGAGCTTCTCCTGGCCGAGCAGGGCCTTGAACTCCTCGTCGTCCAGGGCCTCTTTCTCCAGCAGTCTCTGCGCCACCTTTTCCAGCATCGGCCGCTGTTCGGCCAGGGTCTTTTCCACCCCCACCATGCGCTCCTCGATGATCTTGCGCACCTCCTCGTCGATGAGCAGGGCGGTCTGGTCGCTGAACTCCTTCTGCTGGAACAACCCCTGCTGCAGGAACTGGTTCGACTGCTGCAGATAGGTGACCTGGCCGAGTTTTTCGTTCATCCCGTACATGGCCACCATGCTGCGGGCAATGTCGGTGGCCCGTTGCAGATCGTTCTGGGCGCCGGTGGTGATCTCGCCGAAGATCATCTTCTCGGCCGCCCGGCCGCCCAGCAGCACGTCGATCTTCTCCAGCAGCTCGGTCTTGGACATCAGAAAACGGTCCTCGGTGGGCAGCTGCATGGTGTAGCCCAGGGCACCGATGCCGCGCGGCACGATGCTGATCTTGTGCACCTTTTCCGCGGTCTTGCGGAAGGTGGCGATGAGGGCGTGGCCGGTTTCGTGGTAGGCCACGGTCTTCTTCTCCGTCTCGTTGAGCACCCGGTTTTTCTTTTCCAGGCCGGCGATGATCCGGTCGATGGCCTCCTCGAACTCCGTGGCCTCCACCTGCTCCTTGCCCTTGCGCACCGCGAGCAGGGTCGCCTCGTTGGCCAGGTTGGCGAGATCCGCCCCGGTGAACCCTGGGGTGCGCCGGGCGATCACCCCCAGGTTGACCGCCGGCGCGAGCTTGATGCCCTTGACATGCACCCGGAGGATGGCCTCGCGCTCCCTGAGATCGGGCCGGTCCACCAGAATGTGGCGGTCGAAGCGGCCGGGCCGGAGCAGCGCCGGGTCGAGGATCTCCGGCCGGTTGGTGGCGGCCAGGATCACCACCCCTTTGTTCACCTCGAAGCCGTCCATCTCGGCGAGCAGTTGATTGAGGGTCTGCTCCCGCTCGTCGTGGCCGCCCATCACCCCGGTGCCGCGCGCCTTGCCCAGCGAATCCAGCTCGTCGATGAAGACGATGCAGGGCGCCTTGGCGTTGGCCTGCTCAAAGAGATCGCGCACCCTAGCGGCGCCGAGGCCCACGAACATCTCGATGAAATCCGAGCCGCTGATGGAAAAAAACGGCACCCCGGACTCACCGGCCACCGCCTTGGCCAGCAGGGTCTTGCCGGTGCCGGGCGGGCCGACCAGCAGGATACCCTTGGGGATCTTGGCGCCCAGCCGGGTGAATTTTTCCGGGGTCTTCAAAAACTCGATCACCTCGGCCAGCTCCTGCTTGGCCTCATCCTGCCCCGCCACCGACTCGAAGTTGACCCCGAGGTCGGTCTGGGCGATGATCTTGGCCTTGGATTTGCCCAGGGTCATCATCCCCCCGGCGGCGCCCTGGCCCATGCGGCGCATGAAGAACATCCAGATGCCGACGAAGATCAACGCCGGCAGCACCCAGGAGAGGATGGTGCGGAGCAGGGTGTTCTCGTTCTCGGCGATGATGTCGACGCTGTTCTTTTCGAGGAATTCCACCAGCGCCCGGTCGTCGACCCGGGGGGTGACGTAGACCTGCTTGGGGAAGAGCGGCTCCTTCTTCTGGACGTCCTCCACCTTCTCGAAGCCCTTCAGGAGATTGGAGGAGATCACCACCGAGTTGATCTTCTTCTCCACCACATGTTTCTTGAACTGGGTGTAGGAGATGTTGATGATCTGCGGGGCCAGCCAGTGCTGGATGAGCATGAAGACGCCGAGGGCGATGAGCAGGTAGTAGAGGGAAAAGGAGATTTTCTTTTCCATGGAGGCTCCTTGCGGTATGATGACTTCGCGCGATACGCGCCTACTATCCCTTTATCACGTTGCCGGCGGCCTTGGCAACTGCGGACACGAATCATGCGAGGATGCCATGGGCAGCTCCCGGGAACCGGTCGCCATCGTCGACCGCGACAACCGCGTCGTCGGCAGCGCCCCGCGCCACGAGATGCGGGCGCGGAACCTCATCCACCGGGCCACCTACATCATGGTCCTGAACCGGCGGGGTGAGCTCTTTGTCCAGCTGCGCACCCGGACCAAGGACATCTATCCCGGCCATTACGACGTCGCCACCGGCGGGGTGGTGCTGGCCGGTGAATCATACGAGGAGTCGGCGAAACGGGAGCTGGCCGAGGAGCTGGGGGTGAGCGGCGTGAGACTCGCCCGCCGCTTCGATTTCTACCACGAGACCGCGGGCAACCGGGTCTGGGGCCGGCTCTTTTCCTGCATCCACGACGGCCCCTTTGTCTTGCAGGCCGAAGAGGTGGCGGACGGCGCCTTCTACTCCCTGGCCACAATTCACGCGCTGGCCAAAACTCACCCTTTTACCCCGGACGGCCTGCTGGTGCTGGAGCGCTTTCTCCGTGAACGCGACTGACAACCGCTCCCCGCTGTGGCGAGCGGCCCTCGACCTCCTCTTCCCGCCAGCCTGCCTGGGCTGCGGGATTGGGCTGCCCTCCTCGCGGCCGCCTCTTTTCTGCCCCGCCTGCCTGGAACAGATCACCCCCGTCAAACCACCGTTCTGCACCTGCTGCGGCCGGCCGCTGCCCGATGCAGCCGGTTCCGGCCACACCTGCGGCCGCTGCCTGGCCAAACCGCCGGCTTTCAGCAAGGCGCGCGCCATAGTGCTCTACGATGGCCCGGTGGCCGAGGCGATCCACCGCTTCAAGTACCAAGGTGAAACCGCCGGCCTCGCCTCCTTTGCCCATTTCAAGCACACGGCCGTCTTGCCCGATCTCACGGTGCCGGACCTCATCCTGCCGGTGCCGCTTCACCCGAAACGGCTGCGCCAGCGCGGCTTCAATCAGGCGCAGAAGCTGGCGGCCGCTTTTTTTCCTGGGCAGAAGGACCGCCTGCGGCCCGATCTCCTGGTCCGGCTCCGCCAGACCGCGCCCCAGACCGGGATGTCCGGCAAAGATCGGCGACACAACCTGCGCCGCGCCTTCGCGGTAGCCCAACCAGACCTGGTACGGGATCGCCGCGTGCTGCTGGTGGACGATGTTTATACCACCGGCTCCACGGTGAACGAATGCGCCAAAGTGCTGCTGCGGGCCGGCGCCGCGTTGGTGGAGGTTTTGACCCTGGCCCGGGTGCGGGAATAACCCTTGGCTGCGGGCCGCAATTTGGGTAGAGTGTCGTCATGACCATCCACCACCCCGCAAGGAACCCATGACTACCCACCTGCTCGCTCTGCTGGCCGGCCTGGTGGTCGGCGGTCTCACCTTTGTGCGGCTCTATCGTGCCCAGCGGGACGAGGGGTGCCCGGCCTGACTGCTGGTCTACGCCACACTTGGTATGGGTCTCATATCATACTATCTCGTCACCCTCCTGTTCTGATCACCCAAGGATAATGCCCCATGAAGGTGAACGGTGTCCCCTGTCGGACCATCTGGCCGGACCCGAACGATCCGGCGGTAATCAACATCATCGACCAGCGCCAGTTGCCCCATGCCTTTGTGGTGGAGGGTTTGCGCTCGGTGGAGGAGTTCGCCACCGCCATCCGCGAGATGCATGTCCGCGGTGCCGGGCTCATCGGCGCCACCGCCGCCTTCGGCATCTACAGCGCCCTGCTCGCCGCCACCCCGGCCACGGCCGAACACTGTCTCGACCAGGGCGCTGATCTGCTCGTCGCCACCCGGCCCACCGCCAGGAATCTTGCTTGGGCCGTGAATCGGCAGCGTGCGGCCCTGGCCCACGGCAAGACTCTCGCCGAGCAGCAGCAGATCGCCCTGGCCACCGCCTGTGCCATTGCCGACGAGGACGCCGCTTTCTGCCAGCGCATCGGCGAGCACGGCCTGCCGCTCATCGCGGCGATCAGCCGCCGCAAGCAGGGGGCGCCGGTCAACATCCTCACCCACTGCAACGCGGGCTGGCTCGCTTTTGTCGATTACGGTTCGGCCACCGCGCCGATCTACGCCGCCCACCAGCGCGGCATCCCGCTGCATGTCTGGGTCGATGAGACCCGGCCCTGGCTCCAGGGTGCCAAGCTCACCGCCTGGGAGCTCGGCCAGGAGGGGGTGCCCCACACCCTGATCGCCGACAACACCGGCGGCCATCTCATGCAGCACGGCCTGGTGGACCTGGTCATCGTCGGCACCGACCGGGTCACCCGCACCGGCGACGTGGCCAACAAGATCGGCACCTACCTCAAGGCCCTGGCTGCCCGCGATAACCAGCTCCCCTTCTACGTGGCCCTGCCTTCTTCAACCTTTGACTGGGGAATATCCGACGGTCTTGCGGAAATCCCCATCGAGGAACGGGGTGGAGACGAGGTGCGGCTGGTGCGCGGCCGGACCTGTGATGGCCGCGACGAAACGGTGTGTATCGCGCCGGTGGGGACAGCGGCGGTGAATTACGGCTTCGACGTCACCCCGGCCCGGCTCGTCACCGGGCTCATTACCGAGCGGGGCATCACCCCGCCCTTGGCCGCGGCGATCGCCGCGCTCTTTCCGGAATATTATTGAGCCGCAAGGCCCAGGCCCCGCATCACCGCGTCGTGCAGTTGGGGGCGGAAGGCCCTGATCCCCGGGTTTTCCCGGCTTGGATGCACCCGGTTGGTAAGCAGCACCACCACGGCGTGCTGCGCGGGGTCGATCCAGAAGGAGGTGCCGGTAAAACCAAGATGGCCGGCACTGTGGGGAGAAAAGAAGCGACCACTGGTGGAGCCGCTCGCCGAGGGGGTATCGAAGCCCAGGGCCCACGTAGAACCGGGGACGGGTTGTCTGGTCAGAAAGCGTTGCATGTCCGCGGGGTCAATGGCGAGCGGGGTTGCCTCGCCCAGCCAGAGGTCGTGGATCGCCTCCACCAGGGTGAGCGCCGCCCCGGTGGTGCCAAAAAGGCCGGCATGACCCGCCACCCCCCCCAAGACGAAACAGTTCTCGTCGCTCGCCTCACCCGCCAGCACCCTGCCGCGCCAGGGGCAGAACTCGGTGGCGGCATAGGTGCCCGGTCTGGCTGTGCCGGCCCGGTTGAAAAACAGGGTCTCTGATAATCCCATCGGCCTGGTGATGCGTTCCTGGAAGAGCTCGTCCAGCCCCTGGCCGCTTACCTGTTCCACCACCATCCCCAGCAGCAGAAAACCAAGATCGCTATAGACCGCCCTGGTTCCGGTCCGGTATTGGAGCGGCGCCGTCAGGATCCGGTGGCGCAGCGCGGCGATCCGTTCCGGTTGGGGGATATTACCCAGTTCCAGATAATAGGGCTGGTGGGCCGTGAGGCCGCTGCTGTGGCTCAAAAGATCGCGCAGAGAGATGTCTCGCTTGTCCGCCGGCGCCTCCTTGAAAAACCGGGCTAGCGGCTGCTCCAGTCCGACCAACCCGTCGCGAAGCAGGGAAAGCACCAGCAGGGTGGTGGCCAGGGGTTTGGTGAGGGAGGCGAGGTCAAAAAAGGTCTGCCCGGTGATGGCGGCGCCCTCTTTGTACCGTGTGGTGCCGCGGGTTATCACCCCCCTTTTCCGCACCCCCTTTTCCCCGGCCGCAACCCCTATTCCAACCCCAGGAAAGACCCCCGCGGTGATCGCCTCGCGGCATATTTTTTCTATTTCTTTGATATCATGTAAAATATTCATGTTATCCCGGTCGGTTTCGGGCGTGTTTGCCGAATCGCTTTTTCAGGAGACCTAAATTCTCACGGAAACAGGGTTATAAAATGGCTGTTTTTCTTCATTATCATTGAATTTTTCTCCTTTTTCATCTATCATTTTTTATTGTTTCCCCGGGTTGGTTGGTGCCCTGGGAAAATATGGTTTTTTTCTCAATATTATTCATGGGTTGTCATGACATTTTTGCCACGAGCCCGGATTACTCTCTTTTTTCCCTTTTCCACAATCTTTCCACCGCCGCTTCTTTTTTTCCTGTTGGGGGTGTGCTCATATCCTGTTGATATCTGCCGAGTGTTCGTTTTCCGCTTTTTTTCACCATTCCTTCTCTTTATAAAAAAGAGGGTTATTTTCAGATGTTATCTTTGTTTTCAACGATTCAACAGCGCTTATAACCATAATCTTTTTTATTTAATATTTTAAACTCTTATAACCCAAACGCAGGATACCCACCATGTCCCTGATCGTGAATCTGCCTCGAGATGCCTTTCTCGCTGCCCTTGCCTCGTTACAGAACGTGACCGGGAAGAAGGGTACCATCGCCATCCTGGCCAATATTCTTATCGAATCACAGGATAGCGGGGTGCTGCTCACGGCCACCGATCTGGAGATCGGCATTCGCATCCTCCTGCCGGCCGAAATCCTTGGCGCTGGCGCCATCACCCTGCCGGCCCGCAAGCTTTTTGAAATGGTGCGGGAATCGAAAGCGGAACATATCCATCTGGAGGTGAAGGAAAACCATTGGGCCAAGATCACTGCCGACTCCACCAACTACAGGCTGGCCGGTATGCCCAGCGAGGAGTATCCCGCCTTTCCGGAATATGAAGAAGGGAACCTGGTGCCGCTCACCTGCGACGAGGTCAAGGACCTCATCGACCGCACCCTCTTTTCCGTGGCCCAGGAAGGCGAGAGCCAGTTCAACCTCACCGGGCTGCTGGTGGAAAAGGATTTTGTCGAGGGAGAGGGCTATTTTTTGAGGGTGGTTTCTTCGGATGGCCACCGCCTGACCATGATGGAAAAAAAGGTGGCCAGCGATCTTTCCACCCTCAAGATGGACCGCACCATCCTTATTCCCAAGAAAGGGGTGCAGGAGATCCGGAAGTTCTGCGACAACAAGGAGTCCATCGCCATCGGCTTCGAAGAGAAACAGGCAGTGGTCAAAACCGAAGGGGCGATCATCATCATCCGCCTGATGAATGGTGATTTTCCCGACTACAAGAATATTATCCAGGTGATCAACAAGGCCAGCCACATCGCTATTCCACGGCTGCCGCTGATGGATTCCCTGAAACGGATGAACCTCTTTACCGAGGATCGTTACAATGCGGTGCAGTTTCTTATCCGCCCGAACCAACTGGTACTCTCCTCCCAGAACCTCGACATCGGCAGCGCCAAGGACGAGCTGGAGATCGCCTATAAAGACAAAGAGATGAACCTTGGTTTCAACGGCAAATATTTCATCGAGGCGCTCCAGGTGATGGAAAGCGAGACGGTCAAGGCCTACATCAATTCCGAGGAAAGCCCCTGCCTCATCCAGGGCGACGATGATCCCGGCTATCTTAGTGTCATCATGCCCATGAAGATATGAGCGGCGCGCAAAAGGAACCGGATAACGGCGCAGCACCCACAACCAAGCAACCAAACCACCACAGAGTGAGGAGTACCCGTGACTGACGCAGCAGCATCCAATTACGGCGCGGAACAGATCAAGGTGCTTTCCGGCCTTGAGGGCGTTCGCATGCGGCCGGCGATGTACATCGGCAACACCGCGGAAGAAGGGTTGCACCATCTCGTTTACGAGGTGGTGGATAATTCCATCGACGAGGCCTTGGCCGGTTACTGTACCCACATCAGGGTCACCTTCCACCAGGACGGCAGCGTCAGCGTGGAGGACAACGGCCGCGGCATCCCGGTGGGCATGCACCCGACCGAAAAGGTCTCGGCCCTGGAACTGGTGCTCTGCACCCTGCATGCCGGCGGCAAGTTCGATCACGCGACCTACAAGGTCTCCGGCGGCCTGCACGGGGTGGGCGTCTCGGTGGTCAACGCCCTAAGCCTGTGGACCGAGGCGGAGGTGAAACGCGACGGCCAGATCCACAAGCAGCGCTACCACCGCGGCATCAAGCAGGGGGCGGTGGAGGTGATCGGCACCACCGACAAGACCGGCACCAAGATCACCTTCCTGCCCGACCCGGAGATTTTTACCGAGACCACCGAATTCAAGTATGAGATCATCCAGAACCGGCTGCGGGAACTCGCCTTCCTGAACAAGGACGTGAAGATCATCCTGCACGACGAGCGCACCGGCGCCGAGGACGAGTTCCACTACAAAGGCGGCATCAACTCCTTTGTCGAGTATCTGAACCGCAACCGCACCCCAGTGCACAATGAACCGGTCTTTTTGGACGGCGACAAGGACGATGTGCAGGTGGAGGTGAGTTTCCAGTATTTCGACGGCTACTCCGAGCGCCTTTTCCCTTATGTGAACAACATCCACACCAAGGAGGGCGGCACCCACGTCATGGGCTTCCGGGCGGCGCTCACCCGCTGCATCAACCGCTACGCCAGCGACGACATCGTGCCCAAGCACCTGAAGGAAAAGCTCTCGGGCGACGACGTGCGCGAGGGCATCACCTGCGTCATCTCGGTGCGGGTGCCCAACCCGCAGTTTGAGGGGCAGACCAAGACCAAGCTCGGCAACAGCGAGGTCAAATCCATCGTCGAGACCATCTGCCACGAAAAGCTCTCCACCTACCTGGAGCGCAATCCCCAGGAGGCGCGCAAGATCCTCGGCAAGGCGGTGGAGGCGGCCCGGGCCCGCGAGGCGGCGCGGCGGGCCAAGGAGCTCTCCCGCAAAAAAGGCAGCGGCCTCGACCTGATGATGGCCGGCAAGCTCGCCGAGTGCCAGTCGAAAGACCCGAAAGAGCGCGAGATATTCCTGGTGGAGGGCGATTCGGCCGGCGGCAGCGCCAAACAGGGCCGGGACCGCTCCATCCAGGCGATCCTGCCCTTGCGCGGCAAGATCATGAACGTGGAAAAGGCCCGCTTCGACCGCATCCTCGGCAGCGAGGAGATCAAGCAGATCATCGCGGCGCTCGGCACCGGCATCGGCCGCGAGGAATTCGACCCGGACAAGCTCCGCTATCACAAGATCATCATCATGACCGACGCCGACGTGGACGGCGCCCACATCCGCACCCTGCTGCTCACCTTCTTCTACCGCCAGATGCAGTCGCTGATCGAGGCGGGCCATGTCTACATCGGCCAGCCGCCGCTCTACCGCCTGGGCCGCGGTAAGAAGGAGCAGTTCTTCCTCGACGAGGAGAGCCTGAACCGCTACCTCTTCGACCAGGCAAGCACCACCATGCGGATCGAAACCCCGGAGGGCGACCTGACCCTCTCCGGCGACGCCATGGTGCGGATGATGAAGGACCTTGCCGGCTACCAACGGCTGGTGGAATATCTCGACCGCATCAACCTGTGGGAGGAGATGCTCTGCTTCCTGGTGGAAAACGGAGTCAGCTCCGCCGACCAGTTCGAGGATGAGGCCATGGTGGCCCGCCTCCACGGCCTGCTTGCCGGCAAGAACCTGATCCTCGGCCAGATCCGGCCCTGCCGCTGGCGGCCGAGCTGTTACGAGTTCGACGCGGCGATCAAGGACAAGGCGCACATGGTGACCACGGTCGGTCCCCAGGTGCCGCTGATCCCCGAATACCGCGCCGCGCTCCAGCAGTACCCGAAGATCAAGGAGTACCTGGGCCGGCAGTTCACCGTCATCGACCCCAAGGGCCAGCCGCTGGCGGCCCCGGACTGGCGCGAGTTGCTCACCATGGTGCGGGCGGAGTCCTTCAGGGGCAGCACCTTGCAGCGCTACAAAGGTCTTGGCGAGATGAACCCGGAACAGCTCTGGGACACCACCATGAATCCGGAAAACCGCACCCTGCTCCAGGTCACCATCGATGATGCGGTCAAGGCGGACGAGATCTTCACCACCCTCATGGGCGACAAGGTGGAGCCGCGGCGCGAGTTCATCCAGAGCCACGCCCTTGAAGTCTCATCCCTCGACATCTAAGCGCGCACGAACGCAGCGAACCACTTCACGAAAGGGTAGCCCATATGGTTGAAGAAACCCCGACAGTTGCCGCCTCCCCCAAGATCTCCATCGAGCGGGAGCTGCAGAAGTCCTATCTCGACTACGCCATGAGCGTCATCGTCGGCCGGGCCCTGCCCGATGTCCGCGACGGCCTCAAACCCGTGCATCGCCGGGTGCTCTTTGCCATGCGCGAGTTGAACAACATCTACAACCGGCCCTATCTCAAGTCGGCCCGTATCGTCGGTGACGTCATCGGTAAGTACCATCCCCACGGCGACACCGCGGTCTACGACACCCTGGTGCGCATGGCCCAGGATTTCTCCATGCGCTACCCGCTGGTGGATGGCCAGGGCAACTTCGGTTCGGTGGACGGCGACTCGCCGGCGGCCATGCGCTATACCGAGGCGCGCATGACCAGGCTCGATCAGGAGCTGATCACCGATCTCGACAAGGAGACCGTGGATTTCGCCCCCAACTACGACAATTCGCTCCAGGAGCCGCTGGTCTTTCCGGCCAAGATCCCCAACCTGCTGATCAACGGCTCGTCCGGCATCGCGGTGGGCATGGCGACCAACATCCCGCCCCACAACCTCACCGAGGTATTGGACGGCCTCATCGCCATGATCGACGAGCCGGGGATTACCGTACAGCAGTTGATGGAACTGATCACCGGCCCGGATTTTCCCACCGGCGGCTATATCTGCGGCCGGGCGGGTATCCGCGAGGCTTACGAGACCGGCCGCGGCTCCATCCTGATCCGCTCCAAGACCCACATCGAGAAACTCAAAAGCGGGCGCGAGGCGATCATCATCACCGAGATTCCCTACCAGCAGAACAAGGCGACGCTCATCGAGCGCATCGTGCTGCTGATCAAGGAAAAGAAGATCGAGTCCATCGGCGAGGTGCGCGACGAGTCGGACCGCCACGGCATGCGGGTGGTACTGGAGCTCAAGAGGGACGAGATCGCCGACGTGGTGCTGAACCAGCTCTACAAGCTCACCCCGCTCCAGAAGAGCTTCGGCATCATCCTCTTGTCCATCGTCAACAACCGGCCGGAAATCCTGAACATCCGGGATATCCTCGACCACTTTCTCCTGCACCGCAAGACCATCGTCTACCGCCGCACCGCCTTTGATCTCAAGAAGGCGGAGGAAAAGGCCCACATCCTGGAGGGGTTGAAGATCGCCATCACCAACCTCGACGAGGTGGTGGAGTTGATCAAACAGTCAGCCAACCCGCAGGAGGCCCGGAGCGGGCTGATGGAGCGCTTCGGTCTCTCCGAGATCCAGGCCCAGTCCATCCTCGAGATGCGGCTCCATCGCCTCACCGGCCTCGAACGCGAGAAGATCGTCCAGGAGTATGAGGCCCTGCTGCGCGAGATCGCCTGGCACAAGGAGGTCTTGGGCGACGAGCGGCTGGTGATGAAGATCATCCGCGACGAGTTCACCGCCATCCGCGAGCAGTATGGCGACACCCGCCGCACCGAGATCATCGAGGCGCCGGACGAGATTCTGCCCGAGGACATGATCGCCGTGGAGGAGATGGTGGTCACCGTCACCCACGAGGGCTACATCAAGCGGAACCCGTCGGACCTCTACCGGGCTCAGCGCCGGGGCGGCAAGGGCATCCGCGGCATGAGCACCAGCGAGGACGACTTTGTCAGCCAGATGTATGTTGCCTCCACCCACGACACCTTCCTCTTCTTCACCAGTCTTGGCCGGGTCTTCTGGCGCAAGGTCTACGAGATTCCCGAGGGCAGCCGCACCGCCCGCGGCAAGGCGGTGGTCAACCTGCTGGAGCTGGGCGAGGGCGAGAAGGTGGCCGCCATCCTGCCGGTCAAGACCTTTACCCTGGAAGAAGGCCGGGAGCAGTACATCATGATGGTGACCAAGAAGGGCATCGTCAAGAAGACGGTGTTGGCCGAGTTCGAGCGGCCGATCCGGCGCGGCAAGATCGCGCTCACCATCCGCGAGGATGACGAGATCCTCGCCGCGGTGCTCACCACGGGCAAGGACGAGATCCTTTTTGTCTCGAAAAACGGCATGTCGGTGCGCTTCAAGGAGGAGAACGTGCGGCCCATGGGCCGGACCGCCAGCGGCGTCAAGGGCATCACCCTGGCGCCGGCCGACGAGTTGGTCGGGGTCGAGGTGCTCACCGGCGACCCGCAGGCCACCATCCTGATGGTCACGGAAAACGGCTACGGCAAGCGGACCGCTGTGGAAGAATATCGCCTGATCAAGCGCGGCGGCAAGGGGGTCATCGCCATCAAGGCCAGCGACCGCAACGGCTTGGTGGTCGGCGCCTTGCAGGTGACCGATGCCGACGAGATCATGATGATTACCAACGGCGGCAAGATCATCCGCACCCGGATGGCCGACCTGCGGGTCATCGGCCGTAACACTCAGGGCGTGCGCCTTTTCAACCTCGGCGAGGGCGAACGGGTGGTGGCCCTCGACCGGGTGGCCGAGCCTGGCGACGACGAAGGCGACGAGTTGGCCGAGGGCCTTGCCATGGACGAGCCGACCGAAGAATAAAACCATGCGCCACGAAACCCTCGAAACCCGCGAAAAGTTTTTTAACCTTTCGAGTTCTTTCGTGGATTTCGTGGCGAAAAAAAGTCTATGACTCCTCCACGGAACGTAGCGGTCATCGGGGCCGGCAGCTGGGGAACCGCGCTGGCCAAACTGCTGGGCGACAAGGGGCTGCACGTCTCGCTCTGGGGCCATACCCCGGCCTCGGTAGCGGCCATGGCCGCGGCCCGCGAGAACCAGACCTATCTGCCGGGCTTCCCCTTGCCCGCCACGGTGCACCCCACGGCCGATCTTGCCGCGGCGGTCGCCGGCCAGGAGGCCATCGTCATGGTGGTGCCTTCCCATGGCTTCCGCCTGGTCTTTCGCGATCTGCTCCCCCATCTGGCCGACAATGCCGCGGTCATCTCGGCGGCCAAGGGCATCGAGAACGAGACCCAGCTCACCATGACCCAGGTCATGGCCGCGGAACTGGCTGCCCTGCCGGGCAAGCAATGCCGGCTCGGGGTGCTGGCTGGACCCTCCTTTGCCAGGGAAGTGGCCGCCGGTACTCCCACCGCGGTCACTGTGGCCGCGGCCAGCAAGGAAGACGCCCGTTTCTTCCAGGACCTTTTTTTCACCGAACGCTTCCGGGTCTATGCCAGCACCGACGTCATCGGCCAGGAACTGGGCGGGGCCTTGAAAAACATCATCGCCATTGCCGCCGGCATCTGCGACGGCCTGGGCTACGGCACCAACACCCGGGCCGCCCTCATTACCCGGGGCCTGGCCGAAATCACCCGGCTGGGGGTCAGGATGGGCGCCAACCCCCTCACCTTTTCCGGGCTGGCCGGCATGGGCGACCTGGTACTCACCTGCACCGGCGATCTCTCCCGCAACCGCACGGTCGGGCTCAAGCTCGGCCAGGGCATGCGTATTGCCGCGATTCTTGCCGAGATGCGGATGGTGGCCGAGGGCGTCAAAACCACCAAGTCCGCCAGGGCCCTGGCCGCAAAACAGGGAGTGGAGATGCCGATTTTGGAGCAGGTCTATCAGGTGCTCTACGAAGACAAGCCCTGCCAGGCCGCGGTGCGGGACCTGCTCGCCCGCGACCAGAAAGAGGAAATGGACTACGGGGTATAAGGTGTGGCCGGCACAGGAACAGAGACAACCGGCGCTGCGCCGCTGGACGGGGTGCTGATCCTCGCCTCCATCCATTTTGTGCTCAAGGCGGAAGAGCGGCTCAAGGCGGCGGGCGTGGTCCACGAGGTGGTGCCGGTGCCGCGGCGGTTGGGCAGCGATTGCGGCATGGCCATCGCCTTTGCCACCCGCGACCTTGCCGGAGTCCGCGCCGCGCTCAAAAAGGCGGCCATCGCCATTGCCCGTCTCTACCGCAAGGAGCCGGGCGGCGGTTATAGCGAACTTCCCATCACCACGGACGAGCCATGATCAAGCTGACCAGCAGAGCCAAAGCCGCCGGCTGAGCGGCCAAGCTCGGTCCAGGGGACCTGGACCAGATATTGTGCGGGCTCACGGTGCCGACCGACCCGAACCTGCTCGTGGGCATTGGTGGCTGCGAGGACGCCGGGGTTTATCGGCTGAACGACGAGACCGCCCTGATCCAGACCGTGGACTTCTTCACCCCCATTGTCGATGACCCGTACCGCTTCGGCCAGATCGCCGCGGCCAACGCCATCAGCGATGTCTACGCCATGGGCGGCAAGCCGCTGCTGGCCATGAACCTGGTTGCCTTTCCGGTGAAGACCATGGACAAGGCGGTCCTGCGGGAGGTCTTGAAAGGCGGCCTCGACACCATCACCGAGGCCGGGGCGCTTTTGGTGGGCGGCCACAGTATCGAGGACGAGGAGCTCAAATACGGTCTGTCGGTGACCGGCGTGGTCCACCCCAACCGGGTGGTGCGCAACAATGGCGCCCGGGCGGGCGATCTCCTGCTGCTCACCAAGCCCATTGGCACCGGCATCCTCGCCACCGCCATCAAGGGCAACCTGGCCGGGACAGAGGTCGAGGAACTGATCACCACGGTGATGGCGACCCTCAACCGCGAGCCGGCCCAGCTCATGGCCACGGTTTCGGTGCACGCCTGCACCGACATCACCGGCTTCGGCCTGCTTGGCCACCTCCTCGAGGTGGCAGCGGCCTCGCGGGTGGCGATCCGGCTCGACGCCCAGCGGGTGCCGGTATTGCCCGAGGCCCTGCGTTTCGCCGGCATGGGCATCATCCCGGAGGGAGCCCACAAGAACCGGGCCTTTTACCAGCCGCGGGTCACCTGCCTTCTCGCGCCCATGGACCCGCTGGAGATGGCGCTCTACGACCCGCAGACCTCCGGCGGCTTGTTGATCGCGGCGCCAGCCGAGGCGCTGGAATCGATCATGGCCCGGCTGGCCAAGCGCCGCTACCCTCTCGACTACGGCATCATCGGCGAGGTAATCGCGGGAGAGGCCGGCACCATTCGCGTAGAGTAGAGAGCAGCGCGATGGCCCTTTCCGTCAACCAGCGCCCCATTCCCGCCGCCAGGCCCGAAGAGGATTTCACCCCCCGGGTGCAGCGTCAGCTTCTGCTGCTGGTGCTGGACAACGGGAAGACCAGCACCATGGTCGCTTATGTGCTGGCCGTGGCGGTAGGCGTTGTTCTGCGCAGCGAGCTTGAGCCCCTCGTCTTTGCCGGCTGGCTGCTGGTGTCAACCCTCCTCTTTGTCGGCCGTCTAGTTGCCCTCCGTTGTTTTGCCAAGAGCCGGGATGGGATATTGCCCGAGGCCAACGGCTACGCGAAGGCCTACCTGGGGCTGGTTCTGACCAGCGGTTTTGTCTGGGGGGCGGGTGGCTGGATTCTCTTTCCGGCGCACTCGGAACTCCATCAGTTGGCCCTGCTCATCATCATGGCGGGAATGGCGGCGGGCGCGGTATCGGCGCTGTCGCCGCTGCTCCGCATCTATAACCTCTTTGTCAGCCTCGTCGTGTTGCCCATGGCAACGATCCTTCTTACGCAGGGCGACGAGATCCATAGCGTTCTCGGCGTGCTCTTCGTGTTCTTTCTTTTGATCGTCAGCAGGTCGGCGTTCAATATGCAGAGGGCGCTGGTGGCGGCGCTGGAAAATCGCTTCCGCAACGAGGCCATGGTGCAGACCTTGCAGGCGGCGCGCGAGGCGGCCGAGGCGGGCAGCCGGGCCAAGAACGAGTTCCTGGCCAACATGAGCCACGAGATCCGCACCCCCATGAACGGCGTGCTCGGCACCCTGCAGCTGCTCCGGGAAACCCGGATGGACGCGGGGCAGGCCGATCTGCTGGCCACGGCCCGGAATTCTGCCGAGTCACTGCTGCAGATCCTGAACGACATCCTCGACTTTTCCAAGATCGAGGCCGGCAAACTCCGGCTCGAGCAGGTGCCCTTCAGCCTGCCCGGGTTGATCGAGGCCCTCCGCCAGATCATGGCGCCGCTGCTTGCCGAACGGTCGATCGCCTTCGAGGCGGCGATCGACCCCCGGCTCGCTGGCCGGCTCGTGGGCGATCCCCTGCGGGTCCGGCAGATTCTCAACAATCTGCTGTCGAACGCGGTCAAGTTCACCGAGCAGGGGCGGATCACGGTGCGGGCCGCGGTGGTGGACCGGATCGAGGAGGACCTGCTGGTGCGGCTCGAGGTGATCGATACCGGCATCGGCATAGCCGCCGCGGACCAGCGAAAACTCTTCCAGAGCTTTTCCCAGGCCGATGCCTCGCTGACCAGAAAGTACGGCGGTACCGGCCTGGGGCTGGCCATTGTCCGCCAGCTGGTCCACCTGATGGACGGCTGCTGCGGGCTGGAGAGCACGCTGGGCGAGGGCTCCCGCTTCTGGTGCGAGATCCCCTTGGCGGTTGCGCAAGCGGGGCCGGCCGCGGAGGAGGAAGAGGGGCGGGTTTTGCCCGCGCCGGAGACGCCCCTGGCCGGCGCGGTGTTGCTGGTGGAAGATAATCCGGTGAACCAGAAGATCGCGGTGGGGTTGCTGCAAAAACTGGGGATGACGGTAACGGTGGCGGACAATGGCCAGGAAGCCCTCGGTCTCTTGGGCCAACAGGATTTTGCCGCGGTGCTGATGGACTGCCAGATGCCGGTGCTGGACGGCTATGCCGCCACCGCGGCGTGGCGGGCGGTGGAGGCCCAGGAGGACCGGCGCCATATCCCGGTCATCGCCATGACCGCCCACGCCATGGAGGGCGACCGGGAAAGGTGCCTGGCCGCCGGCATGGACGATTATCTCGCCAAGCCGGTGAAAAAAGAGGCCCTGGCCGCCATGCTAGGGAAGTGGATCAGCACCCGCGCCTGATTTTGCCCGCTCGGCATCAGAAGCCAGGCTCCTCCCACTCCCGCCCCTGCGATTCCGCCACCTCCCGGTTGGTCAATTTCCCCTGGTAGACATTGATCCCGCGCCGGAGGGCCGGGTCCTGCCGGGCCGCCTCTTCCACGCCGAGGCCGGCGATTTTCAGGGCATAGGGCATGTTGGCGTTGGTGAGGGCAAAGGTCGCGGTGCGGGGTACGGCCCCGGGCATGTTGGCCACGCAGTAGTGGATGATGTTGTCCACGGTGAAGACCGGGTTCGAATGGGTGGTGGGGTGCGAGGTCTCGGCGCAGCCGCCCTGGTCGATGGCCACATCGACCAGCACCGACCCCGGCGGCATCAGACCGAGCATTTGACGGGTGATGAGTTTGGGCGCGCTGCCGCCGGTCACCAGCACCGCACCGACCACCACATCGGCAGTGGCGAGCTCCGTCTCAATGTTGTGGCGGCTGCTGGCCAGGGTGATGAGACGTCCGCCGAAGGCGAGGTCGAGTTCGGCCAGGCGTCTGGCATTGCGGCCCAGCATCGTCACTTGGGCGCCCAGGCCCACGGCCACTTGGGCCGCATGGGTGGCCACGGTGCCGCTGCCGAGGATCACCACCCGGCCCGGCGCCACGCCCGGCACCCCGCCCAGCAGCACGCCGCGGCCACCCTGTTCCTTTTCGAGGAAATGGGCGCCGACCTGCACCGCCATGCGGCCGGCCACCTGGCTCATGGGCGTCAAGAGCGGCAACGAGCCGTCGGCCAGTTCGATGGTCTCGTAGGCAATGCCGATCACCTGGCGGTCGAGCAAGAACCGGGTCAATTCCGGCACCGGCGCCAGATGGAGATAGGTGAAAAGAAGCTGGCCTTCCCGGAGCAGGGGATATTCGGGGGGCAACGGCTCCTTGACCTTCATCACCATTTCGGCCTGGCCATAGACGGCCGCGGCGTCCGGCAGCATCTCGGCCCCGGCGGCCCGATATGCCTCGTCCGTGATCCCGCTGCCGAGGCCGGCGCCGGTCTCGATCACCACCCGGTGGCCGGCTGCGGTCAGGGCCTTGACCCCAGCCGGCACGATGCCGACCCGGAACTCCTTGTCCTTGATCTCCCCGGGAATGCCGACGATCATCCGTGTTCCCTCTGTTTTGTTGGTTGTTCGCCTTACTCCACCACCAGCACCGCAGAGTTCTTGGCATGGTGGAGGATATGGTTCGAGGTGGAGCCGAAGACGAACTCCTCGCTGTGGGAAATGCCCCGGCGGCCCACCACCACGATGCAGCAGCGCCTCTTCTCCTGTTCTTCCAGAATGGCGGCGCCAATGGAGGCGCAGGGCCGGATGACGATCCGGCTCTCTATCTGGTGGTCCTCAAGGCCGACCGCGCGCAAGATCTCGCGGTAGCCGGCCATGGCCTGTTCCATTACCGCCCGTCTGTCCCGCAGCCATTTCGCGCGGGCCGCCTCGGTGGGGAAGAAATCCTCCGAGGGCTCCGGGATGATGGTGAGCAGTGTTATAAAGACATCCTTGAGACCGCCGAAGAAATCGGCCAGGTACATCACGGTCCGTTTGGAGTTCTCCGATTCATCCACCGCCACCAGCAGGTGGCGCTCGACGTCGCGGCGGCTCAGGTCGCCAAAGGTCTGCGTGCTCATGATCCCCTCCCGGTGTGCAGGGCCAGAGCGGCCTGGGCTGTGGCCAGGTCCTCCAGCATCTGGTCGGTGGTTTCGTAATAGAGTTCCGCGCCCCGGGAGAAGTGCAGCAGCACCCGGTTCAGGGAGTCCGGAATATAGGGAAAGATCTTTTTAAGGTTGGCCACCCGGTTTTTGTAGGAGATGTTCAGGTCTTCGCCCCAGAGGGTGTCGAACAGCTGCCGCTGATCGCGGTAGAGGTCCGGCACCAGGACATCGCCGCGGCCCGCGAGGAAGATAAGGATGTTGCCGAGCCCCTGCAGGTCGAAGCCGAACATGGATTCGCCATGCCGGTAGGTGTAGTCGAAGTCGATCCAGCGGTTCACCTGGCGCTCGCTGTCGCGAATGATGTGATCGCGCCGGATGTCGCCGTGCTTTTCGCCGTGGTCGTGGAGGAATTTGATCGCCTGGACCAGCTCGATATATTCGGCCAGCACCCGGGGGAAGAAGCGATGGAAATACTCCTCGTGGCCGGCGCCGTATTCGGCGATGATCTCGTCATAGCGCCGGCCGGGGATGTATTCGAGGATGCGGATGATGTTGCCGGCCGTGTCCCGGCTCCAACGGCCGTGCATGAAGTTGGGGT
Source organism: Deltaproteobacteria bacterium (assembly GCA_021802775.1). Taxonomy (GTDB): domain Bacteria; phylum Desulfobacterota; class Desulfobulbia; order Desulfobulbales; family Desulfurivibrionaceae; genus JAJZRJ01. The sequence continues at coordinate 26,789 of JAJZRJ010000029.1, forward strand.
GGTCGGCGACCAGGTCGAGGATGCGCGCCTCTTTTTTCGGGCTGCGGAAACAGGTGATGGCCACCTCGCCGATTCGGGTTTCGAACTGCTCGTGGAAGACCAGCTTGAGGATCGTGGTGGTGCCGTCGGCCAGATCAATGGCGCGGCGGACCCAGTATTTGAGCTCGTCGTCGAGGCCGAAGCGCCCCTCCTTTTCGTAGCCCTTGATCCAGAAGGCGCGTTCTCCCAGCACCACCACGTCATTGTAGTCGACCCGGAAAAAATCGCTGGTATCGGCGATGATCTTGAACCGGTCCGGCACCCGCGCCGCCCCGGCGTGACGGGCGATGCGTTCACGGATTGTCGCCTCGGAGGGAGAGTCGATGGTGGTCGCTGCGTTCGCCATACCCCATGATAGCACCTGCACCGAGGGAATGGGCAGCGGTTTTTGCAGGGACTCAGGCAGGGGCGGCGTGGTGGCGCAAGCGGGCCAGGAAGCGTTCCCGTTGCAGCGGGTCGCGAAGCCGCTCTTCGTCCTCCACCGGCAGTTGCGGCAGGCAGGCCATGAGGATCCGGGCAAAAAGGCCGGGGCCGGCGGCGGCCGGGGTTCCGACTCCGGCCAGGATGGGGGCGTCGGTTATGGCGCAGTTGGGGGAGCGGCACTTGCAGAGGAAGCCAGCAAGGCCCTCCTGGGCCAACGCGGCAACCCGCCGGCTCGCCCATTCGGTTATTTGCTCGGTGAGGTCCACCCTGGTGTGGATCGTGACAAGCCGCGGCGCCGCCGGGTCACCGATGAGGTGCATCGCCTCGCGCGGCACGCCCAGACCGCACTCCGCCTCGGGGCAGACCGGCACGAAGGTGACGAATTGGCCCAGGGTCTCGATCAGCAGGGAGTCGCGTTTGTGGTTGCCGTCGTAGCGGACTTTTTCGCCGCGCAGGCAGGCGCTGATTCCGAGTTTGGGCCGGGTTTTCATGGGGGTATCGAGCCGGGCGGTTCAGGAAAAGGGGAAGCGACGCGGCCGGGGAAAAACCGGGCCAGGAAAAGGGGCGGCATCACCCGCCCCAACTGCTTTTTGCTCGAGGAGACACTAGCCACCGATGTTGTAGTCAAAAAGTTCCTTTTCTATCGCCCCCACCCGGTCGCCCAGGTCCTCGATCCGGCCACCGATGGTCTCCTTTTCCGGTTTCCAGTCGGTCGGGCAGGCGATTCGCAATTGATCGATGCGGTCCTCCAATTCGGCCACCAGCATGTGGAGGTCTTCCACCCCGCCCAGCATCCGTTGCTTGTCGCCGGTGGGCAGCTTGTCGATTTTGCGGATCACGTCGTAGAGTTTGGCCTTCCAGGTGGTGAGTTCGATCTCCGCACTGCGGCAATAATCTTTCGCTTTCATAAAATCCTCCTTGCCCCCCACGGGGAAGCCTGTTTGATTTTGAACCGCGAAACACCAGCCACCTTCCTCCTTATGAAGGTTTACATATGCACCGATTCCCCCTTTGTCAAGCAGAGGTCCCGGCGCGGCAAATATTTTCCTGAAAACGGGCAGTTAGCAACCGCCTGTTGGCCGCTCGTCGATTTCCTCTCCCACCGGCCGCCATTCGGTCGGGCAGGAGGTCTTGAGGGCCATGATCCGGTCATCGACTTCCGCCATCAGCATGTGGAGTTCCTCGATGTTGCCGAGCATCTTTTCCTTGGCGCCGCAGGAGAGCCCCTCGATGCGGTGATCGATGGAGCCGAGCTTGTCGCGCCAGCCAGCCAATTCGTTTTCTACGTGGGTGCAATATTCCAATGTCTTCATACGATCCTCCCCGCTTCGGCGAAGCGTTGCGTGGGTTGGCTATATGAGAATGATACTTCTTTCTAATAATACCAGTATGCACGATCTGTGCATATGTCAACAACCAGGGCCGACAGGGTGGTCGCCGGGCCGGCGCCGGCACCTTTCAGAGGGGCAGGATCTGCATTTCTTTCCTGATCGGGTGGAGTCCCTTGAGCAGGGCGCCGGAGCGGCCGTCGATGCTGATCGGGTCGCCGAAACGGATGGTGGTGCCGTTGACCTCGCAGTGCTCCTCGGTTTCATAGACCTTGAGGCGGTTGCAGCCGACCACGCAGGTCTTCTCCAGGCGGGTGGCCACCACCGAGGCATGGGAGGTCTGGCCGCCGCGGGCGGTGAGCAAGCCCTCGGCCATGGCGATCTCTTTGATGTCCTCCGGCACGGTGTCCTGGCGGATGAGGATGAGCGGGGTGTCCGGGTCCTCGGCCCTGAGCCGGTCGATGTTCTCGCGGGTAAAGACCGCCCGGCCCGCCAGCGCGCTGCCCGAGACCCCGATGCCGTAGGCGAGCACATGCGGTTCCAGGGCCTTGGCGTTTTCGAAGACGAAGAAGCGCTCCTGCTTCTTGATGGTGATCATGTCGCGGGTCTGCAGGAGGTAGAGTTCCTCGGCCCCGGGCCCTTCGAAGGTGAATTCGATCTCCTGGGGATTCCAGCGTTTTTCGTAAACCAGCTTGCGGGCGATGGCGAGCAGCCGGTCGTAGACCAGCGGAAAGCGTTTTTCCAGGGTCTGCTCGGCGTCGCGGCCGTCGATTTCCGCCTGTTCCACCGAGACCGGGTAGGTGGTGACCAGGCCGCTGACAATATCCTCGCCCTGGTCGCCCACCGCGTAGTCGCCCCACAGGGCCACCCGGCTCACCTTGCGGTAGGGGTGGGCGGTGAAGAGCACGCCGCTGCCAGATTCCGGGCCGAGGTTGCCGAAGACCATGGCCTGGATGATGACCGCGGTGCCCCAGGCGTCGGAGATGTCCATCAGCGCCCGGTATTCCCTGGTCTTCACGGCGTGCCAGGAGGCGAGCACCATCTCCACCGCGCCGGTCAGTTGCAGCCACGGGTCGTCCGGGATGCCGATGCCGAGGTTGCGGATGTTCTTCTGGTACTCCAGGGCCAGTTCCTGCATCTGGGCGGCGGTGAAATCCCTTTTGAACCGCACGCCGTGGCGGGTCTTGGCCTCGTCCATCAAATTCTGGAAGGTCTCGCGCACCACCCCCTGGCCCATGGCCCAGGATTGGAGAAAGCGGCGGAAGTTGTCCCAGGCCAGGTATTCCTGGCCGCTGGCGGCGGCGAATTCGGCCACGATCTCCTCGTTCAATCCCACGTTGTGGATGGTGCACATCATGCCGGGCATGGAGATGGCCGCGCCGCTGCGCACCGAGAGGAGCAAGGGATTCCGGGGGTCGCCGTAGCGCCGGCCGGTGCGTTCTTCGAGGTGCTCCAGGGCCAGCCGGATCTGGGCCATGAGTTCGTCGCGCGCCCTGGGGAACTGCTGCACCACCGGCCAGCAGCGGAAGATTTCAGTGGTGACGATGAAGCCCGGCGGCACCGGCATCCCCTCGTTGGCCAGCATGGTGAGGTTGTAGCCCTTGTTGCCCAGGAGGATCAGGTTCGTTCCCTTGGCCTGGCGGCCGTGGATAAAGGTAAGGGCCCGTTCCGGGTTGTAGGTCATCAGGAGGTCGAGCCGCTCCTTGTCCAGCATCTCCCGCTGGCGCTCCAGGGTCTGGTGGATGCGGGTAATGAAGTTGTCGAGGTGCTGGAGGCCGAAGGTGCCGGCGATGAGATCCCGCATGAAGGATTCGGAAAGGCGGTTGGTGTTGCCGGCCAGATCCCCCTCCTCCCACAGCCCCCGGTACTTGGGCAGCAGGTTCCGGCTGCCGATCTGCGGGATGATGATCGAGAGGTTGTTCTGGTGGATGTTGGTGTAGTAGGTGTAGATGATGTCCTTCACCCCCTCGGAAAGCCCCCGGAAGATGTCGAGGAGCTGGGTGTGGGAGAAGCGCTTGATGCCGATGGAGTTCATCAGCAGCGACATGTAGGTCTGGAGCTTGCGGCTGGTGATGCCGTCGATGGCCAGGGCCCGCAGGTAGAGGCGCAGGCACTTGATGATGTGGATAAAGGTCGCCTTGGTGACGATGGAGAGGTTGACCGTGCCCGGCAGCCGCTCCAGATAGGTGTTGGCCAGGTTCTCCAGCCGGAAGGTCAGGCTTAAGGCATCGAACTTGCGCTCCTGATAGCGGCCGTAGACCGAGGGGATGTCTGCCGCGATGTGGCGCTTGTGGTAGATGCTCTCCTTGGCCGTGAAGTGTTCCTCGCTTAGGATCACCGCCTTGAGCCGCTCCAGCTCGCCCAGGATGGCGTTGAGGCAGGCCAGGGGGTCGCAGATTTCGAGATCGGCGAGCAGCTGCTCCATCTCCGGAAAGCCCGCCTCCATCGCCTGGACCAGTTGGTGGCGCAGTTCCTCGGTGCCGAGGTTGTACTTCTGGTGACAGAGCTTGTACATCTCCACCAGGAGGTCGAAGCGCCGGCGTTCGCCCTCGGGCAGGTCGTCTTGCGCGGAGAGGAAGTTCCGGCGCCGGGTGTCGTCCCAGGCCAGCAGGTCCTGCACGGTGCGAATGTGGTCGAGCCGCCAGATCCGATTGACCAGGGTATGGAGGCTATCGACAAAGGGGCCGCTGGCGGCGATCTGGCGCAGCACCTCCTCCGGCACGTAGGAGGCAAGCACCGCCTTGTCGCGCTGGAGCCAGAAAAGCAGGATCGCCTCCAGGAAATTGACAATGAGGTTGCTCGACTCCACATGGCTCTGCTTGCGGAGGAAGTGGATGAGCAGGTCCTTGCGCTTGCGGATCTCGTCGAGGTCGGTGGAAACGTCGCGCAAGAGCCCTTCCGCCCCGATTTCATTGAAAAAGACCGGCATCAGCTTGGCGAACTGCTTGGCCAGGTTGTAGATCGGCTCGATGGGGTGATTGAGCAGCTCGCTGATGTCGCGCTGGAAAAGATCGGTGTCCTTGACGCAGGTGCCGGAGAGTTTGAGGTTGATGATCAGCGCCGAAAAGAGGGTGGAGCACCACTTGGGCTCCTCCTGCACCAGGCTGAGCCAGACCCGGATGTTGGCCAGGTGCGCCGGGTTGGCGATGGGCTGCCACTCCTCGTTCACCCCGGTGAAGCTGGCGTACTGGAAGCCGAAGCGCACCGTCTCCCAGAGAAAGGTCTCCACCAGCCGGGAATTGCCGCGCTGGAACACCTCGGAGCCGATGACCTGGATGCACTGGAGCGAGGTGTGGGGGTATTTGCGGACATTGGCCTTGAGCAGCGAAAGCGCGGTGAGCAGGAAGCGCTCGATCTCCTCGAAGGTCTGCTGGCGGATGAGGAGGACCAGGCTGCGGTTGATCTCGCGCAGGGTCTCCTCGTGGATGAGGGCCAGCCCCTTGGTGTCCATGATGCGGAAGAGGAAGAGGAGCTTGCGGTTTTCGGCAAAGCGGTCGGCGGATATGGCCTCGGCGCTCCGCTCCCGCAATTGCTCCGGGATCTCTTTGTAGAGGCGGACGATCTCCATGTGCGAGGGCAGCGCGAGTAGCCGCTTGAGCGCGTCGAGCCCGGCAGCCGGCACAATGGCGGCCACGATGCCGCGGTGTTCGCGGAGCTGCTGGTGGGAGATGGCGGCAAAGAGCTTGCCCGCCCGCCACCCTTCGCAGAGGCCGCCGCATTCGGCAACAAACCACGGCAGCGGGTCTTCCTCGGCGAGCCAGTAATCGTAGTTCAGCAGCAGCAGGCGGTGCACCAGGCGGGCGAGCGGGGCCAGATCGAGGGCCGGCATCGCCTCGGCCCTGGTCAGGAGCTGGCCGGCGATCTTGCGCATCGGGTGGTGGCCCTGGGCGATGTGGAGCAAGAGCTCGTCGTCCAGGGCGCCGATGGCGTCGAAGCAGCGGGCGAGCGCCGCATTGTGGCGCGCAAGGCCCTCGCTGTCGAGGCTCATCACCAGCTTGTCGAGATAGGCGAGCAATCCCTCGGCGCCGTAGTGGAGCAGGGCCTCGTTCTTGGCCGAGTCGGAGATGGCGGCGAGGAACAGAGAGCAGAAGCGCTCGGCCGCCACCGGCCCATCCGGATGGCGGCGGTAGTGGTCGAGGTTCTTGAGCACAAAGGAGCGGAGCTTGGGCAGGATCAGCTTCCAGTTGCGGAACGGGTGGCTGATTTCGAGCAGCAGCTCGTGCAGGGCATCGTGGATGCCCTTGTAGTTGGCCACCGCCGCCAGCAGCACCTCGTACTCCGGGGCAATGACCACCTTCCCCACCGCGGTCTCCAGCAGGTTGGCGCGCAGGGCATCGGAGTCAAGCGGCGGCGGGACGGGTTCGGTCATGGTTGCCTTTAGGGCGCTGATGCATTCACTTGCTTGTTGAACCGAACCATCGCCGCGCTGGTGCGGGTCGATTCGGTGTTATCGAGGAAAGCCTCACCGCAGGCCGGGCAGAAGTCGCCGGTCACTGCCGGGATAAGGGTTGATGCGCCGTTGTAGGTGTACGGCAGGTCACGAGAGTCGTGGACCACTTCCGCCACTGCGCAGGATGGGCATTTCATATCGGTCACACATGGGTCGGAGCGGCCGTGAGCTTGACCCCGAGGGCGTGGATGATCTTGAGCACCGTGTCGTAGCGGGGTTTCGCGCCCGGAGTCAGCGCCTTATACAGGCTTTCGCGGCCCAGGCCGGTATCCTTGGCCAGTTGGGTCATGCCGCGGGCAACATCCCGCACCGCCACCAGCAATAAATCCGGGTTCGGATCATCCAGCGCCGCGCTCAGATATTCGGCAATGGTTTTTTCGTCGGTCAGATAGTCGGCCGCGTCAAACGGGGCAAATTTCGTCATGGCATGGTGCTCCTTAATGACGCGATACTGCGAGTCATCGCCCCAGTAACCCCAGCCGGAAAAGTTTTTTGGCCAGGGTGTAAATGTCGTCCTTCGCTCCTTCGCGGCGAATGCCGACTGCCACGACAACCACAACAATTTCAAGGCCATTTATCTTATAGAGGATGCGATAGCGCTGGCCCACAGCCCTGATGCTACGGAAGCCGGCCAACTCGCCGAGCATGGCCTTTCCCTGTTTTTCCGGGTCTTCGGCCAGGCGGTTGATGACGGCGCCGATTTTTTCCCTGATGCGGCGGTCGGAGATGTCGGCCAGCATCCGCTTGGCCTGCGGGGTGATGCTGATCCGCCAGCTCATATCCCGAGTTCCCGCTTCGCCTCTTCCCAGGGGATTGTTTTTCCCTCTTCCATTTCCTTGATGCTTTGCCGGAGCTGGGCCATAAGCTCCTTGTCGGCCATGACCTCAAGGGTTTCGGAAAGGGCCTCGTACAGCTCCCACGGAAGCACCGCCAAAACCGGCTTGCCGCGACGGGTGATTTCCGCGACATCGAGTTCGCCTTCGTGTTTCAGTGTTTCCGGCAGGGAGGTGAGCTGTTTTCGCGCCTCCATTATGGGGATGGTTCGAGTCATGGTGGTCCTCCTGTACCAATAAAAGTACAGCTAGGCGCTCTTTTTGTCAATGGGCAGGGTCGCTCAACTCAGGAGGTCCTTTTTGATCTGCTCGAATTCTTCCTTCGTGATTTCGCCCTTGGCGTAGCGTTTCTTGAGGATATCCATGGCGGACTCCGGGCCTTGGCCGCCCCGGCGCCCGAAGAGCAGATAGAGCACCGCGACCACGATGACTATCATGAAAAACGGCATCATGAGGGGAAACATCCCCCAACCACCACCCCACCAATAATGTCCTGATCCCATTGGTTTTCTCCTTATGACTTTTGGGGAATGTTTTTCATCACGACAAAATATGTACAGGAAACAGAGGCAAGAATTGCTGCGATACCAAGCATGGTTGTCCAATCCATGCCATGGATGTCAAGCGTGATGATTTTATTACAGAGCGCGATCGTTGCTACCTCAAGAACCAATCTGAGGTCGATATCATTACTGACAATGCTATGTTTAACCAGTCGTAGCAGCTCCATGCCGATCAAGATAACCAAAAAAAGGCTGAATGACTTGAATAACACCTTTGACTCAATGAAAAAATAAGGAGCCTCTAGGAGTCTGTCGGAGTTCCTCCTTGGCATAGTCGCCAGAAGGCCTCTCCGAGATATTTCAGTTACAAGAGATTGTTGCTGTCGTCGTTCGTGACGCTTGTCCGCGGTTGCCTGCGGATATTTTCC
>JAJZRJ010000002.1 GCA_021802775.1 Deltaproteobacteria bacterium
CCTGGGAGTAGAAGACCGAGAAGTCGGTCAACTGCACGGCCACGCTGTTCTTCTTGATGATGGGTTTGACCTCGATGAAGGCCACGTCGTGGAACACCACCTGATTTTTCTCCACGGCCCGCTTGTCAAAGACCTCGGCCGGGATGTACTTGGGCGCGATGTCGATGCCCTTGCCCCGCGCCTCGTCCAGCACGTTGGGGAAGAGCCCCATTTCGAACTCGAAGCCCAGGATGTCCACCTTGGTGAGGTGCTTCTTGCGGCATTCGAGAATGATCTCCTCCACGAAAAGGCGGGTCACCGGCAGGTTCACCGGGCCGATGGCCACCAGGCGGCCGGCCTTCTTGCCGTGGAAGCTGGCAAAGCCGGTGACCTTTTCCGCCTGATAGGCGCGGAGGATCAGATCGAGGAAGGCAGCCTCCTTGGCCGCCAGTTGCTGCTGTTTCTCCTCCTCACGCAGGTCGGGGTTGACGCCGATGTAGTGCTGCCGCTCGTACTTGCCCAGGTTGAGGATCTCGAAGGCCCGGTAGTTTTTCCCCTCGGCCTTCAACTGGCGCTGTACGCCGATCATGCGCTTGCGGGTGGTGTGGATGGCGAATTTGCCCAGGTCGGTGGCGATCCACCGGCGGCCCAGCTTCTCGGCCACGGCGGCGGTGGTGCCGGAGCCGGTGAAAAAATCCGCGATCAGGTCGCCCTCGTTGGACGAGGCTTTGATGATCCGTTCGAGCAGAGACTCGGGTTTTTGGGTTGGATAGCCAAGTCGCTCTGATGATGTGTTTCCAATGCGTCCAACATCGTCCCATAGAGTAGTAAGAGGCTTACCTTTAGCCTCATCAAGATACACCTTCAGTCCGTCTAGCCTTGGGGTGCCGTCCTTCTTGGTTAAAATGCGCCCTTGTGTCCAAAGCTCTTCCAATTTTTCCAAAGGATATCCCCAAGAGCGATTTGACGGGGGCTTTGTTCCTCTCCACTCAAACTGGCGATTGGGATTTGCAGAAGAAAATGTCATGTCTCGGCCAGTAAATAGCCGGCCACTTTCGTCTTTTTTATATCGTCCAAGCTGTGCATCGCCATAGGAAGTTCGTTGCTCATTGAACACGAAGTTCTCTGATTTTGAGGCAAAAAATACTGTTTCTTGCGACCGGACATACCCATTTGTTTGCATGTTATGGGCATTTGTCCTGATCCACACAATTTCATTTTGGAAACGCTCGCGTCCAAAAACCTCTTCAAGGGCAAGCCGAATATAGCTATTCACCCTCCAATCACAATGCACATAAATGCTCCCATCCTCGGCCAGCAGGTCGCGCATGAGGATGAGTCGTTCATAAATCATGGCGATGAAGGAGTCGGCGCCCTTGCCCCAGGTGTCGCGGTAGGCAATCTCTTCCAGGATATTGGGCCGCTTGGTGAAGGTGTCGCCGCCGATCTCGATGTCCATGGAGAAGTCGGCGCCCACGTCAAAGGGCGGGTCGATGTAGATGAGCTTCAAGCCCCCCTGGGCCTCGATCTCCTCGCGCAGCGGCCCGTTTTTCAGGGAGGAAAGAATCAGCTTGTTGTCGCCCCAGATCAGTTTGTTGGTCCAGCCCTTGAGCTGCCGGCCCCGGCCATCGACATCAAACAGGCTCATCTGCCGGGCAGTGTCCGACGGCTTTTCGGCCCGCGGTTCGTCCACCTGCTCAATGGTCTGAAACGGCAGCACGATGTTGCAGACCTCGTTGGTCTTGCCGTTCCAGACCAGTTCGACCTCCCGCTTGTCCTCAAAGAGCAGAAAGCGGTACTTCTCCGGCAAAGGCTTGCCCGCCTCCAGGTAGCGGATGATCTCCTGTTTTTCCGTTTCAGTCAGCCGGGCCATGTTTCTCTCGTGTTCCGTGTAGTGATATTGCGTCGGGAATCAACGGAGAGGAAAACAACATGGTGTCATCATGTCAACCACTGTTTTTCCTGTTTTCCACATAATGGGCTGCGGCCTGGGCGGCGATGCAGCCATCGGCCGCGGCGGTGACGATCTGTTTGACGTATTTCTCCCTGAGGTCGCCGATGGCGAAAATACCGGGGATGCTGGTCTCGCACTTGTGGTCGGTCACTACGAAGCCATCGGCGTTCTTCCTGGTGCCGGCCGGCACCAGGGTATTGTTCGGCACGAAACCGATGAAGATGAAGACGCCGTCGGTGGCCAGTTCGCGTTCCTCGTTGCTGACCGTGTTCCGCAGCCTGACCCCGTTGACCCCCTCGGCCCCGGCGGTGATCGCGCTCACCACCGTGTTCCAGACGATCTCGATCCGGGGCTCGGCCTGGGCCCGTTTTTGCAGGATCATGCCGGCGCGGAAGGCATCGCGCCGATGGACGATGTACACCTTCTTCGTGATTTTGGCAAGATAGAGCGATTCCTCCAGGGCCGAGTCGCCGCCGCCCACCACCACCACGGTCTTGTCGCGGAAGAAGAAGCCGTCGCACACCGCGCAGTAGGAGACCCCGCGGCCATAGTAGGCATCCTCGCCGGGGATGCCCAGTTTGCGCGGGCTGCCGCCGGTGGCGAGGATCACGGCATGACTCCGTAATTCCTCGCCGTTTTCCAGGCGCACGGTGTGGTGGTCGATTCCCGGTTCCAACTCCCTCACCCCCGTGTTCAGGGTCGGCAGGCCGTAACTGGCGGCATGGGCCGCCATCTGCTCGGCCAGCGCCGCGCCGGTGATCTTCTCGGTGCCGGGCCAGTTTTCCACGATCTCGGTGTTGTTGAGCTGGCCGCCTGCCACCCCCTTTTCGACGAGCAGGGCGTCGAGTGCCGCCCGCTTGGCATAGATGCCGGCGGTGAGCCCGCCAGGGCCGCCGCCGATGATAATCAGATCATGGAGTGGTGTGTTGTTCATGGGAATCCTCTTGCGGGCGTGGGGGATCGGGGCGTTTGTTTTTTCGGTATTGGAGGCCGGCCACGATGAGGCCGAGAAGGAGGCCGGCGGCGAAGCTCAGAAATATCAAAAGCGCCCGGGAAATTTCATAGTTCCAGATGAAGAACTGGATGTTGACCATCTCCGTGTTCTGCAGGGTAAACAGCACGACTGCGAGGAGCAGCGCCATGATCAGGGTGAGCCGGAATCCCATGTTTTCCTCCCGTGTCAGAACCACTTTTTGCGCTTGAAATAGAAGAGCATGCTGGCGGCGGTGGCCACCATCAGCCCCAGGGCAAAGGGATAGCCCAGTGCCCAGTTGAGCTCCGGCATGTTCCAGGGACTGGCCGCGGTGTTGAAGTTCATGCCGTAGAGGCTGGTGATGAAGGTGAGCGGGATGAAGATCGCCGCGAAGATGGTGAGCACCTTCATGATCTCGTTCATGCGGTTGCTGATGCTGGAGAGGTAGATGTCCAGCATGCCGGCGAGGATGTCGCGGTAGGTCTCCACCGTGTCGATCACCTGGATGGTATGGTCGTAGAGGTCTTTCAGAAACGGGTGGATGGCGTCGGTGATGAGGCTGGTTTCCTCTTCCCGCATCAGGGCGTTGATCACCTCGCGGAGCGGCCAGATCGACTTGCGGAGCAGGATCATCTCCCTTTTCAGCACATGGAGGCGGCGCAGGGTCTTCTGGGCGGGTGTCGCGATCAGTTCCTCCTCCAGATCCTCGATCTCCTCGCCCAGTTGTTCGAGCACGGTGAAGTAGTTGTCGATGATGGTGTCGAGCAGCGAGTAGGCGAGATAATCCACGCCCTGCTTGCGGATGCGGCCCCGGTTGTTCTGGATGCGGGCGCGCACCGTCGCGAAGGTGTCGCCCGGCCGTTCCTGGAAGGTGATGAGAAAGCCATGGCCCAGGACGAAACTGATCTGCTCGGTGTCGACGAGGCGGATCTCGGCGTTGTAGCTCTGGGTTTTGATGACCAGGAAGAGGTAGTCGTCGAAGATGTCGAGCTTGGGCCGCTGGGTGGTGTTGAGGATGTCCTCGATGGTGAGGGGGTGAAGTTTGAAGCACTGGCAGATTTTTTCGATGAGGTCGACCTGGTGGAGGCCGTCCACATTGATCCAGGTGGTGGTGGTTTTGTTCCGGTAGAGCGCGCAGACATCGGGGCGCGGCAGGGCGACCACCTCGCAGTGCTCCTGATCGTAATCCACCAGGGTGACCTTGACCTCCGTGGCCTTCTGTTCGCCGATGTGGATCGGCGTCCCCGGCGGCAGCCCCACTTTTTGCGATGAGGTCTTCGGCAGCCGGAAGGTGGAGCCGGCGGTGGAAGCCAGACGAGGGATGTTCATGGCGTCATTCTCCGCAGGGGGGTGGCGCGCCGGTGGTAGACCGACGCACGGAGCGGCGAAACCCGCGGATACCGAGGCCAGGATGACCTCGGTATCCGTCTGATTGCAATTTACTCTTCCTTGCGCAGGCCCTTCAGCCAGTATTCCATCTGCTTGCCCGCGGCTTCGCGGCCGCCGAGGCCGAAGGCCAGGGCAAAGGCCACCGCCACCGCGCCCAGGGTGAGGCCAAAGGCGAGATCGACGATGTCGTCGGCAATGCCCATGGCCCGGAGGCCCATGGCCAGCACCAGGGCCAGGATGGCGATCCGGGCGATGGAGGCGAGCCCGCGGTTGCCGGCGGTCTGGGAAAGGGCGTTGTAGGCCAGGTTGGCGATGAAGTTGCCGATGGCGAGGATGATGAGCCCCAGCACGATCTGGCCGGCAAAGATCAGGAACTCGCCGAGGATCGAAGCGAGCTGCGGCATGGCAAGCTGTTCCACCGCCGAGACCATGGCGGCGAGCATAATGAAGAAGAAGAGCAGGCCGCCGCACACCTTGGAGAACGAAGCCTTGTCGCCCATGACGCCCTTGAAGCCGAGTTTTTCCGGCAGGCGGTCGGTGCCGAGGTTCTGCAGGAGTTCGGTGGCTGCCGCGGTCACGAAGCGCCCGACGATGAAGGCCACCCCGAGAATCAGCGTTGCCGCCAGCATCTTCGGGATGGCCGAGAGGATGGTGGCGAGCATCTGGGTGGAGGGGATGGAGATCGCCTCGATTTTGAGGGCGTCGAGCGCGGAAATGAGCACCGGGATGAAGACCACCAGGAAGATGAGCTGGCCGATGAGGCGGGAGACGCGGAACTGTTCACTTAGTCCGATGCGGGCCGAGAAGGCGTCCAGCCCGCGGGACAGCACTTCCATGGAACTGCCGAGGATCTTGGCGATGAAATAGCCGGTGAAGGCGATGAGCAGGGCGGCGACCAGATTGGGGAAAATGCCGAGGAAGTTGCTGAACATCATCATTACCGGGTCGAGCACGTCCTTGACCCCCAGCACGTCGAGGGTGAGAAGCAGTACCCACAGGGCCGTCAGGTAGTAGACCAGACTGCCGAGGAATTTGGCGATGTGCACCTCTTCCCCCACCTTGCCGGCCAGCCGTTCATCGACGTTGAGCTTTTCGCAGAAGGCGACCACTGCCTTGCGGATCAGTGTGGCCGCGCCGATGCCGACGAGGAAGACGATGAGCGCGCCGAAGACGCTGGGCAGGTAGCGGCCCAGGGCGTCGAGTAGAGGAGCGAGCAGTTGTTTGATGGTTTCCATGATTCTCCCCTTGGCTTGGTGGTTGAAGAGCGGGCCAGGGCCGTTGCCGGTGTGCCCTTGCTCACGTTATCCTGCGTCGGACAGGGTTTTGTCAATCGCCTTTTAGGGAATCACCGCGGTAAATCCGGCGCCAGCAGCATGGTGAGCCCGAGCAGTACCAGCACGATGCCGCCCACCGGCCTGCCGTATTTGGTATAGCCGTTGTTGATGGTGGTCTGCTTGCTATTTTAATGATACGCATTTCTATTGTTGATTATCCGGATAATCAACAATAGAAATGCTGATTTGGTGGGGTGGTCACATGGAACTGAACAGGACGCTCAACACCACGGAGTCACTCGCCAAGAAATCTTTTTTTCTTGCGTGAGCCCAGTTCTGCCAGCGGCATCGTGCAGCGTTGGCGGAGATTCGGGAGAAGGGAGCGAGGGCTCGACAGGCCGATGCGCGTTTCTTACGGCGTGATAGCGACCTTGACCACGACCTTGTGAAGCTGCCCTGGTGAGACCAGCGGGGCGTGGGCATCCTCGGGAAAAAAGATCACAAAGTGACCATGAGGCACCGCAACCCAGCCATCCGGCGTGTCGGCAAAACATTGTTCATCGGCCTTTGGGTCGTAGGTTTTGGTTGGCTGGCAACAGCGGGATTTGGCCTTCCAGCCCATGGTGTCGGTGCCATCGAGGATGAGCTGGATGTCGATGTGTTTTTGGTGCGTCTCCAGCACCGCCTCGTCCGTGCTGCGGCCCGCTTCCTTGGCGACGATGGCAAAGAGCCGCTCGCCATCGATGGCAAGTTTGCCAAGGGACAGGTCCTTTAGGCTGGTCTGGGTAAGAAAGGCAAAGGCCTTGGCGAATTGCGGGTGCAGAGCCGCATAGCGGGGGGCGTTTTCAAGGACATCCAGAATCATGAGTATTCCTCCTGCAAGGAATGGGGTGCGGCAATCCTGTCAACTGGATAGCTTAATAGCCTCTGGCGTTTCCAGATAGCAACCCATTCTGGGATGTTATTGCAGAATACGGAAAAAAGCGAAAATCCCTTCTCCGGCAAGCAGGGTGTTGCTTGCCAGACACCGGGTGTCGGCGTCAATCCGGATCGCGCGGGTCAAGCACCAGTTTGATGCCGTTCAGTATCTCCCGCAGCCTTTGCGGGGTGAGCGTGCCGAGATATTCGGTCAACTCGTTCTTGTCCACGGCAAGCACCTGGGAGACGTTCACCACGCTCTGCCGCGGCAGGTGGGCTTCTCCTTTTTTGAGCAGCACGTTGCCCGGCGCTTCCGCGCGCTTGAGGTTCGAGGTCAGGGGGCAGACCAGAACGGTGCGGATGTTGCTCCGATTGAAAAGATTGTTCTGGACCACAACATGAGGGTGCCGGTAGCCGGGCTCCGAGCCTTTGGGCTCGTCAAGTTCTACCCAGTAAATGTCGCCCTGGGTGATTACCATTCACCCTCCACCAGCCGGCGATGGCGGCGCCGAGCGGCGCGGCGCAGCTTTTTTTCCGTGGCGTCGTCGGGTTCCTCGTAGGCAGCGTTGATCCGCGTCAGCAGTTCCCGATTTTTCCGTCGCTCGATATATTCCTGCAAGGCCAGGACGAACAGCCTGCTGCGGGACACCTTCATGGTATGGGCGAGTTCCTCGGCCTGCTCGAATAGGGCCTTCTGCATGGAGATGGCGGTTTTGACGTTTTGCATAATTATACCTCTTTTGACAGAAGAGTATAACCAGTTTTTATACCATCGTCAATACCCGGTCGGGTTGCGCAACAGAGGGTTGTCGGCCCGGCACTGGCAGGCATTCCGGCCACGATGATGTCTCTTGTCTTGCGCGGGGTTGCCCGTTAAGGCCTAAAATCCCCGGCTCAGCAGCCATTCGCGGAAAAACGGGTTGGTGAACCGATATTCCGCCCTCTGCCGGAATAAAATTCGCAGTTGCACCAGCCGCTCGAGGGCTTTTTGGGCGGAAGCGGCCAGGGGTATCCCTGTCTTGCCCAGAAAATCGATGCCGGTGGTTTCCCGCCCCCCATGCCGGGCCACCCCGACAAGGCATTTGAGCTGTTGCTCGGAGATGTTCTCAACGGTTGCCTCGTACCCGGCGCGTTCCCGGCCGAAAATCACTGCCAGCGCCTCGGGGAGGGCCTTTTCGGTGATCCTGGTTTTTTCTTCGGTTACACTCCACAGGGCCGAGCAAAATTGCTGCACGTCGCCGGTAATGCCATCGCAAACCCGGAAGACCTCATCCAGAACCGTATCGGAGATTTCGCGTTTTCCCTTTTTGAAGCGGCCGGCAAGGTGCTTCCTGAATATTTTCTCATCCAGCGGCCCAACCGAAAGCTGAACCGCCGACTTGAAAAACGGGCTGTCCGGGGAAACGAACAGCGCCTCCATCTTGTGGCGGATGCTGCCTGCAAACACATAGGGGATTTTCGGCTGAAACTGGATTTTCCCTCGCATCCGGGCGACGATCCCGGCGTGGTTCTTGAGGCCCAGGATCGCCTGAAACTCGTCCAGGATGACCACAACAGGCCGCTTGGCGGTGTGGATACTGCCGATCAGGTCGAGCGCCGCATCGAGGCTATCCGGCCCATCGGGACGCGCGCCCGGAATGATGGCAACCGAAGGAAAGGCGGTCACCGGATCGAAAGAAAACGAAAGGCCAAGGCGGGCCAGGTATTTGCCCATTCTCTCAAACAGATTGTCCCGTTTATCGCCCATGCGGATTACCGCCGCCGCTATTTCCTTTACCAGCATATCGACGGACTTGATGCCGAGCAGGTCAATGTAAACAGGCCGATGCGCCGGAAGACCCGCCACCGTTTCGGAGATCAGCGAGGTCTTGCCGATCCGGCGTTCTCCCTGCACATAGACGTTCTGGCCAGCCTTGATATATCCTTGCAGCGCCTTTGCCAGCTCCGGCCGGGGGCAAAAGTATTCCCCGCTTACCACCTGGCCATATCGGAACGGATCCATTGCACACCTCTCCCTTTTATACTTTTCACTATTATAGCATATGGAATAATAATGAACATTATAAAATGCAGCCGGGCAACATGGTGCGGTCGCCGGCCGGCTGCGGCTTGAGCCAAAAGGAAAGCCGGTCTCGTTGGGGGACCAGCGCGGCGGGTATCATCCGCTCTCCGCCGGGGACGATGCCGTGGTGTTCAAAAGGGTATTGGTCGCCAGGCAGGCGCAGAGCCGTTCGGCCAGGGTGGTGAGCCCCTGACGATTCACCGGGTTGCCGAGGGTGCGCAGCATGCGGCGGGCAAGGCAGCCCTGCTTGAGAATGATGCCCAACGGGTCATGGAAGATGGCCGGGATGGCGCCCTGCTTTTGATGATGGCTAAAGAGATGCTGCCACACCTGGCCGGCGGTGGCCTGGGCTGCATGCATGCCGAAGAGGTGGAGATAGGCCGGATCGGTGATGGTGGCCGCCTCGGCCTCCTTGATGGTGCTGTTCAAAATCGCCGCCAGCGGCGCGGTCTGCCATCCCTGCTGTTCTTTCACCCCGGTCCACGTCTCGTCCACCAGCGTCCGCAAGGTCTCGACAATCAGGCTGGCAATGGCCAGGTCCGCCAGCGGGCACTCCTGCACGTCGATAATGCGAATCTCGATGGCATCGCGGTCGAAGCGGGCAATGGCGCCGCGGGCGTTGAGCCATTCGTCCTGCAAGGTGCCTTCCGGGTCGAAAGGCGCGATGGCATCATACATGGGCGCCAGGATCCGCTCGCGGTAGGCAGCCTCGCTGTACACCGGCTCCGGCACCACCTGGCCGGTAATGAGTGGCAGCCGCGCCGAGTTGGTTTTGTAGGTTTCGAGGCGAAAATCGAGCGAGGACTGCACCCGGCCATCGACAATGGGGGTGCTGGCGGCCAGTGCCGGCAAGAGCGGCAGGATGAGGCGGATGGCGGCGTGCAGCCGGCCGAACTCCTCGTCGCCCTGGAAGGGCAGGTTCAGGTGGCAGCTCTGGAGGTTGGCCCAGCCGTGGCCCCGGCAGTCGAAGATGCGGTTGAAGGCGGCATATATCTCCCGGTCGCCGTGGGGCCAGAGGTGCATCTCCCGGAAGGGTTCCATCCACGGATGGGCGCCGCCGGGCATCAGGCGGGCGTGGCGGGGGATAAGCAGTTCGTTGATGCGTTGCACATCCGCACTAAAGGGAGCCACCATGGCAGCAAGGTCGGTGGCCGGTTCGGTGGTCTTGAACTCGATCACATGGAGCACCAGCTCGTTGGACCACGAGACGCCTGGTTTGTCGTAATGGCCGGTCAATTCGCCGGCTGCGGCCTGCAATAGCTGGTCGCTGATCGGCCGCACATTGAGGCTCGTCGCATCGACGATCATGTATTCGAGTTCCACGCCGGTGGCGTCGAAGAGATGGAGCGGTTTCATTTCCGGCATGAGGCTGGGTGGGTGCGCTGTTCGATGCGATTGAGGAAGGATTGCATGACGCGGCGGTAGAGTTCGTCTTTCAGCACCGTATCCTCGACTCCCGCGTCGATGTTGGGGTTGTCGTTGATCTCGATCACGTAGAGGTGGCGGCCCACTTCTTTCAGGTCCACGCCGTAGAGGCCGTTGCCGATGAGGTTCGCCGCCTTGAGCGCGGTCTTCACCACCCGCTCCGGCGCCTCAGCCACCGGCAGGGTGATCGAGTCGCCCTCGCGGCTGGTGCCGTCGGCATGATGTTCGATGATCTGCCAGTGGTTCTTGGCCATGAAATACTTGCAGACAAAGAGCGGCTCGTTGTCGAGCACCGTGACCCGCCAGTCGTAGTCGGTGGGCAGGAACTGCTGGGCAATGATCAGTTCGGAGTCGGCGAGCAGCAGGTGGGCAGAGTCCACGAACTCCTCCAGGGTGGCCGCCTTGAGCACTCCCTGGGAAAAGGAACTGTCCGGTTTTTTCAGGATGCAGGGCAGCCCCAGTTCGCGGAGCACCGCCGCCAGGTTGTCGCGGTGGGCGATCATGGTCTTGGGGCAGGCGATGTGGTTGCGTTGCAGCAGCTCGGCCAGGAAGACCTTGTTGGTGCATTTCAGGATCGATTCCGGATCGTCGATCACCACCAGCCCTTCGGCCGCGGCCTTGCGGGCGAAGCGGTAGGTATAGTGGTTGACGCTGGTGGTCTCGCGGATGAAGAGGGCGTCGAACTCGGCCAGGCGCGAGAAGTCGTCCTTTTCGATGAGCTCCGCGCTCAGTTGCAGGTGATTCGCCGCCTTGACGAATTTCTTGAGCGCCCGCTCGTTGGAGGGCGGCACCTTTTCCCGCGGATTCATGAGGATGGCGATGTCGTAGCGGGCGTTGATCCGTTTGGGCTGCGGCTCACGGCGGGCGAAGAACTCGTTGGCCACCTGGATGACAAAGGGGTGGTGGTGGTCCGGGATCTCGTTGCCGGCAATGGGCTGGATGGACTGCAACTGCCACTTCTTCTGGAAGACGAACTGGGCGCGCAGCAGCGGGGCGTGGAAGGTGCGAAAGAGCTGGGAGGCCAGCCGGTCGTAGCGTTTGGCCATGTTGCGGCCGAAGTAGATGCTGAGCGTAAAGCGGTCGGACTGGATGGTGGCCAGGCTTTTCTGGATCAGTTCGTCGAGATCGCCGGAGACGAAGCGGACAATGGTCTGCAGCTTCATGTCCTGGATCGAGGAGAGCCGCGGGATCGGTTTGTGGCCGCGGGCCTCGGCCAGCAGCGAGACGTAGTAGCCTACCGCCTGGTAGCGGTACGAACGGCAGAGGTTGAACACCTTGGTATGCTTGAGATTGGTGTAGGCCGGGTCGGTGAGGTACTGGCGGGCCGGTACGATCTCCACCCCCTCGAGTTCCAGGGGCCAGCTTTTCGGGTTGTCGACAATGATGAGGGAAGTGGGCATCGGGCCTGTGGTCAGTGGCTGGGCTTCTTTGGTTCGATGATGAGCAGGTTGCCGTCGTAGGTGAGAATGCCGAGCAGGATCGCGCCGATCAACCGGTGGATGGGCACGTCGTAATAGTGGCCTGCCTGGAGCGGGTTCTGGCGCAGCGGATCGGCTACCAGCACGTGACGGTTCTCCATGTCGTAGCCGCAGAGCACCACGAAGTGGCCGCTCGATACCCCGCGGATGTCGTCGTAGTCGAGGTTGGGGCCGTATTCGCGGGCACAGTGGTAGAGATAGGTGGCGGAAAGGCCGCAGAGGATTGGTTTTCCTTGCTTGAGATACTTGCGGATCAGGGCGGAGTTGAGATCCTGGAAGCGGATGGTGCCGCCGAGGCGGAGATATTCCAGATACGCCGCGGTGGCTACCGCCAGCTTCGGCTTCTTCTTGGCCGCCAGCTGGCGTTTGAGTTTTTCCGCCAGATCGACCTCCTGGCCGTCGAACCAGGTAGGATCGAAGATGTTCAGGTTGTACGTGTAGATGGTGGCTTTGTAGCCGCGCTGCAAGGCATGGCAGGCGAGCAACACCTCCAGGGTGCCGCCGCCTTCGAGGTTGCTCACCTGGTTGATCACCTTCCCGAGGGCAATGGGGTCGCCGTAGTAGCTGTAGACCGCGTGCAGACAGGTGGGGCCGCAGGTCGAGTCGTCCGGCTGCGGCTGCATTGGAAGGATGAGGCGGGTTTCCATGGAAGGTGTCGGCCCTGGTTGGTTTTGTTCCATTATTGCAGAGGGCGGGGGGAAATGGAATGGAAAAGTATGCCACGCCTTCGCTGGTGGGCGAGGCCAGAAAGCGGTTGCGCCGCCGCCCGGTTCGTGGGAGAAAAAGAGAGAATCAATCGGAGAGCAGCGAATGGAGTTACTGATTCAGTTCGGCCTTGTCGCGGCGGGCTTTGTCTTGCTGATCGGCGGGGCCGAGGCCTTGGTGCGCGGGGCCTCGGCCCTGGCCCGGTTGGCCGGGGTGTCGCCGCTCATCATCGGACTCACCGTGGTGGCCTTCGGCACCAGCACTCCGGAGATGGCGGTGAACATCACTGCCTCGCTCTCCGGGGTGTCGGCCATTGCCTTTGGCAACATCATCGGCTCGAACATCGCCAACGTCGGCCTGATCGTCGGCCTTACCGCCTTGCTCAAGCCATTGGACATCGAAAGCCAGATTATCTCCCGCGAGCTGCCGATGATGCTCCTGGCCTCGGTCTGTGCCGTGGTGCTGGGATTCGATCCGGTGCTGCGCGGCGCCGTGTCTCTCTACGACCGGGCCGATGGCCTGGTTCTGCTCCTTTTTTTCGCGGTCTTCCTCTACTACACCATCGGCGATGTCTTGCGCAAACGCCGGAGCGACGCTCTGGTTCGCGAGGCGTCGGCATCACTTTCGGGCGCCGGCGCCCGTTCCTATGCCGTGCAGTGGGGGCTGATCGGGCTTGGCTTGGCAGGGCTGGTCTTTGGCGGCCGGCTGACGGTGGATGCCGCCAGCGCCCTGGCGTTGGGCCTTGGGGTATCGCAGGTGGTGGTGGGACTCACGGTGGTGGCCCTGGGTACCAGCCTGCCGGAACTCGCCACCTCGCTGGTCGCCACCTGGCGCGGGCAGACCGACATCGCGGTGGGCAACGTGGTGGGCTCCAACATCTTCAACCTGCTCTTCATCGCCGGCACCAGCGCGGTCATTGCGCCCATCACCATTCCTGCCGCGGGCCTCGCCGACCTTCTGGTCATGACCGCCTTTGCCGTGGTACTGCTGCCCTTTGCCCTCTTGAACCACCGCCGCATCGTGCGGCGGGAAGGGCTGGTGCTGCTGCTCGCCTATGTCGGCTATGTGGTCTGGCGGGCCTCCGGGTTCGCCAGCTGAGCCATCCGGTCTGACTCGGCCGTGGTGCTCGCTATGGCGGGCCGGGTGGGTGAAAAAGGGTGTTGCTCTGCCCGGCGAAAACCCCTAGGATGATTCTGTGAGCTGAGTCAGACAAGGACGAACAGGCTGTACCCCGCATCCTTTGCGGAACAACCGGAGCGGACTATGGATCATTCAGGCCGGGTGCCGAGGACCATGACCTTGCTGGTGGGAGCATTGTCCGTTGTGGTTGGGGGGCTGGTGCTCCTTGGCTGGTCTTTTGATATCGCTGTATTGAAAAGCCTCCGCCCTGGCTGGGTGTCCATGAAGCCGAATACTGCCGTGGCCTTTATCCTGGCCGGCTTGGCTCTCCTGTCCTTTGCCTTGCCTCCTTCCCGTTTTTCCTTGCGCCTGATCCGCGGTTGGGCGCTGCTGTGCGGCCTGATCGGCCTGGCGGCGCTGGCGGAATATCTTTTTTCATGGGAACCGGGTCTTGACCAGTGGTTGTTTTCCGAGCAGGCCGGCGCGGTGGGCACCTCACATCCGGGCCGTTTGGCGCCGGACACCGCTGTCTGTTTCACGCTGCTGGCTGTGGGTTGGCTGCTTGCCGCCGGCAAGAACGGGAAGACGCTGCGGTTCTGGTTTGCGTCGATTCTCGGAACAATGGTGATGGCCGTGGCCCTGGCGGCGCTTAGTTCGTATTTTTTCGGTGATATTGCCACTATTCCGGGCCTGTGGGGCCTGACCACGATGGCAGCTCACACCGCGAGCCAGCTTGTCCTGCTCGGCGCGGCCACGGTCCTGGTTGCCTGGCCGGCGGATATCTCCCTCTGGTCCCTTAAGGGAAGAACCGCGCTGGGGCTCTCCGTCTGGACCCTGATGGTGATCGGCTCGCTGGTCTGGGCGCTGCACCAGCAAGGGTTCCACGCCCTCAACGAAGCCGCGGTCGCGGCCAGGGCCAACCTCGACAAGGATATGGCTTTCCGCAAGTGGGCCACCTCTCACGGTGGAGCCTATGTGCCGCCGACGGAGCGCACGCCGCCCAATCCCTACCTCAAGGTGCTGCATCGTGATGTGGTCACCACCAGCGGTGTGTGTCTCACCCTCATGAATCCGGCCTACATGCTGCGCGAAATGCAGCAGTACTTTGGCAACGACTACGGCATCCGGAGTGGCCTTGTCAGCCTGAAGCCGCTCAATCCCGCCAACACCCCGGATGCCTGGGAGGAAAAAGCGCTGGTTCGTTTTGAACGGGGCGAGAAGGAATTGATGGAAATGCAGTATCTGGGTAGTGAGCCCTATATGCGGCTGATGCTGCCATTCCTCGTGGAGCCAGATTGCCTCAAGTGCCATGCGCAACAAGGATACCAGTTGGGCGATGTCCGTGGCGGAGTCAGCACCGCCGTCTCCCTCGTTCCCTTCCTTGCGCGAGCCCGGGAGGGGTATGCCACGTGGGCGTTATCTCACAGCGTGATCTGGCTGCTTGGCCTTGTGGGGTTACTGTTTTTTTATCGGCGGGAAGTCGCGCTGGACAAGGTGAATCAGCAGGCGGCAGTCGCATTGCGCGAGAGCGAGGAGCGTTTCCGGGTTGCCGCCGCAACCGCCAACGACCTGGTTTATGAGTGGGATCTGCATGAGCGTTTGCGATGGTGGGGGAAGATCGACGAAATGCTCGGCTATGCCGCGGGCGAGTTCCCGCGGACCATGCAGGGGTGGATGGAGGCCTTGCATCCGGAGGATCGCGCGCAGGTCATGGCCGCGGTGCAGGCCCATCTGGAGAGCGGAGCGTTTTATGCGGTTGAATATCGCATCCGCCGGAAGGACGGTGTCTATCAGTGGTGGTCGGGGCGTGGCGAGGTCATAAAAAACGCGGACGGTACACCTGTTCGCTTGGTTGGGACGGTCACGGACATTACGGCGCGGAAAGGGGCGGAAGAGGCGCTGCGCCGGAGTGAAGAAAACCTCAATCGGGCCCAGGCGGTGTCCCGAACCGGGAGTTGGTACCTGGACCTGGGCAACAACAACCTGGAATGGTCGGCCGAAACATACCGCATTTTCGGTATCCCGCAAGGGCAGGCGCTAACCATGGAGAATTTTGTTGCCTGTATCCTGCCGGAGGATCGCGAGATGGTGCTCCAGGCCTGGAATGCGGCCTTGCGTGGCGCTCCCTACGACATCGAGCACCGTATCCTGGTTGGCAACGAGATAAAGTGGGTGCGGGGGCGTGTTGCCATCAACTTCGGTGCCGGGGGGCAGCCCGTTGCCGGCGTCGGCAGCGTGCAGGATATCACCGAACGCAAGCAGGCGGAAGAAACACTCAAGAAAAGCGAAGAGCAGCTCCTCCAGGCCCAGAAGATGGAGTCCGTCGGGCGCCTGGCCGGCGGCGTGGCCCATGATTTCAACAACATGCTGGGGGTCATCATCGGCTACACGGAATTGTCCCTGGAGGGAGTGGCCCCGGATCAGCCGCTTTACGCCAATCTCCAGGAAGTCCGGATGGCGGCCAAGCGCTCTGCCGACTTGACCCGGCAGTTGCTGGCCTTTGCCCGCAAGCAGACGATTGTTCCCAAGGTGCTCGATCTGAACGAGACCGTGGAGGGTATGCTCAAGATGCTGCGGCGCCTGATCGGCGAGGACATCGATCTTGTCTGGCTGCCGAGCACGGAAATGTGGCCGGTCAAGATGGACCCGTCACAGCTTGATCAGGTTCTTGCCAACCTGTGTGTCAATGCCCGCGATGCCATTGCCGGCGTGGGCAAGGTCACGATCGAAACCCATATCGCAACCCTTGACGGGGCCTATTGCGCGGAACATGCGGGATATATCCCCGGCCAGTATGCGGTGCTGGTGGTCTCCGACAACGGCTGTGGCATGGACAAGGAAACCTTGGGGAAACTCTTTGAGCCGTTCTTCACCACCAAAGGGCTGGGCAAGGGCACTGGCCTGGGGTTGGCCACGGTGTACGGCATCGTCAAACAGAATAACGGCTTCGTCAATGTCTACAGCGAGCCGGGATACGGTTCGACCTTCAAGCTCTATCTTCCCCGGTACGCGGCCGAGGGCGAGCCGGTGCCGGTGGAAAGCCAGGCTGCTCCGATCACCGGAGGGCATGAAACCATTCTGCTGGTGGAAGACGAACCCGCCATCCTCGGTATGACGAGACGGATGTTGGAGAGTCTGGGGTATCTGGTCCTGGCCTTTACGACGCCGAGTGAGGCCATCCGGGTGGCGACGGAGCGCGTTGGCGAAATTCGTCTGCTCATGACCGATGTGGTCATGCCCGAGATGAACGGCAGCGAGCTGCGAAAAAACATCACGGCTCTCGCGCCGGGGATCAGGTGCTTGTTTATGTCCGGTTATACGGGAGACGTTATTGCCAGCCAGGGCGTGTTGGGTGAAGAGATGCATTTTATCCAGAAACCCTTCTCGCGGCAGGAGTTGGCCGCCAAGGTGCGGGAGGCCTTGGATTATCGCTAAAACCGGGCGCGGAGAGCGGAGAACAACGGGCGGCAACCAGGGCCGGACAGCATGATGCTGCCCGGCCCTGATGTTCACGCCGGAGCGGACCGGTTACAGTCCTTTTTTTTCGAACCAGCGCAGCAGCAGAACCCCGGCCGCGACAAAAACGGCGATCACCGGCCAGTGGTTGATGCCGAGGAGCTGGGGGATGGTGATCTTGCCGAAGTCGCCCCAGGTGAGCACCGTGATCTTCATGATCGGGTAGGATTCGGCATAGAGCGCCGCGCCGGTAAGCATGCCGGCGATGCCCCAGATGGCGTCCCAGCGGCCTTCGCCCAGGGCGCCCATGGAGGTGCCGGGGCAGTAGCCGATCAGTCCCCAGCCGAGGCCGAAGACAAGGCCGCCGATGATGGTGCCGCCCAGGATGGTGCTCTTGACCGAAAGCTTGGCCAGGCCGAGGTCATGGAGCAGATAAACCCCCACCATCCCCACCAGCACGGTGGCGGCCATGAACTTGACGATGGTCATGTCCTGCAGGCGCAGGGCGGCCAGTTGTTTGTCGTAACGGATGACCCGGCCTTTCTGGAGGAGGAAACCGAAAAGCACGCCGGTAACGAGACCTGCCAGCAACTGGTTCATGAGAGTCCTCCTTTGCCGTAGACCAGGCGGGCCATGATAATGCCGCCGATGAAGAAGCAGATGAGTGCAAGATAACCGCTGACCGCCAGCTGGAGCGAACCGCTCAGCCCATGGCCGCTCGGTCAGCCATCGGCGAGGCGGGCGCCGTACATGGCGATCACCCCGCCGGCAAAGGCGGCCAGGCCACGTTTGCCGGCCGAGGGGCCGAACTTGTCCCGCCACATGTCAGGCACTGCCTGGGACTTGAAGCTACCCGAGGTGAGCGCGGCAATGAGCGAGCCCAGGAGGATGCCGACCACGAACATCCACTGCCAGTCGATGATCGGCTTCTCCTTGAGGAAATACTCCATCTGCGCCACCCGCTCCGCGCCGAAGAGTTGCTCGATCATACCCGCGCCGCGCACGAAGGTGGTGGACGCCCCCGCGTACTTGCCGGTGAGCCAGACCGAGCCGACCATCACCAGGCCGCTCAAGGCCCCGGCCACGTAAGGGTTCCATTGTCCTTTTTCCAGCTGCATCGCCATATCCTCCCTCCTTATGGGGTGCTGTTGGTTGGTGGTGAAGAACCGTTGACTTCCCTCATGCTGCAAACATGCTACAAAAAACGCGGCAAGGTTGGCCACGAAAAAGGGAGGGGGCGAGGCAAAATGTCGCAGGGAGGGGCGGGTAAGGGTTTTGTTTTCCCGGCCAACCCGCTATAATGAATAAACAAAGGCTGGGAATCCGGAGTTGGTGCGGTAGACGCATGAGGCAGCGGGACCCATGGAAACAGCACACTGGTCGGAATATGCAAAGTTTTTCGCAGCGCTGCTCGCCATCGTCAACCCCCTGGGCGCGGTGCCGGTCTTCATCAATGTGACGTGCAACCTGCCGGATCATGCCCGCAAGGAGACGGCCCTCTGGGCGGCCATCGCCACCGCGGTCATTCTCTGGGTCGCGCTTTTGACCGGCGAGGCGGTGCTGCGCTTCTTCGGCATCTCCATTGGTTCTTTCCGGGTGGGCGGCGGCATCCTTATCCTGCTCATGGCCATCTCCATGCTGCACGCCAAGATGAGTTCGGTGAAGCACACCGAGGAGGAGATGCAGGACGTGGAGGCGCGGGAGTCCATGGCAGTGGTGCCGCTGGGTACCCCGTTGCTGGCTGGACCCGGCGCCATCAGCACCGTGATCCTCTATGCCCAGCGCGGCTCCGGCCTCACCCATTACGGGCTGATCGTCGCCGGAATCGGCATTCTTGCGGTCATCACCTGGCTGTTCTTCCGTGCCGCGTCGCCGGTGGCAGCGTACCTCGGCAAGACCGGCATCAACGTCGTGACCCGCATCATGGGGCTCATCATGGCCGCGGTGGGCGTAGAGTTCATTACCAGCGGCTTAAAGCAGTTGCTGCCCGTGCTGGCCGGGTGAGCAGGCTGCCGGAAAAACGATCCTTGCAACAACCTGTTATTGATATTCGCGGGTATTGAGAAAGGTGATGTCCCGCCACTGGTCGGCCACGAATTTGAGCCGCCATTCGCTTTCCGCAAGATAGGTCAGGTTGCCCTCCGCATCCAGGGCCAGATCACCCCGGTTGCTCTTCTCAAAGGCCTCCAGCCGCTTCTTCTCCTCGCCGCGCACCCACCGGGCCGTGACATAATTGACCGGGTCATAGGTGGCATCGACGCCATACTCGGTTTTGAGCCGCGCCATGGTCACCTCGAACTGCAGCACCCCCACCGCGCCCAGGATGCTGTCGCCGCCGATCAGCGGGCGGAAGAGCTGCACCGCCCCTTCCTCGACCAACTGGGTCAGCCCCTTCTGGAGCTGTTTTGCCTTGAGCGGCGACTTGAGCCGCACCCGGCGGAAATGCTCGGGCGCGAAATTGGGGATGCCGGTGAAGGCGAGCGGCTCCTTTTCCGACAGGGTGTCACCGATGCGCAAGGTGCCGTGGTTGTGGATGCCGATGATGTCGCCGGGCCAGGCCTCCTCGACAAAGGCGCGGTCCTGGGCCATGAAGATGATCGGGTTGGCGATGAGGATTTCCTTGTCGAGGCGGTGATGGCGTGCCCGCATGCCCCGCTGGAAGCGGCCCGAGCAGATGCGCAGGAAGGCGATCCGGTCGCGGTGCGCCGGGTCCATGTTGGCCTGGATCTTGAACACAAAGCCGGAAAAGGGTTCTTCGTCGGGGGCCACGGTGCGGGTGATGGTGGCGCGCGGCATGGGGGCCGGCGCGATCTCGACAAAGGTGTCGAGCAGCTCGTGCACCCCGAAGTTGTTGATGGCGCTGCCGAAGAAGACCGGGGTCTGGCTGCCCTTGAGGAAGTCGGTAAGGTCGAAGGGGTTGGCCGCCCCTTCCAGCAGGGCGATGTCCTCGCGCAGTTCGCCGGCCTGGCTGCCCAGGGTCTCGTCGAGCAGCGGGTCGCTCAGGTCGCGAATGGTGATGGTGTCGCCGGGCAATCGCTCCTGGCCGGGGGTGAAGAGGGTCAGTTCCTTGCGGTAGAGGTTGTAGGTGCCCTTGAAGCGCTTGCCCATGCCGATGGGCCAGGTGAGCGGCGCGCATTCGATCTGCAACGTCTCTTCGATGTCGGAAAGGAGGGCGAGCGGCGACATGCCCTCGCGGTCGAGCTTGTTGATGAAGGTCAGGATCGGGGTGTTGCGCAGCCGGCAGACCTCCATGAGCTTGCGGGTCTGGGTCTCGACCCCCTTGACGCTGTCGATGACCATGATCGCGCTGTCCACCGCGGTCAGCACCCGGTAGGTATCTTCGGAGAAGTCCTGGTGGCCGGGGGTGTCCAGCAGGTTGATGGCGTAATCGCGGTAATCGAACCGCATCACCGAGCTGGTGACCGAGATGCCGCGCTCCTGCTCGATGGCCATCCAGTCGCTGGTCGCGTGGCGGTTGGCCTTGCGGGCCTTGACCGAGCCGGCCAACTGGATGGCGCCGCCGAAGAGCAGCAGTTTTTCGGTGAGGGTCGTTTTGCCGGCATCGGGGTGGCTGATGATGCCGAAGGTGCGGCGGCGCGCGATTTCCCGGTGGCGTGGGGTATGGCTCATATGCTCGTTCTCGCAGGTACTGGTGGAGTGCGTTGTGCCGGCACAGTTGGAAAGAGGCGGCGGACGCAGCAGACGTTCGGGGACTTGGCGGCGGCGGAAACGCGGCAGGCCGCCCGGTCAGATTCTGTTTAGGGCGGCGTCAGGAAAAACGGGGCGCGGTTGCGGGCCGGCGCCGGGAGGCTGCACAGTTTCATGGCGGGCAACTATACACGTCCACCCTTTTTTCGTCAAGGAAGCCATCAGGAAGCCATCGGGAAGCCATCTGGTGGTCACGCCGGCGGCGGGCGGTGGGCCAGGATCTGCTTGAGTGATTCGATCACCTTGCTCGCCTCGCGCCGGCTCAGCGTGGTGATGGTCTCCTGCCTGTAGTATTTGCGCAGG
The DNA here is from genome assembly GCA_021802775.1 of Deltaproteobacteria bacterium. GTDB lineage: Bacteria > Desulfobacterota > Desulfobulbia > Desulfobulbales > Desulfurivibrionaceae > JAJZRJ01. The sequence goes on from JAJZRJ010000002.1 coordinate 20,744, forward strand.
AAGTTGCGGAAGTGGGTCTGGTCCCAGCCGAGGTCCGTTACCAGGTGCTTGATGAAGAGCTGCTGGCGGAAGGTGAGCCCCTGCGCATTCACCCGGTAATGGCGGCTGCGGGCGAAATGGCGCATCAGCTTGCGGAAGCCCGCCTCGTCGAGTTCCTTGGCCGAGCGCCCGCCGGTGATCTTCTCCAGCGCGTCCCGATATTCCTGGTCAGCGAGCCCCAGTTCCTTTTTGACGATGTGGATGACCGCGAGCTTCTTGTGGTCGAGCATCGTTGCCTCCCTCTTTGCTGGTGCCTACCGGATCAACCGCCGCCGGAGAAGCACGATGGCGAGCCAGACAGTGGCCACGGCCAGCAGCAGCGGCCCGAGAATTTTCATCAGCCACGGCCCTTCGATGCGGCCGTAGCAGAACATGCGGGAGAGGGTGACGATGGGGGTGAGCGGCAGGTGCTCGCAGATGAGGCGGGCGGTGGGCGAGAGGGTATCGAGCGGAAAGAAGATGCCGGAGAAGAGAAAGAGCGGGGTGACAACGAGCGAGATGAAGTAGTTGAAGAACTCGTAGTCGTTGGCCAGGGCGGTCATAATCAGGCCAAAGGCGGCGAAGAAGACGCCGGCGATGAAGAGGATCGGCAGCAGGGCGATGACCCAGGGGCTCGGCCAGAGGCCGAAGAGGGGCAGGGCCGCCAGCATGATGAGCGCGGCGATGAGCCCCTTGGTGGCGCCCCAGGCGATTTCACCCAGGGCCAGGTCGCGCATGGTCATGGGTGTGGTGAGGATGGCCTCGTAGGTCTTTTGCAGACTGAGCCGGGTATACGAGCCATAGGTGTTCTCGAAGGCGGCACTGTACATCACCGATGAGGCGACCAGGCCGGGGGCGAGGAACTGGAGATAGGTGAGGCCGTCGATGGCCGGGACGGCATGGCCCAGGCCGTAGCCCATGGCGAGGAGAAAGAGCAGGGGCTGGCCCAGGTTGCCGATCAGGGTGGCCGCGATGTGGGTACGCCAGACCAGGGCGTTACGGCGCCAGATTTTCAGGAAGGCAAAGGGCTTCATGACTCTCTGAGCGAGCGGCCGGTGAGCTGGATGAAGAGGTCTTCGAGGTTGGCTGGCCGCCGCAGCCAGCCCCGCGATTTTTTGAGTAGTGCTTCCAGATGATCGCATTCCTTTTTGGCGTAGATGTAGAGGGTGCCCCCGACCCGCTCGCTCACCGCATCGCAGCCGGCCAGTTCCCGTCGCAAGAGATCGAGTTCGGCATCGGTGCCTTCCACCTCGAAGACCTCGATGCCGACCAGGTCGGTGATCAGCTGCCGGGGCTCGCCCTGAGCGACGATGCGGCCATGATCGATGATCAGCACCTGGTCGCTCAGGCGGGCGACCTCGTCGAGGTAATGGCTGGTCAGGAGCATGGTGGTGCCGCCGGCCTTGAGCGCCTGCAGCCGCTCCCACATGAGATGGCGGGCCTGGGGATCGAGGCCGATGGTCGGCTCGTCGAGGATGAGCAGTTGCGGCTCGTTGATCAGTGCCCGGGCCAGCAGGAGACGGCGGCGCTGGCCGCCGGAGAGCTGGCCGATCACCTCGCCGCGCCGGGATTCCAGGGCGAAGAAATGGAGCAGCTCGGCGGCGCGTTCTCGGGCCACGTTGCGAGGGATGCTGTAGTAGCTGGCATAGAGGAGCAGGTTCTGTTCCACGGTGAGATCGGGGTCGAGGCTGTCCGCCTGGGGCACCACGCCGATTCTGGCCTTGATCGCGGCGAGCTTTTGCGGTACCGGCAGGTCGAAGAGCCGGATGGCGCCGGCTGATTTTTGCACCAGGCCGAGCAGCATGTTGATGGTGGTGGTCTTGCCCGCGCCGTTGGGGCCCAAGAAGCCGACGCACTCGCCCGGGGCCACGCTGAAGTCGATGGCATTGACTGCGGTACGGTTGCCGAAACGCTTGGTGAGTCCGCTGACGGCAAGGAGCGGCGCGGTCGGGCCGGCGGGGTGATTCGGCATGGCAACGGGGTTCATGATTGGTGCCATTATAACGGCAAGTTGGGCTGGTTGGCCAGTATTGTCTGGGCGGTTATGGCCATAAATGGCGCGCGGCCAGTTCGGCAAAGAAGGTCTCGGTATCGCGGAAGTGGTGGGCCTGCCAGCCTTGGGCCGTGGCCCGTTCGATGTGGCCGTGATTGTCGTCGATGAACCAGGCGGCTTCCGGTGCCAAGCCGAGTTGCCGGGTCATGTCGCTGAAAAGGGAGCTGTCCCGCTTGGTCTTGCCGAGGCGGAAGCTGTTGAAGACCTGGTCGAACGCGCCAAAGAAGCGGTCGCGTTGGTCGAGCCGTTCCAGCCAGTCGGTCTGGTCGCTCAGGATGTAGAGCTTGAGCCCGTGTTGCCGTAAGCGGCGCACCGCTTCGATCATCCGCGGCCGCAGCACGAAGCCGGTGAGGATCTCGTTGGTCAACTCCGCATCGGTGCCGGTGATGCCGGTTTTTTCCCGCACCAGAGACCAGAAATGGTGTTCGTCGGTCCGGCCGGTGACAAAACCGCAGCCGTAGATGATCTCGGTGACGGTTTCGAAAAAGGGCTCGCCAGGCAGCCCGTGTTGGGCCGCGATGGCGAGCAGCCCCTGGTGGTAGCCCTCCTCGGCGAGCACGCCGCCGTAGTCGAAAAAGGCGGCCCGCGGTTTGGGCGGGGTCACGCGCCGCGGCCCATGGCGAGCAGGCGCTTGATGCGTTCCGCCATGGGCGGATGGGTGCTGAAGAGGCTGGCGATCGAACCGCCGGCGAGCGGGTTGACGATGTACATCTGGGCGGTGGCCGGATTGACGTTCATGGGCAGCCGTTCGTTGGACTCCTCCAGCCGCTTCAGCGCACTGGCCAGCGAGGCCGGGTGGCCGCAGATCTTGGCGCCGGTGGTGTCGGCCAGGTACTCGCGGCTGCGGGAGATGGCCATCTGGACGAGCATGGCGGCGATGGGGGCGACGATCATCATGACGATGCCGCCGATGAGACCGCCGCTGTCGCCTTCGTCGTCGCTGCTACGGCCGCCGCCGAAGAGCATGGCCCACTGGGCCATGGTGGCGAGGTAGCTGATGGCGCCGGCCATCACCGCGGCAATGGAGCTGATCAGGATGTCGCGGTTTTTGATGTGGGCCAGCTCATGGGCCAGCACCCCTTCCAGTTCCTCGCGGTTGAGGATGCGCCGCAGCCCGGCGGTGACCGCCACCGCCGAGTGCTTGGGGTTGCGGCCGGTGGCAAAGGCATTGGGGGTTTCCTGCGGCATCACGTAGACCCGCGGCTTGGGCAGCCCTGCCCGGCTGGCCAGGGATTCCACCAGGCGGTGCAGTTCCGGTTCCTCCTGGGGTGAGACCTCGCGGGCGCCGCTCATGGCCAGCGCCATCTTGTCGCTGAACCAGTAGGCGAAGAAGTTCATGGCGAGTGCCATGATGAAGGCCATGGTCATGCCCTGCGAGCCGCCGAGGGCCTGGCCGGCGGCCATGAAAAGGGCGGTGAGCACCGCCATCAGGACAAAGGTTTTCAGCATATTGTTCATGGTGGATTCCTCCGAAGCATGATAAAGACATCCCCGCAGCGAAAAGGTTCCGCCCGGGGGTAGTATAAGAACGGGATTGGGATTGTCAAGGGAGGCGCTCAGTCGCGGCGGGGCCATTCTTCGCTGGTTTTGCCGCCGGTAAGATAGCAGAAGCGATCCCACTCGAATTCGCGGCCGGAAACCGGGCAGCGCAACGCGACCTTGCGCTCGGAAAGGCCGATCACCTCCCAGTCGCCCCGGCGCGGGCCGCTGGTGATCCGGATCTTTTGGCCGACGCTGAAGGGATAGGGCTCGAAGAGGATGACGTTGTCGACAATCATGATTGAAATATACCATGACCGCAGGCGGCGGCCAAGGAGAGATGAAACCGCCAAACGTTCCCCGCCGCGCCTCGGCAGATCTTACAGATAGACGATCACCGAACCGCTCCGTTCCTTCTCCTTATTTTCCCAGCGGAAGGCGACGATGGCGCCATTTTTCTTGAGCAACCGCAGTTCGCTTTCCACCAGGTCCCGCAGCACCGGGCCACCGGGGGAGTGTAACCCCTTGCCGGTGATGATACGGACCGTGCGCAATGCCGTGCGGCCAGCCTGGGCAAGAAAGCGGTGCAGAGCGGTTTCCGCCTCGGCGGCGGTGAGACCGTGGCAATCGCATTTCGCCTGGGGCGGCGGATAGTTTTTGAGTTGTTCGCCAAGGCGGGCGGATGGGCGGCGTGCCTCCTGGTCCGTGAGATGATCCGGTACCTCGCTGGCAATCCCGGCGGCCAGGGCCTCGGCAAAGCCGCTGGTCGCGGCGTCGCCCGCCTGGAAAAAGGTGGCCGGATCGGCGTCCTCCGGCAGGCGCGGGATGGCCCGTCGGCTGGCCTGGCTGGGTGGTTTGCGGGGGCGATTGACCATAATGACCCATCATACCCTGTCAGGCCAAAAAAATGAACGGCCCATTCCGGCGGCGTTGCCCGTCAGTCGGGAATTTAAGTTGTAACTTATGTGCTGACGTGCTTTTTTTGCTGGTTCGCCGGGGTGGGTGCTGCTACAATGACTCCCAACTGTTCGTGGTCAGCGTCCGGGGCCGCGGAACGGGCGCTACAGCAAGAGGGGGGCCTCGGCTGAAGCGTCTCCATGGTGTTTAGGAGATTGCATGGCCAAGAAACTGTACTTTATCGTGACCAGTGAACGGGGCGAAACCCGCACCTTTACACTGACCAGCCGTACCATCAAGGGCATCTTCTTGGGTTTCGCCGTGGTAACGCTTGTCAGCGCCTTCGGTTGGGGGCTGTCGGTGGAAAATGTGACCTTGCGGGCCAGAACCCTTGCGGCCACGAGCGAACTGGCCATGGTGCGGCAGCAGAATCAGGTCATCCTGGCCAATGCCGCCCGGCAGGAGCGCGAGCAGCGGGTGCTGCTCGATACAGCCCTCACCGAACTGAAGCAACGCACCCAGACCATCGAGTCGATCCTTTCCACCGTCGGCGTGAGCGTCAACGTGAAAGAAAGCCGCGCCAGTGCCGGTGGTCCGTATCGTAGCCTGCCTGAAGATTCCATCGAAAACCTGACCTTCAAGGTAGATCACTACCTTAAGACCGTGCAGTCCCTGCCGCTCGGCCCGCCGGTGGGTGGTACCGTTTCCTCGACGTTCGGCCGGCGGATCGACCCGATGAACGGCCTGGCCGCCTTCCATGAGGGGGTCGATATCCGCGAAGCGCGGGGGGCCAAGATAAAGGCCCCGGCGGCCGGTACCGTGCTCCGGAGCGCCTTTGACGGCGGCTACGGCAACTTCATCGTCCTTGACCACGGCAACCATTTCCGGACCCGCTACCTGCACCTGCAGAAGAGTCTGGTCCGGCCCGGCGATTCGGTCAAGCGCGGTGCGGTCATCGGCCTGGTCGGCAATACCGGTCGCAGCACCGGCGCACATCTCCATTATGAAGTTTCTTACCGCGACCGCCCACTCGATCCGCTCAAATTCATGCGGATCGCCTCCTACATAAAGGGGCGCGGCCATAGCGCTGCCAATTCGCCCGCTAAGGGGGCGTCCCGGTAAACCCTTACCGTGTTCAGGTGATGCCATGTTTTTCAGAAAGGATGCGGACACCGCGCTCAATGACCGCAGCAAGGATGTGGTCACCAGTATCATTGGCATGGAGATGCAGATGGTTGGCGATATCTCCTTCAAGGGCAAGCTGCGCCTCGACGGCAAGGTCGAGGGGAATATCCAGGGGGATTACCTGATTCTGGGCGACAACGGCATCATCATCGGCGATATCATGGTCAACACCTTTGTCTGCGCCGGTCGGGTGCAGGGCAATGTCAACGTCAAGACGCTCCAGGTCATCAAGAGCGGCACCATCAACGGCAAGGTGGAGACTGCGGATCTGGCGGTGGAATCCGGCGCGGCTTTGAACGGCGAGATCAAGTCCCGGGCCAAGGAGCTGCGATTGTTGCCCGGCACCGCCATTCCCCAGGAGGAATGGGATGCCCGGGTGCAAGAGGCGGCAGCCTCCAAGATAACCCATCCGGCCAAGGGCAGACAACAGCCTGGTTCCAACTGACCTGAATCCGTGACGGCTTCGCGCTTGATTAGGTGATATCCGGCTGTTGCCGCTGTTCAATGTCAAGGCCACCGCTTTGTCCTGGTTCACCCCGCCGCCCTGCGGGGCGACCGATAACGGCGCATCTGCCGCGTTGGCGACTCGTTGATATACCAGGTGTATCATCAACATCGTCGCCGCCTTGCCTCTGCACCGTTCTCGAACGCTCACGGATTCAGGACTGAGATAATGCGGTATCTGCCTGCAAGCGAACGGCCCGGTGGCACTCGGTGTCCCGGGCCGTTTTGTTGCGGTTTTCATGAGCCGGGAAGGGTGGCGCGCAGCGCCTGTTCGTAGGCCGCTCTGGGGGGGGCCGGGTTGAAGCAGACCGGCAGCACCCGGGTCAGGTCGGGATTGGCGGCCGGGGTGCGGAGCCCATATCGGCCGGCACAATCTTTTTTTCGTCCATCGCTCTTCTGCCGCGTTGCTTCGGAACCGATCTCCACCGCCAAACAACCGCCGGAGATTGGGACCAGTCTGGTCCGGCGTGTGCACAATTACCAAAAAAAAGACGGGCCAGGTGGCCCGTCCGAGGCGAATCTTTGGCGCGAGGGCCTCGTTAGCCCACGACGCTGGTGCTCTGGTCGTAGAATTCGAGCACCTTGTCCTTGCTGGCGGACTCCATGTGGGCCATGGCGGCGCGGGGGTGCTGGTTCATGACTCCGCCGACCATGTAGGGGATGAAATAGCCCCAGTCGATCTTCTCCCGCCAGGGCAGGATCTCCTCCTCGATGACCTTGATCAGCGGCCGGACGTTGAATTTGGGGTTCTTGAGGAAGGAGATCAGGAGCTCGGAGGGGCAGTTGCCGGCGCCGCGGCCCATGCCGTAGAGGGTGGCGTCCAGATAGTTGATGCCGCAGATGATGGAGGAGATGGTGTTGGCAAAGGCGAGCTGCTGGTTGTTGTGGGCGTGGATCCCGATGGTCTTGCCCGGCAGCCGCTCCATGTATTTCCTGGCCAGCACGTCGATGTCTTCGGAGTAGAAGGCGCCGTAGCTGTCCACCAGGTAGATGACCGGCACCCGGCTCTTGGCCAGGTCGTCCAGCGCTTCATCCAGGTCGCGCGGACCCACGGTGGAGACGGCCATCAGGTTGATGGTGGTCTCGTAGCCCTTGTCCTGGCAGTGGTGCGCCAGGGCGATGGCCTTGTCAACCTGATGCACGTAGCAGGCTACCCGCACCATGTCGAGCACGCTCTCCGACTTGGGGCGGATGTCATCGTACTCGATGCGGCCGATATCGGCCATGGCCGAGAATTTGATCTTTTTTTCCGTGTCGCCGATGATCCGCAGCAGATCCTCTTCGGCGCAGAATTTCCAGGGGCCGACCTCGGCGCGGGAAAAGGCGGATTCGGAGCTCAGGTAGCCGATTTCCATGTAATCGACGCCCGCCTCGGTGAGCGCATGGTAGACGGCGCGGACAAACTTGTCGTCGAACTGCCATTTGTTCATCAGGCCGCCGTCGCGGACGGTACAGTCGATGACCTTGATTTCCGGTCTGTACATAACCCACCTTCACATGGTAAAATTTTTTTCAGTAATGAAAACCAACACAATACTTGCCCTTGGTTTTTATCGCAATTAAATCATGTCGATGGGGGGATTTTTTGTTGACAGCCCGGCTGAACTTCATTACAAAAAAAGTACTTGGATCAAGGGATTGAAGCACATGCATGCCATGCTAATCTTTCATTTTGGCACAAAATATAGTTAGGCAGTGACCTCGTCACCACATCGTAAATCGGTGTGCGCGGGTCAGGTGTTATAAGTGTAGTATCTTATGTGTTAATCCCGCGTAAGCGGCAGCGTATCTCGAACGCAGTAAAATTTCAAGAAGTCTCACCTCGCGTTTCGCTGGTCAGCCCAACTCTTATTGTCTGCAAGGGGGCATTGCCTTGACCGATCTCCCGGCTACATGGAGGAATCGCCTGGTTGAGGGCGATTGCCTCGAAGTATTACCAGGGTTGCCGGCCGCTTCGGTGGACATGATCCTTTGCGATCTCCCCTATGGGACCACGCGGAACTCGTGGGACAGCGTCATTCCTCTCGACAGGCTTTGGGAACAATATCGCCGGGTGATAAAACCACGTGGCGTTATCGTTTTGACTGCCCAAGGTTTGTTCACGGCCAAGCTCATTATCAGCAATGAGAGCTGGTTTCGTTACAAGATTGCCTGGGTGAAATCAAAACCGACAAACTTCCTCAACGCCCGGCGGCAACCTTTGCGCCAACACGAGGATGTCTGTGTTTTCTACAAACAACAACCCGCCTATAATCCGGTTATGGTTACTGATGTCCCTTATGATAAGGGGTTGCGGAAAAACCAATACACCGGGAGCTATGGCGATTTTAAACCGGTGCAGGTCAAAAGCAGCGGTAGTCGTTTTCCTACCGACGCTATTTATTGTAAAACAGCGGAATCCGAAGGCGTGGTTTGGCATCCCACCCAGAAACCGGTAGCCTTAGGCAGATTTTTAATACGGCTGTACACCAAGCCCGGCGACGTGGTGATGGATAACGCCTTCGGGAGCGGCAGTTTCCTGGTCGCTGCCGCGATGGAAAAACGCACGTACGTTGGTATTGAACTCAACCAAGAGCAGCGTCAATTTAAACGAGATGATGTTGATCTCATGCAAATCGCTCAAGAGCGTATCCGCTTGGCTACTTCAGCCAGGGGACAAAAACGGACTTCCTTGTTTGACGACTTGTATCCAGGCATCCGCAACGGGTATCGACGTGAGTTGACCGAGGTGGAGGGAATTTTGGAGCAAATTTGATGGCGGGGTACAATGAACGGGCATGGGCAGCGGATGTCATTGTCGAAATCAATCGTATAGTTTCCAGTAGAAGCATGCCAATCCGCCGGGCGGGTGGAGAATATTCTGTCGCAACCGCCGCCGGTGGATCACACCGTATCCGACGCCTTCCGGTAATGATCCATGAAATTTTTGACGTTTTGCCCCAGTTCTTGCAGGTTTTTCTCCCGCAGCGCCTTGCCGCCGAAAAGGCTGGTGGCGACCCCCACGGCGTTGGCGCCGGCGGCGAAATATTCCGCTAGGTTGTGGAGGGTCACTCCGCCCACGGCAGCGAGGGGAAGCCGGTCAAAGGGGCCGCGCAGGTCGCGGATGTACTGGGGGCCGCCTAAAGACCCGCAGGGAAAGACCTTGACCATGTCGGCCCCGGCGGCCCAGGCGGCATAGACCTCCGTGGGGGTGAGCGCGCCGGCCACGATGGGCACCTGCTCGCTGTTGGCATAGGCGATCACCGCCGGGTCGCAGTTGGGGGTGACGAGGAACATGGCCCCGGCCTCCACGGCCTGGCGGGCCTCCTCCAGATTGCGGATGGTGCCCATGCCGAGCCAGCGGCCGGGCGGCACGGCGGGCCGGTATTCGCGGATCATCGCTGCTGCGCCTTCGGTGTTCATGGTCACCTCGATGGCGGTAAGTCCCGCAATAAAGGCAACCGGCAGCAATTCGCCAAAGAACGCCTGGTCCACCCCGCGCAGGATGCCGATCACCGGTGCGTCAAATTTCATTTCTGCTCTCCGTTGTTTTTTCTTTCTAGCCGGTTTGGTTGGCGGGTGTCCACCTGTTTGCGGGGCTTGACCCGGGCGGTGGGCGGCGCCTGCCACGGATCGTCCGGCCAGTGGTGTTTAGGATAACGGCCTTTGAGTTCCTTTTTGACCTCGTGGTAGGAGGTATTCCAGAACCCCCTGAGGTCCTGGGTGATCTGGATGGGGCGACGCGCCGGCGAGAGCAGATGGAGCACCACTGCTATCTTCCCCGCGGCCACGGTGGGGGTCTCGGCCAGACCAAAGAGTTCTTGCAGCCGCACCGCCAGCACCGGCGGGCGGCCGTCTGGGGAGTAGCTAAGCCGGATGCGCGAACCGCTGGGCACCGTAAGATGGGTGGGGGCCTGGCGTTCCAGCTCACGTTGCTGTTCCCACGGCAACAGGCCGAGCAGGATGGCGTGGAGATCGAGACGGCCGAGCTGGTCGCGGGTGCGGATAGTGGTGAGGTAGGGGGCAAGCCACTCGGCAAGGGTGGCCGCCAGATGCTGGTCCGCGACCTCGGGCCAGCCCGTGGTTGGCTGCCAGCGATGCAGCGATTCGATGCGGGCCTGGAGGTCGCGGGCGGCCTCGCTCCACGGCAGGGCGTCGAGCCCCATCCGTCGCACCCCTTCGAGCATGGCGGCCAGCACCCGTTCCGGAGCCGGCTTGGCCAGCGGGACGCTGTCGAGCACCAGAGCGCCCAGGCGACGCTGGCGCAGGGCGGTGACCGAGGCAGAGGCATCATCCCACGTTACATTTTCATGTGTTTCGATTCGTGCTCCCATCGCCTCTTCCAGCCCGGCCAGGTCCAGGGCGGCGGCGAGAAAGATGCGGCCATCGGTGCGACCGGCATCCAAGCTCGCCACGGCGAGATATTCGTGGTGGGCAAGGTGGTCGTGGTTGGCGAGTCGGGCGGCGCGGCCGGAGGCGAGCTTGTAGTGGTGGGGCTGGCCCGGCCGGCGTTGGGCAATGCGGTTCGGGTAGGCCGCGGCCACCAAGGCGCCTGGGTCCATGCTGCTGGCTTTTGTTGATGCCCTGGGCAGCAACTGGCGGAGCTGGCGGCTTACCTGCTCCACCCGGCGGCAGCCGCCAGGGTCGCCGCCCAGGGCCCGGACCGCACCGGCTCCTTGTTGCCGGAAGGCGTTCAAGGCGTGGAGGCGGTCGTCGAGGTCGGCGGAACGGTCCCGTTCCTTGAGGATGTCGCGTTCGGAGAGCAGGGCGGCGAGATCGCAGGCCAGCGCTGCATTACCAGCAGCAGCCCCGGCCAGCAGCAGGTGGGCGAGGCGCGGATGGACGGGCAGGACCGCCATCCGGCGGCCGAGATCGGTGATGCGTCCTCGGGCATCCAGCGCCGCCAACTCCTGCAGGAGTTGCCTGGCCTGGGCCAGATGGCCGGCGGGCGGCGGGTCGAGCCAGGCCATGGTAGCCGGGTCGGTCACCCCCCACCGCGCCAGTTCCAGCACCAACTGCGCCAGGTCGGCATCGAGGATTGCCGGCGGGTCGAATTCCCGCAGGCCATGGTCCACCGCCTCGTTCCATAACCGGTAACAGAGGCCAGGGCCGAGGCGGCCGGCCCGGCCGGCCCGCTGGGTGGCACTGGCCCTGGAGATGCGTTGCAGGGTGAGACGGGTCAGGCCGCTCTCTGCCTGGAAGCGTGGAGACCGCCGCCAGCCGGAGTCGATCACCGTGCTGATCCCTTCGATGGTGATGCTGGTCTCGGCAATGGGAGTGGCGAGGATCACCCGGCGCCGGCCGGTCGTGTCGGGCGCTACCGCCTGGCCCTGGGCCGCCAAAGAGAGGTCGCCGTGCAGCGGCAGGATCGCGAGCTTCGCGGCCTCCGGCAGGGCAGCGAGCAACTCGGCGGTGCGCAGGATCTCGGCGGTGCCGGGCAGGAAGGCGAGAAGGTCGCCGGGCTGTTCGCGGAGCGCCTTCATGACCGCCGTAGCCATCTGGTCGGCGATCTCCCGGGGATTGGGGTCAAGCGGAAAGGTGGCCGGCGGCGGCAGGTGGACTACCTCCACCGGATAACTCCGGCCGTGGGCCTCGACCACTGGCGCCTCATCAAGCAGGTGGCTCACCGCCGCGGTATCGAGGGTGGCGGACATGACCAGCAGTTTGAGGTTCTCCCGCAACCGGGACGCATCGAGGCAGAGGGCCAGGGCCAGGTCGGCATCGAGGCTGCGCTCGTGAAATTCGTCGAAGATTACCAGCCCCACGCCGGCAAGTTCCGGATCTTCCTGAAGGCGGCGGATGAAGAGGCCGGCGGTCACCACTTCCAGCCGGGTCGCGGCCGAGATCTGCTGTTCGAAACGGACCCGGTAGCCGATGGCCTGGCCTACGGGTTCGCCCCGCTGGGCGGCCATGTAGGAGGCGGTAAGGCGGGCCGCAAGCCGCCGTGGTTCGAGCATGATGATCTTCTGGTCATGAAGCCAGGGATCGTCGAGCAGGGCCGGCGGGACCACGGTGGTCTTGCCGGAGCCGGGCGGCGCGGCGAGCACCACGGCCGGATGGTGTGCCAGGGTGATGCGCAGCTCCGGCAGGATGTCGTGGATGGGAAGAGTGGTCACGCGGCCTTTGTGTCAGTACGGCAGGGGTTGGTAACGAGCCGGTTCCGCCAGCAGGTGGACCATCTTCGCGTGGTGCGAACCGGCCCAGGACGCTGAAGGCGGACTCTATGGGCGTCATCTTGCTTCAGTCGTTTTCTCATCCGGAGGCCGAAGCCGCGAACACCCGTCTTAATGGCGGTCTGTGGGGAGGTTTGTTTTCCTGGCGGCAAGGGCAACCCAATTCTTGGCTAGTGCGGGCAGACGTTCAATCACTTCGTAGCCGAACAGCACTTCATCTGTGTAGCCCATGTGGAGCATGTCGATAATCCTGCACAGATAAGGTTTGCCGCAGACCCACCACGTATAATGGGCGTCGAGCATCAGATAATGAAGAATTTTTATCTGTTCGTGTTCACGAAGCTCGGTCAGTTCCATGCCGTCCAGTAGGGTTTCGTATACCCCATCGGCAACACGGCTGCCAAACGTCGTAGTGTAATAGTATTCCTTGACTTCCCATATGGCCACGGGGTTGATCGTGCTTGGGAATGCCCCGTCCGCGCGTCGTGCCAGCGTTCGTAGCGGATTGCCATCTTTCGTGATGGTTGTGAGTTCGCGGGGATCGTAGTCGCAGGGGAAGCCCTTCGAATGGGCCTCGATCAACATATTGACTATGCCGGTGAGATAGGCGGGGGCTTTTTTCCTCCCCTTTTGCTTGTTGAGGGGAAGGGGACAGGTCGGCTGGAGTTTTTTCTTAAGCGCCTCAAATTCGGTTTTTGCGCGCGTGGCGTCCATGAGGCGCGGCGCAACATAGGTGTTGAGTTTTTGGGCGCGATATTCATAATAGGCGCACAAGGTGCTGGCGAAATCCGTAGGCTTTCCCTCATCGCCAAGCGATGCGGGGTCCAAATGCAGCCTGCGGAAGACCTGACGGATCTCTTCGTCGGTGGGGATTTTTACTTGTCCCTTTCCGCGGGTAGTATATCCGACGTGTTGGCTGATACTGCGTACGGCGGCCCAAAACGATCTGGGGAGCCTTGCGAATTTCGGATTAGCTTCCATCTCCCCCCTCTTCGTAGCGACGTACAAAGTCGGTGAATGAGACGCCCAGACTGCGACATAGTTGTCTTACTTCCAGAAAGCCCAAGGCCATCTCCCCGGATTCGTACTTGCTGACAAAAGATTGGGGTCTTTCCAGGCGTGTTGCCAAATCGACCTGACGGAGCCCAGCTTCTTCGCGGAGATTGCGAAGAAGCTTTCGCAACTTGCGTTTCTGTGTTTCACTGGGCTTGGACATGGGGGCACTATATATTCAATTGACGAATATCCAAAATTGGGATATTTTGCGGGAGACCCTTCCGGGAGAGGCGCATATTCGATGAAGCAACAATTGCTTTTTAAAGAGAGCCCGCATCGATTCGTCCGGCCATTCACCACGCAACTGCTGAAATGGGTGGGCAACAAACAGAGATTTGCTCATGAAATCGTCGGGGCATTTCCGGAAAGATTCGGTCGCTACCATGAACCGTTTTTGGGGAGTGGCGGAGTATTGGCTACTCTCGCTCCACTGGATGCCTGTGCCTCCGATATCTTTGCGCCGCTTATGGAGATATGGCAAACGCTTAAAGATAATCCGGCCGAGCTGAAAGAATGGTACCGGCAGCGGTGGGCGCTGGCACACGGTGAACATAAAAGGGCAGGCTACGAAAAGATCAAGGCATCATACAATGCGTCTCCCAACGGCGCGGACCTGTTGTTTCTTTGTCGTTCCTGTTATGGTGGGGTGGTCCGCTTCCGGCAGGCGGATGGCTATATGTCAACGCCGTGTGGGGTACATGACCCCATTACCCCGGAGCGCTTCGATAAACGCGTGGACTTATGGCATCCGAGAGTCCAGCATACCGAATTCAAGGTCATGGATTATCGCGAGGCGATGAGGGCGGCGCGCAAAGGCGATCTTGTCTACTGCGACCCGCCCTACCGACACAGCCAGTCGATTCTTTATGGAGGCCAGCAATTTCGTCTGGAGGATTTGTGCGAAGAGATAAGCCGCTGTAAGGAAAAAGGAGTGTATGTCGCCTTGAGCATAGATGGCACAAAAAAATCCGGCGGCATGATCTGTGACCTCCCACTCCCGGATGGTCTTTTTGAGGAAGAGATTTTTGTCAACGTCGGTCGTTCGATGCTGCGTCGTTTCCAGATGGAAGGGAGAACGCTTGAGGAAGAGGTTGTCTCCGACCGGTTGTTGCTGACCTATACGCTTTAGCGGCCTTTGCCGCCGTCCGGCCTCACGCGTACCTTGACGGCCAATTCCTTGGATGGGAAAAGAGTTATGGCTGAAGTTCCCTCGTCCAGTACGCCATGGTGCAGGATGACGGCGGCGGTATGCCCGGACATCAAGCGAAATTTCAATTCCGGCAGGATGTCGTGGATGGGAAGAGTGGTCACGCGGCCTTTGTGTCAGTACGGCATGGGTTGGTAATGAGCCGGTTCCGCCAGCAGGTGGACCATCTTCGCGTGGTGCGAACCGGCCCAGTAAATCCGGCCGCAGCCGGGGCAGCGGCCGGAGGGGAGCCCCTGGCCGGCGAGGCCGTAGAAGTGGAGAATCTCCACCAGTTGCCTGGTTGGCAAGGCCCCGCGCACCAGATGGCCGTGCTCCACCAAAGAGCAGGGTGAAGTGGCTGCCTTCCCTTTCCACGCCAAACGGCGAGGAGCCAGGAAAAATTGCGGTAATTGACCGCCGTCTTTCTGCAAAGCCCGGTACACTCCGTGAGCCGGCGGTTTGGTGTGCGCCAGGCGTTCGATCAGGGCAGGCTCACCCGGCCGCGGCGAAGGCAGCGGTGGTTTATAGGTACGCGATGACAAAGAGGGCGACGGTTACGCAGATGAAGATGATCCCTACCTTGAAACAGACGCTTTCATCCTCGGCATGGCCGTGTCCATGAACTTGGTCGCTCATGATTTTCTCCGATTGTTCCGTTGGTTTGTGCCGTAACCTGGTAAACCTCGCCACTATACTTCATCCCTTCCGGCCCGCAACAGGGAAATGCGGCCAGCGGCCGACCTGCGAGCGGAAGACCGCACCATTGTAATTACGTTTTTGTATAGTTATTTTTTCGTCCTGGCATTATTTTAAACAAAAATGTCATTTTTCGCCGGCCGCCACCATGACTGGCGTATGCGTTACTGCTTGTAATATTGTGTTATTTTTTCTAATCGCCGGTCTGTTTACGTTCTGGCATGGTTCTTGATCTCTTTATTTTCCGAATGCGGCGCACGCAATGATCCCCGCAGCCGCGGCATGACCCGTAATGGCGCGGGGTGTACGCCGGAATGAGCTATTTCAAGGAAAAGGAGATGTAGACCATGAATGGAAAGAAGTATCTTGCAGTATTGGCGCTCGGCCTGGCCGGGCTGGGAATGTTGGCAAGTGCGGCGGTGGCCGAGGAGGCGAAGCCCACGGCGGACCTGACCGTGAGCGCGCTAAGCCAGTATGTCTGGCGCGGGTTCGCCTACACCAAGGACAGCGTGGTCTTGCAGCCTTCCATGACCGTCGGCTACAAGGGGTTTGCCGCCAACCTCTGGGGCAACCTGGACACCGACCGCTGGGAAGGCGCCGATGTGGGTACCGACAACTGGACCGAGACCGACGCGACCCTGTCCTATAGCTGGACCATGGGGCCGGCGAGCCTGTCGGCCGGCTATATCTACTACGCCCTGGACCCGTACGTCAGCACCTCCGATACCCAGGAGCTGTTCCTTAACGCCACCCTCAACACCCTGCTGAGCCCGACTCTCAAGGTGTATCGTGACATCGATCATTATGCCGGCTGGTATGCCACCCTGGGGGTGTCCCACGCGTTGCCGATCAAGGGCGATATCGCCCTGACCCTTGGCGCCCAGGTGAGCTATCTGGCGGCGGACGAGGCCAGTTCCTATGCCGACCCGGACGATGCCACCGACGAGTACAACAACTTCCATGACGGCCTGCTCTCGGCCTCGGTGAAGATTCCGGTGAACCAGTATGTCTCGGTCACCCCGCAACTCTATTACTCCTTCCCGCTTAGTTCCGACGCGGAGGATCGGTTGAAGGCCGACAACGCAACCTATATCGGCCGGGCGGATGATGATTTCCTTTACGGCGGCGTGGCGGTGAGCCTGGCGTTCTAATTCATTGCTTTTCCCGTTTCTCCTGGGGCCCCTCTGTCCGCCTTTCTTGTCTGCGGGCAGAGGGGTTTTTCTTGACGCGTCGGAAGGGGTGCGCTTCAATGCCACGGGAGGCTGCGGATGCAAAAGCGAGGCTGGCTGTGGTTGACGATATTGTTTTGCGGGTTGGCTTTGCCGGCGAGGCCGGCCGGGCAGTGATGCAAAAAACATGGCTACGAACAGGCCTCTGGCGCGGATCGAAAGACAACGAGGTGACGCCATGGCGGCGGTAAAGAACAACATCTATGCCCTGCTCGACCAGCAGGGGCCTTTTTGCACCCGGAGCTATCCGCCGGCGGGCCGCGTTTTTTCGCGGGAGGCGCGGGAGTGGCTGGCGGAACTCAAGGGGAGCGGGCTCGCCACCAAGTACCGGGTGACGCGCAACCAGGTCTTCGAGATCCTGCGGGTGCGCTCCGTGGCCGAGATTCAGGCCCTGCTCAAGAACCCGGCCGCCAAGGCCGCGGTGGAGCGGCGGGCCTATGCCCTGTTGGGCAACATGTTCGGCATCGAGGGCAACGAACGGGAGATCGTCTCGCGGATCAACACCTATTCCCGCATCGCCGACGGCGTCATCAACTACCTGCGGGCCAAGGTGCTGGCCAACTACGCCTCCTACATCGAGATGACCAACGAGATCGATTCCACCAAGAGCCCGGTGGAGCTGCTGCTGGTCCTCTTCGATGATCGCTATCACAAGAAGGCGCGCTTCGAGGCCAAACGCAAGCTCATCCTCATGCAGCTCGCCGGCTCCATCGACCAGCGCGAGCGCGAGACCGACGTGGAGCACAAGTTCCTCCAGTTCCTCGATTTTCTGAACCGCGAGGTGTGGAGCCGCAACGTCAGGATCGGCGAGCTGGAGATCGTCTACCTCCTGAGCCGCCACGACCCGGAAACCTATGCCGCGATCGATGCTCGGGTGGTGAAGCGGGAGGAGCTGCCTAAAACATTGGCGCCGCTGGAGAAGATCACCATGCTCAAGCGGCGGCGCTTTTGCTACCAGGGCCGGGAAATTCCGGTCTATGTGAGTATCCGCAAGAAGCTGCCCGAGGCCAAGGTGCTCAAACTCCTCCGCAAGAGCGAGGAGAACCCGGCCGTGGCGGTGGACGACGAACTCGGCCTCATGGCGGTGGTGGATTCCCTCATTGAGGTGAAGCTCTTCCAGAAGCACCTCACCGAGAGCGCCAGCCGCGCCGGTTCGCTGATGACCCTCGAAGAGGTGGTCGATACCCTGCACGGCGGCGAGCATCGGGGGGGCAGCATCGGCAGCTCGGCGCAGACCGCCATGTACAAGTTTTTCGCCCGCATGGGCGGGATGCGGGTGGAGTTCATTGTCCACACCAACCGCTCCTACCTGAACTACATGTTCCAGCGGGGCGTCTCCCACGACGAGTACGAGGTGAAGCGCATCTTCGATTCCGGCGTCACCGAGCTGCTCTTCCCCAAGGACATCTACGGCATCGACATCAGCGAGAAGAAGGAGTCGTTGATCCGCTGGTTCCGCCGCCGGATCGAAGAATTCTGATTCCGCGCTCCGGCTGGCCGAGATTTTTCGCCCTTTCCGGCGCGCAGTTGCTTGACAGCGCCGTATAAAATCGGTAAGTCAATTCAAGAGGTTATCAAGACGGCACAACCTGTGTGGCCGGTGCCGTCGAGTTTGAGTTTTTCTTGGAGACCGAATGGCGAAACAAGCGCAGGGGGCCGGGCAGCCGCCGGCCGCGATTCAGAAGCTTCTCCGGGCAATTCCCAAGGTTGACGACGTCCTGCTCCGGTTCGAGGGGAACACCGCTCCGGCCGCCCTGGTCAAGGGGGCGGTGCGGGAGGTATTGGCCGCCCGGCGCGAGGATATCCTTGCCGGTCGTCTCGCCGATGCCGCGGCGCTCAAGCAGGAGCGCCTCCTGCCGCAGATCGAGGCCCGGCTCGCCGACAAGCTCCGGCCCAATTTCCGCACCGTCATCAATGCCACCGGCGTGGTGATCCACACCAATCTCGGCCGTTCCCTGCTGCCCGCCTCGGCCATGGAATCCCTGCTCGCGGTGGGCACCCATTACGCCAACCTCGAATTCGACCTTGCCACCGGCAAACGCGGCAGCCGCTACACTCTGGTCGAGGAACTGCTCTGCGAACTGACCGGCGCCGAGGCGGCCCTGGTGGTGAACAACAACGCCGCTGCCGTGCTGCTGGTGCTGGAAACCCTGGCCAGCAGCCGCGAGGTCATCGTCTCCCGCGGCCAACTGGTCGAGATCGGCGGCTCCTTCCGCATTCCCGAGGTGATGGCCAAAAGCGGCGCGCGCCTGGTCGAGGTCGGCGCCACCAACCGCACCCATCTCCGCGACTACGAACGGGCCATCACCGACGCGACCGCCCTGCTGCTCAAGGTGCATACCAGCAACTTCCGCATGATCGGCTTTACCAAGGAGGTCCCCTTGGCCGAGTTGGTGGCCCTGGGGGCGGCGCGCGGGATTCCGGTGATGGAGGATCTGGGCAGCGGCTCCTTTGTCGATTTCTCCCGTTATGGCCTCGGCAAAGAACCCACGGTGCAGGAGACCATTGCCGCGGGCGTCGATGTCGTGACCTTCAGCGGCGACAAGATGCTCGGCGGCCCGCAGGCAGGGCTCATTCTCGGCAAGCGCGCCGTCATCGATCAGGTGAAGCGAAACCCCATGAATCGCGCCCTGCGGATCGACAAATTCACCCTCGCCGCCCTGGAGGCGGTGCTGCGCCTCTATTTCGACGAAGAGCAGGCCGTGCGCACCATCCCGACCTTGGCCATGCTGACCATGCCACTTGCCGCCATCGAGCGTCGGGCCAAGCGGCTCAGCCGCCGGCTGAACAAATCGCTGGCTGGCCGCGGTCGGGTGTCGCTCGTGCGCACCAGCTCGCGCGTGGGCGGCGGTTCCCTGCCGGAGACGGAATTGCCGAGTTGCGGGGTGGCCTTGGCGCCGAAGGAGATGCGCGTGAACGAATTGGAGCGGCGGTTGCGCGCTGCCGTGGTGCCGGTGATCAGCCGGATCGAAAATGAGTGTCTGCTGCTGGATCTGCGCACCGTTGCCGACGACGAGATCGCGCCGCTGGCCGCAACGCTGACCGAGGTGCTGGCCGGCGGTTGACCATGTTTTGGGGTAGTCGGTGAGCGATCCTTTTGATGGGTCGCCCCTTCCGGCATGCGGGAACGTGCCGGAAGGGTGAAGTGAAAAACGGGGGGCAATGTTTGATGGCGAGGAGCGGGGAGTGAAGAAGATGGCCTTTCCTTTGGTGCTGCGGGACAGTCAGATCACCTTGGAGGATGTCGAGCGGCTGGCCTTGCCTTTGGCCGAGGTCGCCAGGGAGCGCACCGCCTGCCGGGAATTCCGGTGGGTGGGAGTGGATGATGGCGAGACCATCGGCGGGCTGCCGGAGTCGTGGCAAGCTGCGGTGGCAGCGGTGGCCGCTACCGGTGAGCCACGGACAGTGGCGGATGGCGACGAATCCTTGCTCTTGCTGCCGGTTGGAGGAGGAGCCCCGGTCGCCGTGGCCCTGCTGGGCGGAGTGGCGACGCGGCAATGGTCGCCGGCGGCGCTACGGGAAGAGGTAAAGGCTCTGGCCCTGCATCTCAATGCGTTTCGGGAATATTACGCCGATCCGCTGACCGGGTTGGCCAACAGCCTGCTGCTGAAAAGGCAGTTGCAGGCATTGCCGGCCTCGGTGGCTCCTCGGGGCGTTTTGGCGTTGCTCGAACTCTATCCGCCGAGCCGGGATGCCGAGCGGGGGTGGGGATATGTGCAGAAGGGCGCACGGTACCTCGCCTCGCTTTTTGGCGCGACCACCAGCCTGTTTCATCTGAGCAGCGGGATTTTCGCCCTGCTCTGGGAGGAGAGCGCCTTGAGCGACGCCCAGCAGATGGCGACCCTGTTGCTCAATCGTCTGCGGCGTGAGGGGTTTGTCAAGGCCCATATCGGCCTGCGGCAGCTTGGCGGGGGCCCGGAACCTGAACTGTTGCTGAACGAGGCCTGGCAGGCGCTGGCGGTGGCCCGCAAGCGCGGGCCATTCGGTTTGGCCGTGCACGAGCCGGAGGGCGCGGTTGCGGCCTTCCCACCCTTGTCGCGCAACGAGCAGCGCAAGGTGGCGGCGTGGTGGCGCGGCAAGGAGCATTTTGCCCTGGTGCTCGTTCGCCAGGATCAGGAGGCGGCAAGCAACCATTTCACCAAGCGTGTGCGCGCCGTCCTGGGCGATGAGGTGCCTTACCTGCTGCTTAACCAGCGCGAGGCCCTGGTCTTTCTCGACGACGCGGGCAACGACCAGGCCATGAAATGGGTCCGCCGCTTCCGCAAGTCCATGGCCCAGTCCGCCGGTGCCACCTTCTCCATGGGCATTGCCCTCTATCCCTGCCTTGCTTTCACCAAGGCCAGGATTCCGGTCAACTGCCGCAAGGCCCTGCGCCACGCCGAGTTTTTCGGTCCTGGTTCGCAGGCGCTCTTCGATGCCGTAAGCTGCAACATCAGCGGCGACGTTTACTACAACGGCGGCGACATCACGCGGGCGGTACGCGAATACCGCCTCGGTCTCGCCCTGGACCCGGCCAACGTCAACCTGCTCAACAGCCTCGGAGTTGCTTACATGCAGCTCAGGCGTCCTCGTCCGGCCATGCAATGCTTTGAGTCCGCCCTGCGCCACGAGGCCGGCAACTTTATGGCCCTTTTCAACCTGGGCTTTCTCCACCTCCACCGCGAGGAGAGTGCTGAGGCGCTCGACTGCTTCGAGCGGGCTCTGGCAAGCAACGACCATCACTTCGACCTGCTGCTCCAGCTTGGCCGGCTCTATTGCCGGCACAAGCGTTTTACCGAGGCAGCCAAGCTGCTCGGCCGTTGCGTGACCGATGGCAATTTGGAGGGGCGGCGCAACGGCGACCGGGCCGCGGCCTGGCGGCTGCTCGGCGAGGCCCATGCCGGCCTGGGTGAGAACAAAAAGGCGATCCTTGCCTTCCAGAAGGTGCTCTCTTTCACCCACCGCGATGCCCAGGCCTTGAGCATGCTCGGCGAACTCTATGCCCGGGAGAAGGAAGGGGACGAGATCGCGCTGTCCCTCTGCCAGGAGGCGGTGACCCTGGATGGCGGCCAGAGCGAGCACTGGCGGCGCCTGGCCTGGGTGCAGTGGGCGCAGGGGGATGCGGACAACGCCATCGCCTCGCTCAGGCAATGCCTCCAGCGTGACCGCAGGAACTCCGCGGCGCTCTTCTGGCTGGCGCGCATCTACCGGGAACAGGGGCGGCTCAAGGAGGCGCACCGGCTCTACGAGAAGGTGCTGCGGCTCCAGCCCAATCATGCCGAGGCGAAAAGCGCCCTCGCCCAGGTGCAACCCTAGCGGGGCAGGCGCCCCATTCCTTCAGGAGAGACAATGGTAAAGATTACCAAGGCCGGCCGGGTGATCGACGAGCGGCAGCAGTATTCCCTGGATACCTTCCAGGTGGGCGATTCGTGGCGGCTCTTCCGGATCATGAGCGAGTTCGTGGACGGCTTCGATACCCTGGCCAGCATCGGCCGGCCGGCGGTCTCCATCTTCGGCTCGGCCCGGACGCCCCTGGGGGAAAAATATTTCGAGCTGGCCGATAAGATTGCCTATGACCTGGCCCTGGCGGGCTATGCCATCATCACCGGCGGCGGCCCCGGCATCATGGCCGCGGCCAACCGGGGCGCGGCCAAGGCCGAGGGGATCTCCATCGGGCTCAACATCAACCTGCCCTTCGAGCAGGAGCCCAACGGCTTTGCCAATGTGCCCTTGAACTTCAAATACTTCTTTGTCCGCAAGGTGATGTTCATCAAGTATGCCATGGCCTTCATCGGCATGCCGGGCGGCTTCGGCACCCTGGACGAACTTTTCGAATCCCTTACTCTGATGCAGACCCGCCGCATCAAGGCCTTTCCGGTGATTCTGGTCGGCTCCGAGTTCTGGGGCGGGCTGGTGGAGTGGATTAAAGAGCAGATGCTCGCCACCGGCAAGGTCGAAAAGGACGACCTCCTCTACTTCCAGGTGATGGACGACCCGGAAGAGGTGGTGCACTACATCAAGCGGACGGTGGTGCTGTAGAAGGGCAAGACTCGGCTCTTTTGATTGAGAGTGGTGAAACGATACTTGGCGCGGTAGTACTATTTTTCAGTTACAAATCGGAAAAATCCGAGTAAGGTAAAATGTCAACGTACCGAAAAGCCTTGGAGAGATTATGCGCTGTCCCGCCGCCATCCGACCTTAAGTGGACTGAGTTGAAAGGTATTTTGGAGCATTTGGGTTACAGGTTGTTGAAGCGTGGGAAGAGTGGCGGATCGCGCAGGAAATTTTATCATGAAGGAAAGGATGCGTTGATTAGCTGCCACCAGCCGCACCCGTCACCAAATGTTGACAAGGGTTGTGTTGTTGATGTCGTTAACCATCTGAAAGAGCATGGATTCATTTAGGGGGAGAGATGGCTATTTTAAGCTACAGGGGATACGAGGGAACAGCCGAAATCGACGAGGAGCGTCTCGTGTGTCGGGGGAAGATATTGTTTATCAACGATCTTGTGACATATGAGGCGGGCGATCCAAAGAATCTTCAGAAAGAGTTTATAGCGGCCGTTGAGGACTATCTGGAAACATGTAAGGAGATTGGCAAAGAGCCCCAAAAGCCATTGAGGGGGCAGTTTAATGTCCGTATTCCACCAGAACTGCACAAGGCGGCCGTGCTTCGGGCAGCAAAGGACGGTGTTTCACTTAACGAACTTGTTACAAGGGCTATTGATGCCTTTGTCCATGTTCGTACCGATATTAACCACAATGTTCAAGTGACAATCACCGCCCAGGAAGAATCAATGAAGACGCTGATTTCAAGCTCGGCAGTGGGGCAGCACTGGGAGAGGGTCGCCAATGTCCAATAACACCGAAAAAACTAAACAAGCAGCCATCTCACCCGAGCTTGTTGGCCAGCCTCTGTCGATGCGAGATCTTACCACCCTTTTGGTTAGACATAATAAAATTCACCAAGGGCGTTATGATCTGATGATTGAGTACCATATCGGCGCTGGCAGTGTTGGGCCAACTCCAGAATCAAGGACGCCTGGAATAATGGTCGGCATCAGCAGAATAGGATTGGTCGCCGCGGCACAGGCAGATGGGCCGGCAACAGTGGATGCGGCCATTGCTAACCCTGCCAGGAAAAAGCGCAGCCTCGTGAAGAACGAGTAAGATCAGTGATTGAACAACAGGACGGAGTTACTCGGGGGCGGCTTTCTCCTTTGGTCCGGAGAAAGCCGCCCCCGTCTTTTTAGCGCGCCTTTTCCCGCGGCCGGATGGGCTGCGGGGTGGATTACCAGATGATCTTCACGCCGTAGGCGCTAAGCGCGTTGTCGGCGGTCACCATGGCCATCTCCTCGCATAGGGCCTGGGCCACGAGTAGCCGGTCGAATGGATCGCGGTGGTGGAAGGGGAGGTTGCTTACTTGGGCGCAGTGGGCAAGGTCGATGGGGAGCCAGCGGATGCCGTTACGCTCCAGCTCATCCTTGAGTGCCCCCGCCCAGTCCGCCCTGTGGAATGACAATTTACCCAGACTGATTTTGATGCCGAGTTCCCAGAAAGAAGCAGCGCTGACATGGACCGTGTTCTCTGGGTCTTGATAGCTTCGGATAGCCGGGGTGGAGAGTTTGCTGCTGTCCGTCAGCACCCAGAGCAGAACATGGGTATCGAGCAGCAGCTTCATGCCATGTAGTCGTCGAAGTCGGAGAGCGGGGCGTCGAAATCCTCGCTGATCGAGGCAACGAGCCCCTTACAGCCATCGAGCCGGCGTTCCGGCAGCGCGCCAGGCAGCGGGGTAAGCCGCACCAGCGGCGTCTTGCCTTTGGCGATGACTACCTCCTCTCCCCGCAAGGTTTCTTTGATGAGCCGGGAAAGATGGGTCTTTGCTTCGTGAATGGTGACTGTGTGCATTGTCCACCTCGCGGGGAAAATTCTTCTTAGTCAATATACTTAGTCAACTTCATTCTGTCAACCGCCCCAAGGTTTGTTTCGGTCGGGTTGCCGTTTTTCGGTTCCAGGTTATTCGTCCGCCTTCCGTCTGGCGTCGGCTGCCTTTTCCTTTTGCCCCATTTTCAGATACGCCTTTTCGAGCAACAGCCAGTTCCGGCGGAGAAGCGCTTTGTTCCTGCCGGCCAGGCTGTTTGATTTCAGGCAGAATTGGATGGCCTGGGCGTAGTTGCTTTGCCTGAACCGGAGGTTGGCCATGGCGTGCCAGAGTTGCGGGTCCCGCGGGGCAAGGCGCAGAGCCCGTTCAAGCTGCATTTCGGCGCGGTCGAGTTGCCCGGCCTGCATGGCCTTGTTGGCATTGGTGAAGAGGACGCCCGGCTGACTGGGTGGCGGCGGGATCGCTGCCCGCGGTTCCGGCGCACTCTGGCGGGGAGGCGTGGTGGGAGACTCCGGCGCCGAGGCCTGCGGCGTCTGTCTGGCAGCATCATCCCGGTAGGCTGAGGTATCCACCGCCTTCTTCGGAGCGCAGCTTGCCAGGCAACATGCCAGCGCCAGCAGCACTACTGTTTTTCGTGCGCTGCTGTAGGGCAACCGGTTTCTCTCCGACATCCGTTCCATCCTTCCTTGCCTGCTCATTTGAACCAATCAAGGATTTTTTGCATGACGCCGCCGGCGCTCGGTTCGCGTGACTCCTGTGTCTTTTCTGCGCCGACTGTCCGGTTCGGTTCCGCCAGGCTCGCGGCGGTAAAGGGCAGCTTGACCTGATTGCCGGCGAACCAGAACGGAGTGGGCGAGGTCTCCTGGGTGTTCGGGTTGACCCAGCGCCACTCGATCCCCTCCGGCTCGGTCAGTTCCAGGGGCTGCGGATGCAGGTCCCGCATGATCTCGCCCCAGACCAGCAGGGCTCCTTCGCCGCCGGTAAGGCCGGCGGGCTTGTTGTTGTCCTTGCCGACCCAGACCACGGCCAGCAGGTCGCCGGTGAAGCCGGCAAACCAACTGTCCCGCAGATCGTTGGAGGTGCCGGTCTTGCCGGCGACATTATACGAGGCCGGCAGATAGTTGGCGAGCGCCGCGCCGGTACCCTCACGCACCACCTTCTGGAGCGCGGTGTTGAGCAGATACATCTGTTCCGGGGCGAAGCGCTGTTCCGTGGAGATATCGAAACGTTTGACCACCGTGTTGTCCGCAGCCAGCACGCTGCTGATCGCCCGCTGCGGCAGATAGAAACCGTCGGCGGCGATGGTCTGGTACATCTGCGTGACCTCAAGCGGGGTCAGGGAGGCCGCCCCCAGAAGAAAAGAGGGATAGGCGGGGAAGTCCCCCGGCACGCCGAGATTTTTCACGGTCTGCACCACACTCTTTACCCCAACATCCATGCCGATCCTGGCCGTGGCCAGATTGAGGGAGTGGGCCAGCCCCTGATACATCGGGATCCGGCCCCGCGTGGTCCGGTCGAAATTCTCCGGCCGCCAGGGCTTGCCGCCCGCATTGGGCACGGTAAAGGCGGTATCCTCCACCGGGGTTGCCAGGGTGTAGCCTTTGCCCAGAGCGGTGAGATAGACAGCCGGCTTGATGATGGAGCCGACGTTCCGCCGGGCATCAAGGGCGCGGTTGAAGCCCGGTTGCCCCGGCGTGCGCCCGCCGGCAATGGCGAGAATCTCGCCGTTCTCCCGGCGGGTGACGATTACCGCCCCTTGCAGGTTGCGTTTGCCGCTTCGCTTCTCCAGCCGGGCAATGGTCGCTGCCAGCCGCTGTTCCACCACCCGCTGCACCCGGGGATCAAGGGTGGTGAAGATTTTCAGCCCCTCCGAGGTGAGATCGTCTTCCCGGTAATCCTCGGCCAGTTGGCGCCGGACCAGATCGAGAAAGGCGGGAAAGCGGTTGAGGCCGCTGCCGGCCATGGTCTGGGTGGCCAGGGGAGCGGACCTGGCCTCCTGGTATGCCGGTTTGCCGATCACCTTCTCGGCGAGCATGATCTCAAGGACATCCTGCCGGCGTTTGAGGCAGCGCTTGGGCTCCTGGCGCGGGTCGTAGTAGGACGGCCCGCGCACCATGCCGACCAGCGTGGCGACTTGGGCCGGGGAGAGATCGTTCAGCTCCCGCCGGAAATAGAAGTGGCTGGCGAGGCCGAAGCCATGGATTGCCCGGTTGCCATCCTGGCCCAGAAAGATTTCGTTGGCATAGGCGGTGAGGATTTCCTCCTTGTCGTAATGGGCCTCCAGGAGAAGGGCCATGATGGCCTCGTTGATCTTGCGCCAGAAGGTGCGCTCGTTGGTGAGGAAGAAGTTCTTGACCAGCTGCTGGGTGAGGGTGCTCCCGCCCTGCACGGTTTTCTGCGCCCGGACGTTGGCGATGAGCGCTCGGGCAATGGCGAGCGGATCGAGGCCGGGATGGTAGTAAAAGTTCCGATCCTCCACCGCCAGCAGGGTCTTGATCAGGAGTTCCGGGAGTTCGGGCCGGGTAAGAAGAATCCGATCTTCATGCTGGCTCGGGTGGAAGCTGCCGATCCGGGCCGGATCGAGCCGCAGGCCCTCCACCGCCGAGCTGTTATCGGCGCGGGTGATGGCGGTCAGCGTATTGCCGGCAAAGGAAAGGGTGTAGGGTGCCGATGCTTCCGGGCCATCCGGGAAACGAAAGTCCCTGGTCACCAGATGGAAGGTTCTTCCCCGCCGGTCGTAGCCGCCGGCATCGACCGCCTTGCGGTCCCGGCGGTAGCCGGCGAGCTGCAGTTCCTCTTCAAGCTCCCGGGGGGAGAGCGCCATGCCGGGAAAGAGTTCCAGGGGGCGGGCATAGACCACCGCCGGCAGCGACCAGCGTTTGCCTTCGAATTTTCCCCGGATCGTCTTGTCCAGATAGGTGGCATAGAAGGCAAACAGGACGACCGAAAGGAGAAGGAAGAAAATAACCCACTTCACCAGCGGGGCGTCGCCGCCCGGGCGCTGGCCGCCGCGGGGTGTTCTGTTCTTTTTTTGTTTTGCCGACACCGGTGCAGGCCTCTTCGTGAAGTTGTTCCCGATATCAGGAAGTCACTGTCGCACGTTCTTGCACCAAGATCAAGATGGAAGGGCAGCGTTGCCGTGGGCCGCGGCGGGGGAGGGAAGGCGTTGCCGGTCTGCCGGCTAGCACGCCTTCTTCCGGATGCGGATGGACTGCGGGGTGATCTCCACCAGTTCATCGTCGTTGATGTAGGAGATGAACTCCTCCAGGCTCATGGCCTTGGGCGGGGTGAGGATGACGTTCTCATCCGAGCCCGAGGCCCGCATGTTGGTGAGCTTCTTGCCCTTGGCCGGGTTCACCACCATGTCGCCCTCGCGGCTGTTCTCGCCGATGATCTGCCCCTTGTAGACCTTCTCGCCCGGCCCCAGGAAGAGGGTGCCGCGCTCCTGCAGGTTGAAGAGGGCGTAGGCCACCGTGGTGCACGGCTCCTTCACCACCAGCACCCCGTTCTGCCGGTTCCTGATTTCGCCGGCATGGGGGCCGTATTCCTTGAAGACATAGTTCATCACGCCGAGGCCCTTGGTGTCGGTCATGAACTGGGAGCGGTAGCCCAGGAGTCCGCGGGTGGGGATCTGGTAGAGCAGGCGGGTCATGCCGTTATTCTGGTGCATCTCCAGCATCCGGCCCTTGAGCATGCCGAGCTTCTCGATGACTGCGCCGGCATAGCGCTCGTCCACGTCCACGGTCAGCTCCTCGAAGGGCTCCAGGATCTGGCCGTTCTCTTCCTTCAAGATGACCTGCGGCCTTGTTACCTGGAACTCGTAGCCCTCGCGCCGCATTTTTTCGATGAGGATGGAGAGATGGAGTTCGCCGCGGCCGGAGACCTCGAAGCCAGCGCCAGCGCCGAGCGGCTTCACCCGCAAGGCCACGTCGGCGATGATCTCGCGCTGGAGGCGGTCGTCCAGGTGGCGGGAGGTGACGAATTTCCCTTCGAGCCCGGCAAAGGGCGAATCATTGGGAATGAAGTGCATGGCAATGGTCGGCGGGTCGATCTCGAAGAGCGGCAGCGGCTGCGGATTATCGGGATCGGTGAAGGTCTCGCCGATGGTGATGTCGTCCATGCCGGCCACTGCCACGATCTCGCCGGTGGTGGCGGTGTCGGTCGCCACCTTCTGGTCCGCCTCGAAGCGGTAGATCTTGGTGATCCGCGCCGGCTGCGCCGAGCCGTCGCGCTTGATCACGGTGATCGCCTTGTTGATGTTCAGGGTGCCGTTCACCACCTTGCCGATGCCGAGCCGCCCCAGGTAGGGCGAGTAATCGAGGGAGCTGACCTGCATCTGCAATGATGCGGCCGGGTCGCCCTTGGGCGCCGGGATGCTTTTCACGATGAGGTCGGCGATGGGCAGCATGTCGCCGCCGGTCACCGGCAGGGTGAGCGAGGCGTAGCCGGCCTTGGCCGAGGCGTAGATCACCGGGAAGTCGAGGAGATCCTCCGGCGCGTTCAGCTTGACAAAGAGGTCGAAGACCTGGTCCACCACCCACTCCGGCCGGGCGGCGGGCTTGTCGATCTTGTTGATCACCACGATGATCGGCAGGTCGGCGGCCAGGGCCTTCTTGAGCACGAAGTAGGTCTGGGGCATCGGCCCTTCCTGGGCGTCCACCAGCAGGAGGCAGCCGTCGGCCATGCGCAGCACCCGCTCGACCTGGCCGC
The DNA here is from genome assembly GCA_021802775.1 of Deltaproteobacteria bacterium. GTDB lineage: Bacteria > Desulfobacterota > Desulfobulbia > Desulfobulbales > Desulfurivibrionaceae > JAJZRJ01. Next base: position 49,769 of record JAJZRJ010000002.1, read on the forward strand.
CGAAGTCGGCGTGGCCCGGGGTGTCGATGATGTTGATCCAGTGGTCGCCATGGCGGAAAGAGCCGTTCTTGGAGGCGATGGTGATGCCGCGCTCGCGCTCCAGGTCCATGGAGTCCATCAGCCGTTCGGTCATCTGCTGGTTGTCCCGGAAGATGCCGCTCTGTTTGAACAGCTGGTCCACCAGGGTGGTTTTGCCATGGTCGACGTGGGCGATGATGGCGACGTTGCGGATGCTTTGCTGCTTCATGCGAATAACCTCGTATTTTCGGTGCGGAAAGGGGAGCTACCATAAAGGAATTTGCCCCAGGGCGCAAGCAAAATGCGGTTCCGCCTTGCCAACAGCCATAAAAGTCGAAGGAGCCCGCATATTTCTCGATCAGGAAAAAAATGGTGCGCCGGTCCCTGAAAATCCGCTGGAATTTTGGTGGAGATACTGTATATGGTGCACACGCATCCATATGGTAACTACATATGGTGCATTCCCCAAAGGGTGAAATAGAGGGCCTGAAGATGAGCTAACCTCTTTTTTTTCTTGACACTTTTACGACTCCCCCACTATAAGGGACATTAGGTGGTGTAAAGTGGTGTAAAAGGGAGAGAAGGGGTGTCAGCCATGAGCGAAGGGAGTGTCCGCAGCCCCATTCATCATTTCCGTGGGCGGTCGGAACATGCGCTGGACGAGAAGGGGCGGCTCAATATCGCCACCCGCTTCCGTGAGGTTCTGCGCAAGCAATACGACGAGCGGCTGATGGTCACCCCTTGGCGCAACTGCCTCAAGGCCTATCCGCTCCCGCAATGGGAGGAGCTGGAAATGACCCTGCGGGCCGAGGGCAAGAAGCAGCCGGAGCTCATCAATCTGATCCGCTACATGATCGGCGGCGTCTTCGAAACCTCCCTCGACAAGCAGGGGCGCATCCTGCTGCCCCCCAACCTGCGGGAAGAAAGCAAGATTGAACGCGACGTGGTGGTCACCGGCATGATCACCTATTTCGAGATTTGGGACAAAGCGACCTGGGAGGCGATGAGCAAGCCCTCCTTCGAGAATTTCCAGAATATGGAACAGACCCTGCTCGAACTCGGTCTGTTTTAGGAGCGATGGACGCGATACATCAGCCGGTGCTGCTGGATGAGGTGATTGCCAGCCTGGCCCCGGCGGATGGCGGTATCTACGTCGATGGCAATCTGGGATTAGGTGGCCATGCGGAACGGATTCTCGAACAGAGCGCACCAGGAGGCCGGCTGATCGGGTTTGACTGGGATGCGGAGGCCATGGCGCGGGCCCGGCAGAGGCTGGCGCGCTTCGGCGATCGCATCCGCTACATCCATCGGAACTTCACCGCGCTGGAGGAGACCTTAATGGAGCAAGGGGTTCGGCACATCGACGGCCTGCTGCTCGATCTCGGCCTCTCCTCGCTGCAGCTCGACCGCAGCGGCCGCGGCTTCAGCTTCAGGGGCGAAGAGCCGCTCGACATGCGGATGGACAAACGCCAGGGGCTTACCGCCGCCGGCCTGCTCAATACCAAGAACCAGCAGGAACTGGCGGATATTTTTTATTATTACGGCGAAGAGCGGCAGGCCCGCCCGATTGCCGAGGCGGTGGTGGAGGCGCGGCGGCGTCAACCACTTTGCACCACCGCCCAGCTGGTCGAGGTCGTCGAGCGGGCAGTGCCACGCCGCTTCCACCCCAGGAAGATCCATGTCGCCACCAAGGTGTTCCAGGCGTTGCGCATCGCGGTAAATCAGGAGTTGGAAAATCTGCAGACAGTGCTGGCCGCGGGCCCGAGGTGGCTGGCGGTCGGCGGCCGTTTTTGCGTGATCTCCTTTCATTCCCTGGAAGATCGGCTGGTAAAACGGGCGTTCCAGGAGAACCCCCTGCTGCGGGTGGTAACCAGCAAGCCGATCGTGCCGGGTGAGGCGGAGTGCAGCCGGAATCCTCGGGCGCGGAGCGCCAAGCTGCGGGTGGCGGTAAGGGTGGAGAGCCAGGCATGAAGCAGGATTATTCGAGCCGCTACCAGGCGTTCCGGCGTAAGCCCACCGGCCGTTCGGGTGATGATGGCCAGTTGAACAAGATCGGCGGCGCGCTGCTCACAGCGGTGATGCTTTTCGGTCTCGCCGTCAGCGTCTGGTTCGGCTGGGCCGTACGGACCGGCCTCGACCAGTTGGACCAGGAGAACCGGACCCGGCAGGAGTTGCTGGCGCGGCACGAGAAGCTGCTCGGCGAGCGGCAGGCGCTCATGAAGGAAAAGCGGGTCGAGGCGGTGGCGGCCACTTTAGGGCTGTACCCGCCGCAACAGGGACAAATCCAGCGGCCATGATGAACGTGCGGAAATTACCGGTTGAGGCGCAACGGCGGCGGCGGCGGGTCCTGGTGGGCCTCGCGGTGCTGCTGCTGATCCCGGCGGTTGCCTTCGGGATCATGCGGTTTTTCTTTTTTTCGGGACCGGTCGCCGAGGATGGCGGGGCGGAGTCGCAACTCGATGCCCTGGGCGGGCGCAAAAATATCTATGACCGCAATTTCAACGAGCTGGCGGTCAGCTTCCGTCTGGCCTCGATCTATGCCCGGCCACTGGAGCTGAAGGAACCGGAAAAGGCCGCCAGGTTACTGGCCGACAATCTAAAGGTGAACGAGGCGGAACTCTTGGCCTCCCTCAAGGCGGAGCGCAGTTTTGTCTGGGTGGGGTGGCAGATCCCGCAGGAGCGCGCGGACAAGATCGCCGAGGCCAGCTTCAAAGGTGTGCACATGCTCCAGCGGGCGTATCGCTATTATCCTCAGCATGAAGTGGCCAGCCATGTGGTCGGCTTTGTCAAGGACGAGCAGGGATTGGCCGGCATTGAATCGTATTACGACAACATCCTCCGGGGCGGCGGTGCCTATGACCCGGCCCTCTCCAGGGCACCGGTGCCGGCGGAGGTGGTCTCCGGCAAAGTCGGGGCTCACGTGGTGACCACTCTCGATCTGCGGGTGCAACGAGAATTGGAGGAGAAATTGCAGTCGCTTATCGGCGAGACCAAGGCGACGAGCGGTGCCGCGTTGGTGTTGCTGCCGGCGAGCGGTGAGATCCTGGCCCTGGCCAGCGCCCCGGTCTACGATCCCAACCGTTTCTGGGCCTTTTCGGGTGACGAGCGGAAGAACCGGACCATTGTTGAGCCGGTCTATCCAGGAGGTCTGCGTTCCTTTTTCTGGCTGGCCGCAGCCATGGAAAAAGGGGATGTCCCGGTGGCCGCGCCGCAGCCAGTGGTTGAAGGTGAGGCGCCGCCGGCACCCGTCCCGTCCCCCCTGATCTGGAACGAGGCGCGGGAGGGAGTCTATCTGTCGCCGGAATTGGTGGCCCTTGGTGGCCCGGCAATGCCGATGCCGGCTGAGGAGAAAAAGATTTTTGCCCAGCGGATCGGGCTGTGCGGTGAGACCCCGGTCGACCTGCCCGAAGGGGTGGTGGCGGCCGGCGAAGAGATCACGCTGGCCGGCGGCAAGGTGTCGAAGCCGTTGCGCGGATTGCCGGGGAGTTGTGACCGCATTGCCTTGGGTAACGGCCAAGCGGCCACCGATACCGTGAGCCTTTTGAGTTCGTTCTGCCGGCTGATCCAGAACAGCCCGGTGGCGCCCCATCTTTTGCTGGGCCTCTCCGACGGCCAGCAGCTCTGGCGGGTGCCGCCATCGGTCCCGCAGATTAAGGGGATGGCGCAGCCGGTTATCAACCAACTCCGTGGCGTGCTCGCCAAGCAGCCAGGTGGTAGTCAGGGCGGGCTGGTGGTCTTGGAGTCCGTGATACGGCAGGACATGATCACCGCGGCTGAGCCGGTGGCGCCGGTGGCCAAACCGACCCAGGAGCAGGCCCCCAGCCAGCCGGTGACCCAGCCGGTGGCCCAGCCGGTGACACCGCGTTACCATGCGGTGTTGCTGGCGGTTTCCCCGGAAGCGCAGCCGGGCATTGCCCTGGCCATCGTGTTGAACGGCGCCCAGCTCGATTTGGGCAAGCCTTCGCCGGCCCGCGCTGTGGCCAAGGCCCTGGCCAGCCAGGCTCTTCACTACGCGGCCTTAAAAACCGTGCCGCCGGTGCGGACGGCGCTGGCAGCGCAAGAGGCCGCCCATTACAAAAAATGGTTGACCCTTTACCGCGAGCCGGAATATCAGCCCATGGCCGCCATGGTGCCGGCGACCGGTACCATGCCGGACGTGAAAGGTTTCAGCCTGCGCAAGGCCCTCCAGGTGTTGCAGCAGACCGGCTTGCGTTTCAAGGTGGTGGGCAGCGGCCAGGTGGTGGAGCAGCAGCCGTTGCCGGCCACGCCGCTCAAGGGGGTTGATGAGGGACGGCTGGAATTGCGCATGGTGCAGGTGCAATAGGTTGACGGAATGGCGAATGGACAGCCACACGGAGCATATGCGATCACCTTACGGGAGCTGCTGAAGAACGTGACGTATCGCGCCACCAAAAAGATAGCCGAGCTGGCGGTCACCGCGGTCACCTCCGATTCCCGGGCGGTCACCGCGGGCACGCTTTTTGTGGCGGTGGCCGGCACCGCAGTGGATGGCCACGACTTTATCGACGATGCGGTGCGGCGCGGCTGCGCCGGCGTGGTGCTGGAAAAGGGCCGCGCCCGCATCAGTAAGACCAGGGGGCTGCCGGTCTGCATCGAGGTGGAGGACAGCCGCGAGGCGCTGGGACTCATTGCCGCCGCCTTCTGGCAGGAGCCGGCGCGCCGGATGACCATGATCGGCATTACCGGCACCAACGGCAAGACCACCAGCGCCTACCTGCTGGAGACACTGATCCGCAAGGCCGGCGGCAAGCCGGGGGTGATCGGCACCGTCAACTACCGCTATGCCGGCAAGGTGCTGCCGGCCGCCCATACCACCCCGCCGCCGGAGGCGCTGCAGCGGCTGCTGCGGGAGATGGCGGACAGCGGCGTCACCCATGTGATCATGGAGGTCTCCTCCCATGCCTTGGAGCAGAAGCGGGTGGCAGGGCTCAGCTTCGACGTGGCGCTCTTTACCAATCTGAGCCGCGATCATCTCGATTTCCATGGCGACATGGAGTCCTACTTTGTCAGCAAGAAGCGGCTGTTCCAGGAATATCTGAAGCCTGGCGGTGCGGGCGTGGTGGTGGACGCCCTTGCCGACGATCCGTGGGGCGGCCGGTTGCTGGCAGAACTTGCCGGCAGCAAGCGGAAAAAGGCCCCGGCGCTTCTGCGTTGCGGCATCGGTGCCGGCGAGGTGGCGCTCACCTCGGCCCGGGAGAATTTAACCGGCCTGACCCTGGAAGTCACGGTGCCCCAAGGCAGCCTCGAGATCCGTTCGCCGCTGGTGGGTGAGTTCAATATCCGCAATCTGCTGGGGGTGGCGGCCGTGGGCAGCGCCCTCGGTTATGCACCCCCGGTGATCGCCGCAGGGCTCAGCGAGGCGCAGGGCGCGCCGGGACGGCTGGAGCGGGTGGTTTCCGCCAGCGGTATCGAGGTCTTTGTTGATTATGCCCATACCCCGGACGCCCTGGAGAATATCCTGCGCACCCTGCGGCGGCTTACGCAGGGGCGGCTGCTCGCGGTGTTTGGTTGCGGCGGGGACCGCGACCAGGGTAAACGGCCGCAGATGGGCGCCATCGCCGGGAACCTTGCCGATGTGGCGGTGGTCACCTCCGACAATCCGCGCAGCGAGGAGGCGGGAGCGATCATCGCCGCCATCGAGGAGGGGCTCCGCACCACGGGGATGGCGCGGTTGCCGCTGGCCATGTTGCAGTCCCATCCGGCCCTGCGGGGGTACGAGTTGATCCCCGGCCGCAAGGCGGCGATCCGGGCAGCGGTCTGGCATGCCAATCCGGGCGACATTGTGGTGATCTGCGGCAAGGGGCACGAGGATTATCAGATCATCGGCAAGACCAAGCTCTTTTTCGATGACCGCCTGGTGGCGCGGGAGATGCTGGCGATGATCCGCTGGTAGGGAACAGGGGAGCCAAGGGGGAGGACAATGGAGGGTATGGCACGAATTGAGATGCGGGACAAAGCGCCGCATCGGGAGCGGCGGCAGGGGAATGGCCACGCGGCGAGCGTTGGGCAGACGCCGGTCTGGACGCTCGCCCAGGTGCTTTTCGCCACCGGCGGCCGATTTTTTGCCGGCCCGATCGAGGCCGCGTTCCGGCGGATTTCCACGGACAGCCGGACCGTGGAACCGGGGGATCTCTTTGTCGCCCTGGTGGGCGAGAACCTTGACGGCCACGATTTCCTGGAACAGGCGCTCACCCGGGGAGCAACCGGCGTGCTGGTATCCAAGCCGCCGGAGAAACCGGGTCGCGCTGCCGTGATCCTGGTGAATGACACCCTGCAGGCCTTGGGCGATCTCGCCCACTATCGGCGTAAGCAGATGCCGGATCTTACCGTGCTGGCCGTGACCGGCAGTTCCGGCAAGACCACGGTCAAGGAGATGATCAGCGCCATTCTGGGGCAGCGCCATCAGGTGCTCAAGACCAAGGGGAATTTCAATAACCTCATCGGTCTGCCCCATTCGTTGCTGCCGGTGAACGAGGAACATGATTTCGCGGTGCTGGAGATGGGGATGAACCGGCCGGGCGAGATCGCCCGGCTGGCGGAGATTGCCGAGCCGGATGTTGCCTGCATCACCAACGTGCAGGGTGCCCACCTGGCCGGCCTGGCCACCATCGAAGGGGTGGCCAGGGCCAAGGGCGAACTCTTTGCCGGCATGAAGGCCTGGGGCACGCTGGTGGTGAATGCCGATGACGTGCGGGTGCGTAAGCTGGCCCGCCGGCTGCGGCACCGCAAGGTCAGTTTCGGCCGGAGCAGCAGCGCCATGGTCCGTGCCACTCGCATCGTGAGCCTCGGTGAAGAGGGGATGCGTTTCACCCTCCACATCGGCTCGCGGAGCGAACGGCTGACCATCGTCAGTTTGGGTGCCCACAACGTGATGAATGCACTGGCCGCCGCCGCCATGGCCCATGCGGTCGGCCTGGCGCCGGCCGAAATCGTAGCGGGACTCGCCAGCCACCGGCCCTATGACAAGCGGATGCAGATCAGCGTGCTGCCGAGCGGCCTCAAGCTCATCAACGATGCCTATAACGCCAACCCCTCCTCGATGCTGGCAGCCTTGGAGGCGGTGCGCAACCTCAAGAACCGGCAGCGGATCGTCGCGGTACTGGGCGACATGCTGGAACTCGGCAGCCACAGTGTGGCTGCCCACCGGATGGTGGGCGAGAACGCGGCGCGGCTTAACTTCGATTACCTGCTGGCGGTCGGCGAGTTCGCCGGCGAGCTGGTGGCCGGCGCCCGCCAGGCCGGCATGGCCACGGCGCAGGCGCAGCATTGTGCCAATAAGGAAGCGGTGGTCGCCTGGCTCGACAAGGCGGTTGAAGCCGGCACGCTCGAGGCGGGGGATATCCTCCTGCTCAAGGGCTCGCGCGGCATGCGGATGGAAACCATCGCCAGTGCCCTGGCCGGATCGGAGACGAGGTAATCAGCGATGCTCTATCATCTGCTCTATCCGCTCCATGACTACATCAGCGTCCTGAACGTCTTCCGTTACATCACCTTCCGGTGTATCGCCGCGGCGCTCACCGCCTTCCTCATCATGCTGCTTTGCGGGCCGGCCTTTATCCGGATGCTGCAAAAGAATCTCATCGGCCAGGTGGTGCGCGATGACGGCCCCGAAACCCATTTCAGCAAGCGGGGAGTGCCCACCATGGGCGGCATCCTGATTTTGAGCGCCATCACCGTGGCCACTTTGCTGTGGGTGGATCTCGCCAACCCCTTTGTCTGGCTGCTGCTGGCGGTGACGCTCTGGTTCGGCGTGATCGGCGCCTACGACGATTACCGCAAGATCAAAAAAAAGGACAGCCGGGGGCTCTCCGCCCGCGGCAAGCTCGTTTCCCAGTTCCTCGGTGCGGCCCTGGCCGGGCTGGTGCTCTACCAGTTGCCCGGCTTCGACGGCCATCTGAGCCTGCCCTTTTTCAAGGCCGCTCGGCCCGATCTCGGCTGGTATTACGTGATCTTCGCGGTGCTGGTGGTGGTGGGCGCTTCCAACGCGGTGAACCTCACCGACGGCCTCGACGGCCTGGTGGCCGGCCCCACCGTGGTGACCGGCACGGTTTATCTGCTCTTTTCCTATCTCGCCGGCCATGCCGGGCTTTCCGCCTATCTGCAGCTGCCCTTTGTCAGCGGGGCCGGCGAGGTGGCGGTCTTCTGTTCCACCCTGGTCGGCGCCTGCCTCGGCTTTCTCTGGTTCAACTGCTACCCGGCCCGGATCTTCATGGGCGATGTCGGCGCCCTGTCTCTGGGGGCGGCCCTGGGACTGGTGGCCATCATCATCAAGCAGGAATTTCTGCTGGCCCTGGTGGGCGGCATCTTCGTCATGGAGGCGCTGTCGGTCATGCTGCAGGTCGGCTACTACAAGCTCTCCGGCGGCAAGCGGATCTTCCTGATGGCGCCCTTCCATCATCATTTTGAAAAGAAAGGCTGGCCCGAGCCCAAGGTGGTGGTCCGTTTCTGGATCGTCTCCATCGTCCTCGGGCTGATGGCCATTGCCACCCTGAAGCTGCGGTGAACGAATGAATCACGCCACCAGTCCCATACTGCCCACGCCGATTGTGAAGAAGGGCGACCACGTTCTGGTGGTCGGCCTTGGCAAGTCCGGCTATGCGGCGGTGCGCTTTCTGCTCGCTCAGGGGGTGCGGGTTTCGGTTTCAGAGGGTGGCCGCGCGCCACAGCTGGACGCGGAGAAGATTCAATGGCTGCAGGAGAAAGGGGTTTACTGTGAGATCGGCGGCCACTCCTCTGAGCTCTTCGGCAAGGTGGATGCCATCCTGCTCAGCCCCGGGGTGCCGCTGGCACTGCCTGCCCTCGCTGCGGCGCGGGCCAGGAACATTCCAATCTTCGGCGAGCTGGCCCTGGCGCGGGATTTCCTCAAGGCGCCGGTGGTGGCGATCACCGGCACCAACGGCAAGAGCACGGTGACCACCTTGGTGGGCGACCTGCTTAAGGCCGCGGGCAAGGAAGTCTTTGTCGGCGGCAATCTCGGCACCCCGCTCTGCGAGTATCTCGCCGGGCCGCAGGAGGCGGAATGGGTGGTGCTGGAGGTCTCCAGTTTCCAGCTCGATACCGCCGGCCTCTTCCGGCCACGGGTGGCGATTCTTTTGAACATCACCCCGGACCATCTTGACCGTTACCCCTCCTATGCGGCCTATGCCGACTCGAAGTGGTCGATCTTCCGCCACCAGCAGCCGGACGACAGCGCGATTCTCGACGGCGACGACCCGGAGATTGCGCGGCTGCTGGCCGAGGCCGGAGCCAATCCTGCCTCGCCGTACGCGATTTCTGCGCGGCGTTTTGTGGTTGGCGAACGGACCGTCGGCAGCGGCGCCGGCATGGCTGGCGCGGTGGCCCAGGTGCGGGGGCTGGCCCCCGGCGCCTCGACCGAGGAATACAACCTGGCCGGTACGCCGCTGGCCACGGCACCCAACAGCCACAATGCCATGACCGCCATTATTGCCGCCCGCTGCTGCGGCTGCGAGCCCACGGCGATCCGGCGGGGGCTCGCAGCCTTCCAGCCGCTGCCGCATCGTTTGGCCCTGGTGGCCGAGGTGGAGGGCGTCGCCTACTACGACGACTCCAAGGCCACCAACATCGGCGCGGTGGCCTCGGCCCTCGAAGGGCTCAAGCAGCCGGTGGTCCTCATTGCCGGCGGCCTCGACAAAGGCGGTGACTACCGCCTGATGCGCGACATCGTCCGGCAGAAGGTCAAGGCCATGGTGCTTATCGGCAGTGCCCGGCAGCTCATGGCCGCGGCCTTTGCGGATCTGATTCCGATTCAATTCGCCGAGAGCATGGCCGAGGCGGTTGGCAAGGCGCGGGAGCTGGCACAGCGGGGCGACTTGGTGCTCTTGTCGCCGGCCTGCGCCAGCTTCGATATGTTCGATAGTTACGCCCACCGGGGTGAGGTGTTCCGGGCGGCGGTGCAGGCGCTTCGTTCCCGACCCCGCGACGTGCGGGGAGGCGGCAGGCTGTGCCCGATCATGGAGGCGCTGGTTGCCTGAGATGTCATGCGAGCATGGGGGGGAAGGATCATGATTACGATGTGCTGCGTGTGCCGCAGAACCAAGAGCGGGAAGAGCTGTGTGAAGAAGCGGATGGCAAAGGATGCGGGACGGACGTCCCACGGCTATTGCCCGGAATGCTATCAGGTAACCATGGAGCGGTTCCGGATTGATTATCTGGCGCGGCAGCTTCAGGTGCCGGAACATGCGGCGGTCAATTAGGGTGTATCAGGTATGCGGTTGGTGATTACAGGCGGCGGCACCGGCGGCCATCTCTTTCCGGGGATTGCGCTGGCCGAAGGGATGCTGCAGCGGTTTCCGCGGGGAAAGGTGATGTTCATCGGTACCGACCGGCATCTCGACAATCAGGCCTTGGCGGGTAAGCCCTTTACGGTGGTGGCCTTGGCCAGCCGCGCGCTCAAGGGGAAATCCCTGCTGCGCCAGCTCGGCGCCCTGTTGCAGGTGCCGGTGAGTGTCTGGCGGGCGATGCAGTTGCTGCGGCAGTTCAAGCCCGACCTGGTGTTCGGGGTCGGCGGCTATGTGACCGGGCCGGTATTGCTGGCGGCGCGCCTTCTGGGAATCCGCACCGCCATCCACGAGCAGAACTCGATTCCGGGGCTGGCCAACCGGATGCTGGGCCGGATCGTTGACCGGATCTTCGTCTCGCTGCCCGGCAGTGAAGGTTTCTTCCCGGCAGCCAAGGTGCGGCTCGCCGGCAATCCGGTTCGCCGCGAACTGCTGGCGCGGGCGCAAGAAACCGCTGCCCCGCATGAACGGCTCACCGTGCTGGTGCTCGGCGGCAGCCAGGGGGCGCGGGCGGTCAACCGGTTGGTGGTGGAGGCAGTGGGTCAGCTCGCGGAGAAAAATCGCCTCAATATCATCCATCAGACCGGTATCCATGATGCCGAATGGGTGAAGTCCGGGTATAATGCCGCGGCCGTTGTCGCCCGGGTGGAGCCGTTTATCAGCGATATGGCGGCGGCCTATGGCGAGGCGGATCTGATCGTCTCCCGGGCCGGCGCCACGACCCTGGCCGAGGTCACGGTCTTCGGCCGGCCGGCGGTGCTGATACCATACCCCTATGCGGCGGATGACCACCAGCACCACAATGCCCGCTATCTGGCGGAACACGGCGCGGCCCTGATGGCTGACGAGGCGGAACTGACCGGCGGCAAACTTGCCGGGATGCTGGCCGAGTTGCTGGCCGATGGCGAGAAACGCAGGCTTATGGCAACGCGGGCCAGGGAACTGGGACGGCCCGCGGCCACCGAAATCATCATCAACGAATGTCTGGCGCTGGCAGGCGCCTGGACCAAGGACGAGACACCCTGATATGTACCGCAAGAATCAATGCATCCACTTCGTCGGCATCGGCGGCATCGGCATGAGCGGCATCGCCGAACTGCTCCTGAATCTTGGCTACCGGGTCAGCGGTTCGGATCTGCGCGAGTCCGACATCACCCGGCGGCTTGCCAGCCTGGGCGGAGTTATCCATCTCGGCCATGATGCGGCCTGGGTCGGGGGCGCCGATGTGGTAGTCACCTCCTCGGCGGTTAAGTGCGACAACCCCGAGGTGCTGGCGGCCCGCGATGCCCATCTGCCCATCATTCCGCGGGCCGAGATGCTGGCCGAGCTCATGCGGTTGCAGGCCTACGGCATCGCGGTGGCGGGCAGCCACGGCAAGACCACCACCACCTCGATGGTGGGCTGGATGCTGGCCGAGGCCGGGCTTGACCCGACGGTGGTGATCGGCGGCAAAGTCAACAGTTTGGGCACCAACGCCAAGCTCGGCACCGGCGAGTTTCTGGTCGCCGAGGCGGACGAGTCGGACGGCTCCTTCATCAAGCTCTCGCCGGTGCTGGAGATCGTCACCAACATCGACTTCGAGCATGTGGATCACTATGCCGACATCGACGCGGTAAAGGCCGCCTTTCTGGAGTTCATCAACAAGATCCCCTTTTACGGCGCCGCCATCCTCTGCCTCGACGACCCGCACGTCGCCTCGCTGCTGCCGGAGATCAAGAAGCGCACCATCACCTACGGCTTCACCAGCCAGGCGGACATCCAGGCCCGCGACGTCAAGGGCCAGGGCTTCATCAACCGTTTCGAGGTGTGCCGGCACGGCGTTCTCCTCGGCAAGGTCTCGCTGCTGGTGCCGGGTCAGCACAACGTCTACAATGCCCTGGCCGCCATTGCCCTGGGGCTGGAGCTGGAGATTCCCTTTGCCACGATCAGCAAGGCCCTGGGCGGCTTTACCGGTGTGCAGCGGCGGTTGCAGGTCAAGGGCGAATCCCAGGGCATCACGGTGATGGACGATTACGGCCACCACCCCACCGAGATCCGCGCCACCTTGGCTGCCCTGCGGAGCGCCTGGCCCAAGCGCCGGCTGGTGGTGCTCTTCCAGCCGCATCGCTATACCAGGACCGCCGGGCTGTTCAAGGAGTTCTGCACCGCCTTCCACGATGCGGACCTGCTGCTGCTCACCGAGATCTACGCGGCGAGCGAGGCACCCATCGAAGGGGTGACTGCCGAATCGTTGATGGACGGGATCAAGCAGCATGGCCAGAAATTCGTCGAATATGTGCCGGCGTTGGACGCCATGGCCCAGGTCGTCCAGCCGCTCTTGAAACGCGGCGACGTGGTGTTGACCTTGGGGGCCGGCAGCATCTATCGGGTCGGTGAAGAGTTGCTGGTGGAACTGGAACGCAAGGATGCGGCTGCGTAACGGGCGGGCAGCGGGAACGACTCATGGGGCTTGCGTGCGCGGCATACGAATCCAACCTGACGGAGCGGCCGTTGGCGAACGAGAGCGGTTGGCATAAGGCGGTGATGAATTGGCCGGGAACGCTCCTCTGGGGCGCGCCGCTGGCCGATTTCACTACGCTCCGCGTCGGCGGTCCTGCTGCGGCGGTGGCCATGCCGGCGGATACTGTCGAACTGATCGCGCTCCTGGCCCTGCTTCGCGACCACAATGTGTCCTGGCGGGTGATCGGCCGGGGCAGCAACCTGCTGGTTGCCGACCGCGGCTACGACGGGATGGTGATCGTGTTGGGTCGGCGTTTCGGCGCCATCGAACCGGCGGGGCCGACCACCGTGCGGGTCGAGGCGGGCTGCGGCCTTGCCCGGCTGCTCCAGTGGTGCGTGGCCCAGGAATTGACCGGCCTCGAATTCCTCGCCGGTATCCCCGGCAGCGTGGGGGGTGCCCTGGCCATGAACGCGGGTGCCTGGAACAGGGAAATCATGGACCGCATTAGTGCGGTGGACCTGCTCGATGAAAGCGGCGTCATCCGCAGGGTCGCGCGGGAGGCCCTGAGTTTTAGCTACCGCCACCTGGAACTGGCGCCGGGCACCATCATCGTGGCCGGCATCTTTGCCCTGTCGGCTGGGGCCGGCAGCGAGATTGATGCGAAGATGGCCGCCCATGTGGCAGCACGCAAGGCCAAGCAGCCGAAAGGAGTGGCCAATGCCGGCTCCTTTTTCAAGAACCCGCCAGGAGATGCCGCCGGCCGTCTTATTGAACAGGCCGGACTCAAGGGTACCACGCTGGGCGGCGCCATGGTCTCGCCGGTGCATGCCAATTTTCTGGTCAATACCGGCACCGCCACGGCGGAGGAGATGTACACTTTGATGCGGTTGGTTCAGGCCCGAGTGGAGGAGATTTTCGGGGTGCGCCTTGAACCGGAGGTCCAGCTGCTGGGGGATTTTGCTGAAAACCCCACAGGGAGCAGGGCGCGTGCGTAATAAGAAGCCGGTCAAGCAGCGCCTGGGGCAGTCGCCGAAAAATTCGGCCCGTTCCGAGCTGCGCAACAAGCTGATCATCCTTGGAATCGGCTTCTGCGTCGTGCTGGCCGCCCTTGCTGCCGGGAGCTTTCTCATGCTGAAGGCCCTGGAACGGTCGGAGTTTTTTCAGGTCACCGCCATCCGCATCCAGGGGTGTCAGCGGGTGACCAAGAACCAGATCCTGGAGCTGAGCGGGGTGGATATCCACACCAACCTGCTTGCCCTCGACCTGGATGAGATCAGGGCCAGGGTCGAGAGCCATGAATGGGTCGAGACGGCCGAGGTGGACCGCAACTGGCCGAACCGGCTGCGGATCACCATCCGCGAACGGGTGCCGGTGGCATTGGTCAGCCTCAAGGAGGGACTGCACTATCTGGATCGGCAGGGAGTCGTCTTTGCCAAGGTGCTGCCGCCCGAGGATTTGGATTATCCGGTGATTACCGGGATGAGCGGTGAGCAGTTGCCGGCGGGAGTGAGTGGCTCGTCCTTGGACGAGGCCCTGCAATTCATCCGGCTGGCTGGTCGCGGCAGCACCGTGTTGCCGGGGCAGAGCATCTCGGAGATCCACCTGGATGCCGGTGGTTCGCTCACCCTCTTTCTGGTGGACCGGCCTTTTCCCATCTTTCTGGGCAAGGGCGAGGTGGCGACCAAGTACCACCGCCTGGCCCGGGTGTTGAATCGGCTGTACAAGGGAAACGAGTTTGCCGAAACCGCCTATATCCGCATGGATTACCTGCCGGATAAGGTGCTGGTCGGCTTGACGACAGACGCAGTGTAACGATTTTTACGGGGTGGTGTGGTAATGGCAAGCGGCGAACGGGGTGAATTGATCGTCGGTCTCGATATCGGTACCACCAAGATTTGCGCAGTGGTGGGGGAGATTCATGAGGGCCGGGTCGATGTCATCGGCATCGGGCGGCACCATTCGGTGGGGCTCCGGCGCGGGGTGGTGGTGAATATCGAAAGCACGGTGGAGTCGATCCGCCAGGCGGTGGAAGAGGCGGAACGCATGGCTGGCTGCGAGATCGGCACGGTCTACGTGGGTATTGCCGGCAGCCACATCAAGGGCTTCAACAGCCACGGGCTGATCGCCATCAAGCATCCGGAGATCCAGCAGGACGATATCGACCGGGTGGTGGATGCTGCCCGGGCGGTGCCGATCCCGCCGGATCAGGAGATCATCCACGTACTGCCGCAGGAGTTCATGGTGGACGGCCAGCCCGACATCCAGGACCCCATCGGCATGACCGGGGTGCGCCTGGAGGCGGATGTGCACATCGTTACCGGTTCGGTCACTGCGGTGCACAACATCATCAAGTGCTGCAACCGCGCGGGCCTTGAGGTTGCCGATGTGGTGCTGGAGCCGCTGGCCTCGGCCGAGGCGGTGCTGACCAGGGAGGAGATGGAACTGGGTGTGGGGCTGCTCGACATCGGCGGCGGCACCTCGGATCTGGCGGTCTTCTCCGACGGCACCATCAAGCATACCTTTGTGCTGGGCCTGGGGGGCCACAACCTGACCAACGATCTGTCGGTCGGGCTGCGCACGCCGGTGAAGGAGGCGGAGCGGCTCAAGGAGGAGTATGGCTGCGCGCTGGCCTCGATGATCGACAAGGACCAGATCATCGAGGTGCCGAGTGTGGGCGGCCGCAAATCGCGCAAGCTCTCCCGCCGGGTGATGGGCGAGATTCTGGAGCCGCGGGTCGAGGAGATGCTGACCCTCATCAACCAGGAACTGGCGGAATCCCACTTCAAGGATGTGGCCAATTCCGGCATGGTCCTGACCGGCGGCACCTCGCTGCTGGTCAACATGGAGGACCTCGCCGAGCAGATTTTCGACCTGCCGGTACGGATCGGCTATCCGGAAAATATCGGCGGGGTGGTGGATGTGGTCAACTCGCCGCAGTGGGCCACCGGCGTCGGCCTGGTGATTTACGGCATGCGGCATGAACCGACGTTCGGGTTGCGGAGCAAGAGCAGCGGCGTTATCGGCCGGGTGGCCGGCCGCATGCGGGATTGGTTCAAGAATATGATGTAGTGTGAAAAACGGGTAAGGCAACGGGGCGATACCGGCAGTCGGGTGCCGGGTGGTCGGAAGAACATAACGGGGAGCAAAGGCTATGTCGTTCAAACTGGCGGAATCACAATCGCGGGCAAAGATCAAGGTATTCGGGGTCGGTGGCGGCGGCGGCAACGCGGTCAATACCATGGTGGAGAGCAATCTCCTCGGCGTGGAGTTTATCGCCGGCAATACCGACATGCAGGCCCTGGAACAGTCGCGGGCAGACATCCGCCTGCAGCTCGGGCCAGTGGTCTCCAAGGGACTCGGCGCCGGCGCCAACCCCGAGGTGGGCCGGGCGGCGGCGGAGGAATCCATTGAGGATATCCGTAAGCTCCTGAAAGACAGCGACATGGTCTTTGTCACCGCCGGCATGGGCGGCGGCACCGGCACTGGCGCCGCGCCGGTGGTGGCCCGGGTGGCCAAGGAGCTGGGGGCGCTCACCGTGGGCGTCGTCACCAAGCCCTTTGCCTTCGAAGGCCGCACCCGGATGAAGAATGCCGAGGCGGGCTGGAAGGAGTTGAGCGAGAGCGTGGACACCATCATCACCATCCCGAACGACCGCCTCATCTCGCTCGCCCAGAAGGGCACCCGCTTCATCGACGGCATGAAGATGGCCGACGATGTACTAGTCCAGGCCGTCAAAGGCATCACCGACCTCATCAACCTCCCCGGTTATATCAACCCCGACTTCGCCGACGTCCGTACCGTCATGAACGAGATGGGGCCAGCGCTCATGGGCGCCGGCCAGGGAGTCGGCGACAACCGCGCGGTGGAGGCGGTGAACATGGCCATTGCCAGCCCCCTGCTCCAGGACATCAGCATCGACGGCGCCCGCGGCGTGCTGGTGAACATCTCCGCCCGCCAGGATACCCTGACCATGGCCGAGGTGACCCAGGCGACCACCAAGATCTACGAGGAGGTCCACGAAGACGCCAACATCATCCTCGGCGTCATCTTCGACGACAATCTGGGTGAGGAACTGCGGGTGACGGTGATCGCCACCGGTATCCGTACCGTGGAAGGGCTGGAGGACGTGGCCGAGAAGGTGCGGCCGCTCGTTCCCAAGCGCGAGGTCAAGGCCCAGGCGCAGAATCTGCCGTTCAAGGGGCGCGAGAACATGCGCCACGAAGCGGTAGCCGCCAATGGCGGCGTGGCTGCCGGCTGCCAGCGCCGGTTTCCCGCCATTCTCAATGAGGATGAGTTCGACCGGCCGACTTTCCTGCGCAAGAACGAGAGCTAATCCGCCCGATCGGGGCCGTTGGCAACCGGCTGGCCAGGAGGGTCCGCCGGTTGCTGCCGCGGCATGACCATGCGACATAAACCGGCTGCCAGCCAGGACCTTCTCGCCCAGGAGCGCGGCACCATTCGCAAGAAATGGGCCGGCCGGCTGCCGGTGGCGCTGCTCTTCCCGAACGTCTACGGGATCGGCGCCTCGAACCTCGGCTTCCAGCTCGTCTACCACCTCGCCAACCAGCACCCCGACATTGTTTGCGAGCGCTTTTTCCTGCCCGAGGAGGGCGCTCCGCTCCTTTCCTGCGAATCCAGGCGGCCGCTCCGCGATTTCCCGGTGATCCTCTATACCGCCTCCTTCGAGGCGGATTTTTTGAATCTGCTGGCCATGCTCGGCACCAGCGGCGCGCCGCTTACGGCGACGGAGCGGGGTGAAGGGGCGCCGCTCGTCATCGGCGGCGGGGTGCTCGCCTTCATGAACCCCGAGCCGCTGGCGCCGTTCTCCGACCTTTTTGTGGTGGGCGAGGCGGAACCGGTGCTGCCGGCGATCCTCGATGCCCTGGTCAGTCAGCGGGGTAATTCGGATCGGGAAGAACTGCTGCGCCATCTGGCCACCACCTTCCCTGGCTGCTATGCCCCGCGCTTCTATACCCCCGAGTATCACGACGACGGCACCCTGGCGGCAGTGGCGGTGACGGAAGGCCTGCCGGCGAGGGTGCGCAAGGTCGTGCTGCCGCAGGCCGCGGTGGCCGGTTATTCGCGGCTGCTGTCGCCCCAGGCCGAATTCGCCGATCTCTTCCTGGCCGAACTGGGCCGCGGGTGCAGCCGGGGCTGCCGCTTCTGCGCCGCCGGTTTTGTCTACCGCCCGCCGCGGTTGTGGAGCGCCGAGGCGGTTCTCGCCGCCCTCGCCGAGCGGCCGGCGGACAATCCACGGGTCGGACTGCTCGGCATGGAGATGGCCAACCCGGCGGAACTGGCCCGCATTGCCGCGCAACTCAACGAGGAGGGCTGCGCCCTTTCCTTTTCCTCCTTGCGGGCCGATGCCCTGGGGCCGGAGCTGGTGGCCCTGCTCGGCAAGAGCAGAATCAAGACCGCGACCATTGCTCCGGACGGCCCCTCGGAGCGGTTGCGCCGGGTGATCAACAAGGGCATCACCCGGGAAGAGGTGCTGGCGGCGGCGCGCACCCTGGCCGAGCAGGACATCACCCGGCTCAAGCTTTATTTCATGCTCGGCCTGCCCACCGAGACCGCGGACGACCTGGCCGAGATGGTCGCGCTGGTGCGGGAAGTGAAGAGGGAACTTCTGGCCGTGGGGCGGCCCAGGGGACGGCTTGCCAATATCACCCTCAGTGTGAGCAGCTTCGTGCCCAAGCCGTGGACCCCGTTTCAGTACCACCCTTTTGCCGCATTGACAGCGCTCAAAAATGGTCTACAATTCCTGCGCAGGGAACTGGGCCGTGAACCCAATGTGCGTCTGATGGCCGATCAGCCGGCCAAGGCCCTCTTCCAGGCGGTGCTGGCCCGCGGCGATCGACGGCTGGGGCTCGCGTTTGCCGAGACTCTATGCGACGGTCGGTCCTGGCAACAGGCATTGGCCGCCCACGATCTGACGCCGGCGTTTTATGCCTCTCGCCAGCGGCCGCGGGACGAGTTGTTTCCCTGGGAGATCGTCGATCACGGCATCCGGCGTGACTACCTGTGGGCCGAATACCAGCGGGCGCTGGCAGCTAAATCCACGCCCCGGTGCGAGGTGGTGCGATGCCGGCGTTGCGGAGTGTGCCAATGACCCCGAAGAACAGCAAGATCACTGATATGGCCAACCTGCGGTCGGTCCGGCCTTTCCGGCTGGTGAAATTTTTTTCCTTCACCGGGTTGGTGGTCTTCCTTTTCTGCACCCTGGCGCTTTCCTGGTTGATCACCAACCATGCGAAACGGGTGCTTCTGGAACGAAGCGAGGCGTACTCCCTGGTGGTGGCGGAGAACCTCGGCCATCAGGTCTTCCAGCAGTTCGTGGTGCCCACCGTGCTGCGCTACGGCAAGATCGCCCTGCGGAAACCCGAGCAGCAGCAAGCCCTCGACACGGTGGTACGCGACGCCACCCATGGCATGCGGATTCAGTCGGTCACCATCTATGACTCCCGAAAGAACATTGTCTCCTTCAGCACGGAAAAAGAGTTGATCGGCCGGGTTGACCTGGGCGGCATCGAGTACCAGCGGGCGCTTGAGCGGCAGAGCTCCTCCCGCCTCAATTCACGCGGCAACGTGTTTAACCTCCTGCCCGGCGCGCCGGAGATCTCCTCGGAGCTGCACACTTATATTCCTTTTATCCAGCGCAAGATCATTGGCAACAGGCCGCCCCCGGTCATGGGCGTTATCGAGGTGGTGCAGGATCTCTCCGAGGATGCCAAGGAGATCATCCGTTTCCAGGTCTATGTGAGCGCCATCCTCATGGTTATCATGTCGGGGTTGTTCGCGGTGTTGCGTTTCATCGTGGCCAAGGCGGAGCGGATCATCGAGAATCGCGCCGAGGAGCGGCGCCGGCTGGAGGAGCAGCTCCACCAGAGCGAGAAGCTGGCCACCCTGGGTAAGATGGTGGCCTCGGTTTCTCACGAGATCAAGAACCCCCTCGGCATTGTCCGCAGCACCGCCGAGATCCTCGGCAAGCGCCTCAAGAGCGTGGCGCCGGGCAACGAGCATCTCGCAGCCATCATTGTGGAAGAGACCGGCCGGCTTGACGGCATTGTCCGTGAGTTCCTCGATTTTGCCCGGCCGCAGGTGCCGAAATTCGCCCTGGCCTCGGTCAACGATATACTGGAGAAGGTGATTCACTTCATCGCGTCCGATCTGGAGAGCCACCGCATCACCCTGGTGCAGGAGCTGGACGGCGCCCTCGATCCGCTGGCGATCGACCGCGAGCAGCTCTATCGGGCTTTTTTGAATATCCTGCTGAATGGCCGCCAGGCGATGCCGGAGGGCGGTACCCTCACGGTACGGAGCCGGCGGCAGGAGGGATTATCGGGGGGAGTGGTCGTCGAGGTGGCGGATACCGGGGTCGGCATTGCGCCGGACAAGCTGAGCCGCATCTTCACGCCGTTCTACACGGACAAGAACCGGGGTACCGGTTTGGGGCTGGCCATTGTCCAGAACATCGTCGAAAGCCACGGCGGGACGATCGAGGTGGAGAGCGAGGAGGGGCGGGGGACGCTCTTCCGGGTCATCCTTCCCCGCCGGTAACGGCGCTGCGGCTATGATCGGCGATGCCGAAATGGTTGGCTTACTTCTTTTTCGCCTTCTTCAGACGTTCCAGGTCGCGCTGCTTTTTCTCGGCCACCTGCTTCTTGAGCTGCTCGTGGTCGTTGAGCAGTTCCTTGTAGGTTTCTTCGGCGCGTTTTTCGGCATTGGCCTGATCCTGCTTGATCCGTTCGGCCCGCTCCTTGACCTTTTCCGCCTTGATCTTAAGCGTCCGGGTGCCGAAGAGTGAAGAGGCCAGGTATTTGTTGGCAAAGTGCATCAGGGCGACGTCGTCTTCCTTGATTCTGGCGAGGGTCTCCTCGTCCACCTCGTAGGTGTCCAGAAAAGAGGCGCTCAGCACAAAGGAACGGAATTTGTCCAGGTCGGTGCTGGCCATGAAGAACATCTTCTTGGCCGGCTCGCTCAGGGTGGCCTGGAGACCGAACGATTTGCGGCGCATGACGATCTCCATCCAGTCGCGGTTCATCTCGTCCGACTCATCGATGCCCTGATCGATCCGCCATTCCCGGATGGTCTGGGTGTGCTCCTCCTCGTGCCCCTTGCAGTGGGGTTCCTTGACCAGGAAGTAGAACTCCTCCGCGCCGCTGCCCTCGCTGCCGGCTGCGTGGAAGTATGACATGCCCACCGGGTAGTAACGGCAGGTGGTGGGACGGTAAGGATAAATGGTGCAGCCCTCCGGGGTGACGAAGGGGCAACGGCCGTTTTCGTCCATATGCAGCTTCACGCCGGGGAGATCGGTCTTTTCCAGGTAGGTGGGGGTGGTGAAGCGGAGCAGGAATTCCTCTGCCGGCAGGTTGAGACCGCGGCGGATGCGAAGGATGTCGTAGGGGGTAAGGATGATGTTGACCGGGCCGCAGCAGGCGGTGAAGCAGGAGACCCCCGGGTGGCAACGGAATTTGAGCGTGCTTTCCAGGGTAAGCTTCTGGGGGAGGATGTGGCTCGGGTTGGTTTCGAAACCCGGCAATGTCTTCGTGTCGGCCGGGGCGGTTTTTTTGGTGGCGCTCATGGGCACATTCCTTCAATAATTTTAGGACATTATCCGGCAGCGGCCGGATAATGTCATGATCCTGCGGCGGTTTTCCAAAGTGGGCACAAAGTAACCATCTCCCGGGCGGGTGTCAAACCTATTTCTGAAAGGGGGCCGCCGAATGGGGCCACCATGCCGGGTTGAGGCGGCTGAAGGGGGCGGATTGCCCCCTTGGCTGCGGCAAGTTTTTTTCTTGACTTTTGCCAGGAGAAAAATTAAACAGACCAATGTTGCAAAAACTGAGTGGCCCATCAGTTTTGCGCAAAGGACGATTTGGCGGGCCATTCAGCATGATGACCGCGCCCGCAATGGGTGTGGTGATGGCGGTTCTAACCGCCGATGTCGGGTTTCTCCTGGTGACGCCGGACAACGGAAGGAACACCTTCCGCTATCGGTGGTGATGACAGGCGCATAAAGACAGATATTAAAGGTAGCCTCGGATACCGCTTCGGCGGGGCCGAAAAAATCAATCCATCCAAATTGAGGAGGTTAGTGAATGCCAAGTTACGTAGATCCTTCAAAGTGTGACGGCTGCAAGGGCGGCGACAAGACCGCCTGCATGTACATCTGCCCCAATGACCTCATGGTCCTGAACAAGGACGAGATGAGGGCATACAATCAGGAGCCGGATGCATGCTGGGAGTGCTACTCCTGTGTTAAAATCTGCCCGCAGGGCGCCATCGCAGTCCGCGGCTACAACGACTTCGTTCCGATGGGCGGTATGGTTCATCCGATGCGCAGCTCTGACTCCATCATGTGGACCGTCAAGTTCCGCAACGGCAACATGAAGCGCTTCAAGTTCCCGATCCGGACCACCGCGGAAGGTGCTGCCAACGACTACGCCAGCCTGAAGTGCACGAACCTGGACGACGAGATGCTTTCCACCGAGAAGGCGCTGCCGGCCCCGACCATGCTGGCGAAGTAAGTTTGACCCACAACGAACGAATTTTCTAATCCATAACTAAGGAGATTTGATTATGGCGTTACCTAATAAGCCGCTGGGTGAACTGGCTGCGGTTGCCAATCCGGAAGTTGTCGAGCACGATGTTGACGTTCTGATCGTCGGCGGTGGTATGGCCGCGTGCGGTACCGCGTTCGAGATCAAGAAGTGGGCCCCGGCCGACATGAAGATCAAGCTGGTTGACAAGGCTGCCATGGAGCGCTCCGGCGCCGTTGCCCAGGGTCTGTCCGCCATCAACACCTACATCGGCGACAACCCGATCGAGAACTACGTAAAGATGGTTCGCAACGACCTGATGGGCGTTGTTCGTGAAGACCTGATCTACGATCTGGGCCGCCACGTGGACGACTCCGTACATCTGTTCGAGGAGTGGGGCCTGCCGGTTTGGAAGAAGGACGCCAACGGCGACAACCTCGACGGCTCCAAGCCGGCTCCGAAGCTGACCGAAGGCGGTAAGCCGGTTCGGACCGGCAAGTGGCAGATCATGATCAACGGCGAGGCATACAAGTGCATCGTTGCCGAGGCTGCCAAGAAGGCCCTGGGCGAAGAGAACATCATGGAGCGCGTGTTCATCGTCAAGATGATCCTTGACAAGAACAAGGCCAACCAGATCGCCGGTGCCGTTGGTTTCTCCACCCGCGAGAACAAGGTCCACGTCTTCCGTTGCAAGACCGCTCTCGTTGCCTGCGGCGGTGCGGTAAACATCTTCCGTCCGCGCTCCACCGGTGAGGGCAAGGGCCGCGCCTGGTACCCGGTATGGAACGCTGGTTCCACCTACACCATGTGCGCTCAGGTTGGCGCCACCCTGACCATGATGGAGAACCGCTTCACCCCGGCTCGTTTCAAAGACGGTTACGGCCCGGTTGGTGCATGGTTCCTCCTGTTCAAGGCCAAGGTTCAGAACGGCCTCGGCGAGTTCTACGCCAACAGCGACGCAGTGAAGGACGAGCTGGCGAAGTTCATGCCGTACGGTCAGTCGCCGGTTACCCCGACCTGTCTGCGTAACCACCTGATGCTCAACGAGCTGAAGGCTGGCCGCGGCCCGATCTACATGGCCACCGACGTTGCGCTGAATGCCTTCCTCGATGCCAAGAAGGCCGCCGGCATGAACGACAAGGACGTGCAGAAGTACTGGAAGCACCTCGAGTCCGAGGCATGGGAAGACTTCCTCGATATGTCCGTTGGTCAGGCTGGCCTGTGGGCCGGCGCGAACATCGAGCCCGAGAAGGTCGGTTCCGAGATCATGCCGACCGAACCGTACATGCTGGGCAGCCACTCCGGTTGCTGCGGCATCTGGACCTCCGGTCCGATGGAGTCCTGGGTCCCGGACGTTCAGGGCAAGCCGCGTAGCCATCAGTACAAGTGGGGCTACAACCGCATGACCACCGTTGACGGTCTGTTCACCGCCGGCGACGGTGTTGGCGCTTCCGGCCACAAGTTCTCCTCCGGTTCCCACGCCGAGGGTCGTATCGTTGCCAAGCAGATGGTGAAGTTCTGCCGCGACAACGCCTCCTTCAAGCCCGAGCTGCCGAAGTCCGCGCAGGAGTATGCTGACGAGATTTACGCCCCGGTTAAGCGGTACCTGCAGCACGTTGGTGCCACCACCGCTGCCGACGTGAATCCCAACTACTGCAAGCCGGCCGGTCTGATGATGCGCCTGATGAAGGCCACCGACGAGTACGGCGGCGGCGTTGCCACCTACTACATGACCTCCGGCAAGCTGCTGAACATCTGCCTCGACCTCCTCCGCATGCTGCGCGAAGATGCCGAGCTGATGGCTGCCGGCGACCTGCACGAGTTGATGCGCGCCTGGGAAAACTACCACCGCATCTGGTGCGTAGAGACCCACATCCGTCACATCGAGTTCCGGAAGGAATCCCGTTACCCGGGCTTCTACTATCGTTCCGACTACCCGACCTGTGACGATGCCAACTGGAAGGTCTTCGTCAACTCCACCTTCGATCCTGCGACCCAGGAGTGGAAGTGCGAGAAGGTCGATTGCATCAACATCGTTGAGACCACCCCGTGGCTCTAATCAGCCGCGGCTGAGTTTACATGGTGCATCGAATCTCCAGGCGCCGCCTCTGCGGCGCCTGGAGATTTTTCTATGCGAAGCGGACGGACTGATTGGGTTGATTGAGGCGGTTTCCTGGGAAGCCGGCTGACTCAAAGCAATGAGTTATGTACCATATTAATCCCATGAATGGAGGAGAGGCATGACAGACGATCGTAGCGCACCCGCGGGTGCTGTACTAGTCGTTGGCGGTGGCATCAGCGGACTGACGGCTGCCCTGGAAGCCGCCGAAGTCGGCAACGATGTGTTCGTGATTGAAAAGAATCCGTACCTTGGCGGTCGGGTTGCACAGCTCAATCAATATTTCCCGAAGCTCTGCCCCCCCTCCTGCGGTCTGGAGATCAACTACCAGCGGATCAAGAACAACCGCCGGGTGCGGGTCTACACCATGACCGAGGTAAAAAGCGTTGCCGGCGGGCCGGGCAACTACCAGGTGACCCTGGTGACCAAGCCCCGCTACATCAACAGCAACTGCACCGCCTGCGGCGCCTGCGCCGAGGCATGCACCGACGAGATCGCCAATCCCTTCAACTTCGGGATGGACACGATCAAGGCCGCCTACAAACCGCATGACCATGCCTTCCCCATGCGCTACGTCCTGGCCAAGGAAGCGTGTAGCCCGGCGAGCCTTGAGGCCGTCAAGGCCGCCTGCAAGTACGATGCGGTCGAGCTCGACATGCAGGCCAAGGAGTTCACCCTCACCGTGAGCTCGGTGGTCTGGGCCACCGGCTGGAATCCCTACGAGCCGACCAAGATGACCAACCTCAAGTTCGAGTCGAGCCCGGCGATCATCAGCAATATGATGATGGAGCGCCTCGCCTCGGCCAACGGCCCCACCGGCGGCAAGATCCTCCGCCCCGGCGACAACAAGGAACCGGCCAGCTTCGCCTTTGTCCAGTGCGCCGGCTCCCGCGACGAGAACCACCTGGAGTACTGCTCCTACATCTGCTGCATGGCGACCATGAAGCAGATCACCTACATCCGCGAGCAGTATCCGGACGCCACCATCACGGTCTTCTACATCGACCTTCGCACCCCGGGCAAGTACGAGAAGTTCCGCGACAAGATCATGGCCGACCCCAAGGTGAAGTTCGTCAAGGGCAAGGTGGCCGACATCGTGGCCGAGGCCGACGGCGGCGTGACCGTGGTGGCCGAGAACGCCGTAACC
The DNA here is from genome assembly GCA_021802775.1 of Deltaproteobacteria bacterium. GTDB lineage: Bacteria > Desulfobacterota > Desulfobulbia > Desulfobulbales > Desulfurivibrionaceae > JAJZRJ01. The sequence continues at coordinate 75,351 of JAJZRJ010000002.1, forward strand.
GGCGATAAGGTGCATGAGAAGGTTGATCTGGCCATCCTCGCCACCGGCATGGAGCCGGCTGGCAAGGCTCAGGCCGCGGCGCTTGGTGTGGCCACGGACAACAACGGCTTTATCGTGTCCGATGGCGAAGGCATGACTTCCTGCGGCTGCGCGAAAAAGGCGGCTGACGTCGTGACCTGTGCCCAGAGTGCAACCGCAGCAGCAATGAAAGCGATTCAGGCGTCGAGGAGGTAGGATCAATGAGCAAGAAATACGGAGTATACATCTGTACCGGATGTGGCATAGGAGATGCCCTTGACCTTGAGGGACTGTCCGGCGTGGCCGGCAGCTACAGCATGACCGCCAAGACCCATGAGGCGCTGTGCAGCGAGGCTGGCCGCCAGATGATCAAGGACGATATGGCCAACGACGGGGTGAACACCGCCGTGATCTGCGCCTGTTCGCCGCGGGTCTGGAAGAACGAGTTCAACTTCGGCGACGACAAGATCACCGTCCGCGCCAATGTCCGCGAGGGTGCGGTCTGGTCGGCGGAGCAGCCCAGCGAGGGCCGCACTGCCGAGACCATTGCCGAATACACTAACGAACTGGCCCAGGATTACCTGCGCATGGCCTGTGTCCAGGCCCAGAAGATGGAGCTGCCCGAGCCCTATAAGCTCGAGACCATCAACAAGCGCATCCTGGTGATGGGCGGCGGTATCGCCGGTTTGACCGCGGCGAAAGAGGCGGCCAAGGCCGGCTGCGAGGTAATGCTGGTCGAGAAGGAGCCCCAGCTCGGCGGCAAGGCCCTGGGCTGGCGCAAGCAGATGCCGACCAAGGCGCCGTGGACCGACCTCGAGGAGCCCACCATCCAGGCCCTGGTCAGCGCCGTGACCGCAGACCCGAAGATCACCGTCAAGACCGCCACCGAGGTGGCCCGGATCGCCGGGTATCCCGGTGACTTCCAGGTGACCCTGAAGGCCGCCGGCACCAAGAGCGAGTGGGATGCCCCGGCCAAGGTCGGGGTTGACGAGCAGGACAAGATCGCCAAGGGCCAGATGGAAGACCCCAACGCCGGGCTCAATAGCTACATGGAGTCCAACCCCGATGCCGAGAAGGTCGGTGCGGTGGTGCTGGCCACCGGCTGGAATCCGGCCGATGTCTCCGAGTTCGAGCATCTCGGCTTTGGCAAGCTGGCGAACGTGGTCACCAATGCCCAGTTCGAGAAGCTGGCCAAGGAGGGCAAGGTGCCCGCCAACGTCGCCTTCGTCATGAGTCCGGGCGGCGAGCAGCACGACAAGGATTTCCCCTACTGCAACTCGGTCACCTCCATGGTGGCCCTGAAGCAGGCCCAGTACGTACGGCAGGACAACGCCGACGGCAAGGCGTACATCCTCTATCAGCACATGCGCACGCCGGGCAACATGGAGATGTTCTACAAGGGCGCCCAGAACAACGACGGCATCTTCCTCACCAAGGCCACCGTGACCGGTGTTGCCGAGGAGGGTGGGGCGCTGGTGGTACAGGCCAAGGACACCCTGCTGCAGGAGAACCTGGAGCTGAAGGTGGACATGGTGGTACTGGCTGCCGGTATGGTGCCCACCACCTCCGGCGCGCCGACCATCAACCTCTCCTATCGTCAGGGCCCGGCCTTCCTCGATCTGGAGCTGTTTGACGGCTATGCCGATTCCAACTTCATCTGCTTCCCGTACGAGACCCGCCGGACCGGCGTCTATGCCTGCGGCGGCGTGCGCAAGGCCACCGATATGGTCGAGACCATCGACGATGCCTGCGGTGCGGCGCTGAAGGCGATCCAGTGCATCGAATCCGCCGATCGCGGCGTGGCCGTGCATCCGCGTTCCGGTGACGGCTCCTATCCGGAGTTCTTCTTCCAGCGCTGCACCCAGTGCAAGCGCTGCACCGAGGAATGTCCGTTCGGCGCCCTGGACGACGACGCCAAGGGTACCCCGAAGCCGAATCCGACCCGCTGCCGTCGCTGTGGTACCTGTATGGGCGCCTGCCCCGAGCGGATCATCAGCTTCAAGAACTACAGCATCGACATGATCGGTTCCATGGTCAAGGCGGTCGAGGTACCGGACGACGACGAAGACAAGCTGCGCATCATTGCCTTTGTCTGCGAGAACGACGCCTATCCGGCCCTCGACATGGCGGCCATGCGCAAGCTGGGTCTCAACAACCTGGTGCGGGTGATTCCGGTCCGCTGCCTTGGTTCGGTCAACATGGTCTGGATCAAGGACGCGCTCTCCTCCGGTATGGACGGCGCCCTGCTCCTGGGCTGCAAGTTCGGCGACGACTACCAGTGCCACTTTGTCAAGGGCAGCGAGCTCGCTGACAAGCGCATGGGCAACATCGGCGAGACCCTTGGCAGCCTCGGCCTGGAGCCGGAACGTTGCGGCGTCCGCCAGGTGGCGATCAGCGAGTGGGACACCGTACCGGCGGTCATCAACGAGTTTGTTGAGGAGATCAAAGGCCTGGGTCCGAACCCGTTCAAGGGCTTCTAATCGGGTTCCACATCGGTGGGCGGGTGTTTGCCTGTCCACCGGTGTTTGTTGCGTTGTACACAGTTGACCGTCGGGCGACGCCGCGAGGCGTTGCCCGGCGGCTTAAGAGGGAGATAACTGGAGGCATACCATGGCTGAAGGAATGAGGGTTCAACCTGATCTGGAGTTTATCAAGTATCTGAAGAGCGCTGGCGGCGACACCCTGAAGAAGTGCTACCAATGTGCGACCTGCTCCGTGGTCTGCCCGTTGTCCGCCGACAAGAAGCCGTTTCCCCGCAAGGAAATGATCTGGGCGCAGTGGGGCCTCAAGGACAAGTTGGTGGGCAATCCGGATGTCATGCTCTGCCACCAGTGCGGCGATTGCACCGCCTATTGCCCGCGCGGCGCCAAGCCGGGTGACGTGCTCGGTGCCATCCGCGCCTATGCCTATGTCCATTACGGTTTTCCGCAGGGCCTGGCCAAGCTGTGCAGCCAGGGCAAGAACCTGCCGGTGATGATGGCCATCCCCGCCTTGCTGATCCTGGCGGTCTGGTTCCTCTCCGGCGGCATGCACCTGCCGGAGGCCGGCAACATCGATTTCGGCATGTTTTTTGATTCGCACAAGGAGCATCCGACCATCATCGGCGGCCTGACCCTGAACGTGCTGCTCATTGACCTCATTTTCGTGCCGGCCTTTGTTTTTGCGTTGTTCGCCGCCTATAAGGGCGTTTCCGCCATGTGGCGCGACATGGCGTCAAAACTGCCGGCGCAGGGCAACTTCCGGCCTTCCGCCGCGCAGTTTGTTTCCGATTTTCTGCTGCCGGCGGTCAAAGAGATCCTGGCTCATACCCGTTTCCGCATGTGCGGTGCCAACCAGAATCGGGTCAACGGCCACCTGCCCCTGCTGCTGGCCTTTATCGGCCTCTTTGCGGTGACCACCTACGGCATGATCCGCAAGGACATCATCGGCATGTTCGTCGAAGGATTGCATGGCCCGATCCCGCTCTCCGACCCCTTCAAACTGCTGGCCAACGTCAGCGGCATCGCCCTGGTGGTCGGCATCGGCATCCTGTGGATGAACCGTTCCCGCATGGAAGAGGAGAACAACGCCACCCCGACCTTCTACGACTGGTTCCTGATCGGCGAGATCATGACCGTGGGCGTCACCGGCATGGGCGCCGAGATCACCCGCCTGCTCGGCATCCCGGTTTTGGCCTATCTCTTCTACTTCCTGCACCTGATGGCGGTCTTCATGCTCTTCCTCTATATGCCGTACACCAAGTTCGCTCACATGGTATACCGGACCTTTGCCATGGCGTTCGAGAAGTACCGCGAGAGCAGCTTTGCCAAGGCAGAGTAGCAAGACGACATTTTCCCCGAATTGTTCAGGAGATACGAATGCCGGCCCGAAACCCCGGGCCGGCATTTCCTTTCGCCCCGTCCTTTTGTAACAAAATAAGGGTGTTGGCGAAAAAATGGTTGCCGTTTGTGGAGGAAGGGAGTAGTATCCCCTGTCTCACAAGGCTGGCGTAGCTCAATTGGCAGAGCAGCTGATTTGTAATCAGCAGGTTGCGGGTTCAAGTCCCATCGCCAGCTCCATGCAGGCAACGACGCTGGCCGGTTTGGCGAGGTGAGTCATAAAGGGTGGGTAAGGCCTTTTTTTGAGTAAGAGGCCTTTTTTATACATGGAGGGGTTCCCGAGCGGTCAAAGGGAACAGACTGTAAATCTGTCGGCGACGCCTTCGGAGGTTCGAATCCTCCCCCCTCCACCACGGAATCAAAACGGCCCCGAGCCGGCCTCTTGGATTGCCGGCTTGATGCGAATACGGTTGTGGCGGGAATAGCTCAATTGGTAGAGCATCAGCCTTCCAAGCTGAGGGTTGCGGGTTCGAGACCCGTTTCCCGCTCCAGGCAAGATGGTTGTCGGCGCCTGACAGGCATGGAAGGCGCCGGACAAGAAGAATAGAGTCAGGGCCCACGTAACTCAGTAGGTAGAGTACTTCCTTGGTAAGGAAGAAGTCACCGGTTCGAATCCGGTCGTGGGCTCCAGTGGTATTGAAAGCGTGTACTCAATGCCGGCACTTGGCTGAGACGAGCAGACAAACCAACAGTGCGCTGAGGAGATGAGCGATGGCAAAAGAGAAATTTGAACGCAAGAAGCCGCATGTGAATATTGGCACGATCGGTCACATCGACCACGGCAAGACGACGTTGACCTCGGCGATCACGCGGGTGTTGGCGACGAAGGGTTTTGCCAAGGCGACGGCGTTTGACGAGATCGACAAGGCTCCGGAAGAGAAGGAGCGCGGTATCACCATTGCGACGGCGCACGTTGAGTACGAGAGCGAGAAGCGCCATTACGCGCACGTGGACTGCCCAGGCCACGCCGACTACATCAAGAACATGATCACCGGTGCGGCGCAGATGGACGGCGCGATCCTGGTGGTGGCCGCCACCGACGGCCCGATGCCGCAGACCCGTGAGCACATTCTGCTCGCTCGTCAGGTAGGCGTGCCGGCCATCGTGGTGTTTCTTAACAAGTGCGACATGGTCGATGACCCGGAACTGATCGAGCTGGTGGAGATGGAGCTGCGCGAGCTGCTGTCGAAGTACGAGTTTCCTGGCGACGACACCCCGATCATCCAGGGCAGCGCGCTGAACGCGCTCAACGAGCCGGAGAACGAAGCGGCCGCCAAGCCGATCTGGGACCTGATGTCCGCCTGCGACAGCTTCATTCCGGAGCCGAAGCGCGACATCGACCGCCCGTTCCTGATGCCGGTGGAGGACGTCTTCTCGATTTCGGGTCGAGGCACGGTAGCCACCGGCCGTATTGAGCGCGGCAAGGTGAAGGTGGGCGACGAAATCGAGATTGTCGGTATCCGTGAGACCCAGAAGACCACGGTAACCGGAGTGGAGATGTTCCGCAAGCTGCTGGACGAAGGTATCGCCGGCGACAACGTGGGCGTGCTGCTGCGCGGCACCAAGCGCGAGGAGATCGAGCGCGGCCAGGTACTGGCCAAGCCGGGCTCCATCACGCCGCACACCAAGTTCATGGCCGAGTGCTATATTCTGACCAAGGAAGAAGGCGGCCGCCACACTCCGTTTTTCAACGGCTACCGTCCGCAGTTTTACTTCCGGACCACGGACGTGACCGGCGTGGTGCAGCTGCCGGAAGGTGTGGAGATGGTAATGCCCGGCGACAACGTGACGGTGGAAGCGAATCTGATCACGCCGATCGCGATGGATGAGGGTCTGCGTTTTGCGATCCGCGAAGGTGGCCGCACGGTCGGTGCCGGCGTTGTCAATAAAATCATTGCGTAGCTGGTGACACGATCATGATTAACACGCAGAAGATCCGTATACGGCTGAAGGGCTACGATCACAAGCTGATTGATCAGTCCACGGCAGAGATCGTCGAAACCGCGAAGCGGACCGGCGCCACGGTGGCCGGCCCGATCCCGCTGCCGACCTCGATCAACAAGTATTGTGTTCTGCGCGGGCCGCACGTGGACAAGAAGAGCCGCGAGCAGTTCGAGATGCGGACCCATCGCCGTCTGCTGGACATTCTGGAGCCGACGCAGCAGACCATTGATGCGCTGATGAAGCTTGAGTTGTCCGCTGGCGTGGATGTCGAGATCAAGCTCTAACCGTCGCACGGCGACGTTGAGGATAGCGTGCCGCTTTTGAGGGCACGACAGATCAGGAAACGAGAAAGGTATAGGTACAAAAATGCCTAAGACAATGGGTTTGATGGGGAAAAAGGTCGGGATGAGCCGGTTGTACACGGAACGCGGCGATATGGTTCCGGTCACGGTGATCGAGACCGGTCCCTGCGTGGTTCTCCAGAAAAAGACCGTTGAGAAGGAAGGCTACAACGCCATCCAGCTCGGCTTCGGGGCCCGCAAGGAGTCCCGCTTGACCAAGCCGATGGCTGGTCATGTGAAGGCGGCTGCCAAAGGCGGCTTCCAGCATATCCGGGAGTTCCGGGTGGCGGATCCGGGCCAGTACGAAGTAGGCCAGGAGATCATGGTGACCGACCTCTTCAAGGCCGGCGACCTGGTCGATATCCAGGCCGCCGCCAAGGGCCGCGGTTTTCAGGGCGTTGTGCGCCGGCACGGTTTCAAGGGCGGTCGCGCCACCCACGGCTCCATGTTTCACCGGGCGCCGGGTTCCATCGGCTGTAGCGCCTGGCCGAGCCGGGTCATCAAGGGCAAGAAGATGCCAGGTCACATGGGCACCAATCTGGTGACCAAGAAGAACTGCATGGTCATTGACGTACGGCCGGAGCAGAACGTCGTGATCGTCAAGGGCGGCGTGCCCGGCGCCAAGCAGGGCCTGATCCAGATTTTCACAAAGTAGCGAGCAGAATCGCTTTTGCACTTGGGGGTACCCTCTCATGGCCGTAATGCAAGTATATAACATCAATAAGGAGAAGGTGGGCGACGTCGAGTTGAACGACGCCCTCTTCGGAGTCGAGGTGAATGCACACCTCCTCCACGATATTGTCCAGATGCAGCGCGCCAACCGGCGTTCCGGCAATGCCTGCACCAAGACCCGCTCCGATGTGAGCGGCAGCGGCAAGAAGCCTTGGAAGCAGAAAGGCACCGGCCGGGCCCGTTCCGGTAACCGGCGCTCGCCGCTGTGGCGTGGTGGTGGCACGGTCTTCGGCCCGACCCCGCGCAGCTACGGCTACAAGATGCCGCGCAAGGTTCGGCAGCTTGGTCTGCGCATGGCCTTGAGCTCCCGCCTAAGCGACAATCTCATGCTGGTGCTCGACAACTTCACCATGGATGAGATCAAGACCAAGAAATTCCTGAGCGTGATGGATGCCTTTGCCATCGACAACGCCCTGATCGTCACCCCGGAGCGGATCGATGCGCTGGAGCGTTCTTCCCGCAACGTGCCGGGCTTCAAAGTGTTGCCGGCGGCCGGGCTCAATGTCTACGACATCCTCCTGCACAAGCACATCATTCTCCTGCAGCCCTCCATCGGCCAACTGGAAGCGAGGTTATTGTCATGAACATCTATGAGGTAATCAAGAAGCCGCGCCTCACCGAAAAGGGCATGGGCCTGCAGGAGGCACACAATCAGATCGTGCTGCGGGTTGACCCCCGCGCCAATAAGAACGAGATCAAGCAGGCGGTGGAAGGACTTTTCAGCGTGAAAGTTGAGAAGGTACGGACCGCCAACGTGCTCGGCAAGGACAAACGGATAGGCCGGTACACCGGTCAAGCCTCCGACTGGAAGAAGGCAATTGTAACCTTGGCAGAAGGCAGCAAGGTTGATTTTGTCGGCGAGCTGTAATCTCGGCTTGTTTGGCGGCTAATCACCCTTCAGGATCATTCTGCAACATAGCAATCGGGGTTCCAAATGGCATTAAAAACCTATAAACCAACATCACCGGGACAGCGGACGCTGGTGACCATCGTTCGCGACGACCTTTCCAAGGAGAGACCGGTCAAGGGTCTGGTCCGGATACTGAACAAGTCGGGCGGCCGCAACAATCTCGGTCGGGTAACCGCCCGCCACCTCGGCGGCGGCCACAAGCGTAAATACCGCATGATCGATTTCAAGCGCGACAAGGTGGACATTCCCGCCACGGTCGCGGCCATCGAGTACGATCCGAACCGTACCGCCAATATCGCCCTGCTCCACTATGTGGACGGCGAGAAGCGCTACATCCTTTCGCCGACCGGCATCAAGGTGGGCGACACGGTCGTGGCCGGCGAGCAGGTCGATATCAAGCCGGGCAACTGCCTGCCCATGGGCAATATGCCGCTGGGCAGCATCATCCACAACGTGGAGATGAAGATCGGCAAGGGCGGTCAACTGGTGCGGAGCGCCGGCGGTTCTGCCCAGTTGATGGCCAAGGAAGGGGACCACGTGCTGGTGAAGCTCCCCTCCGGCGAGGTGCGCCGCTTCCACAAAAGCTGTCGGGCGAGCATCGGCCAGATCGGCAACATCGAGCACGAAAGCGAGAGCATCGGCAAGGCTGGCCGCAACCGCTGGAAGGGCCGCCGGCCCAAGGTCCGCGGCGTGGCAATGAACCCGATCGATCACCCCATGGGCGGTGGCGAGGGTCGCAGCTCCGGTGGCCGTCATCCATGCTCGCCGTGGGGTATGCCGTCAAAGGGCTACAAGACCCGTGTCCGCAAGAGCTCGGACAAAGATATTGTTAAAAAGAGATCCTAATTAGGGGATAGCACACATGGCACGCTCGATCAAAAAAGGGCCTTTTGTTGACGACCATCTGCTGAAGAAGGTCATGAAGGCCAAGGAAGAAGGGTCACGCAAGGTCATTCAGACCTGGTCCCGCCGCTCCGACATCGTGCCGGAGATGATCGGTCTGACCTTTGCCGTGCACAACGGCAAGAAGTTCATCCCGGTCTACGTCACCGAGAACATGGTGGGCCACAAGCTGGGTGAGTTTTCTCCTACCCGGACCTACCATGGTCACGGGACCGACAAGAAAAAATAGTCAGCCCGTTGCGGTGTGATTCAAGGCATAAGGAGTAGCTGAGCGATGGAAGCAAAAGCGCTTGCGCGACAGATTAGGATATCTCCCCAGAAGGCCCGGTTGGTCGCCGACCTGGTCCGGGGAAAGCGGGTCGAGGACGCGTTGAATACCCTGCGGTTCATGCCGAAGAAGGGCGCCCGGATCCTGCGGAAGATCATCGAGTCGGCGGTGGCCAACGCCACCCGGAACGAGTCCATTGATGTGGATACCCTCTATGTCAAGACGATCTATGTGGACGGCGGGACGATGCTCAAGCGGATCCGGCCGATGCCCATGGGCCGTGCCGGCCGGATTTTGAAACGGACCAGCCACATCACCGTGGTTCTGGACGAACAATAGAAAACACAGCGTTCGACTGTGGCGGAAAGGCCACACTCTCTTTGTGAATGGAGGAAGGTTTTGGGCCAGAAAGTCAATCCAGTTGGTTTACGGCTGAACGTTATCCGCACCTGGGATTCGGTGTGGTATGCGGACAAGGAATACGCCAAGTATTTCCTCGAGGATCAGGCGCTTCGCAAGTACCTCAAGGAACGGCTTCACCATGCCGGCGTGTCGAAGATTCAGATCGCCCGCACCGGCGAGAAGATCCGCGTCAAGCTGCATACCGCCCGGCCGGGCATCATCATCGGCAAGAAGGGTTCCGAGATCGAGGTGTTGAAGGGTGATATCGAGCGCCGCACCGGCCGTGAATGCCTGCTCGACATCCAGGAGGTTCGCCGTCCCGAGGCCGATGCCCAACTGGTAGCCGAGAGCGTGGCGCAGCAGCTCGAGCGTCGCGTCGCCTTCCGCCGCGCCATGAAGAAGTCGGTGAATATGGCCTTGAAGTTTGGCGCCCAGGGGATTAAGATTGCCTGTTCCGGCCGGCTCGGCGGCGCCGAGATGTCCCGCCGCGAATGGTATCGCGAGGGCCGCGTGCCGCTCCATACCCTGCGGGCGGATATCGATTACGGCTTTGCCGAGGCCAAGACCACCTATGGCATCATCGGGGTGAAGGTGTGGGTCTTCAAGGGCGAGGTTTTGAGCGATCAGGATATGGTCGCCGCGGAATAACCGAAGAGTAATGCGGGCGGGCATCATTCCCTGATGCCGCGCTGGGATAATTGAGACGGATTAGGTAGCGATATGCTGAGTCCCAAGAAAGTGAAGTATAGAAAGGTAATGAAAGGCCGGATGCGCGGCGCGGCTCACCGCGGCTCCTCCATCGCCTTTGGCGAATACGGTCTCAAGGCGATGAGCTGCGGCAAGATGACCGCCCAGCAGATCGAGGCCGCGCGTATCACCATCAGCCGCACCGTGAAACGCGGCGGCCAGATGTGGATCCGGATCTTTCCGGACAAGCCCTTCACCAGGAAGCCGGCCGAAACCCGTATGGGCAGCGGCAAGGGCGCCCCGGAAGGTTGGGTGGCCGTCATCAAGCCCGGCCGGATTCTTTACGAGTTGGCGGGAGTGGAGCCTGAGGTTGCCAAGGAGGCCCTGCGGCTGGCTGGTAACAAACTTCCGTTTCCGACTAAAATCGTCGAGTTGGGTAGCACGTTATGAAAATGAAAGAAATCCGCGCCATGGGCACCGAGGAGTTGGCCGCCAAGGCCAAGGCGCTCTCGGAAGAATTGTTCAAGCTCAAGTTTCAGCATAGCATCCGGCCCTTGGAGAATACGGCCAAGATGCGGGCGCTGCGCAAGGATATCGCCCGGATCAAGACCCTGTTGCACGCCTCGCGTGAACAGTGATTCGCCAACCGATGAGTGAAGATCTATCCCCAACTTGGTAGGAACGCAGATGAGCGAAACAAAGAAGTCCAAGAAGACCAGGATTGGTCTGGTGATCAGCAACAAGATGGACAAGAGTGCCGTGGTCCAGACCGACCAGCTGATCAAGCATGGTTTGTACGGCAAGTATCTCCGCCGCCGGGTGAAATACATGGCCCATGATCCGGAGAACATCTGCAACATCGGCGATCGGGTTTTGATCGAGGAGTGCCGCCCCTTGAGCAAGCAGAAGCGGTGGCGGGTGCGCGAGATCATCGAGAAGGCGGTTTAACGAGAGAGTTCCGCTCTCTTAACGAGCGAGTTGCTTAGTCAGCGGGTGAGGCAATGATACAGACTGAAACCGTATTGAATGTAGCCGATAATTCTGGCGCCAGGAAGGTGATGTGTATTCGTGTGCTTGGCGGCACCAGACGGCGGTATGCGCATATTGGTGATGTGATCGTGGTCTCCGTCAAGGAGGCGATCCCCAACGCCAAGGTCAAGAAGGGCGACGTGGTCAAGGCCGTGGTAGTCCGGACCACCAAGGAGCTGCATCGTACGGATGCGACCTCGGTTCGTTTCGACGACAACTCCGCGGTACTGATCAACAACGCCGGCGAGCCCATCGGCACCCGCATTTTCGGGCCGGTAGCCCGCGAGTTGCGGCCCAAAGGCTACATGAAGATAATCTCCCTGGCACCCGAAGTGCTGTAGGGTTTAGAGCGGAAAGAGGCTATGGCCATGCAGAAGCAAAAGTGTCATCTGAAACTGAACGATCAGGTCGAGGTGATCACCGGCAAGGACAAGGGCCGGGTCGGCAAGATCATCAAGATTGATCGGACGCGCAGCCGGGCGGTGGTGGAGAAGATCAACATCGTCAAGCGGCACACCAAGCCGAGCGCGCTCAATCAGCAGGGCGGCATCATCGAGAAGGAAGCGTCGGTGGACCTTTCCAACCTGATGCTGATCTGCCCCAAGTGTTCGAAGACGGTCCGGGTAGGCAACAAGACATTGGAAGACGGCACCACGGTTCGTGTTTGCAAGAAGTGCGACGAATCCGTGGAAGCAAAGGCCTAGTGCTGGTTGGAGGCGATATGGCTGGGATGAAAGAGCATTACCTCAATGAATGTGTGCCGCAGCTCATGAAGGAGTTCGGCTATAAGAACATCATGGAGGTTCCGAAGATTGAGAAGGTCGTGCTCAACATGGGGTTGGGCGAGGCGGTGCAGAATCCGAAGATCGTTGATTCCGCCAACAACGAGTTGACCTTCATTGCCGGGCAGAAGTCGGTGGTGACCAAGGCGAAGAAGTCGATCGCCACCTTCAAGCTGCGCCAGGGCATGCCCATCGGTTGCCGGGTGACCCTGCGCGGCGAGCGGATGTACGACTTTCTCGCCAAGTTGATGCACATCGCGCTGCCGCGTGTCCGCGACTTCCGCGGTATTTCGCTGAAGGCCTTCGACGGCCGCGGCAACTACTCTCTGGGAATCAAGGAGCATATCATCTTCCCCGAGATTGACTACGATAAGATCGACAAGATCAAGGGCTTGAACATTGCCATCACCACCACGGCCAAAACCGATGAGGAAGGCCGGTTTCTCTTGCGGGCAATGGGCATGCCCTTCCGTAAGTAATACAAGGGCAGGGAGGACGTCTTGGCTAAGAAGTCGATGATCGCAAAGTGTAATCGGAAGCCGAAATTCTCGGTTCGCGCCTATAACCGGTGCGGGCTGTGCGGCCGGCCGCGGGCCTTTTACCGCAAATTCGGCGTCTGCCGTATCTGCTTCAGGAACCTGGCATCCAAGGGTGAGATTGCCGGGGTAACCAAGTCCAGCTGGTAAGGCGGATTTGGTGGACGAACGGATATCACATCGTATTTTAACGAGTAAGGAGCAACAACTATGGCGATGAGTGATCCCCTGGCCGACCTGTTGACCAGGATCCGCAATGCCGGCATGGTCAAGCACGAGAGCGTCGATATACCGCTCTCCAAGGTCAAGTCCGGTGTGGTGGCGATCCTGAAACGCGAAGGCTTTATTGCAGACTATCAGGTCATCGAGGACAAGACGCAGGGCGTTCTGCGGATCGAGATGCGATATGACAACCGGCGCGAGCCGGTCATCAACGGGTTGCGCCGGGTCAGCAAGCCGGGCCGCCGGCTCTACGTGAAGCACGACCAGATCCCGAAGGTGATGAGCGGTTTGGGTATTGCGATCATTTCCACTTCCAGGGGCATCCTGACTGATCGGGAAGCTCGTGAACAGCGGCTCGGCGGTGAACTGCTGTGTGAAGTGTGGTAATTACGAACCGAGCGAGAAGTGGAGTAAGGTCATGTCGAGAATTGGCAAACAACCGATCACCGTTCCGAATGGTGTGAAGGTCGATATCAAGGGGACGCAGATCAAAGTAACCGGCCCCAAGGGGAACCTGGAGCGCGAGATCCGTCCTGAAATCGCGCTGGCGCAGGCAGACGGCCTCATCCGGGTTACGGCCAAGGATAACAGCCAGCGCAGCCGGGCCTTTACCGGTCTGACCCGCACTTTGGTCAACAACATGATCATCGGGGTGGTGCAGGGCTTCGAGAAGAAGCTGGTCATCGAGGGCGTGGGCTACCGTGCCGAACTGAAGGGCAAGGCCATCTCTCTCAATGTTGGCTATTCCAACCCGGTGGATTTCCCGCTACCGCAGGGGGTGGCCGCCGTGGTCGATAAGACCAATATCACGCTGCAATCCATCGACAAGGAGATTCTCGGCCTCACCGCCGCGAAAATCCGTGCGATCCGCAAGCCGGAGCCTTACAAGGGCAAGGGTATCCGCTACGAAGGCGAATACATCGCCCGCAAGGCTGGCAAGTCGGCTTCGAAGAAGTAACAGCAGCTTGAATAACGCTTGACGAAATAGGCACGAGCAATGAGCAAGACAAATCCGACACTTTTGGCACGGCAGAAGCGGGTGAAGCGGATCCGGAAACATATCGCCGGCACCCCCGAACGGCCGCGTTTGCGCGTCTTCAAGAGCGCCAAGCATATCTATGGCCAGATCATTGACGATGCCGCCGGCCGGACCATTGTCGCCATGTCCACGGTCAGCAAGGAGTTCGACCGCGGCGACGCCAAGGGCAAGACGGCGGTGGCCAAGCTGGTGGGTATCAAGCTCGCCGAACTGGCCAAGGCCAAGGGTGTGCAGAAGGTGGTGTTTGACCGGGGCGGCTATCTTTACCACGGTCGGGTGAAGGCCCTGTCCGAGGGTGCCCGCGAAGGCGGGCTGGATTTCTAAGCGGCCGCATCGCGCAACAGACTGAAACACGTACTTCAGGGGTGTAACCTTGGCAGATTTCAAGAGCAGCAGCACCGATGATCAGCTGATCGAAAAGATCGTCTTCATCAACCGGACGGCCAAAGTGGTAAAGGGTGGCCGCCGCTTCAACTTCAGTGCCATCGTGGTGGTCGGTGACGGCAAGGGCCGGGTCGGTTACGGCCTGGGCAAGGCCAACCAGGTGCCCGAGGCGATCCGTAAGGGCGTGGAGAAGGCCCGTAAGGACATGAAGGCGGTGGCGATCACCGGAGTCAGCATCCCCCATGAGATCATGGGCAAGTTCGGCGCCGGCCAGGTGCTGTTGAAGCCGGCCACCGCCGGTACCGGCGTCATCGCCGGTGGCCCGGTGCGTGCGGTGCTGGAGGCCGCCGGGGTGCACAACATCCTGACCAAATGCCTCGGCTCGCACAACCCGCACAACATGGTGAAGGCGACGCTGGATGCCCTGCGCCGGCTGCGCACCCCGGAGCAGATTGCCGCCCGCCGCGGCCGCAAGCTCCAGGAAATCATGGCGTAACGCCGGCCTGGTGACGGGACGGTTCTCACACTGCCTGCCCCGGTTTAGAGGGGTCAGGCGCAATGATTGTAGACGGGCTTGAGGAAGAGCGATGGCAACAAAAGAGCTCAAGTTGACACTGAAGAAGAGTATGATCGGCAGTCCCCAGAAGGTGCGGGAGACCCTGGTCGGCCTCGGTTTGACCAGAACCAACAAGACGATCATCCGTAAGGACACCCCGGCCATTCGGGGCATGATTGACAAGGTCCGGCACCTGGTGGTGGTGGTGGTGGAGGAATAATTATGCTGACACTGAGCAATCTGTCGCCGCATCCCGGCGCCAAGAAGCAGAAGAAACGGGTAGGACGGGGCCAGGGTACCGGTCAGGGCTGCAATGCCGGCCGCGGTATGAAGGGCTACAAGTCCCGCTCCGGCAGCGGCATCAAGGTGGGTTTCGAGGGCGGCCAGATGCCGCTCCAGCGCCGGTTGCCCAAGCGCGGCTTTTCCAACCCCTTCCGCAAGCAGTATGCCATTGTGAACGTCCAGGATCTGGAGCGTTTCGCTGCCGGCACCAAAGTAGACCGTCAGATGCTGCTCGATGCCGGGCTGGTCTCCAAGAAGTGCGCCCTGGTGAAGCTGCTCGGCAACGGCGAGATCAAGAACGCCCTTACCGTAGCGCTCGACAAGGTTAGCGACTCCGCCCGGCAGAAGATTGAAGCCGCCGGCGGCAAGGTCGAGGCGTAGGTAGCGCGCCCATGAAGGCAGGGGTGCAGAACGCGGCCAACATCCCGGAGCTGCGCCGGCGTATTTTCTTTACCTTGATCATGCTCGCGGTCTATCGGGCCGGGGTGCAGATCCCGACCCCGGGCATCAATGGCGAGGCGCTCGCCAATTTTTTTGCCCAGAAGGCCGGTACCCTCTTTGACATGTTCAACATGTTTTCCGGCGGCGCGCTGGAGAATTTTTCGATTTTCGCCCTGGGCATCATGCCCTACATCAGCGCCTCGATCATTTTCCAGTTGCTCACCGTGGTGGTGCCGCAACTGGAGGCCCTTTCCAAGGAAGGGGAGTCGGGGCGCCGGAAGATCACCCAGTACACCCGCTATGCCACCGTGGTGCTCAGCTTGCTCCAGGGGTTGTTCATCAGCATCGGCCTGGAGAGCATGGCCGCACCCACCGGCGAGGCGATTGTCATCACCACGGGCTGGGGCTTCCGGCTGATGACCATGCTGACCCTCACCTCGGGTACCGCCTTCATCATGTGGCTCGGCGAACAGATGACCGAGCGCGGCATCGGCAACGGCATCTCGATGATCATCTTCGCCGGTATCGTGGCGCGGATGCCGGCGGCCTTGGCCAACACCTTCCGCATGGTGAGCGCCGGTGAACTGGCGCTTATTCTGCTGCCCCTCATCCTGGTCATGGTGGCGGCGGTGGTGGGACTGATCATCTTCTGCGAGACCGGTCAGCGGCGGATTCCGATCCAGTACGCCAAGCGCATCGTCGGCCGCCAGATGTACGGCGGCCAGCAGTCGCACCTGCCGCTCAAGATCAACATGGCCGGCGTTATTCCGCCGATTTTTGCCTCGTCGATCATGATGTTTCCCCAGACCATCGGCAACTTCATCAATATCGACTGGGTGCAGCGGGCGAGCGCGGCCCTGAGCTGGGGCAGCCTGCCGCATACCTTGATGTACGTGGGCTTTATCGTCTTTTTCTGCTTCTTCTACACCGCGGTGACTTTTAATCCGGCGGATGTGGCCGAAAACCTCAAGAAGCACGGCGGCTTTGTTCCCGGCGTGCGGCCCGGCAAGAAGACGGCGGAGTTCATCGACAAGATCATCGTCCGGCTGACCGTGATCGGCGCCATCTACATCAGCGCCATCTGTGTCCTGCCGACTGTATTGGTGAAGCAATTCAACGTGCCCTTTTATTTCGGTGGCACGGCGCTTCTGATCGTGGTCGGCGTTGCCATCGATACGATGTCGCAGATCGAATCCCACACGATCATGCGGAACTATGACGGCTTCATGAAGTCCGGCCGTTTCAAGGGGCGGCGGTAACGGTATTGCCGGATGGGCCGGGCCGTCATCCTGAAAACCCCCGCAGAGATTGCGATCATGCGGGAGGCGAATCAGATCGTGGCCGAGACTCTGGCCCTGCTGGAAGAGAAGATGGCGCCGGGAGTCACGACCTGGCAGCTGGATCGCTGGGCGGAAAAGCACGCGGTCAAGCACGGTGCTGTGCCGGCCTTCAAGGGTTATCGCGGCTATCCGGCGAGTTTGTGCGTATCGCTCAACGAGCAGGTGGTGCACGGCATTCCCTCGAAGAAGGTGATGGTGCAGGCCGGGGATATCGTCAGCATCGACTTTGGCGTCAAGTATAAGGGATTTTACGGCGATGCCGCCATTACCGTGGCGGTGGGCGAGGTTGGCGAGCGCCAGGCTGAATTGATACGGGTGACCAGGGAAGCCCTGGACAAGGCCATCGAGCAGGTTCAGGTCGGCAACCGCATCAACGATATCTCGCGGGCCGTGCAGCACCATGTGGAACAGCACGATTTTTCCGTGGTGCGCCAGTTTGTCGGCCACGGGATCGGCAGTCAGCTGCACGAGGCGCCGGAGATCCCGAACTATCATCGGTCGGAGCGCACCCCGAAGCTGCTGCCCGGCATGGTGCTGGCTATCGAGCCCATGGTCAACATCGGCGGCTCTGATGTGCAGGTGCTGGCCGATGGCTGGACCGTAATAACGAGCGATCACTCCATCTCCGCCCATTTCGAGCACTCGGTGGCGGTGACGGAGAACGGTCCGTTGGTATTAAGTGAGCGGATCCGATAGGTTTTTGGCGCTGGTTCGAAAAAAACAGCGGCAAAAAAAATAAAATCGGGTAATATTACCAACTTTTCAATTCGCGGTGTTGCCCCGAAGGGGTGCCGCAGAGGGATTTTTTGCTGGCTTATGGCAAAAGAAGAGCCGATTACCGTTGAAGGCACCATCGTGGAACCGTTGCCCAACGCCATGTTTCGCGTTGAGTTGGATAATGGCCACCGGGTGCTGGCGCATATCTCCGGGAAGATGCGGATGCATTTCATCAAGATTCTTCCCGGCGACCGGGTAACGGTGGAACTCTCGCCCTATGACCTGACCCGCGGTCGGGTGACCTTCCGGGCGAAGAAATAGTGAGAAGGGAACGGTTATGAAAGTACGGGCTTCGGTAAAGAAGATTTGCAGTGAATGCCGCATATTCAAGCGGAAAGGCGTGGTGCGTGTTTCGTGCAAGACCAAGAAGCACAAGCAGCGCCAGGGTTAATTAAAGCGTTCAGTCACAAGGGAGGAACACCTTGGCACGTTTAGCTGGTGTTGACTTGCCGCGCGGCAAGCACATGGAGATCGCGCTCACTTACATCCATGGTATCGGACGTACGTCGGCGCGCAAGATTCTGGATCTCGCCAAGCTGCCCTACAACAAGAGCAGCGACGACCTGACCGACAACGATGTGGCCGCGATCCGGAAGATCATCGACGACAACTTCGTGGTGGAAGGTGATCGCCGCCGCGAGGTGGGCATGGATATCAAGCGGCTCATGGATCTCGGGAGCTATCGCGGCCTCCGGCATCGCAAGGGCTTGCCCTGCCGTGGTCAACGGACCCACACCAATGCCCGTACCCGCAAGGGTCCGCGGCGTGGCGTGGTGAAGAAGAAATAACAACGAACGGAACCTTTGACGGGTATCAGGAGCGGAGATGGCGAAGGTAGCGCGTCCTCGTAAGAAAGAGAAGAAGAATGTGCCGGAGGGGATTTGTTTCATTCAGTCCACCTTCAATAACACCCTTGTGTCCTTTACGGACCCGCAGGGCAATTTGCTTTCCTGGTGCAGCGCCGGCTGCCTCGGCTTCAAGGGCTCCCGCAAGAGCACGCCGTTCGCGGCGCAGAACGCCGTAGATACCGCCGCCAAGAAGGCCCAGGAACATGGCCTGCGCCGGGTCGAGGTTCGGGTCAATGGCCCTGGCCCCGGCCGGGAGTCCGCCATTCGGGCCTTGCAGGTGGCGGGGCTTGAGGTGAGCGTGATCCGCGACATCACCCCGGTACCGCACAACGGCTGCAAGCCGCCCAAGCGGCGTCGTGTGTGAACGGGAACGGTTCAGGCGAATAATCTTTTTGTCGTGTTAGGAGGTCCAACTTGGCCAGATATACCGAAGCAGCCTGCCGCCAGTGCCGGCGCGAGAAACTCAAGCTGTTCCTGAAAGGGGACCGCTGCTATTCCGATAAGTGCGCCTTCGAGCGCCGGGGCTATGCCCCTGGCCAGCACGGTCAGGCGCGTGTGCGCAAGGTTTCCGACTACGCCATCCAGTTGCGCGAGAAGCAGAAGGTGAAGCGGATGTACGGCATGCTGGAAGGTCAGTTCCGCAATTATTTCTTCCACGCCGAGCGGATCAAGGGTGTTACCGGCGAGAGCCTGTTGCGCCTCCTGGAGTGCCGGCTGGACAACGTGATCTACCGCCTTGGCCTTGCCAACTCCCGCAACCAGGCGCGGCAGTTGGTACGTCATAACCATTTTCTGGTAAACGGCAAGAAGGTCAACATCCCCTCCTTCCAGATCCGGGTCAACGATGTGATCGCGGTGAAGGAAAAAAGCCGGGCGGTGGCCGCTATCACCGATAGCTTGCAGGCCGCGGTTCGCCGTGGCGTGCCCGGCTGGCTGGAGATGGATCAGGCCAACTTCAAAGGGACGGTGAAGGCCCTGCCGGATCGCGAGGCGATCACCATGCCGATTCAGGAACAGCTGGTCGTAGAACTCTACTCCAAATAATACAGCGCAGGAAGACAAGGACGACATGGCAATCGAAACGGATCCCTTTTACCGTAACTGGCACGAGTTGATCGTTCCTGACCGCTTGGAAGTGGATCAGGATACCCACACCGAGCGGTACGGCAAGTTCGTCTGCCAACCGCTGGAGCACGGTTTTGCCACCACCATCGGCAACTCCCTCCGGCGTATCCTGCTCTCCTCGATTCAGGGGGCGGCGATCACCTCGGTCAAGATCGACGGGGCGTTGCATGAGCTGTCGACCCTTCGCGGCATCAAGGAAGATGTCACCGAGATCATCCTGAACCTCAAGGAGGTTCGCCTTCGCCTCAACAGCCCGACCCCGCAGAAGGTGCGGATCGAGAAGAAGACCAAGGGCGTGGTCACCGCGGCCGATATCCAGGGCGGCGGCAAGGTCGAGGTGATGAACCCGGACAAGCACATCTGCACCCTGACCGGCGACGGCAAGTTCGTTGCCGAACTGGAGGTGAAGTGGGGCAAGGGCTATTCCTCGGCGGAGAAGCATCTGCCGGAAGAGCAGATCATCGGGGTGATTCCCATCGACGCCATCTTCACGCCCATCGTCAACGTGAAGATCGTCACCAGCCAGGCCCGCGTCGGCCAGCAGACCGACTACGACAAACTGACCCTGGAGATCACCACCGACGGCAGTGTGAAGCCGGAGGATTCCCTGGCCTATGCCGCCAAGATCCTCAAGGAGCAGATGCAGGTCTTCATCAACTTCGATGAGTCCTCGGTGGAACCGGCCTATGCCGATGAGGGTCGCGACGAGCGGCCGCGGCTCAATGACAATCTCTACCGCAGCGTCGAGGATCTGGAGTTGTCGGTGCGTTCCGCCAACTGCCTCCGCAATGCGGAGATCCGCTACATCGGCGAGCTGGTGCAGAAGAGCGAGGCCGAGATGCTCAAGACCAAGAACTTTGGCCGGAAGTCGCTCAACGAAATCAAGCAGTTGCTCTCGGAGATGGACCTTTCCCTGGGTATGAAGATCGACGGGTGGGAGCCTCCTCAGGCGAACGCCAAGCAGGTTGAAGAATAATCGAGCTCGTTACGAGGTTCTGATATGCGACACAAAATGGCAGGAAACAGATTGGGCCGGAACTCCTCGCACCGCGAGGCGATGATCCGCAACATGGTGACCTCGCTGCTCGCCCATGAGCGGATCGTTACCACCGCGGCCAAGGCCAAGGAAGTGCGCAAGGTGGCCGATCAGATGATCACCCTGGCCAAGCGCGGCGATCTCCATGCCCGGCGCCAGGCGCTGGCCGTGGTCCGTGATAAGGACGTGGTGGCCAAGCTGTTCGATAAACTCCGCAGCGACTATATTGACCGCAACGGCGGCTACACCCGCATTATCCGCACCGGCAACCGGCTGGGCGATGCGGCCGAGATGGCGATTCTCGAACTGGTCAACTACACCGAGCCTGCCGAGAGCGTTAAAGCCGAGTCGTGATCCGCTCCGGCTTTGGCCGGATGCACAAGCTGACATGAGGATTTCATGTCAGCTTTTTTTTTGCCCGTCGCCGGAGGTTGCTGCCCGGCGAAAAAATGCTACCATCCGGCCCGGAGGTGGGGTAGTATCCGTGACTTGGAGAGCCGTTCGAGCAAGGAGGGCCTGGTGATCTTCGTCAATGACCAATCGCTCCCCCATGAACCGGGGATGCGGGTGGCCGACCTGGTGGCGCGCATGAAACCCGGGGCCGACGTGGTCATTATCAACGGGTTCCCGGCCCCGCCAACCGCGGTGCTGGCCGATGGCGATCACTGCTGGCTCATCCGGCGCGGCGAGGTGCCCTCGGCCACCGAGATGGACCACCTGCTCCATGCCCGCCATACGCCGGGAGTGCATGCGGTGCTCCGGCAGGCCACCGTGGGCATCATGGGGCTCGGGGGGCTTGGTTCCCCTCTGGCAGTGGCCCTGGCCCGCATGGGCGCCGGCCGGCTGCTGCTGGCCGATTACGATATGGTGGAGCCCTCCAATCTCAACCGGCAGCACTATTTCATCGATCAGATCGGCCTGCCGAAAACCGTGGCGCTTGCGGCCACCCTCGCCCGTGTCAACCCTTATGTGGCGGTGGAGTGTATCGAGGCGCGGCTGACCGAGGGAGATATTCCCCGGTATTTTGCGCAGGTGGATGTATTGGCCGAATGTTTCGACGATCCGGCCATGAAGGCGGCGGCCCTGCGGTCGGCCCTGCGGGATCTGCCCGGCGCCGGCTATGTCGGCTCCTCCGGGGTGGCCGGGTATGGCGACAACAATGCCATCCTCACCCAGCGTCTCCGGCCCCGGGTCTACATCGTCGGTGACGGCGAGAGCGAGGCGCAGCCGGGCCAGGGGCTCATGGCCCCGCGGGTCGGGATTGCCGCCCACCATCAGGCCAATCAAGTGGTCCGCTTGCTGCTCGGGGTGGATGAGGAACGATGATAACCATTTTTTGTAACGGTGAATCGCGCCGACTTGATCGGGTGATGAGCGTGGAGGAACTGATGGTCTCCCTGGGGCTCAACCCGGAGACCGTGGTGGCCGAGTTGGATGGTCGCATCCTCAGCCGGCCGGAATATGCCGTGACCCCGCTCGCCGACGGCGCAACTTTGGAGTTGATCCGCTTTGTGGGAGGCGGCTGATGCTTACCATTGCAGGCAAAACCTTCCGGTCGCGGCTCTTTACCGGCACCGGCAAATTTTCCTCGCCCCGGGTCATGAAGGAGGCGCTCCTCGCCTCGGGCAGCGAGATGGTCACCGTGGCCCTCCGGCGCGTCGATCTGCATGACCCGGCTGACGACATCATGGCGGTGCTCGACCGGGACCGCTTTTTCTTCCTGCCCAATACCGCTGGTGCCCGCAACGCGGCCGAGGCGGTGCGCTTGGCCAAACTGGCCCGGGCCTCGGGCGGCGGCAACTGGGTCAAGCTGGAGGTCACGCCGGACCCGCGCACCCTGTTGCCCGATCCGGTGGAGACCCTGGCCGCCACCGAGGAACTGGTCAAGGCGGGTTTTGTGGTGCTGCCCTATATGAATGCCGACCCCATCCTCGCCCTGCGGTTGCAGGATGCCGGCGCTGCCGCGGTGATGCCGCTCGGTTCGCCCATCGGCACCAACCAGGGGGTGCTCACCCGCTTCCAGGTGGCGATCATCATTGAGCAGGCGCGGGTGCCGGTGGTGGTGGATGCCGGCATCGGCGCGCCGTCCCACGCGGCCGAGGCCATGGAGATGGGGGCCGACGCGGTGCTGGTCAACACCGCCATCGCCGTCGCCGGTGACCCGGTCCGCATGGCCCAGGCCTTTGCCAAGGCGGTGGAGGCGGGGCGCGAGGCCTATGAGGCCGGTTTGGGCGCCCGACGCACCGAGGCCGAGGCCTCGTCGCCCCAGACCGGACTCGATTTCCTGCGGTAACAAGCCGATGTTCATTGCCCCGGAATTTCAGCAATTGCGTGACCGGATCGCGGCCGGCGGCCCGGATGCGGTGGAACGGGCGCTCGCCAGGGGGCGGCTCGACCTCGATGATCTTGCGGCCTTGCTCTCTCCGGCGGCCGGACCCTTCCTTGCCGAGATGGCGCAACGTTCCGCGAGGCTTACCCGCCAGCGGTTCGGTAACGTGATCCAGCTTTACGCGCCGCTCTATCTTTCCAGCTTTTGCATCAATCGCTGCGCCTATTGCGGTTTTTCCGCCGGCAACGCCATGCCGCGCCGGGTCCTCTCCTTCGAGGAGGCCGAAGCCGAGGCGATGATCCTCCATCGGCGGGGCTTCAGCCACATCCTGCTCGTTTCCGGCGAGGCACCGGCCAAGGCGGGGGTGGAGTATCTGGAAGCCCTGGCGCTGCGCCTGCGGGACAAGTTTGCTGCCATCTCCATCGAGGTGCAGCCCCTGGAAACCGCTGAATACGCCCGGCTCTTTGCCGCCGGCATCACGGCGGTGGCGATTTATCAGGAAACCTACGACCAGACGGTGTACGATCAGGTGCACCGGGCGGGCAAGAAACGTGATTTCGTCTATCGCCTGGCAACCCCGGAACGGGCGGCCCGGGCTGGGATGCGCGAGGTGGGGATCGGTGCCCTTCTGGGGCTCTCCGACTGGCGGGCCGAGGGGTTGGCCATGGGGCACCATCTGGCGTATCTCCGCAAGGCATTCTGGCGCACCGGGCTCACGGTCTCTTTCCCGCGCATCCGGCCGGCCAAGGGGGAGTTTGCACCGCTCATGCCGGTCTCGGAACGCGATCTTACCCAGCTTATTTTCGCTCTGCGGATCTTCGATCCGGATCTCGGCCTCTATCTCTCGACCCGGGAGGAGGCGCGCTACCGCGACGGCATGTTGGGCTTAGGTCCCACCCGGTATTCCGCCGGTTCCTGCACCGTGCCTGGCGGCTACGGCGACAGCGCGGCCAGCGGCGCCCAGTTCGAGATCGGCGATCAGCGGACCATCGACGAGGTGAGCAGGGCGATCCGGGCCAAGGGGCTCGATCCGGTACGCAAGGATTGGGACGCCATTTTCCAGCAGCATGAGCAGGGCCGGCGGCAAGCGGCCTGAAAAAAATTGGGGCAATCGACACAGTGCGTTTGGGCAACGACGGAATGAAAGGAGGGCATTCATGGCTGATCTGAAGAAGATGTATTCCACCATCCTCGGGGACCATTTCCCCCTGGAACTGACCATCACCTTTGGCGACCAGCAGTTGGTCTACAAGAAGAAGACCTGGAAGCTGACCCAGGACGACGGCTCGATCGAGGAGCGGGGCATCCGCTACGGCGAGAACCCGGACCAGGAGGCCGCGCTCTATGAGCTGGTGAACGGCAACCTCACCCTGGGCGGCTGCCGGTTCATCGGGCCGGGTCACGGCCTGGTGAGCGGCATCAATGCCGAGGACATGCTCCAGGTCGGCAAGCACCCGGGTAAGATCAACCTGACCGACATCGACAACGGCTTGAACATCATCAAGTACCTGATGGATCGGCCGGCGGCGGTCATCCTCAAGCACAACAACCCGTGCGGCGCCGCCTACGGCACTTCCATTGCCGAGGCGTACAACCGTGCCAACCGGGCCGACCGCATTGCCGCCTTCGGCGGGGCGGTGATCTTCAACCGGCCGTGCGACAAGGCGAGTGCCGAGCTCTTGAGCCAGAACTACCTGGAGGTGGTCTGCGCCCCGGAGTTCGAGGCCGGCACCCTGGAGATTCTCGGCAAGCGCAAGAACCTGCGGGTGATCAGGATCAGCCGCATCGACCGGCTGGCCGAGTTCGAGAAATTCCGTTTCGTCGATTTCAAGAGCCTCATCGACGGCGGCCTCATCCTCCAGCAGTCGGCCATGAACTCCATCCGGTCCGTGGCCGACCTCAAGCCCGCGGTCACCACCTACCAGGGCAAGGAGTATAAAGTTGAGCGCGAGCCCGACCAGCGCGAGATCGACGACATGCTCTTCGGCTGGGCCGTGGAGCACGGGGTCACCTCCAACTCGGTGATCTACGTCAAGGACGGCTGCACCGTGGGCATCGGCACCGGCGAGCAGGACCGGGTCGGCGTGGCCGACATCGCGGTCTACAAGGCATACACCAAGTATGCCGACATCGTCTGCTTCGATACCTACGGCATCCCCTATGCGGACCTGGTGCTGGAGATCGAGCAGGGCAAGCGCAGCAAGGCCGATCAGGAGGCCATCGATGCCAGAACCAGGGCGGACAAGGCGGGGCTGCCCGGCTCGGTGATGATCTCCGATGCCTTCTTCCCCTACCGCGACGGCGCCGATGTCGGCATCCGCCAGGGGGTCTCCGCCATCCTCCAGGCCGGCGGCTCGATGCGCGATTTCGAGACCATCCAGGCCTGCAACGAGGCGAATCCCAAGGTGGCGATGAAGTATACCGGCCAGCGTTCGTTCAAACACTGAGCGGTCGCGGCAGCGCGGTTGGTGACAGATGGCGCCGCGGGCGATAATGCCCCCGGCGCCATTTTTTTGCGCGCGGGCTCGTTGCCGGGGCATGGCAGGAGCTGTGTCGTTCTGCCCTGGCCCGGGGCGTTCCCCGGTTGCGACTACCCCCTCTTGTCGTCGTCCAGCAGGTCGGGATAGTGCTTGCGCATGCAGTCCGGGCAGACGCCATGGCTGAAGTCCACCCCGGAGTGTTTGCTGAGGTAGCCTTCCAGCTGGTTCCAGTAGCCCTTGTCGTCCCGGATCTTCTTGCACCACGAGCAGATGGGCAGAAGGCCGCTCAGGGTCTTCACCTCGGCCAGCGACTTCTGCAATTCGGTGATCAGCCGCTCCATCTCGGCCTCGGCCCGTTTGCGGGCGGTGATGTCGTGGAAGATGGTGCGGGTGTAAACAGGTTTGCCGTCCTTGAGCTTGGCGCTGGCATTGCCCTCCACCAAAATCCTGCGACCATCCTTGGCAAGGAAGACCGTTTCGATCCGGTCCACCGGTGTGCCGGCCATCACCTTGCCGAAGGCCGCCTGGCAGTGGGCGGTTTCCTCCGGTGCCAGGATATCGAAGAGGCTCATCCGTCTGATCTCCTCCTCGTCATAGCCCAGGGTCTGCCGCCAGGCCGGGTTGACATAGAGGAAGCGGCCGGCCGGATCGATGCTCTGGATCAGGTCGGTGGTGTTCTCGAACAGGTCGCGGAAGCGTTCCTGGCTGTCGCGCAGGGCCTCTTCGGTTTTGCGGCGCTCGGCAAGGTGCCGGAGCAGCGGGCGGTTGATGAAGAGATAGAGCAGCGGAGTAACGAAGAGCGCCAGCAGCAGCGCGTCAACCAGTACCCTGGGCAGCGCGGAGGCCGGCTGCCATTGCCGGAGCAGGAGCATGACCAGGAATTCCGCCAGAAAGACGGAAACCAGCGTGAAGAGGAGCGAGAAGTGGGGGGATTGCGCGCGGTTGTCGCCGCTCGCGTCAGGCGTCTGCTGCCGGTGGTCGCCGAGGAGAAGGAGCGCGATCATGCCGAGCAGGAAGGCGGACATCAGGAGGAGCGGCAGGAAGGAGGGAATGGTCGCATCGGTGATGAGCAGGTGGTAGGCCAGGCCCACCACGCAGACGATGACGAAGATGGAGATGAGCCGTTTCCGGCGCATGTCAGTGCACCGAGCAGGAGATGCAGGGGTCGTAGGCGCGCACCAGCATCTGGGCGAGGAGTTCGATGTCGGTGTCCGCCTTGCCCTGGGCTGCCCACTGGCGGGCCAGGGCCTTGAGGTCGGCGTGGATGTTGGCGTGATTCTGGCTGGTGGGGATGACGCAGTCCGCCTTCACGATGCGGCCCTCTCTGTCGAATTCATAGGCATGATACAGGATACCGCGGGGCACCTCCACCGCGCCCACCCCCTTGCCCTTCTTCGGGGTCACCGGAACGCGGGGCGGTCGCCACTTGCGCTTGAGCAGTTCCTTGATGATGGCCAGGGAGTCGTGGGCCACGTGCACGCATTCCACCAGTTGGGCGATGTTGGCCATGAAGGGGTTGTGGTTGACCGGGGTCAGGCCGAAGCCCCTGGCCACCTTGCGCGCCGCCGGGTGCAGGTGGTCGAAGTTGTTGTTCAGCCGGGCGAGCGCCCCCACGGCAAAGGCGTCGCGGGAAAGCCGGCTCAGTTTCGAGGTAAAGCCTTGCTCGCAGTATTCGTTGGTCATGGCGCGGTAGTCCTCTTCCTGCTTCACCACCCCGTCCGAAGAGACGAGCTCCCCGCCGATGAAGGGGTAGCAGTGATCGCCCTTGAGGGAGACGAATTCCGTCTCCCGCGCAAAATCGGGAATGGTGAAGGTGGCAAAGAGCTCGGCCGCAGCGGCGAGATCCTCCTGGGCAGCGAGCAGTCGTTGAGCCAGGCGTTCGAGCTGCGCCTTTTCCGGCAGCATGGTGAAGCCGCCGACCACGGTGCGGGTCGGGTGGAGCCGGCGGCCGCCGATGAGGTCGCAGGCGTCGTTGGCCAGCAGTTTCAGGCGCAGAGCCCGCTGCACCTCCGCCGGATGGCTCCGGGTCAGCGGCAGCACGCTGCCGACCCCGAGAAAATCCGGGGCCGCCAGGAAGTAGAGATGCAGGATGTGGCTCTGCATGGTCTCCATGTGCTTGAGCAGCAGCCGGAGTTCATCGGTCTGCTCCGCGGGGGTGATGCCGAAGGCGTTTTCCACCGCCCGGATGCTGGCCAGGGTATGGCCGATGGAGCAGATGCCGCAGATGCGGCCGCAGAGGTAGGGCGCATTTTCCCAGAGCTTGCCCACCAGCATCGCCTCGAAGAAGCGCGGCGTCTCCACCACCTCCCAGCGCGCCTCCTCCACCGTGCCGTTCTTGATCCGGATGCGGATGTTGCCGTGGCCTTCGACGCGGGTCAGGTGGTTGATGGCGATGGTGCGGGAGGGCTTCATGCCTGTCCGGTGCTCCTTGCCTTCCGCGGGTGTTCGGACTGCCGGCGTAATTCAGCCACCTGGCCGGCAAAGCCGCCGAAGCATTCCAGGCGGTCGATGATGATCTCCCGGGAAAAGCCGTGCCGGGCCATGATCGCCTCAAGCTCTCTGACGTTGGCTGCCTCGGCCGGACCGCGGCAGCCCCAGCAGCCCCGGCGGTTATTCGGGCACCAGGCGTCGCAGCCGGCGCGGGTGATGGGCCCCAGGCAGGGTTCGCCGAGGCCGAAGAGGCAGATGTTCTCGTTGGCCTTGCATTCCATGCAGACCGGGTATTTCGGCATGGTGATCTTTTTGCCCACCACCAGATTGGTGACCACCTTTTCGATCTCCTCCTTCCTGGGCGGGCAGCCGTAGAGCATGAAGTCCACGGTGACGAAGTCGCTTATGGGCCGCACCTTCTGGGTCGCAATCGGGAAATTCCCGTAGACCTCTTTCTTCACCCATTTGAGATCGTTAAAGCGATTTTTGAGCTGATTTACCCCGCCGAAGCAGGCGCAGGAGCCGAGCGCCACCAGGATCTTGGCCTGGGTCCGGATTTTTTCAAGGCGCGTCACCTCGTCCGCCCGGCTGATGCTGCCCTCGACCAGGGCGATGTCGTAGTCGCCGGCCTGCTCGGTCATGGCCTCGCGGAAGTTGACGAGTTCCATGAGGTCCAGGAAATCGAGCAGGGTTGCTTCGTTGTTGACGAACTGGAGCTGGCAGCCTTCGCAGGAGGTGAAGTCGAAGACACCGACCCGCGGCCGCGCGAGTTCGACGCCGAGATAGGAGCGGGGCCCGGGCATCAGATCGCCTCCTTGAGGTTCATCACCGTCCAGTAGTCGAAGACCGGGCCGTCGAGGCAGGTGTAGGTGGAGCCGATGTTGCAGCGGCAGCATTTGCCGCGGCCGCAGTGCATCCGGCGCTCCAGCGAGACGAACATCTTCTGCAGCGGCAGGCCCGCCTCGGTGAGCAGGGCGCAGACGAAGCGGAACATCACCGGCGGGCCGCAGACAATGGCAAAGGTGGTGGCAGGCTGAAAATCAGCACTGGCGATCCGCGCCTTGAGCAGTCCGGTGATCAGGCCGGTGGCCCCGCGCCAGGTGCGGTCAGGCTTGTCCACGGTGATGGCGAGGTGGATATCGAACTGCCGCCACGAGTCGTACTGATAGGTAAAAAGCAGGTCGGCCGGATTCTTTGCGCCATACATGACATCAACCCGGCCGTAGCGGCTGCGATTTTCGAGCACGCCCAGGAGTGGTGACCGCAGGGGCACAAGGCCGAGCCCGCCGCCGATGAACAGGACGTCCTGGCCCACCATATTTTCCACCGGGAAATGGGTGCCGAATGGCCCGCTGATCCCGACCCGGGCCCCACGCTCCATCCGGCTCAAGAAGTGGGTGAGGTTGCCGGCGTCGCGGATGCAGAGTTCGAGATCGCCGCGGCGCAAGGATGAGGAGGAGATGGAAAAAGGCGCCTCGCCGATGCCGGGGACTTCCAGCATCACGAACTGGCCGGGTCTGAAATTGAAGCGCTGGCGCTCCTCCGGGTCGATGATCTGAAGCTGATAGAGCCTCTCCGCCTTGGTCAGCGGATAGACGTTGGTAATCTCGGTCCGGTAGCTGTACTCGAAGCTGGCCGGATCCTGCCGGGGGTGGACTCCGCCGTTCCGGGCGAGGATGTTGATGAAAGGCAGGTGGTCGGCCATCTCAGGCCCCCCTGGCGCGGACGCTGGCAAGGACTGCCGGGACGGTGATCCCGGCCAGGCACGCCTCGCCGCAGCGGCCGCAGCCAACGCAGAGCGGTTCCTCGTAGGCCTCCACAAAGCCGCGGTGCTTGTGGTAATAGCGGTATTTGAGGCGGGTGGCGGTTTGCGGCCGGAAGTTGTGGCCGCCGGCCACCTCGGCAAAGTCGATCAGGTTGCAGGAGTAAAGATACTTGGTCTTGGCCGCCCCGGTGAGGTCGAGGTCCACTGTCTCCTCCACCCCGTAGCAGTAGCAGGTGGGGCAGACGTTGGCGCAGGTGCCGCAGGAGAGGCATTTGTCGCCCCACTGCTGCCAGGCCGGTGATTCGAATTCCAGGTCCAGCAGCTTGGTGAGGTCGGAGGTATCCACCGTGGTCGTAAAGCGCCGGTTACGCTCGGCCACCACCTCCTTGTAGCGGTCGTGATCCTTGACGGTCGGCGGCCGGGTGGCGATCTTCCGCAGGAATTGATAGGCGGTAGCCGAGAGGATTTCGGCAAAATACCGATCCCCGAGGTCGGTGAGGAAGAGATCGAAGCCGCGCAGGGCGGTGTCGGTGCCCATGGAGCGGCAGAAGCACTGGGGCTGGGGCTGGCAGTCCTGGCCGATGATGAACATGTTGCGCCGCTTGGCCGTATAATACGGGTTGGGATAGGGCGGGGCGGTGAGCACCTTGTCGAGCTTGTTCAGGGCGTTGATATCGCAGGCGTGCAGGCCGAAGAAGACCACCGGCTTGTAGATATTGTAATCCACCTGTTTCTCCCAGTCATTGCCCTGCATGGTAAAGGTGCAGAGGGACTCGCGGTGGGGCAGGAAGTGGCGCTTGGCCGAGTGGATGGTGGCGGGGTAATCGAGACGAAGGTCCTGGAAGCGATAGACCACGTCGAAGTCATAGAGCGGGCGGCCGGCGCTGTCCGTGCCTTTTTTTACCGGCCCGACCACCGTGTTGGCAGCCAGCAGGTCAAAAAGGCGCGGCAGTTCCTTCGCGCTGAAGGTGGCAAAAATCATGGCCCGGCTCCTCTATGCAAAAGGGCGGTGAAAAACCGCCCTCTGTCTTGGGATACCGCGTTTGACCGCGAAAAGTCAAGCCGAAGGGCGGTTCAGTGGGCGACTATGTAAGCGCCCGGGAAGCCGGCCTCGATCATTACCCGCTCCATCTCCCTGGCCGCGGTGAGGGTGTTGCCGCCCCGCACCTGCACGCGGTGGAAGGCCTTGTCGCCGCTTCCATAGTCGAAGACCACGGCCTCGCGGCCCTCACGGATCAAGCGATCGCGCAGCCGTTCGGCATTGGCCGTCAATTTGAAGGCGCCGACCTGGACATAGAAGTTGCCGACCTGGAGGTTCTGCGTTTCGACAAAGCGGGTCGTCGTCACCCCGCCCTCCGTCGTCTTCACCGCCTCGCCCAGCGCGGTGATCCGCACCCGGCCGGTGCCGGTGCGGACAATGCCGAGTTCGGTGGCGGCGCGGAAGGAGAGGTCGATGATCCGGTCTTTCACAAAGGGACCGCGGTCGTTGACCCGCACCATGAGTTCCCGGCCGTTGGCCAGGTTCCTGACCAGGAGCGGGGTGTGCATGGGCAGGATTTTGTGGGCCGCGGTGAGCTCGTGCATGTCGTAGGTTTCGCCGTTGGAAGTCTTGCGGCCATGGAACGGGTGGCCATACCAGGAGGCGATGCCGGTCTCCTCGTAGCCCTGGGCCGAGGGGATGGGGTAGTAGGTCTTGCCGTCGATCACATAAGGCCGCTGGGTGGCCGGCACCCTGCCACCCTTGGGGGGAGGTGGTGCGCCGCCGGGCGGCGGTATCACCTTGGGCGCACAGGCAGTGAAGAGCAGGGCAAGGCCGAGGGCCAGGGTAAGAAAGGGGAGGCGATGGTTCATGGTTTCTGGCCTGGTTTGGTTTGGAGCAAGCGCTGGCGGAAGAAAGCGCCGGCCTTGCCGGTGGTGTGCGGGGTGTAGGGGATGAGCCCGCCGGCCGGGGTCGCGGCCCGGATCGCGTCGAATCGCACCTGATCCTTGCCATCGACATAGGAGAGGGAAAGGTCGAGGAGCGGCCGTTCAATCATCAGGCGGCCGGCATTGTTTCTGCCGGTGCGCGGGGTCTCCCAGCGCCGCAGGCGGTAGCCCTTGAGCCAAATGCCCGGTGCCGGGGTGTTGGTGATGGTGTCCCGCATGGTGGGGGAGGCGGTTTCCGCCCGGGTGCCTTCCAGTTCGGCACTGAGCTGGTTCTCCACCTCGAAGCTGCCCTGCACGGTGATGAGGCTCCAGGGTGCGAGGTTCCGGCTGTCGATCCGCAGCAGATTGGTCTCTTCGTCGTGGTAAGTCCACTGGGCGTGGCAGACCGCGCAGGCCACGGTGCTGCCGTAAGTGCGATGGGCCGGATGGGAGAGCCGCGGCACCACGAGCTCCTTGCCCTCGGCCTTGGTGGTGAGCACCAGGGAGGTATCGGCCCGTTTCAGGTTGAGACCAGGGGGCAGCGCCCTTTTCGGCGCATGGCAGTCCTCGCAGGTGATGCGGGTAAAGGATTTGGTCGTGGGGCCATGGGGCACGGCCATGATCTCGCGGCCGGCGTGGCAGTCGATGCACCCCATGCCCGCCCTGGCATGCACGTCCGGGGCGAGCTGGTGGAACTCGACGCCATAGGGCCGAAGCGAACCGCCATCCGCGGTATAGGGAGTGCGGAACTCGGCGCTGTAGTCGTGCTCGAAGCGGCCATGGTAGTCGGCGCCGGCAAAGTTGCCGTAATGGCAGTGGAGGCAGCTCTGGTCCGCCGGGTGTTTTTGGAACCGATGGTTGACCAGTTTGCCGCCCTGATAGTCGAGGTGACAGGCGGCGCAGCCGGTGCCGCGGGTGGTCTCCGGATAGGCGTCGCCCTCGGAATAGAGGTGGCAGCGCAGGCAGCGGCGGCGCAAGAGGTCGTCGGCCAGAGCGAGCGGTGAGGTGATCTCGCTGTGGACCGGAATCTCGGTCAGGTTGGCCAGCTCGCTCTTGGCGCCGAAGGCGCGACGGACGGTGTTGACCTCGTTGGCCAGGGTGAAGTGGGGCGAGGCCGCGGCGTGGCGGGCGAGGTCGCCGTGGCAGCGGCCGCAGGTGGCGGCCATCCGTTCAGGATGGGCCGGGGTGGCGATGAGTCCCGCATGGGCCGCCTCCTTACCGGCCGCCGGCGTCACCCCGCCGTGGCAGGTGGTGCAGCCCAGGTCGTGGGCCCGGTCCAGGGTGTATTCGTGGCAGTTGGTGCAGGTCGTGGGCCGGGCGGCTACCGCAGGCGTTGCC
Organism: Deltaproteobacteria bacterium; assembly: GCA_021802775.1. Lineage (GTDB taxonomy): Bacteria > Desulfobacterota > Desulfobulbia > Desulfobulbales > Desulfurivibrionaceae > JAJZRJ01. The sequence continues at coordinate 108,078 of JAJZRJ010000002.1, forward strand.
CCCTTTTCCTGACGGCAGCCGAGGGCGACCAGGGCAAGCAGCAGGATCGCGGATAAGGTATGGCAACGAAGAGGCAATGGGCGCATGGGTCCAGGTCGGGTGCAGGGCATTTTTTCTCGGCCGATTGCCCATTACTTTAGTCAGCCCGGCCCAAAAAGTCTTGAAAAAAGTGAGGCGTGTCGCCTGGTTGTGCTTTTGTCCTTCACCGCCTCTTTTCGCTTGGCCTCCCAAGTCGGTGATGCTATAGTTGGTTTCCATGAAACCAACCAATCAGGCTCACCGGACCAAGTTTATTTTTGTCACCGGCGGCGTTCTCTCCTCTCTGGGCAAGGGTCTTGCCGCCGCCTCCATCGGCGCCCTCCTCGAAAGCCGCGGACTCACCATCACCTTCCAGAAGCTCGACCCGTATATCAACGTCGATCCTGGTACCATGAACCCCTTCCAGCATGGCGAGGTGTTCGTGACCGACGACGGGGCGGAGACCGATCTCGATCTCGGCCATTACGAGCGCTATACCTCGGCGGTGCTGGGCCAGAAGAACAACTACACCTCCGGCCGCATCTACTACTCGGTCATCACCAAGGAGCGGCGCGGCGAGTACCTGGGCGGCACCGTGCAGGTGATTCCCCATGTGACCGACGAGATCAAGAAGGCGGTGCGCCAGCTCGAAGGCGACGTGGATGTGGCCATCATCGAGATCGGCGGCACCATCGGCGACATCGAGAGCCTGCCCTTCCTCGAGGCGATCCGCCAGTTGCGCACCGACCTCGGCCGCGAGAACACGCTCTATCTCCACGTTACCCTGGTGCCCTACATCAAGACCGCCGGCGAGGTGAAGACCAAGCCGACCCAGCACAGCGTCAAAGAGCTGCGCGCCATCGGTATCCAGCCCGACATCCTGCTCTGCCGCACCGAGGCCAAGCTCTCCGACGACCTCAAGAGAAAGATCGCCCTGTTCTGTAACGTGGACAAGGATGCGGTGATCACCGCCCGCGACGTGGAGAACATCTACGAGGTGCCGCTCTGCTTCCACGACGAGGGGCTCGACGACAAACTCCTCCAGATGCTCAACATCTGGACCGGCTCGCCGCGCTTGGAGCCGTGGCAGGAGCTGGTGGAGAAGATCAAGCACCCCTCCCGCCATGTGCTCATCGGCATTATCGGCAAGTACGTGGAATTGAAGGAATCGTACAAGAGCCTGCACGAGGCACTGGTGCACGGTGGCGTGGCCAACGATGCCAAGGTCGAGCTGCGCTATGTGAGCGCCGAAGACATTGAAGAGCAGGGCGCCGCCCCGCTGCTTCAGGACTGCCAGGGGATCCTGGTGCCGGGCGGCTTCGGCAACCGCGGCGTGGCCGGCAAGATCGCGGCCATCACCTATGCCCGCGAGAACAAGGTGCCCTTCTTCGGCATCTGCCTCGGCATGCAGTTGGCCACCATCGAGTTCGCCCGCAACATCGCCGGCCTTGAGGGCGCCAACAGTACCGAATTCGACCAGCTCGCCCCGCATCCGGTCATCTACTTCATCAAGGAGTGGTACGACTACCGCACCGGCCAGGTGCAGATCCGCGACGAACACTCGGGTATGGGCGGTACCCTGCGTCTGGGTGCTTACCCGTGCCGGCTGAAATCCGGCACCTTTGCCCATGCCGCGTATCAGGAAGAAGAGATTTTCGAACGCCATCGCCACCGCTACGAGTTCAACAACAAGTACCGCGAGGAACTCACGGCCAAGGGGCTCACCATCAGCGGCACCTCGCCGGACGACAAACTGGTGGAGATTGTCGAACTGGCGGATCACCCGTGGTTCCTGGGCTGCCAGTTCCATCCCGAGTTCAAGTCAGGCCCGATGAAGCCGCATCCGCTCTTCCGCGCCTTCATCAAGGCGGCCCTCGCCAACGCCGGCAAGTAACTCCGTTTCTCGCTCAAAACGGGAACGCGAAGGCTTTTCGAGCAGCGATGGACAGTACAGGGAATACGGCGAGGAGCAGCGCAGTGAAGCCGACAAAATTAACGTTTGATTCAGAAACGGATCACCCCGCACGGAGGTAACGCCGTGGCCACCGTCGCCATTCCAGGCTATTTCGAGGTCGGTCCCAACCGGCCTTTTTTGTTCATCGGCGGACCGTGCGTCATCGAATCCGCGGCCCTGGCCGAGGAGGTGGCGGACGCGCTCCATGAGATCACGACCCGGCTCGGCATCTCCTTTGTTTTCAAGGCCTCCTTCGACAAGGCCAACCGCACCTCGCTTGACTCCTACCGCGGCCCTGGTCTTGACGAAGGGCTCAAGATGCTGGCCGGGATCAAGGAAAAATTCGGGGTGCCGGTGACCTCCGATGTCCACGAGGTGGCCCAGGTCGCCCCGGCGGCCGCGGTGCTCGACATCCTGCAGATTCCCGCCTTCCTCTGCCGTCAGACCGATCTGCTGGTCGCTGCGGCCAAAAGCGGCCGGCCGGTGAGCCTCAAGAAGGGCCAGTTCGTCTCGCCGTGGGATATGCAGCACGCGGTGGGCAAGGTGCGGGCGGCCGGCGGCGGGGAGCGGCTGATGCTGATCGAACGCGGCGCCACCTTTGGCTACAATAACCTGGTGGTGGACATGCGCTCCTTCCCGGTGCTGCGCGGCATGGGCTGCCCGGTGATCTTCGACGCCACCCACAGCGTGCAGCTGCCCGGCGGGGCCGGCGGCAGTTCCGGCGGCCAGCGGGAGTTCATTCCGACGCTGGCGCGGGCCGCGGTGGCAGCCGGCCTCGACGGCATCTTCATGGAGGTGCATCCGCACCCGGCCAGGGCGCTCTGCGACGGGCCCAATTCCATGCCGCTCGATCAGGTCGAAACATTGCTGCGCCAGTTGCTCGCCATCCACCGGACCGTGAGCCCCTTCCTGACCCCGGAGGGCTGAGATGACGGACGCAGGTTGCCCCATCGGCCCTGGTTCGTATCCTTCGGACTGCGATGTGACCCAGGGATTGCTGGCCCGCTCGCGTGAACGGCAGGCGCAACCGGCCGTCGCCCATGGCCCCTTGTGGCGGAACGCCCTTCCTAAAGCGAGTGGTATTAAGCTCCTGCTGCTCGACGTGGATGGCGTGCTCACCGACGGCACCATCGTCTACACCCATTCCGGCACCGAGATGAAGGCTTTCAGTACCAAAGATGGCTTCGGTATCCGCATCCTGCAGGAGACCGGAGTGGCGGTCGGGGTGATCACCGCGCGCAGTTCCGAGGCGGTGCGGCGCCGGGCCGAAGACCTCAAGCTGGCCCATGTCTATCAGGGCATCCGCAACAAGATCGAGGTCTTTGAAGAGATTCTGGCCAAGGAACAGTTGACCCCGGCCCAGGTTGCCTATATGGGCGACGATTGGCTCGACCTGCCGCTCCTGATCCGGGTGGGCCTGGCGGCGGCACCGGCGGACGCGGTGGCCGAGGTACGGGCCGCGGCCCATTACGTGGCCACCGTGCCTGGCGGCCGCGGTGCGGTGCGCGAGGTATGCCACCTCATCATCGCGGCCCAGGGCAGGGAAGGCGAACTCTTGGAGAAATACCGCCGATGATGACCGGCAGCCGCAATCTACTCTGGATCGTGCCCCTGGCCCTGCTTCTCGGCTGGCCGGTGTACGGTCCCCCGCTTTCCCGGTTTCTGGCCCCGCGCGGCGATTTCGGCAAGGCCGGCCAGGTGGGCGAGGCGACCAAGCGCTTCGTCATGGAGGAGGTCCTCTACCTCCAGGAGAAGGGCGGCAAGATGGACTGGCGTATCCGTACCAGCCGCCTGGCCACGGACCGCACCAACAGCGACCTGATGGAGATGACCGCGGTCAAGGGTACCTTTTTCCGTGACGGCGCCGAGAACATGCAGGTGTCCGCCGCGTCCGGCCTGTACGACACCAAGAACGAGGTGCTCAATCTGCGCAGCAACGTGGACCTGCTCACTGCCGATGGCTATACTATCCGTTCCGAGCAGCTCACCTACCACGAGAATGAAAAGCTGATCACCAGCCGGTCGCCGATCCGCATGACCGGCAAGACCTTGGATATCCGCGGCAACGGTCTGGATTACAACATGGAGACCAGGGCCTATAAGGTGGCAGGGCGGGTACAGGCCGTGAGCTGGTAAGAAAGTTATGAAGAATATTCCCCTGAAAGATCGCATCATCCTGGCCCTGGACGTCGAAACCCCGGACAAGGCCAAGGAACTGGTGCTGCGCACCGAGTCGCACCTTGGTTTTTACAAAGTGGGGCTCGAACTCTTCATGGCCGGCTGGTTTGAGACCGTGGACTGGCTGGTGGATCGCGGCCACAAGGTGATGCTCGACCTCAAGTTTTTCGATATCCCCGAGACCGTGAAGCGGGCGGTGGCGCGGCTCAATGACCACCAGATCACCTTTGCCACCATCCACGGCAACGATGCCATCATCCGGGCGGCGCTGGAGACGCGGGGCACCATGCAGCTGCTGGCGGTCACCGTGCTCACCAGCTTTGGCGAGGAGGATCTCCGCGCCATGGGCATGACCCAAAGCATCGAGGATCTGGTCTACTTCCGGGCCAAACGCGCCCTGGATCTGGGCTGCGACGGCGTGGTCTGCTCCGGTCTCGAGGCCGGCCGGCTGCGTCAGAGCCTGGGCGACAAGCTCATGCTGGTTGCCCCCGGCATCCGGCCAGGGGCCAATGTGATGGACAATGCCGACGACCAGACCCGGATCGTGACCGCCGGCCGGGCGCTCGCTGCCGGCGCCGATCACGTGGTGGTGGGCCGGCCCATTGCCAAGGCCGCCGACCCCATCGCGGTGATCGAGGCCATGCAGCAGGAGCTGGCTGCCGCCAGCCGTTAGCCGCGCCGCCGCATCACGCCGGTTTCTTTGCCCTTGCCAAGGGGGCGGGAACGGTTTACAACCCCTGCCATGTCACTCCTTTCCCTTCAGGATATTACCTTGAGCTTCGGCGGCCTGCCGGTGCTCCATCAGGTCAACCTCCGGATCGAACCGGCTGAGCGGGTCTGTCTGGTGGGCCGCAACGGCGAGGGCAAATCCTCGCTGATGAAGCTCATCAGCGGCGAACTGGCGCCGGACAGCGGCACCATTATCCGCCAGCAGGGGCTGCGCCTGGCGCGCTTGAGCCAGGAGGTGCCGGCGGATATCCACGGCACGGTCTACGAGGTGATTGCCGCGGGCCTGGGCGAGTTGCAGGAACTGCTCACCCGCCACCATAGCGTGGCGCATCAGCTGGCGGTAAGCCACGACGAGGCGTTGCTGGCCGAACTCGACACCCTCCAGCATCGCCTGGATGCCGCCCATGGCTGGCAGGCGCAGCAGCGGGTGGAGAGCGTGATCTCGCGCCTCGGGCTCGATGCCGATCTCGATTTCCGCACCCTCTCGGGCGGCCTCAAGCGGCGGGTGCTGCTGGGACGCGCCCTGGTCAGCGAGCCGGACCTCTTGCTCCTCGACGAACCCACCAACCATCTCGATATTGCCGCCATCACCTGGCTGGAGGAGTTCCTGCTCACGGCCCGCTGCTCCCTGCTTTTTGTCACCCACGACCGCATGCTGCTCCGGAAGCTCGCCACCCGCATCGTCAACCTCGACCGCGGCCGGCTTACCAGCTGGCCCGGCGACTATGCGAACTACCTGCGCCGCCGCGAGGAGGAACTGGCCGCGGAAGAGGGCCAGCAGAAGAAATTCGACAAGAAGCTCGCCGAGGAGGAGGTGTGGATTCGCCAGGGCATCAAGGCGCGGCGGACCCGCAACGAGGGCCGGGTGCGGGCGCTCAAGGAGCTGCGCGAAGAACGCCGCCAGCGGCGGGAACGCACCGGCACGGTCCGGATGCAACTCCAGGCCGCCGAATCCTCCGGCAAGCTGGTGGCAGAGGTCAAGAATGTCTCCTGCGGCTATGGCGACCGGACCATTATCCGCGACCTCACCACCACGGTCATGCGGGGCGACAAGGTGGGCATCATCGGGCCCAACGGCTCGGGCAAGACCACCTTGTTGCGCCTGCTGCTGGGTGAACTCACCCCGCAGCAGGGCACGGTGCGGCTCGGCACCAACCTGGCGGTGGCCTATTTCGACCAGCAGCGGGCCGTGATCGACGAGGAGAAGACAGTGATCGACAATGTCGGCGAGGGCAACGACACCGTGGTGATCAACGGCCGGCCCCGCCACATCATCGGCTATCTGCAGGATTTCCTCTTCACCCCGGACCGCGCCCGCACCCCGGCCAAGGTGCTTTCCGGCGGCGAACGCAACCGGCTGCTCCTGGCCAAACTCCTGGCCAGGCCGGCCAATGTCCTGGTGATGGACGAGCCGACCAACGACCTCGATGCCGAGACCCTGGAACTGCTGGAGGAGCTGCTCTTCGACTACCCCGGCACCCTGCTGCTGGTCAGCCACGACCGCGCCTTTCTGAACAACGTGGTCACCTCCACCCTGGTCTTTGAGGAAAATGGCCGGGTGCAGGAGTATGCCGGCGGCTACGACGACTGGCTGATCCAGCGGCCGCAGCCCGCGGCATCGGCGTCCCCGCCGGCAGGGACCAAGGCGGAAAAGAAGAAGGCAAAGCTCTCTGCCCCGCGAAAACTCTCCTTTAAAGAGACGAAAGAGCTGGAAGAATTGCCAGGCAGGATCGAGGCCCTGGAGGCGGAACAGACAAAGCTCTATGCCGGCATGGCCGATCCAACCTTCTATCAGCAGGAGAGCGCCACGATCAGTAAGGCCAAGGAACGGGTAGCGGCGCTGGAGCAGGAACTGGCCGCAGCCTATGCGCGGTGGGAGGAACTGGAGGCGATTCAATCCGCCGGCGGGTGAGGGGCCGACTATTGGTCGCTGCCCTGGGTCTTGTTGGGAATGCCGAAAAGAATACTTGCCAAATCGCTTCATCTTACACATAATATAAAACAAATGAATGTGTAAACGGAGGTGTGAAATGGCGACGAATCTGGCGATTGATGACAGCCTGATCGAAGAGGCGCAGGTGCTGGGCAGGCAGAAGACCAAGAAGGCCGTGGTGACCGAGGCATTGGAGGAGTATATCCAGCGCCGCAAGCAAAAGGATATTCTGAATGTTTTCGGTAAGATCGACTACGACCAGGATTACGATTACAAGAAACAGCGGCAGGCGGAATGAAGATACTGGTCGATACCTGTGTCTGGTCCCTGGCGCTGCGCCGCAATGAGGCCGCCGAACGCGCCCTGGTCGAGGAACTCACCGAACTGGTAACCGAGGTGAGGGTTCAGCTTATCGGTCCGATTCGGCAAGAACTCCTTTCCGGCATCAAATCGAAAAAACAATTCAATACCCTTAAAAAATATCTCGCTGCCTTTCCCGATTTGCCCTTGGACTCTGCGGACTTTGAGTTGGCAGCGGAGTTTTTCAATGTGGCCAGAGGCAAGGGCATCCAGGGCTCCAATACGGATTACTTCATCTGCGCAGTAGCCCACCGCCATCAATTGCCCATCTTCACCACCGACCAGGATTTCGAGCGTTACGCTTCGGTGTTGCCGATTCGCCTGTACCATCCGCGTCTCCGGTAGAACTTGGACTACGGGGACTACCACTGATGAGAATGTACAATCCCCCACAACCCGGCGAGTTTATCAAGGAGGTCTATCTGGACCCCCATCATCTGAGCTACCGCAAAGTGGCTGTGTCGCTCAATGTCTCGGCCTCCACCTTCCAGCGGTTGGTGGCGGGCAGAAGTTCGCTGACCCCGGAAATGGCCCTGCGCCTTGCCAAGGCCTTGGGCCGCTCGCCGGAAAGCTGGCTTGCCATGCAGGACAACTACAACCTCTGGCT
>JAJZRJ010000030.1 GCA_021802775.1 Deltaproteobacteria bacterium
AGGGAGGTGGCGCCGAATTTTGCCGGCCCGAAAGGGCCAAGAAATTCGCGAGGTTGGCCAAAGCTCCTTTGGCCAACCGACAGTTGAAAAAGCCAGGGATGGTTTTTTCAACGGACTGATAAGGAAGCGGAGAAAACACATGAGTTACTGGGGATTTCCCAAATACGTCACGATAGCCGAGAAAAAGGCCAAGGCGGCAAAAAAATTCGAGCAGCTCAGGAAAAAAATGCCGGGCATCGCGCCGGTCGTTATCGAAGGCAATACACTGGCCCGCACCTGGTGGGGCAAGTCCTGGAACAGGAACCTCGAGCGCTATGCCGATTACAGCAACCGTATCGGCCGGGGCAAGAGCTATGTACGTCACGGAGCCGTCCTCGACCTCAGGATCGAAGGCGGCCAGGTGACCGCCCTGGTCCAGGGAACCAGAGTCAAACCCTATGAGGTGGTTGTCCGTATTGCCCCGGTAAAAAAAGGAAACTGGGACCACATTAGAAAACAGTGCCAGGGCGAGCTGCGCTCCCTGCCGGATCTTCTGGCCGGCAAATTCCCCAAGGCCCTGGGCGAGATCTTCCTGGCCGAAGGCAAAGGCCTGTTCCCGACCCCGAAAGAGATCAGCTTCGACTGCTCCTGTCCGGACTGGGCCTCGATGTGCAAGCATGTGGCGGCTACCCTGTATGGCGTCGGAGTCCGGCTCGATGAAGACCCGCTCCTGTTTTTCACCCTGCGGCAGGCCGATACCGAAGGGCTTGTGGCGCATGCCGTTAAAGAAAAGACCGGAGATTTGCTGGCCAGGGCTGACAAGAAGAGCTCCAGGGTGATCGGCGATGCCGACCTCGCGGGACTCTTCGGCATTGATATGGATGTGAAGCCGAATTTTGCTGGAGCCGCCAAGACCCAGGCGCCCAGGCAGCCTCCCTGTGGGAAAAAGGCCGCAGCCGCCCCGGAAGCCGGACAAATTACAGAAGCAACAAAGGACCGCACCGCCACCGGCGTGATTGAGGAGATCGTCCGGCAGAACCCAAAAGGTGCCACCGTGGCCATACTGGAAGAGGCAACCGGTTTTAAGCGCACGAAGATTTACGCCATTACCAGCAGGCTCCGGCAACAGGGCAGGATCATCTATGTGGCGCAGGGCGTCTATGGCCCGCCATGATTTTTTCCAGTTTTTTCCAGCAGCGCCTATCTTCTTTTTTCCAAAACCGCGCGGCCGATTCACTCCTTCCGTTCCGCTTGCCTGCCTCGGTCTTTCCTCCCTGAACCCGGCTCATTCGTAAAAAGCAGAACCATGACAGAGAGGAGAAATCCGATGCATCTCAAAACCACAGGTTATACCGGCACGTGCCGGTTGCAGTCATAAGAAAAGCCCGCTTCCTGCATCAGGAGGCGGGCTTTTTCGTCTGGCGGTTCCGGCTGGGCCGAAGGTTATCGCTTGGCCGCAGCCATCCTCGGCTGGCGTGGGCGCTGCCGGGGATGGGCCGGTGGCGAGGCCGGGAGCGAGTCCGCGGTTACTTGGACAATGGCCAGGACCTCGCGGCGCATGGGTTTACCCAGGGTTTTCTCGATCCGGCTGATCATCGGCCTGTCCTCCTGGCCGGCCAGGGTGAAGGCGGTGCCGGTCTTGGCGGCGCGGCCGGTACGGCCGGTGCGATGGATATAGGCCTCGACGCTGTCCGGCACATCGTAGTTGATGACGTGCGAGACGGAAGAGACATCAATGCCGCGGGCCGCGATGTCGGTGGCCACCAGGATTTTGAAGCGACCTTCCCGGAAGCCGCTCATGGCGCTCTGCCGCTGCGACTGGGAGAGGTTGCCCTGGAGCGAGGTCGCGCTGTAGCCCGCCTTGCTGAGCTGGGTGGCCAGATGGAGCGCCTTGTGCTTGGTGCGGGTGAAAATGAGTGCGGCGGTCATCTCGGTCTCCTTCATGATCTTCTTCAATGCAGAGGCTTTGTGCGGCTGCTCAACCGGGAAGAGGACATGGGAAACGGTGGTCGTCGGTACGCTGTTGGCGACCTGGACGGTGGTCGGTTCTCGTAGAATTTCTTCGGCCAGGCGCCGCAACTCCTGCGGCATGGTGGCGGAGAAGAGCAGGGTTTGGCGCTCTTTCGGCAACTGCTTCAAAATCTGGCGGATGGTGGGCAGAAAACCCATGTCGAACATGTGGTCTGCCTCGTCGAGCACCAGGTGGGTGATCCCTGCCATGCTGACGGCCTTTGCCTGGAGATGGTCGAGCAGGCGGCCGGGGCAGGCGACGACGATATCGACGCCGTTGCGGAAGGCCTTGATCTGCCCCAGCTTGCCGACGCCGCCGTAGACGCTGACGCTGCGCAGCCCCGTATTTTTGCCGAGTTTGCCGATATCGGCATGGATCTGTTCAGCCAGTTCGCGAGTGGGCGCGATGATCAGCGCCCGCGGTTTGTTGCCCCGCTCGCCGGCCAGCAGATGGTGCAGAAGCGGCAGCAGAAAGGCTGCGGTTTTGCCGGTGCCGGTCTGGGCCAGGCCCAGCAGGTCGCGGCCGGCAAGGGCCACTGGGATGGCCTGCTGCTGGATGGGTGAAGGGGTCTGGTAGCCACAGGCTGCGGTAGCCGCAGTGAGTTGTGGGTGCAGGTTGAGTTCGTTGAAATGCATGGTGTTGCTTCTCCTTAATGGGTGTCTGCGGGCGCACAGGAGCGCCTCGCCAGTTGCCGTGCCGTATCATGACGGCCAACGGATGGTGTTTCGGGTTTGGGGCCGTGCAGGGCCGGGTTGTGTCTGGGGTTGCTCAGCGCGAGGGAGCTCGCGGTGGTTCAGGGGAACCGGCAAACACCTCTTTTCGGGGGATGTTTGCCGGGTGTGGTTGCGTGTTGTTCAGGGGGGTTACCAGCGGCGGGGCTTGGTCTTGGTTTGCGGCCGCGCCTCATTGACTACCAGCGCCCGGTTGCCCACATTCTTGCCGTTCAGTTCTTCCATGGCCTTGTGGCCTTCGCTGCGCGACGACATCTCCACAAAGCCGAAGCCTTTGGATTGTCCGCTGTACTGGTCGCTGAGAATTTTGGCGCTCATAACCGTGCCGCAAGCGCCGAACAGTTCCTGCAATTCCGTTTCGGTGGTACTGTAGGCCAGATTGCCGACATAAAGTTTCATTCCGCTTCTCCTTTTTGAGTAAGTGATCAGCAAAAACTTCAACGGCGGTTCAGATCTGGAAGGCGGGGTGCGCGCGGGAGAAATGAAGAAACGTTAACGAGTATGCTCAGCACTTTGGTGAATAGATGTGGCCCTAACATAAACCATATCTGCCCGGTTGGCAAGGCATATTTGGATACGGGAGGCAAGACAGCCGGCACGCCGCCGCCCTGGCCGCGTGCCGGCGTTGGTTTTGGGGGTGTGGGGCGTTTAGATGTCTTCGTCTTCTTCGTCGCCGAAGTCGTCTTCTTCGCTTAATTCCTCGTCGATCTCCTCGCCATCGCTCTCGTCGTCCCCGGACTCTTCACCCTCATCGCCCTCTTCCATCTCCTCTTCGGGTTCGGTGCCGAGAGCTTCTTCATCCTCCAAGGGTGCCGCCGCCTTGCGAACCTTTGAGGGCGGCAAAATGATGGCGGTGATTTTTTCCACCTCCTGCCGGATCAGTGGATCGGCAAGACAGGTCTGGCAGTCGGCGATGTGGTTTTCCAGGAACAGCACCATGCGGGCCGGGGCCATGGCCTCGTCCTGCACCTGGGCGTACCAGTTTTTCACAAGCCTTTGTAAGCGCTCGCACTCCATGGGGAAATGGCTCCTTGATGTTTCGGTTATATTTCGTGCGCGGGTTGGGAAACCCGACTGGTTGTACCCTATTTTGGGGCGGCTGCCCAGCCCTTCGAAAAAATTTCCGGAAAACGTTGCCGCCGGCCCCTTAAAAAATTAAGGTAGGGGCGAACGGAAGTGGAAAGGGCACTGGTGGCCCTCCCGGACTTCAAATCCGGTGCACCGGGTGAAGAGCCTGGTGGGTGGGTTCGATTCCCATGCACTTCCGCCATCCCTTTGGGAATGAAGAATGAATAATGCAGAATGAATAATGAAAAACTGCATCAGTCCCCGCCTTCATTCTTAATTTTGCATTCTTAATTCTTCATTCTTAATTCTTCACTCATCCCTTTGGGAATGAAGAATGAATAATGCAGAATGAATAATGAAAAACTGCATCAATCCCCACCTTCATTCTTAATTTTGCATTCTTAATTCTTAATTCTTCTCTCATCCCTTCATTCTTAATTTTGCATTCTTAATTCTTCACTTTCAATAACGGAAACCCCATCTTCTCCCGCTGGGCCACATAGAGTTCCGCCACCTTGCGGGCGATGTTCCTGATGCGGCCGATGTAGCGGGTGCGCTCCGCCACGCTGATCGCCTTGCGGGCATCGAGCAGGTTGAAGGTGTGGGAGCATTTGAGGCAATAGTCGTAGGCCGGCAGGATGAGACCCAGCTCCAGCAGCCGGAATGCCTCGGATTCGCAGGTGGTGAAGAATTCCATCAGCTTTTCCACGTTGGCGTGCTCGAAGTTGAAGGTGGAAAATTCCACCTCGGCCTGGTGGAAGATGTCGCCGTAGCTTATCTTGCCGTTCCACGAGATGTCGTACACGCTGTCCACCTTCTGCAGATACATGGCGATGCGCTCCAGGCCGTAAGTCACCTCCACGGTGACCGGGTGCAGCTCCAGACTGCCGGCGTGCTGGAAGTAGGTGAACTGGGTGATCTCCATGCCGTCGAGCCACACCTCCCAGCCCAGGCCCGAAGCGCCCAGAGTCGGCGATTCCCAGTCGTCCTCCACGAAGCGGATGTCGTGCTCCAGCATGTCGAGGCCGAAGCGCTTGAGGCTCTCGATGTACAGATCCTGAATATCGGGCAGCGAGGGCTTGATGATCACCTGATATTGGTAGTAGTGCTGAAGCCGGTTCGGGTTTTCGCCGTAACGGCCGTCGGTTGGCCGGCGGGATGGCTGGACATAAGCGGTCTTCCATGGTTCCGGCCCCAAAGCCCGGAGCAGGGTGGCGGGGTGGAAGGTGCCGGCTCCCACCTCCATGTCGTAGGGCTGCTGGATGATGCAGCCCTGTTCCGCCCAGAACTGGTTGAGCGCCATGATGATTTCTTGAAAGTGCATAGCGATGTCCTTCGGCTGCCGATTTTTTGCACGCGGGACGTGTCGGAAAATGACGCCATATTTATCAAAGGACAGTGGCAAGGCAACCTTTTTTTCGTGATGCCAAGTCCAGTGGGCGCCAGGCGGCAAATTTATCGTATAACTTGGCAGGGATGGGAGGGTAAAAAAAATTGTATTTTTTGAATGGGGATTCAGTTTTTTTCATTGCATATGTCGACTTCTGGCGATATGTAGAAGTTTAAATATATGAAAATGGAGCGGTAAATTGATGAACAGCGAGGCATGTCTGGATATGCTGGCGATGGAAGCGCTGGAAAAGGCAGCCGAATGCCTGAAAACCCTGGCCCATCCCCATCGGCTCAGGATGATCCAGCTCCTCCTCCAGGAGTCGCAGTCTGTGGGTGATCTGGCCGCGGCCTGCGAGATTCCCAGCCACATGGCCTCCGAACACCTGCGGCTCTTGAAGGATCGGGGGTTTCTCAAGAGCGAGCGACAGGGTCGCAATGTGTACTATCACATTGCCGAGCCCGGTTTGGCCAATATCATGGAGTGTATAGAGCTGCGCTACGGCTCCGGCATGCCCGGAGCCTGAGAGCCAGGGGGGGCTGTCGGCAAGGTCCGGCAGCCAGGAGAGAAAACTCTAAGAACAAGGAGAAAGAGGGATGCTGAAAAAAATTTCCGTACTGGCGCTCGCGGGCATGCTTGCCATGCCCGCGGTCGCAGCCGCCGGAGCCGGCGGCGCTGCTTCCAACAACCTCGACGCGCAGATCGCCGAGCTGACCAAGCAGCTTGAGGCATTGAAGGCGCAGATGAACAGCATGAAGAAGGATCAGGACGCCAAGCTCGCCTCCATCGACGAGCGCGCCGAGGACTGGGATGCGGCCTCCCGCTTCCAGTGGTCCGGTGATTTCCGTGCCATGGGAACCTATATGACAGCGGACTCTCCCGCTCATACCTCTGTTTGGACGGGGGCTCCTGTAGCGCATGCTGCCGCCTCATATGACAATGACACTATTTTTACCAACCGTCTTCGTTTGAACATGCGAGCCAAGGCCACCGAGAACGTGGAGTTCAAGGGCCGCCTGGCCATGTATAAGGTGTGGGGTACCCAAACCACCGACTGGTTGGGCGGCGGTGGCGGTCCTTTTGATAATTCGGCGCGATATGCCACCTATGATGGCGCGACCACTCGAACCCCATCGGATAACATCCTGAGGGTTGATCGCGCCTTTGTGAACTGGAACAACATCGGTGGCGCGCCGGTTTGGTTCTCTATTGGTCGTCGTCCCACCACCGATGGGCCGCCTGCCCACCTGCGCATGAATAGCGATGAGCGTTTGGCCACCCCAACCGCCTTTATGGATTGGCCATTTGACGGTGTGTCTGTGGGCTATGCCTACAATAACCTCTTTGGCATGGATGCCCCTGGTCGGGTGCGTTTTTGCTGGGGCCGTGGCTTCGAGAACGGCGTGCAGGATTATGATCAAGCGAATGCCATCAGCGACACTGATTTCGCCGGTATCAGCTGGGATATCTACAAGAAGGGTGATCGATTTGTTTATCTCCAGTCTTTTGCCGCTTTTAATCTCTTTAATTATCCTGATACGCTTGATTATAGCAGCAATGGTCAACCCCGCGAGACCTTGGGCGACCTTATCCATACCAGTGGTGCCTACATGGATAAGTGGCAGAATTTGAACTATTTTGTCGCGTTGGGTTGGAGCCACACCGAGCCCACCAATTATGACGCGGTTGGCTATGGCATTCTGGCGTCGAATAACACAGATCTCGAGAACCGGGATGGATATATCGCTTACGTTGGTGTTCGGTATGATATCCCCAACCAGCCCTTTAAGATTGGTGCCGAGTACAATCACGGCACCGAGTACTGGATCGGCATGACTCCTGGTCATGACGACATGTATGCCACCAAGCTGGGCACCCGTGGCGATGTGTACGAGGTGTATGGCATCTGGGATATCCCGGGCGGCGAGAAGATTTCCAAATATGGCAAGGCATTTATACGCCTGGGCTACCAGCACTATGAATTTGATTACACTGGCAGTGGTAACTGGGTTGGTGCACCGGTTGATATTGATACTGTTTCCAATGCCGGTGTTACTGTTACAAGCACGCCGGTTGAGGACATGGACACCGTGTATGCCTCATTCGAGGCGTATTTTTAAATCTCGCGAAGCAGTCAGTTGTACCGTACAGTTGCAAGCGGGGAGGGCTTTGGCCCTTCCCGCTTTTTTTTGGTGCGCCCGGCACGGGCGCACTCCTGCGGGTGCAATTCCCGCCGCAAGTTGATTACAGCGAACGAAGCGAGGCGCAACCGCATGAGGGCGACCGGGGGGGGTGGGGAGAGGCGGGGAGGAAACTGCGAGCCGATGGACAAGAACCGGATAGAAGGCGTTGCCGAGCAGGGCGAGCGGGCGAAATTCCGCGAAGCTCTGGCGATCGAGGCGAAGCGGCGCCAACGCCGAACATCTGGCGCACGCTGAATGAATGGCTGCGGCACCGGGTCAGGGCGATCCAGCTCAAGCACTGGAAGCAGGGTAGCACGATCTACCGGGAACTGGGCAACCTGGGTGCTGACCATCGCCTACTTCGACCAACTCGGCTTACCTCGTCGCTCATGACCTCAACTGCTTTCGCTTGATTTGCGGGCGGAAGCAAAGGAGAATGACTCCTAACGTATTGCGGACCATGCCACCACGCATGCTCCACTCATGCTCACTTGACTTCTTATACCTTTATAGATATAATTTCGTATGTCGCCACTTAAACCCTTACGATGGGTCGCCACCAGCAAAAAAGACTTGCTGGCGATGCCGGAAGAAGTGCAAGACGTATTCGGCTATGCGCTGCATTTAGCGCAGGAAGGGGGGAAACACCCGGACGCAAAGCCGCTCAAGGGACAAGGTTTTACTGGTGCGGGTGTCTTGGAGGTGGTGGAGAATTTCCGAGGCGACACCTACCGCGCGGTCTACACGGTACGTTTCGCCAAGGCGGTATATGTCCTGCATTGTTTTCAAAAAAAATCAACTCAGGGGATTGCCACCCCCAAGCCTGACATTGAGTTGGTTAAGTCCCGCTTGAAGGCCGTAGAGGCCAGCCTGGGAGGCCAGTCATGATTGAAATTGAAGAAAGCAGCGGCAATGTCTACGAAGATCTGCAAAGACCCGACGCCAAGGCCATGTTCGTCAAGGCCCGCCTGGCCGGCAAGATCGCCGATATTATCCGCCGCCGCCGTTTAACCCAACAGCAGGCCGCCGAAGTGCTGGGTATTCCCCAGCCCAAACTTTCGGGGCTTCTGCGCGGTAAATTTCGGGGGATCAGCGAAGCCAAGATGATCGAATGCCTCAACCGCCTTGGCCGCGACGTGGAAATCGTCATCAAGAAGGCCCCCCGCAGTCACCCGCAGGGACATACTCAAGTCGTGTACGCCTGATCCTCACGGCACGAAATAACGTCCCGTGCGCTATGCGCGCTTGCAAGGCCGGTGGCTTTAACGCTGCCGGCCTTTTGCTTTTGAAAGGGAGGGTTCCCCTCCCGGGCGACCTCGATGCATCAGCCGGCTTCACGCCCTATCGGGCGAGCGCCGGCATCCCTTCGGCCCAACGGGCACTTTGACGTATACCGTGTGATCGTCGACCACTCGATAGGTCACCCGCGGCGACCCGTAATGCGGGATCTTCATGGAGTCCGGCATGAATTCGACCTCGGCGAGTATCGTCTTGCCGATCAGTGGGTTCGGGGGAAAGAGCCACCACCAGACCAGGGCGATGATCAGGATACCGGCGATACCGCCGGCGATGATCTGATTTTGTCGGTTTTCTAGCCAAGCCCTTTTGTGGTCATAGGTCTACCTCCCCAAGCCAGCGTCCTGTTCCGGCGGTGTCTAAAACGACAAAAACCGTTCCGCCGATCCAACCGAAAAAGATCAGCATGAAGATGAGAACTCTTATTGTAGAATGGGAAAGGACGGGAAAGGATGGAACATTTGGGACAATTTGGGGACAGTGGAAAAGCAAAAACAGGTTTTTTGGCCCAAAACGAAAAAATCCGGATAGAGATTATCTATCCGGATTCATGATAATTTTCTTGGTGGAGCTGAGGGGGATCGAACCCCTGGCCTACGCATTGCGAACGCGTCGCTCTCCCAGCTGAGCTACAGCCCCATCGTCTTTTCACTCATAAACCACAGCCTGCCCCTTTCGTCAACGGCCATCTTGGCGGGCGCCAGTTCGGCCCCCGCATCATATCTCGTAGAGTTCCTTGATGAGTGCCAGCACCCCTGGACGCCGCTGGTGGGTTGCCTCGGCCTCCCGTTCCACCCGCGGGTAACAGGTGCGGTTGTTGGGCAGCCCCTTGCGGTCGTCCCGCGCATGGACAAATTCGTGCAACAGGGTCATGTCCCGGTCGTGCTCCGAGGTAAGATGCGGGGTGTAGATGTGGACCTCGAAGCCGACCGGATCGTATTCGCCCTTGAGCTGCTGCGGGTGCCTCTTGCGGCGCCAGCGGATGGTGAGCCCGTCGTTGTAAAGCCGTATCACTTCTTTCTTACTCAGCATGACCGCCCCTGGATTTTTTTCAAGTACCCCCATTGTGGGCGGAAAGTAAAAAAATGGCGACCCCTTTTTGCGACGACCGGATTTTGCCGGTATAGGCCAGGCGGGTGGCGGCATGAAAAAAAGGGGTCAGCGAGTAATCGCTGACCCCTTGGTATTTCTGGTGCGCCCGGCACGATTCGAACGTGCGACCTACGGATTCGTAGTCCGGCACTCTATCCAGCTGAGCTACGGGCGCATGAATGAGCTTGAGTTTATACTGCAAAAGCCAGGCGAGGGCAATAGGAAATCACACGCGATCCAGGCCCGGGATGGGGGCGAGAACATCAAGCCCGGTGCGGTTTATGATCTCGCCGAACCGCTCCCCCCGCTGGGTGTGGGTCAGGAAGTGATCCACGCACTGCCGCGCAATGGCCAGGGTGGCAGCCGGCCCATGGATGCCGGGGAGTTCCCGGCCGAGTTGGGGATGGCGGCCGAGTTTGCCGCCGATCAGTATCCGGTAGCCGGTGGCGCCGGTGTCCAGCGTGCCGGTGGGACAGGCGTTGAGGCAGTGGCCGCAGGCGAGGCATTGGGCAAAGTCGATGGTCGGGTAGTCCGCATCGGGCGCCAGGGTGATGGCCCCTTCCTGGCAGGCGGCCAGGCAACTGCCGCAGCCGCTGCACGGGTTTTCGGTCAGCCGCGGCCGGCGGGCGGCAATGAGGCCGAGGTCGGTGATCTGCGGCCGTGAGCAGCCGTTGGGGCAATCGGCCAGGGTGATGCGGAACTCGTGGTGCAGTTTGAGCGGGCCATTCACCCGCGCCTTGAGGAACTCTTTGAGATTGCGGCCGGCAAGCTCCTGTTCCAGCGCGGCAGCGAGATCGAGGCCGGTCTCGATGCGGTTGGGGCAGCCGGTGCTGCCGAAGCAGCTCTCCACCTGATAGCCCTTGACCTCCGCCTCCTGGTTGGTCATGAACCGCTGCCGGCAGGCGTGCACGTGGGCCATGGCGACCTCGTTCGCCCCCCGGCTCTCCGCCTCTTCCTCCACCCGTTTCCGCACGCGTTTGCGCACGAAAAAAGGCACCCGGCTCATGGCCTCTTCGGCCTCATCGTTCCATTGCATGGTGTCCTCCTGTTGGTCGGATGATACCAGCCACGGCAGCAGGCGCCTTGATCTAGGTCAAGGCCGGCCGTGGCGGAGCAGGGGTCAGTGTTCGAGGACAAACTCGTAGGTAAGCCCGGATTTGGCGAAGTGGGTGAGCACATGCTTGAGGTTCTGCAGAGTATCGACAGTGAAGTGGATCTGCCAGGAGGAGGTGCGATCGGCCAGCGGCGAGAGGCGTTCGATGTCGGTGATGCGCATGTCGTCCGGCGCCACGCTCAAGAGCATCAGGGTGCGGTTGCGGGAAGGCGCCTCCAGGATGACCAGGGCCTGCGGCTTGCGCACCCGGGTTTCCTTGAGGCGCCAGCGCACCTCCACCACATCCTCGCGTTGCAACTTGAGCGCCTGCATGGTGCGGCATTCTTTTTTGTGGATGGAAAGGCCCCGCTCGCTCAGGAGCCCGTAGAGCCCTTTTTCGGTGGGGACCGGATTGCAGCAGCGGGAGAACTTGACCCGGGCCGGGTCCAGGGTGGCAAGATCGATGCGGTTCAAGGTGCCGGTGGGCGGGGCCAGGGTTTCCTTGCCGGCGTAAAGTCCTTGGATGATCTCGTAGATCAGTTCTTTCAGGCGCAGCCGGCCTTCGCCTACCGCCAGGAAAAGATCGCTGTTGCTCGGCTGGCCGAAGTATTCGCGGATGCTTTCCATGCCCGGTTTGTTGAGCAGGTCGAAGGGCAGGCCGTAGCGTTTGAACTCCTGGCGCAGGATCGACTGGCCGATGTGGCTGGCCAATTCCTCGCGGCGGAGGCGGAAGAGCTTGGAGAGTTCGGAGCGGGCCTTGGCGGTCTGGCAGAGTTTTTGGATGTCGGGATCGAAGCGCACCGGCTCCTTTTGGGTGATGATCTCGACCCGGTCGCCGTCCCGCAGGGCATGGTCGCTGGCGACCTCGCGGTGGCCGACCCGGGCGCCGATGGTGCGCTTGCCGATCTCGGTGTGGACCTTGAAGGCGAAGTCAAGGGCAACGCTCTGGCGGGGCAGCGCGATGGTGTCGCCTTTGGGGGTATAGGTATAGATCTCCTTCTTGCCGCTGGCCGCCAGCATGTCGCGGTAGGAGATGCCCTCGTCGCCGCCGAGGATGTCGAGCATCTCGCGCACTTCCCGTTCCAGCATCCCGGTGCCGCCGTGTTCAACCGCGGACCAATCCTTCAGCAGGCCGGCCTTGGAGGAGTTTTGCATGGCCGGGGTGCGGATCTTGAAGAGCACGTGCTGGCCGCGGATGTTGGCCCGGACATGGAGGCTTTGATAGCCCGTGGCCTTGGGGTTGGCGATGAAGTCGCGGATGGTGCGGGGAATGGGCGGGTAATTCTGGTCCACCACGCCGAGTACTCGATAGCAGGTGGGGATGTCCGGAGTGATGAGCTGGATCTCCAGCGGGTTGTCGATCTCCTTGTACAGCACCTCGTTGGCGGGATCGAAGTAGGCCCACAGCCCTTTGGGATTGATGCGGATCTCGGCGTCGATCCGGGCGGCTTTCAGTTGTTCCGCCAGGTGGTCGGTAATGGCGATGACCGGAGGGCTCTGGGCCAGTTTGTGGATGGCGGCCAGCACTTTCTGGCTCTGGCGCGGGAATTTGTACATGAGCGCCAGGTTGTAGAGTTCCCGCTTGATGCCGTAGAGGCCCATGACTTTGGCCAGCGGCGCGTAGATGTCCAGGGTCTCCTCGGCGATCTTCTGGCGTTTGTGCTGGGGCAGGGAGTTCAGGGTGCGCAGGTTGTGGACCCGGTCGGCCAGCTTGATCAGCATGACCTCCAGGCGGGAGGCCGCGCCGGAAAAGAGCTTGCGGTGCACCAGCTTGTAGAAATTCTGGCGGTCGCCGCTGTAGTGGGTGATCTTGGTGCAGGCATCCACCATGAACTCGACATTCTTGCCGAAGAGTTCGCCGATCTCGCTGGTGGTGATCTCCGGCACATCCTCGATGGTGTCGTGCAGCACCGCGGCGGCCAGCACCTCCGGGTTGGTGACGCCGAGTTCCTCCACCAGGATCTGGGCGACCAGCAGCGGGTGGCTGATGTAGGCCTCGCCCGATTTGCGGCGCTGGTCTTGATGGGCGGTCACCGCAAAGGAGAGCGCCTTCCAGAAGAGGGCGGCCAGCCCTTCCTGGTCGCCGAGCAGGGCCTCCATGCGGGCGCAGTAGGCGGCTATGTCGAAGGCGTTTTTTTTGGGCGGCATGGCGCGCGGGTATCCGGCCTCGGTCGGCGGGAAAATTTCCTTCGTGCTTCTGTCATTAATTCACAAATAAGGGTATGATGCCGTAAGCACAGCGGCATCTGGTCCCTGATGCTGGTTGTATGCCATAACCCCGTTGTTTTCAATAAAAAAGAGGGTGCGCCGCCTTGGCTGACGCCGCTGGCGGCGCGATTCTCTCCACTCCCCACAGGTACTCCATTGGCACGAAGGCAGCAGCGCGGAAAAAGGAAAGAGATGGGCGCTCGGCGCCGCACCGGCCACAAGCCGACCCCGCCGCGGCAGGAGCCGCGCCGACGCCGGTCGCCGGGGCTGGCGGAGGATGCGGTGCTCGGCATCCTGCTGGCGAGCGCTGAACCGCTGCGGCTGGAGGCGATTGTCGAAGACCTGGGGCTGGCGAGTTCCCAGCGCAAGATTTTGCGGCCCCTGCTGGAGAGTATGTGTCGTCAGGGGCGGGTAGTCTGCCAGGCCGGCAACCTCTATGCCGCCGGCAAGGTAAGCGACATCTTCGAGGCGACTCTGGCCGTGCATCCGCGCGGCTTCGGTTTTGCCGCGGTGATCGGCACCCCGCCGCCCGAGGCGGGCGGCAAGGACATCTTCATCCCGCCCGGCTCGTTGGGGAATGCCCTGCATGGCGACCGGGTGCTGGTGCGAATGACCGGCCATGACCGCGGCCGCGCCGAGGGGATTGTACTGCGGGTGCTCTCCCGCAAGCTGAGCCGGCTGGTCGGCCTCTTTGTCGCGGCCAGGAAGGGCGGCATGGTGGTGCCGGAGGACGAGCGCTATCCCTTCCATGTCGTGGTGGCGGCGGCGGAGACCCAGGGCGCCGCCGGCGGCGAGGTGGTGGTGGCCGAGATCATCACCTTTGTCGAGGGCGGCAACCCCGAGGGCCGCATTGTCGAGGTACTGGGCGACCCCAACGATCTCAAGGTGCAGACCGAGATCGTGATCCGCAAGTTCGAGCTGTCCCATCTCTTCGACGAGGCAGTCGCCGCGCAGGTGGCGAGCCTTGACGGCACGGTGACCGCCACCGCCGACCGCCTCGACCTGCGCGACATTCCCCATGTGACCATCGACGGCGAGGATGCCCGCGACTTCGACGACGCGGTGGCCATCGTCCGCAACGGCGCGGGTTACCGGCTTTATGTCTCCATTGCCGATGTGAGCCACTACGTCACCCCCGGTTCGCCGGTGGATGAGGAGGCGTACCAGCGCGGCACCAGCGTCTATTTCCCGACCATGGTGGTGCCCATGCTGCCGGAGCGGCTCTCCAACGACCTCTGCAGTCTGGTGCCCCATCAGGACCGCTATACCTTTTCCGCCATCATGGAGTTCGACGAGAGCGGCCGGCGCATTGGCGCCTCCTTTGGCCGCAGCGTGATCCAGAGCCGCCACCGGCTGACCTACACCAAGGTCAAGGCGATGCTGGTCGATCAGGATCAATCTCTGCGGCAGGAATACCAGGACGTGGTCGCGGACCTCGCGGTCATGGGCGAACTGGCGGCCCGGCTCGGGGAACGGCGCATGGCGCGGGGCAGCATCGGCTTCGAGATTCCCGAGGCCAAAATCCTGGTGGGCGAGGATAATACTGTCAGCGGCATTGTGCGGCTGGAGCGGAACATGGCCCACAAGCTCATCGAGGAGTTCATGCTGGCGGCCAACGAGGCGGTGGCGGAGACCATCGCCCAAAAGGCGCTCGACGGTCTCTACCGCATCCACGAGGAGCCGGACCCGCTCAAGGTTGCGGAGTTCAGCGAGTTCGCGGTGAGCATGGGGCTCGAACTGCCGCCCAACGGCGGTTCGCCCCACTGGTTTGGCCAGGTGCTCGCCCTGGTCGCCGGCACGCCCAAGGAATACATCATCAGCAACCTCTTGCTGCGGGCGATGAAGCAGGCGCGCTACTCGGCCAAGAACGCCGGCCACTTCGGTCTCGCGGCCCGCTATTACACCCACTTCACCTCGCCGATCCGGCGCTATCCGGACCTCATGGTCCATCGCACCCTGGCCCAGTTTCTCGGCGGCAAAGGTAAGGGCAGCGGCCGGCCTGGCACCGCCACCGAAGAGGCGGGGGACTTCCTCTCCAAGCGGGAGCGGGTGTCGGTGGATGCCGAGCGCGAGGTGGTGGAGCGGTTGTCCGTCCACTACATGGCCGACAAGGTGGGCGAGGAGTTCGAAGCCGTGGTCTCGGGGGTCTCCTCCTACGGCCTCTTTGTCGATCTGCTCACGGTTTTTGTCACCGGCGCGGTGTCGCTGGCCGATCTCGGCAGCGATGGCTACGAGGTGGACGAGAAGCAGCACCGCCTCTTTGGCCGGTACAGCGGGCTCGCCATCCAGATGGGCGATCTGGTGCGGGTCAAGTTGCTGGCTGCCGACCGCCAGCGCCGCCGTCTCAACTTCGGGCTGGTGGCGGTGCACAAGGAGCCGCAGAGGTGACCAGCGCCAGAGGCGGTGGGCGCCAGGCCACGGCCGCGGCCGCGCTCCTTGCCAATGTCGCCATCGTGCTCAACGAGCCGAAGTATCCGGAGAATATCGGTTCCGCCGCCCGGGTGGCCGCCAACATGGGCATCTCGCAGCTCATCGTGGTGAGCCGCGAGCGGCCGGAGGAGGAACCGATGCGCAAGCTCGCCACCCACCACGCCGCCCATCTCATCGAGGCCCTGGTCTGGCACGAGGCCCTGGTCGAGGCCCTGGCCCCCTTTGCCTGGGTGGTGGGGACCACCGCGCGCCAGGGCCGCCAGCGCCGTAATTTCACCACCCCTAAAGAGATGGCCCCCGAAATCGTGCCGCTGCTCAAAAAGAACAAGGTTGCTTTTCTCTTCGGCCCGGAAGACCGCGGCCTCACCAACGAGGACCTCGCTTTCTGCAACATGCTCACCACCATCCCCACCGCCGCCTTTTCCTCGCTTAATCTGGCGCAGGCCGTGGCCATCCACTGTTATGAGGTCTACGGCGCGGTGCTGGCTGCGGTGGGTGAGGGGAAGCGGCAGCATCGTCCCAAGCTCGCCGAGAACCAGGAACTGGAGGCGATGTACGGACATGTGGAGGAGGTGCTGCGGAAGATCGGTTTTCTCAAGGAGACCGATTACGAGTACTGGATGCGCAGTGTCCGGGATTTTTTGGGGCGGTTGGGATTGCGCGCCAGCGAGGCCAGGACCATCCGCGGCTTCTGTCGTCAGTTCCTCTGGTATGATCGCAAGCGGGGCAATTGAAGCGGAAGCCGCCTGTTACCGGCTTGCAGGCTCGGCCCCAAACAGGCAAGGAGGACGCCGCCGCCGCGGTGCCCTCCTTGGGATGATAACGCTGAGCAGAACAAGGGATTAAGACGGGAGGCCTTCGGTTGCGTGCGTTGCTGGACGGAAACGAGAGTTGCCAGCGATGCTCCCCTGCTCTGCTCAACCTGCTAAAGTGTCTGCTGCCCGGTCACCGGCCTCCCTCCGTGATGACGGGGCGCTCCTGCCGGTTTGCTTAGACCCCGGTGACCGCGCTGACCCAATACTGGATCAGGGCCAGTGGCCCGCCGGCCTCGATGACGCCGGCAACGAGGCAGCTCAATGCCCAGGCGCCGACGACGCCGACTGCCAGGGCACCTGTAGCCATGGCGCTGCCCTTTAAGATGTCATTGCCGATTCCGTCCGTGACCAGGACATTTGCCAATCGTTTTTCCATGGTCTTGACCCTTTCCATAGACGTGCCTCCCTTCGTGTATGGTGGATGGTTAATTACATAATAGGCAAGGAGTGTGCGTTTGTAAAGTAAAAAGTGAATATAATCAAGCAGTTAGTTGACAATAGACGATGGCAGCATTGGGGACAAATCAAAAGAAAAGATTCGCGGAAACATCTTTGGTTGGTTTGCTGACAACAGTATGTGGCAGGTCGGAATAAAAAACAGCGCTGCGAACCAGCGCCCGGATAAAATCAGAATCCCTTGAGGGGGCAGGTGTCGCAGCGTGGGTCGCTTTTGCGGCAGAATTCCTTGGCGGTGCAGACGATGAGGGCGTGGTACTCGTTAAAGAGGGGCACATCCTCCGGCAGGTGATCTAAGAAGAGGGCCTGGAGCTCGTGATAGTCGCTCTCGTCGGCAGCCAGGCCGTGACGGTTCAGGATGCGGTGGGTGTAGGCATCCACCACGAAGGTGGGCTTGTTTCCGGCATAGAGCAGGATGGAATCGGCGGTTTCCGGGCCGATGCCCTTGATCGCGAGCAGTTCCTCCCGCAGGGTGGCGGTTTCCCTGCCATTGAAATACTCCTCCACCGAGCCGGCCGATTTCGCGATGTGGCGCAGCAGGTTCTGCAGCCGCGCCGCCTTGAGGTTGTAGTAGCCTGAGGGCCGGATCTTTTCGGCAAGTGCCGGGGTGGGCAGTTGGACGAGGGCATCGAGGGCCAGCAGCTCCTCGCGCTTGAGATTGGCGATGGCCTTGCTGACGTTGCCCCAGTTGGTGTTCTGGGTCAGTACCGCGCCGACCAGGATCTCCAGCGGGGTCTCCCCCGGCCACCAGTGCTGCGGCCCGAAAAAAGCGGAGAGGGCCTGGTAGATGTCGAGCAGGCGGCGGCGCACGCAGGATCAGTCGGAACGCATGAAGAGGAAGTAGACGATGATCGCCAGCGCCACCACCCCGACCCCGGCGATGGGCAGGATTTTGCCGATCTGGAGCTGGCCGTCCACGATGAGGTCCTTGGCCATCGGGCTGCCGGTGAAGAGCCAGACGCCGATGGCGACCCCGGCGATGATCAGGGTAGTGAACGACTGCTTGTAGAGCTGGTAGCCGACAAAGGCGACAAAGGGCACCAGGAACCAGGGATTGGTGAACAGCCCGCCGGCGTCCACCTGCCGGAACTGCTCCGGGATGTTGGTGTTGTTGATGAACTCCGCGATGGTGGTGAGAACGTCCATGATTGTCGCTGCCCTCCCCCGTGGTTGCTTATTTGCCCGTCTGGTCCTGCCGTTTCGGCGACATCGCCTGTTTGTAGACCTTTATAGCACAATAGGACCCGCACATGCTACAGGCATCGCCCTTGTAGCTGCCGCCCTCGTCCCGGTAGCGCCGGGCCTTTTGCGGATCGACGGACAGGTCGATCTGTCCCTTCCAGTCGAGATTGTTGCGGCACTTGGCCATGGCGATGTCCTGGTCGAATGCCCCTGGCACCCCCTTGACGATGTCCGCGGCATGGGCGGCGATACGCGAGGCGATCACCCCCTCGTGCACGTCCTCCGGGCTCGGCAGCTTTAAGTGCTCGGCCGGGGTGACGTAGCAGAGGAAGTCGGCGCCGGCCGCGGCGGCAATCGCTCCGCCGATGGCGCCGGTGATGTGGTCGTAGCCCGGCGCGATGTCGGTGACCAGGGGGCCGAGCACGTAGAAGGGCGCGCCGTGGCAGAGGCGCTTCTGCAAGAGGATGTTGGCCGCGATCTGGTCCATCGGCATGTGGCCCGGCCCCTCGATCATCACCTGCACCCCGGCCTCCCAGGCGCGCTGGGTCAGCTCGCCCAGGTGGATCAGTTCCTGGACCTGGCCGCGATCGGTGGCGTCGGCCAGGCATCCCGGCCGGATGCCGTCGCCCAAGCTTAACGTCACCTCGTGTTCCTTGAGGATGGCGAGCAGGTCGTCGAACCGCTCGTACATCGGGTTTTCCTTATTGTTGTAGCTCATCCACTCGATGGTGAAGGAGCCGCCCCGGCTGACCACGCCCATCAGGCGCTGGTGGTTCCTGATGCGCTCCAGGGTGTTCCGGGTGATGCCGCAGTGGATGGTCATGAAATCGACGCCGTCTTTGGCCTGCTCCTCGATGGTCCGGAAGATGTGGTCCACCGTGACCTCGCCGATTTTTTTGCCCTGCTGCTCGACGATCTCGGCGATGGACTGGTAGATCGGCACGGTGCCCAGCGGGATCGGGCAGCTTTTCAATATCTCGCGGCGGATCTCGTTGAGGTTGCCGCCCATGGAGAGGTCCATCACCGCGTCGGCCCCGGCCTTGAGGCAGACGCAGAGCTTCTGCAGTTCCTGGCCGATTTCCGGCAAATCGCGCGAGGCGCCGATGTTGGCGTTGACCTTGGTGGAAAGCCCCTTGCCGATGGCCATCACCCGGTCGAAGTCGTGGTGCGCGTTCTTGGGCAGGCAGATGGTGCCGTCGGCGATGCCGGCGATCAGGGACTCCACGCTGACCCCTTCACGGGCCGCGCACTCTTGAAAAAGCGGGGTGATCGTGCCCTGGAGGGCGTCTTCTCGGATGCTCATGCGTCAACTCCCACGCGCCGGTGTTGTCTGCAACCAGGTGCGATTGCGGCAAAAATTGATCTTTACTCCCTGAAACCACGCACTTTACCAGCGTCCGGCGGCGGCGTCAATGCAAAAGAGGGCGCCCGTGGAAGCAGGGGAGAGGAGGCGGAACGGCGGGATCGGTGTGCCGCTCCCGGATTTCAGGCAGGCAGAGGAATTACGGATGGCGTCAACGGCATCAGGCCCGCATCCGCTCGCATGCCTCCGCGACAAGGTTGACCAGGAAGGTCCAGAAATCATCCTTTTCCAGACTCTCGGCAACAATTGCCGGAGGGAGGAAGCGGCGCATTTCGGCCAAAAAAGCCTTTTGCCAGGCAGGGTCCGATTGCAGCAGGGTTTGGCGCTGCCGCAGCAGTTCGAGAAAACCGGCGAGATCCTGCTGCCGGTCGGCAACCTTCCGCAGCACCAGCGGTACGGGCAGGGTGATCCCCTGCTGATGCAGCCAGGCGATATCCCACAGGTCCCGGTTCTTGATCCGATTGGGCCGCAGCGCCAGGGCAACCAATTTATCGGCCAGAATCTCTTCACGGCTTTGCGCTTGCAGAATCAGCCCCGAGGTGCCCATTTCGACACCGTAATGGTTGCGCAGCATCATGGGCCGCCGGTCATGACTGGGCAGTGCGCAGATATCGATATTGATCCGCTGGGCCGGCAGGTGCTTCCGGGCGGGACGCGTGGTAATCCGCAGCTTCCAGGTATCGACGTTCCCTGCTTCGCGGCGCGGTTCACCGGCCTCGACCGGCAAACCGTACTTGACCTCAAGGCGTTCCACCAGCACCTTGCCGAGAGCCGCCAGCCCATGGCGGGAAAAATCGGCCCCGCCGGTGAAATCGAGATCTTCGCTCAGGCGTTGCGAACCGTAGCAGGCCCGCAGGCAGGTGCCGCCGATGAACGTCAGTTTTTGCAGGAACCCGGCCCGGCTCATTTCGCGCAGGATGTCATGATGCAGCAGCTCTTTTTCCACTACCACGCGCAACGGCGCAAGCTGCGGTTGACTGCGAATCGCCTGATCGACAAGCTGTTCAAACAAGTTCATCGGCAACCTCCCAGTCGATCAGGTCCATGCTGCGGCGGGTCAACTTCATGTCCTGCAGGGCGAGAGCCACCGAGGCGCGCCAGAGGTGGCAGTCCCGATCATAGTGCAACTGGCCGGCGACATCCGTGGCCCGGCGTTTGGTGTGGATAAATTCAATATGGCCAAAATCGCCGCAGTTCACGACATGACTGCGTCCCGACGACATCAGCGTAATCCAGTGCAACGGGACCTGGGAGATCACGCCGGCATCGCTCAGCACCGTTTCGAGGCTCAGGTAATTGAAGGCATCCGCCCGCAGTTTCGCTGCCGCATGAAACAGGAGCAGCCCCGCCGGCCAGGCCACCCGGGGGTAAAGGTAGATGCCCCGGCAAACCCGCTGCAGCAGGCCGGATTTCTCCGCCCGGCTCAGCAGGGCCTTGAACGCGCCCGGACTGGCAGCCGGCAAGGCGCTCCGCAGGTCATCCAGCGAGAACAGATAATGTTCCTCACTGGCCAGGCGTTCCAGAAGCCGGGCCAGTTCCTTGATCGGCTGCATCGGCATAGTCCACACAAGGTTACATTTTTTATTACTTAATGTGTACCACGGGGTGATGCGAAGGTCAATGGCCAAAAGTTTTCCTGGTGGAGTGCGCCCGCAAGCCGGCAGCGTTCCAGCAAATCGGGCAGGATCGGCTCAGTGGGCAGTTGTGGCGGTGAGCTTGAGTCCCATGGCCTTGAAGACCCGCTGGATGGTTTTCAGTCGCGGCTGGGTGTTTGGCCGCAGCGCCTTGTAGAGCGCCTCGCGTTTGATGCCGCTGGCCTTGGCGATTTCGGTCATGCCGCGGGCCTTGGCAATGTGGCCCAGGGCTGCTGCCAGTTCTCCGGGGTCGCCCTCTTCCAGCACCTGACGCAGATATTCCGCCACGTCCGCATCGTTTTCAAGGTATTGGGCCACGTCGAATTCGGGCAGATCAGTGATTTTGATTTTTTTACTCATGGTTTTTTGTAATCGATCGAGGACGAATTGACCAGCTTTGATTTTAAGATCATTGCACAGCAAAAACAGCCTACAGGGAAGGGCAGGACATCGGAGGACCGGCGGCTCTGTTCAGCCGCTGTCCTCAAGTTGGCAACGCTTCAGGAGAGCGGGCAGGATCAGGCTTGTGCTTCAGGCTTTGGGGAGAATGGGAAGATCGTTTGGCAGGAATGGAACTTGGTATTGCGTCACCGGAAGTTCGGGCAGATCATGGACTCACGTCAACTGGAGAATCTGGTTCAGGAGCGCGCATACTTCGGCGAAGCGGGCATCCGGCACTTTGGCGGCGGGGTGGGGAGCGGCCTGGCGGGCGCGCCAGTCGAAAGATTTCGGTTGATGGCAAAGCACATAGCTGGTTTTGTTGACCCCGGCTCTGGGGGCCGGGCCAATGGCGACCGCGAAGGGGTTGTCGGCATTGTATTCCGCGCTGGTCATGGGCAGGCCGATGACCAGGGAGGTACGGTCATTGAACTCCTTGGGAGAAAGAACCAAAAAAGGATGGATGTCGCGCATTTCGCGGCCGGCCTGGGGATTGCAGTCGATCCGGATGATCTCCTGACGGGCCGGCACCCACCCGCGTTTTACCGCTACCATTTTTCGGCCCCAAGCTTTTCCGTGCCCTGCATCACCTCTCCGCCGTGCTGTTCCGGCTTGTAACGCTCCAGTCGCTGCTTGAGGGTGAGGGGGGCGCCCTGAATCGGAGAAATGATGACCTTGCCTTCCTCCACCGTTACCCGCACCTGTTGATCCTCGTGCAGATGCGCCTCACGCGCCACGGCGGCGGGCAGACGGACGCCAAGATTGTTGCCCCAGTGCTTGATATTGAGTATCGCTTCGGCCATTATGTCGCCTCCAGGAAAGTTTACACAAAGTATAAACACACCCGGGGATGGACGCAACTTGTTTTTAGCTAAGTGGGCAGTCGTGGCGATTAGCTTGTGAGTTGAGGGGACACAGATTCTAAAACAACTTAACAAGTTCACGTAGAACCAGCGCCCCTCATTCGCCCGAAATGATTATCAACTTAATTTCTTAAGAGCGTCCCGCACGATCCCTCGCACGATCCCTTCTTAATTTCTTAAGAGCGTCCCGCACGATCCCTTAAGAGCGTCCCGCACGATCCCGCGGAAGTCGCGATCTTGCCAACCTGGAGGCCTGCTCCCATTCCCACGTGTGTTACAGATCGGTCGGCCATTTCCTGGCCATATGAAATACGCGCAGGATTTCAATCTGGCCGCCATGTATCCGATAAGGGAGGATGTACGGCGTTTCCGGAACGATAAGTTCGCGGGTGCCTGGCACTCTCCCTGCCCGGCCCATGGACGGTTGACTGGCAAACAGAGTGACGGCGTTCTTGATCCTGGCCAGCATGTTCCCGGCGGCGGATGGGCTATCCCTGGCAATATACTCTGCCTCGGTGGCGAGATTGCGGAGGGCTGTCCGGGTCCAGCGGATTTTCATGCAGCCGGCCACCTGGCAAAGGTCGCTGCTACTTCTTCTTCCGTGGCGAAGTCCTTGTGTGCCGCCTCTTCCAGCCCTTGCCGTGTTTCAGCCACCTGCCAGGCATTCAATTCGACATAACGGCTCAGGGCTTCGGCCGCGAGCCATGACTTACTGCGGTGCGTGGCCTCGGCAAGCTGGTTCAGCTGTTCCTTGACCGCCAAGGGAACTCTGATCGTGAGGGTCGTGGTTTCCATAGTCATGTCTCCTTTGTGTACAAAGTAACACAAGCGGGTGACCCTGGAAAGCAATTTCTCAGATGGTGTTGACGGATACATTTCTCATCGATCGAGGATCCTTGCTTGTCACCGCAAGACAGTCGCGCAGGATCAGGCTTGTGCTTCAGGCTTTGGGAAGAAGAAGGAAGATCGTTTGGCGGGAATGGAGGTTGGTGTTGCGTTCCCGAAATTCACCTGGTGTTCCTGTCAGTACGCAACGATCGGGATATCGGTTTTGCCGAAATCGTCGCCCTTGAACAGGAGGGGAGTGCCGGTGTGCTTCGCCAGGGCATAGGCGCAGCAGTCGCCGATGTTGAGTCCGGCCGGATGGTTGCCCTTGCCGAATTCTCGCCAGGCCGTCCGGGCGGTGGCGAGATGTTCCGCATCGAACGGGATGGTCCGGATTCGTGCCTGGTGCAGAAAAAGATCAAGCTCACGAGCCCCAGCCTCTCCCTTCCTGGCCTCCACGACGATTCCGGCTTCCAGCACGGAGAAGGCGCTCATCATGGCGTCTCGGGCTTCGGCAATAACCTCGGTCAGGGCATCCGCTTCCGGTTCTCCGAAGAGAATGGCAATGATGGCTGAGGTGTCAATGACCATCAGCACACACCATGTTCGTTGTAACCAAGGATTACATCCGCCGGCCGCGGATCGAGATCAGGCAATGCCTTGCAGCGTTTGGCAATGGCCCGCAATTCCTGCACCCTCGCCGGGACTCGCTGTTGATCGGTGAGCCGCTGCAAACGCTCCTCCAGCGAATGAATGATTGCTTTGGTGATGTTTTCGCCGCTGCGGGCAGCAACCTCGCGCGCCAACCGTTCGGCTTCGGGATTGCGGATGCTGATGGCCATGGTTTTTCTCTCCGGTGTATTGAAAGTGTAAATTATTATATACGGCGGGTAGGGGTAAAAGTCAACGGGGGTCCAATGCCCTGGTCAAAGTGCTGGGCGCGATGCCCTCAAACCGGCAGCGTTCCAGCAAATCGGGCAGGATCAGGCGTGTGCCTCAGGCGTTGGGGAGAATGGGAAGATCGTTTGGCGGGAATGGAACTTGGTGTTGCGTCACCGAAATTTCTGTTTTGTGTGGTATCGATTATGTGTTAGGCTGGCAGGGGTGAAGGGGTGCACGTGAAAAGGGTTGACCGAAATACCTAAAAAAGGTATAAAAATGCCGTGGAAGGTGTTCATTCGGAGGCGAGCGGAAAAGCAGGCCCTGCAACTGCCTCGCCCGGTGCTTGCCGCATTGTACGAACTCATGGTCAGCATCCGCGAGGCAGGGCCTGTGCGCGGGGAGTGGCCGAACTACTCGAAGCTGCCGGGCAACCGGCACCATTGCCACCTGAAGAAGGGGCGGCCCACCTATGTGGCCGTCTGGACGGAAAACAAGGACACCATCACGGTGGAGATTGTCTATGCGGGCACTCACGAAAAAGCGCCATACTGACCAGGAGCGGGTCTCCCTCCACCTCCTGGTGCATCCGGCGAATGTGGAACGGATCAAGCGGTATGCCGCATCCATCGAGCCGGGCGAGGGGGAAGAGGGAGCCATCCCGGTGGAGGAGTTTTTCCACAAGCACTTCACTGGCCAACCGGAATGGGCTGTCGCCCTGCGGGGGTATCGCACCCGCGAAAATCTCACCCAGGCCCGGCTTGCCGAGGCGACCGGCATTCCCCAGCGGCACATCTCTGAAATGGAAAACGGCAAGCGGCCCATCGGCAAGGAGCGGGCCAGGACGCTGGCCAGGGTGCTGAACGCGGATTACCGGGTTTTCCTGTAGGCGGCAGTGCTCGTTGCAGCCGCTGCCGGGCGATGCCCTTGAGCTGGCAGCGGGCCGGGAGAACGGGCAGGATCAGACAGGCTTGTGCTTCAGGCTTTGGGGAGAAGAAGGAAGATCGTTTGGCGGGAGTGGAGGTTGGTACTGCGTCACCGGAATTCACAATAGAAAAATAGCGGGCAGCGCTCCCTTGTTCGTACGGGAGAGTGGGCAGGCTGATTATGGATTTCGCGCTCTTGCCAATCTGGAGACCTGACCAAGTGCATATCCAGAGAATTTGCCCAGCGTTCTCCCTAACTTGATTTTTCCAGTCCTGCAATATTGTTGGATACAGCACGTTTCGCAACGCGGAGCCATAGGCAAGCAACATGCCCTCCCATGGGATACAAGGTTCACATGCATGCTGAATCTCAGATTAGGAGGTATCCCAGATTGGACGCGGTTCATGTCTCGTGGCGAGCATGACTTGTCCGGGCGTGTAGGGCGAACCCACCCCACACGTCGGCATACTCGCCAGCAGTTCGAGTCGACTGGGAACACATCTCTTCCCATCGAGTACATCATGACGCAGCGAGCGGTTTTCTTGCCAACCCCCGGGAGTCCGGTCAAGTATACTTCGCATTCTGCATCATTCATTGCCCGCAACGGCGCCAGTGTCGGGGCGCCGAAGTCGTGAGACAACCGTGCCATAATTTGGCGGATTGTACGGGCTTTCTGTCGTGACAGGCCGCCATGCGCAATGGCATCGGCAATTTCGTCTTCCGATGCATCAGCGAGTATCTGAAATGTCGGAAACTTCCTACGAAGGCTTGAAAATGTTGAGCGGTACAAACCTTCGTTGGTTTGCAAGCTGCATAGTATGAACAACAGTTCGCTCAGTGGATTCGTTTTGTTCCCGTGCGCATAGTCGCCGTACTGCTCTGACAATACGGATGCGATTTCTTCCACAAAGCGAAAGTGTACAGATCGCCGCATTGAGGCGCTTTTCACAGGTGAGCTTCGCCGAAAAAATCCTTCACGGCGCTTGCAACATGGAACGCCAACACGCAAGGTACTCCGTTACAGATCATCTTGAATTTCGCCGACAACGACATGTTATCAGGTAGAACATATTCGTCCGGTACCGATTGAATCCGCAAGGCTTCCCGAACCGACAGGCGCCGAGGCTTCCAAGGATGCAAGTGAACTTCCTGGTTGCCGTACCACGCGGTCGGGCTGAACCGATAGCGGTGAAGCCGTTTGAATGATTTACCAGAAACATCCCCCTCTTGAACTTCTCCGAACTTACGGGAGTATGGGTTGAAGAATTCGTCCCCGTTGGCTATGGGTTCCGGATCGCCGTTGCCGAGAAGTGCCGAATAAACCGTAAGCTCTATAGGAATTCCTTTGGGTTTTTCAGGCTTTTCCCCGAATGGCCCCGTCTTTGGCCATGGGAGTAGTTTCGCTCTCGTGTACTTGTCGATCACCGGCCATGGAAACCAACCGTTCTCTTTTCTCGTGAGTTTTCTGCCGACGGCGCGTTCAGCGACTGGCCTCTGAAAGCCGACGACGAAGAGTCTTTCGCGGTCCTGCGGGACGCCAAATTCAAGTGCATTGAGAATCGCGCAGTCGACGACGTAATTGCGATCTCGCAACTGTGCAATCTTCTGTTCGAGAAACTTCCGGTGTTTGCGGAATCGGTACAGGCCAGGGACGTTTTCAATCACGAAAAACGTTGGCTGTAGGGCATAGATCATGTCCACGAATACAGTTGTGAGCTGCCCGTTCGAACCGTTTCCGCCAGCGTGCGTACCGCCGGTGCTAAAATCCGGGCATGGGGGGCCCCCAATTACGCCGAATGTTTGCGGTCGTAGGCCGGAAAACGCTTCCTTGAGGACATGTCTCGCCACGAGATCCCAAATGCTCCCAGGGTTGGAGATGTGAGCGGTCACCAGCCCATTCTTGCCCGCGGAAGACAACCAGGAGGACATGCCGTGCTCGTAACCCGTGATGAACGAGGGACAATTTTCATTGGTCCAGCAGATAGAGAATCCCGCCTGCTTGAAGCCGATATCGAAAAAACCTCCCCCAGTAAAAAAAGACATAATTGGGATTGCCATCTAGCCCTCCCTGGCTAGGCTGAAGAACCCGATTGCTGGATTCCCAAACGGGCCGATAACGAGTCCCCGGTCGAGGAGGCGGTTGAACTCCTCGCATGCGGTTTCCGGAATGAGGCAGCAACCGTGACAGGCGGCCAGATTTAATGAATCCGGGCCTTGCCCGCCGCTTTGCCCCATCTCCATGCAAACTGGGTCAGCTGAGCACCACTGCGCTGCCGTCAGCGCCCGCAGAAGAAGCGGCTCCAGCCGGCCCGGTTTTCCCATGCGGACGAGGCCGCCGAGGGTCCCTTCTGCATCGCCAGCGGCGGTATAGATTAAGATACCTGCCATCGGGGCCGAAGGGTGCTCGGACACATAGAGGCGCTCCCGCAGCGCGGCTGAACTGTATCCGCATTCGAAGGTGAGACGGTTGATCAGGAGGTGCGCGAGAGTGTGCAGGAGGACATATCGCGGGCCTACACGCCGGTCGCGAAGATGGCGCGCTTGGCGCAGGGCTTGGAACCTCTCCACAAGCGGCTGCACGCGCCTTTGGACCTCGGTTATCGCTTCCCATTCACGCAATCGCTGTTCGCTTAGGGAGAGGAACAGGCCTTCGCCAAATACCATATGGGCAGGCAACCACCTCTCTTCTGGCGGCGCGAGACGGAGCATTCCTTGCAAGGCGGCCAGACCGCGATCAGTGTCGGCGAAAACGCGAGTAAAGCCGGTAAGGGCGCGGGTTTCCCGCAGTTTGTGAGCGAGCGTTACCTTATCGAAATATTGTATAAAAAACGGTGTATAGCCGTTCAAGTCGGCCGGCTTCAGCACGAGCTGGTCAAAATCGGCGTATTTAACAAGCGTATCATACTCTTGCCTTCTAAATCCTGTCTCGGCGTCGTCACCGGCTGTTTGCTGCATCTGTTGCCCATCGGGGGTATCGCCGCAGACGGTACTGATGGCAAGTTCAAGGTGACGATCATTGAATCCATTCACCAACTCCACGAATTGCTTTCGCACCTGTGCAGGCGTGGGCATTACCCCGGCACCGACGAGTATACCAACAAAAGTGCTTATAGGCGGTTGTTCCAGGAGAGAGATCGCTTCGGCCACAGTGGCATCATTGCTGCGGGGGAGGTAAATTGAATTATGAATCTGCGCGAAGTACACATTGGCAGCGCTCCGGAGCGACCCACGGAGTGGCCGCCCGCAGCCTTCTCCTTCTTCGGTGCCGAGCCAGGGGCGATGCCCACCGCAAAGGAAAAGTGTCCCGTTTGCATCCAGAGTGCGGCTCAGTATGGTATCGGTACCGTCGGGGTTTGCATTGGTGATACCCGAAAGAGTTCTTTCGGGACCGCCGTCGATCTTCACCTTTTGGCCTGCGAGTGTCATGCCGCCGGTTGAATGCAGCCGCATGGGGGGGTGGGATTGTGGGGGAGTCGCGGTTCCATACACCCATTCGAGCCACGGGAAATCCTGAATATGACCGGCATCACACATTGCAATGAACGGCACCTGGACAATGTACCTCGTCCAGCCGCGGGCTTCGCACTCCTCGCACTTAATGCGCCCCTTGGTCACGAGGGGGACTTTGCGCATCAGCCCGCAATGTGTGCAGTAATGCCACTGCGGAAATCGCAAAAAAGGAACAGTCAGGTATCCATTGGTCGGCGGATCGTGGCGGCGCACCCGGCGATGATCCGGAGGCAAGTAGAAGTGCCCAACGTTGAGCCTAGCAGCAAGCCGCCATTCATCGACCTGGAATTCTTGCTGGTCAATGTTTTCGCTGTCTCCTGACTCGCGTTTGAACCAGTGATCAAGTCCCCCGCAAATCACGGAAACACCATCCGGCAAAATCATCATCGCGCCGGGGCCGAACGGCGAAATAAGCTGACCGCGGCGTACTGGACCTTTAGGCATCGTCAGCCTCCTCGTCGAGCACATACAGCTGCGTGATCTCAACCTGGCACTCTGCATCCACATTGCGCAAGGATTGAGGCGTCGGCCACGAGACGCGCGCTTTGTCTGGCGTGACGTAAGCTCCTGCCGGCCTCATCAGAGGCATGTCGTCGGCGTGCAGTGCACCCGACCACCTTAACCGCTGCCAGCGCTGCCATTCATCTGTACGTTTTTGGATGACTCGCCGGAGCGCAGCAAGTTCCTCTGGATCTACAAATGACGCGCGCTCATCGAGTATTTTGGCGGCAGTAGTGACCAACGCGGCGGGAAATGGGTATGGGCTCTCGGCCTGATCAGGGTCGCCCAATTGCATCACGTAACTCGCAATCACCGCATGGATTGCGCGGTCGAGCGCGGGCCGAGAGAAGGGTGTGACGCTCGTAGGTTCCACTTGGGCGTACAAGCGCTCGTGGTAGCTCCGGAACTTCTCGAAGTGGGAGCGGTCGCGGGGTTTTGACGCCGTGTAGATCGTGACCACGAGCCCCGGCCGATCCACGTTCCGGCCAACACGGCCCGTCACCTGGATGTACTGCGAGGTCGTTTTCGGCTGGCCAACAACAGCCATAAGCGAAAGCCGGTCAATATCCACACCTACTTCGATAATGTTGGAGGCAAGACAGACATCTACGGGCTGCCCATGCTGGGAGTCGGTGGGCACTTCAAGCGCCGAAATGGCTTTAGGTACCTCGTCACCAGGCAGCCGGCCGGTAAGTTCCAACATTTTTTTAATTTGCCGGACCCCTTGGAAGCCGAGCCCTAGGCGTTGCCTCGAGGCTCCCTTCAGCAAGTCTGGAATGTCCGACTGGAACAGTGTAAGTGTCGTCCCGAGTTCACGGAGGCTATTGAAGAACAGGAGAAGCGTCCACCAGGGGTCACGGTCAGGTGACGGCAGCGTTTGTGGCGCTTGAAGCAGGGCCGCAAACGTCCTGACCTGGACAGTCTGAAGCGATCCCAGACCGGGGGCATGAACTCCGACATAAATTCGCCCTCTTTCGAGATTGCCATCTTCCCGGCGCGCGACGCGCGCGAAGAACGAGTCATCGGCATCCAGGCCAGGCGGCGGGAATAGGCTGGTTCGCTCCCGCGCGTACAAACCCTTAATCTGTTCAGTATAGCTCCGGATCGTCGCAGTGGAGCAGATGATTTTCGGCTTGGCCGGATGCGAGCTCCTCCGGTCTGTGCACAGTTCCTCGATGATTGGCTCATAAAGGCCAACCATTGAACCGAGTGGGCCGGAGATGAGGTGCAGTTCGTCCTGAATGATGAGGCCTGGCGGGGAGTGTTGCCTCGTCCCATCTTCGGCTATACCAAACAGAGCGCGCGCCTGTGGGCGCCACGCAAGCATGGCAAACTTGTCTACCGTTCCGATGACGAGGGAGGGCCTTGCTCCATAGATGTCTTCGTCGATGACATGGAGCGGGAGGAACTGGTGGAAATCGCAGTGGCGATCAGGGCATGCATAGACGACCGTATTGCCGCGTTGCGTGTAGCCAATGACACGTGGGATGCCCCGCGCCCCTCGGCCTCGCCCTCTTCCTGCGAGATTGACCGGCCCCATCTGGGCTCCGCACCACGGACAACGGTCGAGCACGAATTGATTTTCTTTTGCTCCGTCACCCCTGGTGAGGCTGCGAAATACAGCCAGAGCGTCAGCTCGCGTGTTGGGAGTGGTTGAGCCCCCCAGCCATATCCCAATAGAAATTTCGGTATCACCCAAATCCCCCGCGTTCTGGCGCCGGACGAATTCCATAGCGCACACGAGCCGCGAAGCGCGCTGAAATTGCTGCGCAGTCAGCAAGCGCAGCGTGTAGCGCATGAGCGCATGGACTCCGGTATCAGTTGGATCCCTCAAGCGGCGTAGAAAGATGCTAAATGCTGCCAGTCCGAAGTACGCTTCGGTCTTGCCGCCGCCAGTAGGGAACCAGATAAGTTCTACCCGCTCCCGGTCGGCATCGGCCGCATCTGCAGTAGAACGTAGAGACGCGAGAATGAAGGCAATTTGAAATGCGCGCCATTGGCACATTTTTGCGTGCGGCGAATTCAAATCATGTTTTTCGTAAGTCTCCGAGAACAGCAGCATCCTCGTTTGCTGATCGTACGATGCGATGCGCGCCTCGCGCCGTGATCTCATCTGCTGGATGAGCATGGCACGATTTGCCAGCATGAAAGCGTGGCGGACTTGCGGATCGCTCTTCAGTAGTGAGATGCCATCGCGCATCCGTTTTGCTGATTCCGCGCATTGTCTCGTATGCGAACGCGCGGTATCTTGCAACCGGCTGTTGATCCCGCCGATCCGCTTCTCCTGCGCAGCAATCCAGCTTTCGTACTCGCCGACAATGGCCTCAAGCTCGCTGGTGCCGTCGGATTCATGGTCAAGGCCGGCGAGGGATCGCATAGACGCGACAAGGGGTTGGTTGTTGCTGGAACGGATATTTGGCGTGGTGCTCGGTGTCTCGAATATTGGCAGGCATTCGGCGGAGACGCGCTCTGCTCGGTCTGGAGTATCGCCCCGCACCCAATCGGCCGCGCACCCGTGGCCCACAGCGAACGTAAGCTTATCCCGGTAAAGCAACTCCAGGGAAAACTCCTCGCTGTCCAATGGTTCGGCTGTGGGGTACGGTAGGATTGTCCCTGCGGAGTCGCTGGGTTCGATATGCACATCGAGGTGGCATTGGAACATGGATTGCGAATCTAGTCGGCCATCCGCGAGTTGGCGATTGACCAGGCAGACCGTGATGAGGAAGTCATTTTTCCCCGACAGGTAAGGCCTGGCAAAGAGTTCGATACGCACATCGAGATTCTCAGTGTTTTCTCGAATAGCCCCCCTCGATTCGACATAGCTGGCGGTGCCAGCCGGGAAGTCTTCGCGGTGGAATCGGCCTGAAAGGCGTACCGGTGAGCGAAGCCACCACTCGCGCTGGCGCCCGACCAGATTGACTGGCTTCAGGGTGTAGCGGCCGCCGGTCGCTGTAACCGCCAGTCCGGTGCCTGCCGGGAGGTGAACCAACAGGCTAACAGCCATACTGCTAGGTTTGTAAGAGTTCGCTGAGGATAGGTCGAGATCATCTGAGTCCGCTTCCCGCAAACTCCGTTCGGCGCGGGCAGCAATAGCCTCGCAGTCGTGAACCGCAGACGCGGTTAGCGGTTCTGGATCGCTGGCGCCTTGTGGAGAGCCAATCTCCTCGTCAATCGGCGGTAGATGCGCTTCTAGCTCTTCCGGGGCAATTGGCGCTTCTTTTGGATACAGAACACCGACACCATAGCGTTTCGTGGGTGGATCCCTCTGGAGAATCTCCTCACCGGTATTGAGCTGTTTATATGGCCTGTAAGCTGCCCCGACGTCGTCCAATTGAATGAGGGCTGTGCAGTCGATATCTTCTCCGAGGGGGCAGGGGCCTACGAGTTCCTGGCGAAGCGCCACGAGAACAGCGTCACGATTGGCAACATGATTGGGCATGCCCATCCCCTTTTTTTAAATTTTGACCGGGCGCAAGCAGTGCCTCGATGATATGAGGCTTCGCTGTCTCATGGACCAGAATGCAGAGCCTCTCCAGAGCGCGCGTAGTGGCGACATAGAACAGCGACGAAAAAAGTTCACCAGTCAAATGTTCAATATCGGTAACAACAATCGCAGGAGAGTCAAGTCCTTTGAAGCTCTGGATTGTTGTAAAGCGAATCTGCCCCGGCGCGGCCTGCTCAAAGGGAGCAAGTTGCCCGGCCCACGGCGCATTCGTAAGTCCAGCGGCAGCGCAGCGTGAGCCAGCTTTTGGCGACAGCAGCACAATGTCATCGCCAGCGAATGATTCATTGTGAAGCCGTACAAGCGCGTTGGCCAGTTCCTTACGCTGCTGGGATGGCGTTGCGTAATAGCTGATAATAGGCTCAATACGGTCGTCTGGGCGGAGCACGCGCGAATAGTTGGGGTTGAGCTTGCCGAGAAGGTGTGACAGTGTTGCAACACGCGGAGTATTTCGGCAGTTCACGCGAAGAGAGTACCTGGCAAATGATCCCAGCCTGGCGCGCATAAGTTCTTCGGCGAGATTCCGATCTTGGCCATATAGCACTTGCCGCTCAAAATCGCCAAACATCATCCACCGTCCGGCAGCCAATCCTCCTTTCAGAACGAGATCTAACACATCCAGATAGGCAGGGGTCAGCAAGTCCTGGACTTCGTCCGCGATAATGAGATCGAAGCGGCCAGCATCATCATGCCCATCGAGCAGTTTACACACGGCAGCTTCGGGCAAATTAACTTCCCAAAAGGAGTCGGCCGGATTTTGTGGCAATGCGACATCGGTAAGGCCGATTAGATATTGATGAAACGTACCGGCG
This sequence comes from Deltaproteobacteria bacterium, assembly GCA_021802775.1. Taxonomy (GTDB): domain Bacteria; phylum Desulfobacterota; class Desulfobulbia; order Desulfobulbales; family Desulfurivibrionaceae; genus JAJZRJ01. The sequence goes on from JAJZRJ010000030.1 coordinate 33,189, forward strand.
GTAACCATATCGTCCCGAGCAGCGGGATGCCGGGATAGCCAACGTCCCAAGAGGCGGTTGAAGCACAATAACAGAATTTCTCTTCCGGTAGCAGAAGCTCGCCGGGCCGCCTCCAGAGCGAGTACCGTCTTTCCCGTTCCCGCTGGCCCAGTAAACAGCACGCGCTCATTGTTCTCCAGCGTATCGAGCGCTTCGAACTGTTCTCCGGTGTACCGGAGAACATCAGCCTGCTGGCGAGCTCGCCGGTCGGAAATCTTTTCGGTAAATTCGAAATTTGGCCGAAGAATCCGGGCGATGGCGGCAGCCTGTTGCTTATCGGGAGCGCGGTTGGTTTCACGGAACCATTTTGCTGACGACTGCCCAGATAGGAAAGACCGCGCATTCCGAAGGACGCCGACAACGAGAGAGGCGAGGGGTTGGCGGCGAAATCGGGTTGAGTCCATGATCTGCCAGGGATGCCACTCGGCGGACATAGCGTTGAAGTCGATAAACGGAAAAGCGACTGCCGACCAGAACGGCACTCGCGAAAGAGCCGGATCGCTCCGGACGACCTGTTGGCGGAGGCTGTGCATGGCCTCCGCAGCCTGCTTGAAAGGACCCCGTGGATCACCGTGAGGGGCATGGCCATAATACCAGAGGCCGTTTTCCCGCTGTAGCGAATGGCATGCCTTGACTTCCACGCAGAGTACGCCGAGCGCGGGGACAATGATCACAAATACCATGCTGGCCATCTGATAAAGTCGTAGCCTTGAAGGAGTAACTTCAACCTACCGGATCAGAGGAGGCCAGCATGGCAAAGTCAAGTGTAACAAATCTTCGTCAATTTGTAAGCGGG
>JAJZRJ010000031.1 GCA_021802775.1 Deltaproteobacteria bacterium
TCGCTGTACTTAAAGTGCAGGCCGTTGCTGTCCATTATGAACAGTTTGTCCGCGGTCGGACTGGCAGCCTTGGTGTGAAAATATTCCATCGAGGCGATCATCAGTGCATCACGCACCGCTGCGTTGCCTTGGGCTACGCCAGAAGTGCCCACCAGTTGCTGCATGTCGGCTGCGAAACGATCCAGCCTGCCATCAGCCGTTACACCATCGGCCACATATTGATAGCGGAGGAGATTGCTTACTAAATCAGTCGTATTAGGTGCACGTCTATCTGTTACGCCAAACCAAGCAGGGTCCAACAGATAACTAGCAAGGTTCGGTGCTTGCCGCACTGCCGAAGCAAATTGGCTATTGCCCAGCATTGCCGTCAGCAAGGTCATGGCGTGTCGGTTTCGGGCGTCGAGAGTGGAGTTGCCCATAGAAATGGAACTCTCGCCTTGTGATCCGACGATGGTCGTAAGGCCGTTGCGATATCCTCCCAGCTCCTCACCCTCCAGATAGATATGCCTCACGTTCTCTTCCCTGAACTGAAACAAGGCCCCGAACGAAGCATTATAGAACGAAAAATCCAGGTCGATGTAGCCGTTCAGCAACAGGCTGGCTTCCAGGGAACTCAACAACACCGGATTGATTGCGGAGAGCTGAAAGGGCGCTTCATCAAACACCGTGGCCTGTTTGTCGAAGAACAGCGCCATCAACGAGGCGAGGCCGCCGCCCAAGGAATGGCCGGTAAAGGTAAACGTGGTAGCGTCGGGATTCGCGGCCTTGACATCGAGGTAGAAACGCATGGCGTCAAAGACCTGCGGGGCAGGCAGTACCCCTGTTCCAGCCAGAAAATTGCTTAGCCAATCCAGAGTTTGATTCGTTCCGGTATAGGCAATCACCACCTCGCTGCCTTTGCGGTAGGCGCCGGCGGAAAAACCCGATGAATTGTAATCGGCTTGCCACATCAACTCTGTCCAGCCTGCGGGAATACCTGTTCTGTTGTTATCAGATGCAGCATAAACTCGAGTCGAAAACAGGGCATAATCTATGGTGGTTGGCATGGCTAGTTCTCCCGGCTTGAATGGATTAGATGGTTAGTACCCACAGGTTTTCCGTTTAGGGCCAACTTGCTTGTAGTCCGGTGTATAACCTGGCGAAGAGTTTTCCTTCGCTTTCTCGGCAAGGGAGATTAGGCCATCTCTTCTGACCCCACCTGCCGCCAGAAACAGATTTGTCGAATGCGTCTCAATATCTTCCGATAACGGGATTTCATTCCACGCACCATTTTGAAATAGGTACTTCACATATACCCGGCATCCCTTTTCCCAAAAATGCGTGAAGATAATCCAAGTATTATTTGCGCCGACATCCAACACTAGCGGGAGTTCCGCATAGGTTGCCGGAGACAATTTCGTCGAACGCCACTCAATGAGGGGACCGGTCTGTGCTGGATATCTGAAGCGGATGAGATGCTCCCTCGGGATGGAGCCTTGCCCCTGCGGCCAGGCCGCACCACCACCCGCATGTTTAACGTCCCGGTCTATAACGATGATCTCTCCCGTGCTCAGTTTTACCTCTTCCTGCCATTTCACATGCTTTTCACAACCTGCAAGCAAGAGACAAACAAAAAGAGTGCAACAGGCAGTAGGCCAAATGGAACGCCCCCATCCGGAAATCAAGTCAAACATCTTCATGCTGCCATCCTCCAGTTTATTGTGTCTGAGCCGATCATCGGGTTGTTTCCGTCGCCGCCGGTCAGAAAGTCGTTATCATCGCCACCCGAGACCGCGTCGTCGCCGTAGCCAGCAGCAATGACATCCTTACCAGCCTCGCCCAGCAGGATATCCGCCTGGCCGGTCATCCCCCAAGGGTTGAGCAGGGCATATTGAACCGGGTCATTGCTGGTCCATTCAAACTCCCCGAAAATCTGATCGTTGCCGCTGCCGCCAATGATGTAATCGCTGCCAGCCAGGCCAACGAGCTGGTCGTTGCCGTCGCCTCCATCGATCTTGATCTCCGGCGGGATAGTGCCGACCAAAAAGAACTCGCCCCAATCGGGATACAAGTCATAGCTTGGCTGATCGCCGCTGATCGTCCCGCTGAAATAGTAGCGGCCCTCGTTTTGAAAAGCCAAGGCCCCGGTGGTATCGTCGCCGCTGGTGCCGGTCAGGGTTCGGTCGGCTGCCGCCGGATCATAGAGGGTGATGCCGAAATCGCCATTCTCGAAATCCGCGGCACTGCTCTGGTTCTCAAAGGTGATGCTGTCCGTGCCGTTCAGCACCAGATGGCCGGGGGAGTTGAAGGTGAGGGTGAACTGGTCGTTGCTTATCGACCGGTATACATTGGTTGTCCCCTCCACCTGCACAAAACCGCCGGCTAGGATCTGGCCATCATAGACGATGAAGTTGCGGCCCGAGTCGACAATGGTGTCGGCCCCTTCGATATAGTAGGTGTCTATCCCGTCCCCGCCAACCATCAGATCGGCGTCCGCACCGCCTTTGAGGGTGTCGGCGCCAAAGCCGCCGTACAGTCTGTCGTTGCCTATGCCGCCATCAAGGGTATCCCCGGTGTTGTCCGAAGTACCGTCGCTCCCCCACCCCGTTATCAGCACATCATTTCCAGCCCCGCCGTCCAGGGTATCCTGACCCATGTTGCCCACCAGCACATCCGCCTGGCTGCCGCCGGTCAAGGTATCGTCGCCGCTTCCGCCCAGCATGAAGGCACGTTGATCCCCGGCTGTGGCTTCCATGGCCTGGCTGCCTGCCTGAATGTACCAATCAAGTAAATTAGGCAACTCTCCCATGAGGGCGGTGGTAGCCTCGCTCGGTGCCAGACTGCCCAGGTATTCTTGGAAATATTTGTACCCTTTGGCCGCATCAAGCGTGTTTGCTACATCAGCGCGGTTGAAACGAATGCCGCCGGTGACATCGTTGAAAAGCGTCTGGCCATGATCATCGCCGCTTGCCGGCTCTTCGTAGTATTTCTGCATGGCAAAAGCGGTGAGCATCTTGCTGATATTGGCATTGGTGAGGCTCAGGCCGCCATCCTGGGCGATCTTCCACATGTCGGTGGTGAAACGGCTGACCATGTTGTCGTCATCCCCCAGCGTGGTCGGGTCCATACCCGCTTGGTGCTGGACAAGACGTTCGAGTAAATTGACTTCCGTTGAGTTCGGATCAGTGTCACGCGCAAACAACTGATCGTCGAAGAACATCCCCAGTAGGTTGGTGAGTTTCTTGGTCACCTCGCTTAATGTCTGGCCGTTGGTTGCCACCTGCTCGCTTTGCAGAAAGGCAGTGAGCAAGGATATGGAGTGCATGTCCAGAGACGGGTCGGAATAGGGGCCATGATACAGCACGGTCTCGCTGGTGCCGATGGGGTCGTAGAGGTTGAGCGGCGCGGAGGAGAGGAATTCTCCGTCTACCCGGATATTGCTGACTATATTCGAGTTGGGAATGCCGCCGTTGGCGTCCCGCAGTTGCAGGAAGCTGGTGAGGCCGGCAAGGTCCGCCTCGCTATACCCCGCAAGCAACAGATCGCTTTTAAGGTTGGCTGCCACATCAGGAGTGAGCAGATTCTCTTCCGCCGAATTGGCGAACGGCGCCTGGTCGAAGGTGACTGCCCTGGCGCCGAAGAAGACGCCGACCAGTGCGGCCAGGCCGCCGCCCAGAGAGTGGCCGGTGAGGGTGATATGTGCTTCCTTGTTGAGTGCTTTTACTTGCAGGTAGTATTCTGCCGCCTGCAAGAGCTGCTCGGAGCCAAAGCCGGTGGCCAGTCCGATGTCGGCCGCGATGTCACCGGTGATGTCTTTGTCGTAAGTTCCCGCATACGAGATGACGATTTCGTTGCCGTTGACGAACGAGAGTGCCTCGAAACCAGACGAGGTGTCGCTATAATGAGAATCAGGATCTGTAATCTTTGTCCAACCGTCAGGAATTGGAAATCTGTTTATGTCTGCACGGCTATCATAATAAGAGGCGCCAGCCATGAGTGCACAGTCAAGTTCAAATTGTGTAGCCATGAGTATTCCCCCTTCTGGATATTAGCATCGCCTAACTATTTAGACTTCCGATCCATCATGCGCCGACCTATGGAGTCCCCCGGGCCAATCCAAGCTCCATTGTAATACACACGCTCATCGCAATTCACAGATGAACCATAGCTGCCAGGCTTTACCGGCTCCCTGAGGATAGTTTTGTATTCGGGTTGGGTTAGGCTGCTGTTGATTTTCTTGACCTCATCGGCGGTCACAAACCTCTTGCCAATTCGATCCACTTTGTTATCGGGTGACGAAATAATCAAATTGGGAGCTTTGATCTCTACTGGCAAATCTTGCAATGTGATCCGTTGCCACTCTTTGCCGTCGTATTTGAAGACAACGTACGGTGGATTCGGGCGTCCCCATTTGTTGTAGGACAGGCAGCCAACAGGATTGGCAACTACATAGGCAGTTCCTTGGACTATGTCGAGCAGTATCGGCATGAAGTCAGCTAGTCCCACGTCTTGGCTGTAATCGCTCCTCCAGATAATATGCTCACTTGTTGTTGGCAGAGTAAAAGTCAGGCTTTGCTCCTTAATCGGCGGTTGTTGGCCGATCTCGTGTCGCCCGCCTCGATCAACCGAGCGTTTCACCACAATTTTGCTGCCATCATGCAGCAACACTTCCTCCTTCCAACTCGTGCCGCCAAAGCCCAAAAATCCGAATGCGTTCATGCTTGTCCCCAGAATTAAGATTGCAACAAACAACCCCAGTGTTCCCTTCGTGTATTTCATGCCGCCATCCTCCATTGCTCGTCATCCATCATCCAATCCTTCCCAACACAACCATGGCGCTGGTTGCCTATCGTAGCGGAACCGATCAGGATTATCAAAATCTTTTTGTTAGGCAGGCAAATAATCTTTTTGTTAGTTGGTCCGCCGGTCAGGGTATCATTGCCGGCCCCGCCGTAGAGCAGGTCGTTGCCCGACTCCGCCGCGTCGATCACGTCAAAGTTTTCCAGAGTCACTGAGGTGGAATACCCTTGGCTGCCAAAGGTCATTTGGAAATTCAGGGGGGCGATATCCGCCGGAATCAGCAGCCCGGCCTCAAGAGACCCGTCGCCATACAGCAGATCATTGCCATCGCCGCCGAGGAGCAGATCATCGCCAATTGGGCCGGTGACCACGTCATTACCGCTGTCGCCGCCCACGGTGTCGTTGCCCGCACCGCCGGTCAGGAAATCGTTATCATCGCCACCCGAGACCGCGTCGTCGCCGTAGCCAGCAGCAATGATATCCTTACCAGCCTCGCCCAGCAGGATATCCGCCTGGCCGGTCATCCCCCAAGGGTTGAGCAGGGCATATTGAACCGGGTCATTGCTGGTCCATTCAAACTCCCCGAAAATCTGATCGTTGCCGCTGCCGCCAATGATGTAATCGCTGCCAGCCAGGCCAACGAGCTGGTCGTTGCCGTCGCCTCCATCGATCTTGATCTCCGGCGGGATAGTGCCGACCAAAAAGAACTCGCCCCAATCGGGATACAAGTCATAGCTTGGCTGATCGCCGCTGATCGTCCCGCTGAAATAGTAGCGGCCCTCGTTTTGAAAAGCCAAGGCCCCGGTGGTATCGTCGCCGCTGGTGCCGGTCAGGGTTCGGTCGGCTGCCGCCGGATCATAGAGGGTGATGCCGAAATCGCCATTCTCGAAATCCGCGGCACTGCTCTGGTTCTCAAAGGTGATGCTGTCCGTGCCGTTCAGCACCAGATGGCCGGGGGAGTTGAAGGTGAGAGTGATGTTGCTGTCGCTCAGGAAACGATAGGTGTTGCTCGTGCCCTCCCGCAGGAAGGCCCCGGCGATCACCTTGCCCTGATAGACAACGAAGTTCCGGCCCGTGTCCCGGATGGTGTCGTTGCCGTCGAGGTAGTAGGTGTCTATCCCGCCCCCACCGATCATCAGGTCATTGCCTGTGCCGCCATTGAGGACGTCGTCGCCACCAAAACCACAGAGCACATCGTTACCCGCCCCGGCGTTGAGTGTGTCCGCCTTTGCACCACCGATCGCGGCGTCGTTCTCCGCGCCTGTTGCCATCCAAGTCATGCCTGCTGTACCACTCTGAATGTGCCAGGCGTTTTGCATGACAAGCCGGTCATAAGCGCCTGCTCCGTCAGGACCAAGTAGCGCCTCAACCGCCCTGGCCAGCAGCGGCAGGCTCTTGTAACTGGTAGCGCCGATATCGCTGTACTTAAAGTGCAGGCCGTTGCTGTCCATTATGAACAGTTTGTCCGCGGTCGGACTGGCAGCCTTGGTGTGAAAATATTCCATCGAGGCGATCATCAGTGCATCACGCACCGCTGCGTTGCTTCGGGCCGTGCCAGCAATACCCACCAGTTGCTGCATGTCGGCGGCGAAATGGTCCTGCCTGCCGTCCGGCGTCACGCCCTCGACTCCATATTGATGGCGAAGGAGGTTGCTCATCAAATCAATCGTATCGGCCGTGCGCCTGTCTGCTACGCCGAACCAGGAAGAACCCAGTAAATAGGTTGCAAGGTTCGGTAGTTGTTGTATCACCAAGGCAAATTGTGTGTTGCTCAACATCGCTGTCAGCAGGGTCATGGCGTGCCGATCCATGGCGTCGAGAGTTGAACTCCCCATGGAAACGGCTGTCTCCGACCCGGCAATTGCTGGTACTATTGCCCTTCCAGTTCCCAATATTTCACCGTCCAGATAGATATGGCTTACGTTGCCCTCCCGAAACGGAAACATCGTCCCGAATGAAGCGTTGTAGAGGGCGAAATCCAGGTCGGCATAGCCGTTCAGCAACAGGCTGGCTTCCAGAGAACTCAGCAGAACAGGATTGATCGCCGAGAGCTGAAAGGGCGCTTCGTCAAACACCGTGGCCTGTTTGTCGAAAAACACCGCCATCAGCGATGCGAGGCCGCCGCCCAAGGAATGCCCGGTAAAGGTAAACGAGGTGGCATCAGGATTCGCCGCCTTGACATCAAGATAGAAGCGCATTGCATCAAAGACTTGGGGGGCAGGTAGTAGTCCCAGCCCAGCCGTGTTGCCCAGGAACCAGTCGAGGGTTTGATTCGTTCCGGTATAGGCTATCACCACCTCACTACCTTGGCGGTAGGCACCAGCGGAAAAACCCGACGAATTGTAGTCGGCCTGCCACGTCAATTCTGTCCAGCCTGCCGGCACTCCTGTTCTATTGTCAAAAGATGCCGCATAGACTCGGGTCGCCAATAACGCATAATCAATGGTATCTACCATGGCCATTCTCCTGTGTCAGATGGATGATCGTTCAAAAACCACAAACATCTCGCTTAGGACCGACCTGCTTTAAATACAGAAAGTAGCTGGGGGAGGAATTCTCTTTCACTTTCCCCCCCAAGGTAATGAGGCTTTCTACGCCGACCCCGCCTGCGGCCAGGAATAGGTTCGTCGGATGGATTTCGATATTCTCCGGCAACGATGCTTCCGACCACATCCCATGTTGAAACTGATACTTCACATACCGCCGACAACCACCACCAACCCCAACTTTCGTGAAAATGTACCAGGTCTTATCCTCGCCGATATCCAGCACCAGTGGCAACTCAGCATAGGTTGACGAATCCAATTTCGTCGAACGCCACTCGATGAGCGGGCCGGTCTGCGCCGGGTATCTGAAACGGATAATATGCTCCCTAGGAATAGAGCCCTGCCCCTGCGGCCAGGCAGCGCCGCCGCCAGCATGTCTGACATCACGATCTATGATGATGGTCTCTCCCGTACTTAGCCTCACCTCTTCTTGCCAAGTCACATGTTTTTCGCAGCCTCCAAGCGACAGGCAAATCATCAGGGCACATGACGCCCTCCAAATTCGTGGGTATCGAACAACCAAACTCGAAAGCCGATCAAAAATCTTCATGCTGCCATCCTCCATGTGGTGTCCGTGTCGATATCTTCACCGCCATTCTCGAAATCCGCCGCGCTGGTCTGGTTTTCAAAGGTGATGCTGTCCGTGCCGTTCAGCACCAGATGGCCGGGGGAGTTGAAGGTGAGGGTGAATTGGGCGTTGCTTATCGACCGGTATACATTGGTCGTCCCCTCCACCTGCACAAAGCCGCCGGCAAGGATCTGGCCATCATAGACGATGAAGTTGCGACCCGAATCGACAACGGTGTCGGCCCCTTCGATATAGTAGGTGTCTATCCCGCCGCCACCGATCATCCGGTCGGCATCCGCGCCACCGATGAGGGTGTCGGCGCCATACCCGCCGTACAGAGTGTCTTTGCCATCGCCGCCAAAGAGGCTATCGCCGGTGTTGTCCGTAAAGCCATCGTTCCCCCATCCGACCATCAGTACGTCATCCCCAGCCCCGCCGTTCAGGGTGTCCTGGCCCATGTTGCCTACCAGCACATCCGCCTGGCTGCCGCCAATCAGGATGTCATTGCCGCTACCACCCAGCATGAAGGCGCGCTGCTCCCCGGCCGTAGCTTCCATGACCTGGCTGCCTGCCTGGACATACCAGTCGCGCAGATCGGGTAATTTTTCCTTAAGGGCTGTGGTGGCCTCGCTTGACGCCAAGCTGTTCAGGTAGGCCGTGAACATCCTGTCCATGTCGGTGCCGGTAAAACCCTTGGCTGCGGCCAGGGTTGTCGCCACGTTCGACATATCAAAAAGGATACCGCCGGTAATGCCGTCGTTGCTAAAAAGCCTTGTCCCAGCGCCTGCGCCAGTTTCCAGCTCATTGTCATATTTCTGCATGGCAAAGGCTGTGAGGGCCTTGGTAATATTGTTGCTGGTCAGGCTCAGGCCGCCGTCCTGGGCGATCAGTTGCAGATCAGCGGTGAAGCGGTCGAGCATATTATCCCCAGAAACGCCGGTCTGATGCTGGATCAGGCCTTCGAGGAAGTTGGGTTCTGGATCAACCAACTTGCTTGGATCGTGATAGAACAACTCACTATCAAACAGCATCTTCACCATATCTGGCAGTTTTTCCGTGACCTGACGGAAACTGTCATTCATGAGAAAGGCGGTAAGCAGAGCCTGGGAGTGGAGGGAAATCCGCATCTCAGTGCTGTCCGGCTCAGCCCCTTGACTGATCAGGATTTGGTCGCCGATGGTGGAGAAGGGCATAAGCAGGGGTGAGGTCGAAAGAATCTCTCCTTCCACATAAAACCCGCTCACGTTTCCCGACCGCGCCGCAAGGTCACTTCCGGTAAAAGAAAGTAACTTCGGCGCCAATTCATTGATCTGCTCATCGGTGTACCCTTGCTCGTGCAGATAGCCGACAAGCTCATTACGGATCGACTCCGTGGCCGAGTTGGCAAAAGGCGCCTGGTCAAAGGTCACGGCTTTTTCATCGAAAAACAATCCCATGAGGGCCGCCAAGCCACCGCCCAGGGAATGACCGATGAAGGTGATAACAGCATCCGGGTTGGTCTTTTTGATCTCCAAATAATAGGCTGCTGCCTCCTTCAATTGCTCGGCGCACAAAAGGCCCGTGGTCAGGTTGATGTTGGCAAGCCAGTCCGGGTCGAACATCTCCGAATTCGTCCCGGCAAAGGAGATGGCGATCTCGTTCGGATTGGAAATATTTTGGAAGGATACGGCTTCGAAACCACTGGGCAAGGTTGCATGGGATAATAATACCTCCGCCCAGCCCTCTGGTATGGGAAAGCGGTTGATCTTGTCACGAGTTGAACGATAGGCTACGCCTGCCATCAAAGAGCAATCAATATCAAACTGTGTTGTCATATGTTCCCCCCTCTTTTATGCTTCAGCAACTTCGTGCTACTTTGAAATCCTATCCATCATCCGCCGCCCAACAGAGTCGCCAGGGCCGATCCATGCCCCCTTGTAAAAAATCAACTCCTCGCAGCTCACACTAGACTGCGTCTTCTTGGGATCAAGCGGCTCCCGGACGAAGACGCGGAGGTGTCGCTGCCCCCCCGATGCGTTGATTTTCTTGATTTCCTCAACTGAAACTGGTTCTGGACTCCAAAGGCGGTCGCGGTCCCATCGTTCATCGTAGCCGCCGATGATGACATTCGCTTCTCTCATCTCCACTGGGAGTTCTTCCAATGATATACGCTGCCACGTCGTGCCGTCGTACTTAAAAAACACATATGGTGGATTGGGACGCCCCCAATGATTGTAAGCTAGGCAGCCAGCCGGGTTGGTCACGATATAGGGCGTGTTGTTGAATACATCCAGCGCCAACAACGTCAGGTTGTCTTGCTGCTCACGACCGAAATCGCTTTTCCAAGTCACGTCCTGATTCGTGCCCGGAATGGTAAACTTGCACTCCTCCTTCAGCACCGACCGGGAGGTGCTGTCAATGACCGGATACCCACCATAGCTATGAGACCGTTTCGCGGTCAAGGTTGTGCCGTCGTGCAACAAAACCTCCTCCTTCCAGCTTTTACCGATCCCAAGCGGATTCTCCTTGGCCAAGGTCATGCAGCCCGCCAGGGCGGTAAGTAAAACCGTGAGCACAACTCCTTTGACTATCCCGAGCATCATTCTGTTTTTCATGCCGCCATCCTCCAATTCCAGTCGTTGTCATCCCCAGCCCCACCGTCCAGGGTGTCCTGACCCATGTTGCCCACCAGCACATCGGCCTGACTGCCGCCGGTCAGGATGTCATCGCCACTGCCTCCCAGCCTGCCTCCCAGCATGAAAGCGCGTTGATCCCCGGCTGTGGCGTTCATGGCTTGGGCAGAAAAGGGCAGAAAAGGGGGACAGCAGAAAAGGGGGACAGCAGCAGAAAAGGGGGACAGGCTACTTTTCCTGTGCCTTTCTCGGACGCCCCAATGGCTTAAGCGTTGATTCAAGGCCCATCTCCCGGCTTATCTTCCGCTGCCATTCGCTCGTACCGAATGGTGCCTGACGGTCCCGGCTCCGCTGTATCTTTGCCTGCTCCTTTGCTGTCAGCGGCTGATCAACATATTCCCCCCAGTCTTCCACAAAAGAGATCGGCAACATCGCGGTAAGATTGCGTTTCTGTCTTCCGCAACTCTCACCATGCGAAGACCACCGCCAGTCACGAGATCTTTCCGCAAGTCCGGCACGGACAGGATTGCCTTCTATATAACGGGCAACGGCCAAAAGATGCGCGTCACCCTGAACAAGAAAACTCTTGAAGCGTCCTTGCCAAACATGGCCGCTGCTTCCGTGCCGGCGATGGTAACGGCGGACATGGCTGGTCATGAACCATTGCATATAGCGGCTCAACGCTTCTCCTTTCTCTGCCCGGACCAGCAAATGAAAATGGTTTGGCATGAGGCAATAGGCAAAGAGTGTAACTGGATAACGTTTTTTCACTTCGTCCAGCAGATCAAGAAATACCTGATAATCCATATCGTTGTGAAACACCTGCTGGCGCCCGTTGCCTCGATTAAGAACATGGTAGAAATGTCCGTCCGCTAAACCGCGCGCAACCCGTGGCATGTTCACCTCACGATAAATCCATCATTAAAAAGCAGCCTGTCCCCCTTTCCCAACGATGGAAAGCACCTCGTCTACCTGCAACCCTTTGGGAATCTGGTGGGTAATGAAGAGCATGGTCACCTGACCCTTGAGCGTATTGATCGTCTTGGCAAAGTGCTCGGCGGTCTGCTGATCGAGGTTCGAAACTGCCTCGTCGAACACGAGTATCTTCGGCCGTTTGAGCAGGGCACGGGCAATGGCGATCCGCTGGCGCTGGCCGCCGGAAAGGCCGGTGCCGCGCTCGCCGATCTCGGTCTGGTAGCCGTTGGGCAGTTCCTCGATCACCTCGTGAATCTCGGCGGCCTTGCAGGCGGCGATCACCTCGGGGAAGCTTGCATGGGGGTGGGCCATGACCAGGTTGTCGTAGATGGTGCCGGAAAAGAGTACCGTTTCCTGGGGCACCACACCGAAGGTGGCACGCAGCTCGTTGGCCGCGAAGTAGCGGATGTCGCGGCCATCCAGGGCGATATGCCCCTCCACCGGCTGATAGAAACCGAGCATCAGCTTGGCCAGGGTGGATTTGCCGCAGCCCGACGGACCCATGAGCACGGTGAGATGACCGGGCTTGAAGCGCATCGCGAGATTGCGGTAGAGCCAGGGATGGTTCTCGGAGTAGCGGAAACCGAGATCGACGAGATCGATTTGGCCCTGGTCGCCGTTCTCCCGCTTGGGGGTGAGGGTATGCGGCTCCTGGGGCATGTCGAGAATATCGCCCAGCCTTTTTACCGCGATATCCGCTTGCTGGAACTCCTGCCACAGACCGACCAGCCGCAGCATGGGCTGGCTCATGCGGGAGGCGAACATCTGGAAGGCCACCAGCATGCCCACGGTGAAGCCCTCATTGCGCATGACCAGAAGCGCGCCGACGATGAGGATGGCCAGGGTCATCACCTGCTCCAGACCATTGGCCACCACGTTGTAGGTGTTACCCACCTGTTTGGTGGAAAAGCCGGCGGCAAGATACCGGGCAAGGTAGTCGCCATATTTCTTGTCGATGTCCGGCTCCATCTGGAGGGACTTCACCGTGCCCATGCCCGAGAGATATTCGGTGAGAAAGGCCTGGTTACGGGCGCCGAGCATGAACTGTTTGTTCATTCGCTCGCGGAACATGGGCACCACCAAGAAGCTGATCAGGCAGATCAGGCTCAACAACCCCAAAGCAATGAGGGAGAGTTGCCAGGAGTAGGCGAACATCACCGCCAGGAAGATGAACAGAAAAGGTAAATCAAGGAGCAGGGTGACGGCGGCGCCGGAGACGAACTGGCGGATGGTCTCCACCCCCTGCATGCGAGCGACCAGGGTACCGGTGGGCCGGTTTTCGAAATAGGGCAGCGGCAGCCGCAGGAGATGGCGGAAGACCTTGCTGCCCAGCACGGCGTCGATGCGGTTGCCGGTGTGCAGGACCAGATACTGCCTGAGCCAAGTCATGGTCAGGTTGAAGAGCATGAACATGACCAGGGCCAGGCCGAGGATGATGAGGGTGCTGCGGGACTGGTGGACAATGACCTTGTCGATGATCACCTGGGTGAAGAGGGGGGTGGCGAGACCAACCAACTGGATGGCGAGACTGGCAAGCAGGATGTCCCGCCAGATATTCTTGTGCTTGAGGAGTTCGGGGATGAACCAGGAAAAGCCGAATTGCTTTTTCTCCGCCGGAAAGCCGGTAATGGCCTCATCGTTGCCGGTGGCAGACTCCTTGGCGATCAGGATCAGCTCGGGATCGAGGCGCTCAGGGGCTCCGGCAATGGCCAGGGTCTCCGGCGCCTGGGAGCCGGGACGGAAAAAGAGGAACTTCTCTCCCTCGACCTTGAGGATGATGACCGGCGTGGCCGCAGGCGATTCTACTTCCCTGCCGGAGGCCAGGTCATCGGCCGCGGCTTCATCGGGCACAGGCGGCAGGCTGGCCGCGGGCGGCGCTTCGGGCTGGAGAAAGGCAATGGCAGGCAACGGCAGCTTCCGCCACTCAAGGCCGGCGACGGCACGGGTGCCGGTCTTGAACCCCAAGGAGCGCGCCGCCTCGTGCAAAACAGTGCGGTCGTGGGGCGGCGGAAAGGCCTGCGCCACCAGCGCGGCATCAAACGGCAGGCGATAAAGTCCGCTCAAACTGCCCAGGAGCCAGAGCAGTTCGTCGCGATGAATCGTTCCCCCCAACGATGACATCAGAAGCACCTTCCTTATGTGGAGATCAAATCAAAAAAAACCGCCCTCGGACCGAAGGCGGTTTATGGGGGTGTACCATTACCCCCTGCTCTTCGGCAGCCCGGCCGCCAAGGTTCTCCTGGTCCGTGGCTTTGCGCCCCCAGGTTGCCCTGGGTTTGCCTTTTTCGAAGCAAAGTTTAACAGTTTATAGCAGCCATCACTTCGAGTCGTCAACCCTTTTTTATAGTTAGGGAAGAATTTTGAGGCGCGTCGGAATCAGCCCCGAATACCCACGACGCACGGGACTTGTCGAACTCGGCACACAGCGGTGCCTCACAAAAGACCCCCTCTTGCCGTTCAATTCCGACAGCCTTCATGATTACAGCAAGGGCATGTTTTCATGTGGGGCGAAAAATTGATTGCCGGATCGAAACCGGAAATCAGCCGCTCTTACATTTTGTTTTCGGTGGGGAGAGGGGGGGGGAAACGGCTGGAGACCTGTTCCCCGGCCGCCTTAACAATACCGGCACGCACGCCTGATCCAGAGAAACACTTCCGGCACGATTTATTTCCTTGTATTTTCTGAAAAAAAGAGTAATATATGTGAAACAAGCAAATGAAAACACATTCTCCGCAGCACCTCCTCGCTCACCTTACGTTGTCCATCGCATCGTTCGTTGTCGTCGAAGTCCCTGCTGAGGCACGACAGGCCAGAGAGCCGTCAGGAAACCTTATCGAAAAACTTGCCCACACGATGACCGCCCCTGCTTTGAACGCCCTTGGGGTTGCCGCGGGAGCCGGTCGGGTGAGGCAAGAGCGATATATTTGAGTTGATCAGTTTTGGCGACAAAATTGATGCCGGGTCATATTTGGATGATCCGGTCTTTTAAAAAGTGGTTCCCGAGGGAACCCAGTACAAAGGAGTAGTACAAGATGGCAGCAGGAACAGTAAAATGGTTCAACGATTCCAAGGGGTTTGGCTTCATCGAGCAGGACGGCGGCAAGGATGTATTCGTGCATCATTCCGCGATTCAGGCTCAGGGTTTCAAATCCTTGAAGGAAGGCGCCCGGGTGACCTTCGATGTGGTCGATGGCCCCAAGGGTCCGGCCGCAGCAAACGTTGTCCAGCAGTAAGCGCTAATAGCGACCATGGAAAAGCCCCGCCTTGTGCGGGGCTTTTTTTTTCCTTCGCCCCTGCGCAGCACAAACAAGGCCACGGGAATCTCCCGGTGGCTTTTTTACTATGAGGCCCAGACGATGATCACCGCAGCCAATGTCTCTCTCGCCTATGGCAAGAGGGTTATCTTCCAGGACGTCAACATCAAGTTCACTCCCGGCAACTGCTACGGTCTGATCGGGGCCAACGGCGCCGGCAAGTCCACCTTCCTGAAGATCCTGGCCGGCCAGCGTGAACCGGATCGGGGCGAGATCATCAAGGGGCCGAAAGAGCGCCTCGCCATGCTCAACCAGGATCAGTTCGCCTTTGACGAGCACCCGGTCTTCGATACCGTGATCATGGGGCATAGTAAGCTCTATACGGTGATGGCCGAAAGGGAGGCCCTCTATGCCAAGGCGGATTTCAGCGAGGAGGACGGTGTGCGTTCCGGCGAACTGGAGACCCTGTTCGGCGAGTTGGGCGGCTATGAGGCAGAGGCCGAGGCGGCGGTGCTCTTAAGCGGCCTCGGTATTCCCGAGGAGCTGCGGCAGAAGAGGATGAAGGAACTGGACGGCGGCGACAAGGTGCGGGTGCTCTTGGCCCAGGCCCTGTTCGGCGATCCGGATATCCTGCTGCTCGATGAGCCCACCAACCAGCTCGATCTCAAGACCATCGCCTGGCTGGAGGACTTTCTCTCCCGCTTCCAGAATACCGTGATCATTGTTTCCCACGACCGCCACTTCCTGAACCAGGTCTGCACCCACATGGCGGATATCGACTATGGCAAGATCCAGGCCTATGTCGGCAACTACGACTTCTGGCAGCAGGCGAGCCAGCTCCACTTCCGCCAGAAGGAGAGCGAGAGCAAGAAGGCCAATGCCAAGGCGGATGAACTCAAGGCCTTTATCCAGCGGTTCAGCTCCAACGCCTCCAAGGCCAGGCAGGCGACCTCCCGCAAAAAGCTGCTGGAAAAGCTCACCATCGAGGATATGCCGGTTTCCTCCCGCAAATATCCCTACATCGTCTTCACGCCGGAGCGCCCCTGCGGCGACGTGATCCTGGAGATCACCGGGCTGTCGAAGAAGATCGACGGGGTCTCCCTGTTCGAGGACCTCACCCTCACGGTCAACAAGGGCGACAAGATCGCCTTTGTCGGCGGGGGCAGCCTGGCCAAGACTACCCTGTTCCGGATCCTGGCCGGGGAGATGGCGCCGGACAAGGGCAGCTTCCGCTGGGGGGTGACCATCAGCAGTGCCTATTTCCCCAAGGAGAACAGCGCCTATTTCGACAATGAGGCGCTCGACCTGGTCGGCTGGCTGCGCCAGTTCGCCCCGCCCAAGGAGCATGAGAGCTTCCTGCGGGGTTTTTTGGGCAAGATGCTCTTTTCCGGCGAGGAGGCGCTGAAAAAGACCTCGGTCCTTTCCGGCGGCGAACGGGTGCGTTGCATGCTCGCCAAGATGATGCTCTCGGGCGCCAATGCCCTTATCCTCGATGAGCCCACCAACCATCTCGACCTGGAGTCGATCACCGCTCTGAACAATGGGCTGAACGCCTTTCCCGAGGTGGTGCTCTTCGCCTCCCACGACCATCAGCTGGTCTCCACCGTGGCCAACCGGATCGTCGAGATTAGAGCGGACGGCATCATCGACGTGATGATGGGATTCGACGACTATCTCGCCCGCAGTGAGGCGGACCTTGACGGTTTGGTGGAAAATCAGGCGGCATGACGGGGTTGCAGGGAATCCTGCCCCCTGTTTCGTCCGTCCCGCGCCATTCTCGTACCGGAAAAAAACCGGTTTCCCCGCGGCGGTTTTTCCCGGATTTTTCCGGGTGATACCGTGCGCGGAAGGGTCAGCGGCGGGTGGCGGTGATCTTGAGCTTGGCGTTGTTGACCCAGTGGAGCGGATTCTCCGGGGTGGTGCCGCGGCGGATCTCAAAGTGGAGCCCTTCGCCGACGAGCCCCTCCTGATCGCTCATGGTGGCAACGATCTCCCCGCGGTTCACCGGCTCTCCCTCCTTTTTGTGTAGTTCCCCCACCCGTGACATCAGGCTGAAGTAGTGGTCGCCATGGTCGATGATGACGATGGTGCCGTAGCCGCGGAGTATCCCGGCGTAGGCGATCGTGCCGCCATAAATCGCCCGGACCGGGGTGCCGGGTTCGGTCTTGATGTCGATGCCGTTCTGCACGGTGGCAAGGCCGAACCTGCCCTTGTTGCCGGCACCGAACCGGGTGGTGACCGCGCCGGCGACCGGCGGGTCGAGCCTCCCCTTGCTGGCGGCAAAGGCGCCGCCGGCAGACCGGCCTTTTTTCCCGCTGGCGTTGTTTTCTCTGATCGGCGCGGTCTTTTGGCGCTCCGTTGCCTGTCGCTTCAGCTTCTCCATGGTAACGTTGAGCTGCTGCGCCGCCGCCTCGATCTCCTCCAATGCGCGCTGGTAAAGCAGTTTTTCGGTCTTGACCCGCTTGAGCAGGACGGCGCGCTGGCCGCGGGTGTCGGCCAGACGTTCTTCCTGTTCCTTGACCCCAGCGATGGTGGCGACCAGTTCTTTTCTCCCTTGTTCCAGCGCGGCCTGGGCGGCGGCGATCTGGGTGATCTTGGCCCGGTATTCGCTGATCGCCTCCCGGTCGTACCGAATGAGACGGCGGAGGTATTCGTCGGAATTGAGCAGGTCGGGCAGCGAATTGCCGGTGAAAAGCACATTGAGCATGCCGGTGGGCCCCATCCGGTAGAACGCGGCCAGCCGTTGCTGGATATGGGCGCGGCTTCCTTCCTTGGCCACCTTGACGGTTTCGAGTTCCGCCTGTTTCTCGGCAAGCAGGTTTTCGTGGTTGGCCAGATCTGCCTGCATTGCCTTGAGCCGGGCGCGTTCCTGCCGCAGCGTGGCTTCCAGGGACTCCATCTCGGCCAACAGTCCTTCTTCTTTCTGGCGTGTCTTCTTCACCCGGGCGCGTTGGCCTTCGAGTCCCTGCTGGAGCCGCTCCATTTTCTTCCGCTGTTCGGCCAGCTGCCGCTCGACGGTGTCCGTTCCCCGGGCCGGCAGGGGCGCGGTCAGCAGCAGACAGAGGGCGATGGCCACGAAGGGAAGGTGTCTCACGGCAACCCTAACTAGACGCGAAGGAATTTACGGATGGAGACAATGGTACCGCCGGCACAGAGCAGGACGCTCACCCCCAGGATGATCGCCAGCATCATCGGCGAGAAGAAACGGAAATCGAAAAGGTGAAGGATGCCGGGGCCGCTGAATTTCTGCGTGGTCCAGGAGTAGAGATAATAGAGGGCCGCCAGGCCGAAACCGGAGCCGAGCAGGCCTTGGAGGATACCCTCGATAAGCAGCGGGCCGCGGATATAGGAGCTGCTTGCCCCGAGCAGCCGCAGGATTTCCAGTTCATCCTGACGGGCGATGACGGTCAGTCGGATGGTGTAAGAGACGATGAAGGTCATGCTGAGAATGAGCAACGCGCCGCTCATGAAGACGACGATCTGCAGCAGGTTGGTGAAGTAGCTGAAGCGTTGCAGCCAGGCGTGGCCGTACTGCACCTTGGCGGCAGAGGGCAGGGTGCGGAGGTAGCTGGCGAACTCCTCGATCCGGCTGAGATTCTTGAGGGTCTTCCTGGGCACGACCTCGATGGAGGGTGGCAGGAAACCGGGGCCAAGATCGGCCAGCACGTCGCGGTCGTTGCCGAGCTGTTTGGCGAGCCGGTTGTATGCCTCCTGGCGGGAGACAAAGGTGATCTTCTCGACCTCGCCGAATTCGCGGATCTTGCGTTCGATCTGCGGTCGCAGCTCGGGCACCGGTTCATTGTCGAGATAGATGATGAGGCGGATGTCGTCGCCGAGCCGGTCGCTGGCGCGGAGCATGTTCATGTACACGAGAAAGAAGAAGGAGAAAATCAGCACCGAGAGCACCACCGTAATCAGGGTCATGATCTGGGTGCCCCAGGTCTGGAGGAAGTTGCGGCCTGCCTGGCGGAGGATCATGGCAAAGGGCTTCATCGTCTCTCCTCCTCGTCCTCGCGCGCGCCGTCCGTTCCGGCATTGTTTTCATCATCCGCTGTCAGGGTGAAGTCGTCACCGGGATCGTCAGCCAAAATCAATTCAGTTTCAGTGGCGGAACCGGCATCGCCGGTCTCCAACTCCTCGGCGAGCCGGGTGATGGCAGCGTAATCTAAGGAGGGGTATGCCTCGTCCGCCAGTTTTTTCGCCGCCGACTCGATGAGGGTGCCGTGGACCAGGCGAAGCACCCGGTGGTCGGTGTCGCGGTAAATCGATTCGTCATGGGTGGCCACCACGATGGTGGAGCCCTCGGCGTTGAGGGTATTGAACAGTGCCACCACCCGTTCCGCCGCTGTGTCGTCAAGGTTGCCGGTGGGCTCGTCCGCCAGCAGCAACGGCGGCTTGTTGGCCGCGGCCCTGGCGAGCGCCACCCGCTGTTGTTCGCCGCGGGAGAGCTTGCCCACGAGTTTGTCCCGTTTGTCGGCAATGCCGAGGATCTCCAGCAGCTCTTCGGTGCGCTGTCTGATTTTCTGCCGACTCTGGTAGGTGACCTCCATGGCCATGGCGATGTTTTCGAGGGAGGTCTGTTTTGGCAGCAGCCGGAAATCCTGGTAGGCAACGCCTATTTTTTGACGCATCTTCTGGATGCCGGCGGGCCGCACCCGGGAAAGATCGCGGCCCGCCACCTCCACCACGCCGCTGGTAGGGGCCTCGATGTTGCACATCAATTTGAGCATGGTGGTCTTGCCAGCGCCACTCATGCCGGTCAGAAAGAGCATCTCGCCGCGCACGACCGAGAGCGAGACTTCCTGCAGGGCCACCACGTCGGGCGGGTAGACCTTGGTTACCTTGATGAGTTCCACGACCGATCGGCCCGGGGTCTCTGTGATCACAACGCGTCTCCTTGCTGGAACCTGGCGGACTGCCGTGGTTCTCTTTCCTTTTTAACGACTAACAGATGAATAATACAGAAAAAAAATTCCGTGATGAAAAAAAATTGACACTTTTTTCCGGGCTGATGTATACCAGACAACATAACAGCCGAAATTCATTAAAAGAAAATGGCGCATTCGCGCATACTCCGAGGCCCCATGCCCAAACGATCCTTTCTGACCGTCGGCCCTACCACCGCCAACTTGGCAGAACTCTTTAAAAAGATTGAGAAAAAATGGGGATCAGTGACCTGGCTGCCAACGCCGGAGGCGGCAGCCGGCTGGCTGGAAGGGAATTCGTGCGATGCGGTTTTTTTTCATGCCCCCGCCGCCCTCGGCGGCAATGCCGTGGTCTTTTTGGAGGGGGTGGCCGCGGATCTTCCCTGCGTCGTGCTGGCGGGGCAGCCATCGGTGTCCGAGGCCATGGTTGTTGCCCGGGCCGGGGCCGGTGAGTATATCGAAGCGCCTTTTGCCTGGGGGGCGCTTGATGCGGCCTTGGGCCGCTTTTGGGCCGGTGAAGAAGCCGGGGCGGGAACCGGCGGCGAGCAGCCGCGGGGGTGCTCCGCCATCGTCGGCAAGAGCGACCGGATGGCCAAGGTCTTTTCCCTGATCAAGAAGGTGTGCGATACCGACACCACAGTGCTGATCCGTGGCGAGTCCGGCACCGGCAAGGAACTCGTTGCCCAGGCCCTCCACTATGAAGGGGCGCGTCGCAACGGCCCGTTCATCGCGGTCAACTGCGGCGCCATCCCCGGCGAACTGCTGGAAAGCGAACTCTTTGGCCATGAAAAAGGCGCCTTTACCCATGCCATCCGCACCCGCATGGGACGCTTCGAGTTGGCCCACGGCGGCACCGTCTTCCTGGACGAGATCTCCGAGATGAGCCCGATGCTCCAGGTGAAGTTGCTGCGGGTCTTGCAGGAGCGCAAGTTCGAGCGGATCGGCGGCACCCGCACGATCAAGTCCGACTTCCGGGTCGTTGCCGCCACCAACCGCGACCTGGACCAGGAGGTGGCGGAGGGACGTTTCCGGGAGGATCTCTACTACCGGCTCAACGTCATCCCCATCGAGGCGCCGCCGCTCAGGGAGCGCAAGGGCGACATCGCCCTGCTCATCGACTATTTTATCGATAAGTTCAATCGCGTCCGCCAGAAGAAGATCAGCGGGGTGGCACCGGCGGCCATGCGCCAGCTTCTGCATTACCCCTGGCCCGGGAACGTGCGGGAGCTGGAGAATACCGTGGAGCGCATGGTGATTCTTGCTGCTGGCCGGGAATTAACTGCCGAGGACCTGCCGGATCGGCTGCGTGGCACCCGTCCTGCGGCGACGGCGGCACAGGATGTGCATGAAATACCCGGGGAAGGATTTTTCCTGAACGAGGTGGTGGCGGATTTCGAAAAACGGTTGATCGTCCAGGCCCTTGATCAGACGGCTTGGGTCAGGAATCGCGCGGCCAAGCTGCTCAATGTGAACCGTACCACCCTGATTGAGAAGATGAAGCGTTTCGGATTGATGCAGCCGGAGAGCGGCGTCTGAGGATGCCGGATTTTTGACACGGATCGGAGTCGATGGGGAAACGGTTTTTCCTTATAGTATGGTTGCTGCTGGTGGCGGCATGCCCAACGTGGGCAGCGGAGAGCGGCAACGCGCCGAGCGAGGGCGAGGCGCAGCAGCAGGCCGCGGCCCGGCCGGCGACGCCGGAGGAGGGTTTGTGGCAGGAGGCCACTGCTGCGGCCAAGGCGGCGAAGTGGGCCGAGGCGGCCGTCCTCTATCAGCGTCTGCATAAGGAATTTCCCAAGGCGGCCAAGGCGGAGGAGGCGTTGTGGCAGGCGGCGCAGCTTTCGAAAAAGGCGGCGGCCGAGGCCGCTGACCCCGACTGGGAGCAGGTGCGTAATCTCTTCCGGCTCTATGCCGCGGACTATCCCAAAGCCGCCCGTTATCCCGAGGCCTATTTCGAGTTGGGCGTGGCCCATTATCACATGCGCTTCTTTCGGGAGGCTGCCACCTACTTCAAACTTTTCCAGCAGCGTTATCCGCAGTCGCCGTTGGTGCCTGCCGCCCAGTACTGGCAGGGCAGGACCCTGGCGGAGGTCGGTCGGCTGGATGAGGCCATCGGGGTCTTTCAGAAGGCGGTGCAGAGCGCGGATGAAAAACAGCGGACCCTGGCGTTGGTCGGCATCGGCAAGGCGTATGTGGCGAAGAAGGAGTACGCCAAGGCGGTCGAGACCTTCGAGGGATTGCTGGCCAAGGCGCCGCGGACCGGGTTGGATGATCCCGAGCCGCTGTTTTTTCTGGGCATGGCCTATCTCAAAACCGGCAAGGAGGCCGAGGGGCAGCGCCATCTTTTTCATTTCGTCAATCTGGCGCCGCAGTCGCCCCGCCGTTTCGAAGTGTTCCACGAACTGGGCGACAGTTTCCATCGCCAGGGCGATGACGCCACGGCCCAAAAGCTCTATGCCAAGGTGGTAGAGGATGGAGAGCCGGGCAGCCGGGCGGTGATCCTCTCCCGGTTCCGGCAAACCGAGTATCTTGATGACCCCGGCCGTAAGCTTGCGAGCTGGCAGCGCCGGCGCGATCTGAACGACCCGGAGGGCGACAAGCTCTATCAGGAGGTGCTGGAGAAGTATCGCCAGGAACCCATTGCCCAGGATGCGCGCCATGGCCTGTTCCTGCGCTATCGTGCCCGGGGCAATTACGACCAGGCCACGGAAATGGGGCGGAGCTTCTTGCGCAATGATCCGCCTGGTCCGAACCCCGGCGAGGAGGGCGATGTCGGCGCCGAGGTTATGGTGGCCATGGTTGAAGAATTACTGAAGCGCGGTCAGTATAAGGAGATCCAGAAGCTCTACCAGACCGAGGCAGGTCATGTGGAAAAATCCGTCCAGGGCCGGCTGCGGTATCTGGTCGGCCAGGCCTTCCAGGCCCTGGATCGGAACGATCAGGCCGCGGCACTCTATTACCGGGCCACGGCCTTTCCGCTCTCCGATGCGGACAAGCTCGATCTCTATGCCCGCCGTGCCCACGTCTATCTGGCCCAGAAGGATCTCACCGCGGCCGAGCGGCTGCTGGAGCATCTGCGCAAAAGCTATGCCGGCACCGAGGAATTGGGCGAGGTCCTCTATTACAGCGGCCGGCTCCGTGAAGAACAGAAGCGCTTCGGCGAGGCCCTGGCCTATTTTGACCAGGCGTTGCCGCAACTGAGCCAGCCGGAGAAGAAACAGCTCTGCGGCGAGGGACGCCTGCGGATGTTGTTTGAGGTCAAGCGTTTTCCCGAGATGCTGGTCAGCCTCGATGTCTACCGGAATGAGGGCTGGCTCAGCGCCACGGCGCTGCAGGGCTGGTACCGGAAGGTGGGCGATATGCTGCGCCGGGAAAAACGGACCAGGGAGACCATCAAGGCGTATCTCGGCGCCGTGGGCGAGAAGATGCCCCAGGATGGCGGCGTGGCCCAGGGGGTCCATCTGCATCTCGGCGATCTGCTGGTGCAGTTGGGGGAATTCGACCAGGGGCGCGACCATTTCCGCAAGGCGCAGACCGGCGCCGATCCGTATCTCAAGAAGCTTGCCGAAGAGCGCCTGAACCAGTTGGAAATCGACCGTTCGCTCACGGTTCTGAAACCACTTTTGCGCAAGAAGTGAGAGCGTCGCGTGCCGCAACCACGAATGGCCCCCTTTTTTGGTAATACCGCTGACCACCCGCGGGAGTTTTTGTTCGCCAGGCTGGAGAGCATGCCGGAGGGCGGGGTGGTCCGGGTGGAGAGCGAGCCGGGAAAGGGGTCACTCTTTACCGTCCTGCCGCCCTGTGCCAAGCAGGACGTTGCCTGGAAACCGCAAAGCAATTGAGACACGACCATGCCTGAAACGAGTAGCCGGATCCTGGTTGTCGATGACGAGCAGAACATGCGGGTAGCGCTGTTCGAGGCCCTGAGCTGCAACGGCTACGAGGTGCGGGTGGCGGAGAACGGCCGCATGGCCCTCGATTTGATGCGGAAGAGCGTGCCGGATCTGGTGATCAGCGACATCAGGATGCCGGGCATGGATGGCATCGAACTGTTGCGCCACATCAAGACCGACTGGCCGGAGATGCCGGTGGTGATCATCACCGGCTATGCCACGGTGGAGACCGCCCTGGAGGCCATGAAGCGCGGGGCCTTCGATTACATTCTCAAACCATTTTCGGTGGAGGTGATCGAGGAGACGGTGAAGCGGGTTCTTGGCAGTACGCCAAAGGCGGTGAGCGTTGGACCGGCGGCGGTGCGGGTGGCGCCGGCTGCCGAACCGGTAGTGAAGAGCCGGCCGATTATCGGCCGGGACGCCAAATTTCTGGCCCTGCTGGAACGGACGAAAAATGTCGCCTCCAGCAAGGCGACGGTGCTGGTCCTTGGGGAATCGGGCACCGGCAAGGAGGTTTTTGCCCGGCTCATCCACCATGCGAGCGATCGGCGAGAAGGGCCGTTCGTGGCCCTGAACTGCGCCGCTTTGCCCGAGGGACTGCTCGAGAGCGAGTTGTTCGGTCACGAAAAAGGGGCCTTTACCGGCGCCATCGTCACCAAGAAGGGCAAGTTCGAGCTGGCCGACGGCGGCACCCTGTTGCTCGACGAGATCGGCGAGATTCCGTTGCACCTTCAGGCCAAGCTGCTGCGTGTCCTCCAGGAAGAGGAGGTGGATCGCCTCGGCGGCAAGGAGCCGATCCGGATCGACGTCCACGTGGTGGCCACCACCAACCGCGACCTCAAGGAGGCGGTGGCCAAGGGGGAGTTCCGCCAGGATCTCTATTACCGGTTGAACGTCATCCCCCTGCGGCTTCCTGCCCTGCGCGAGCGGCAGGGGGATATCCCGCTCCTGGCCGCTCATTTTATCGAAAAATATTCCTGCCAGTATGGCCGGCCGATCAAGAGGCTTTCCCCTGCCGCTCTGGCCCGTTTCCTTTCCCATCCGTGGCCGGGCAATGTGCGCGAGATGGGAAACATGATCGAACGGGCGGTGCTGCTTGGGGTGGATCGCGAACTGGAACCCTGGGACTTCTGGGAGGAGGTGGAGCGGCCGACGACGATGCCGCCTGCTGCCGTGTCCGCAGCCGAGGGGGAGGTAGAGTCGGCGAACGAGCTGTCGGCGATCGCGGTCGAGGGCCAGAGCCTGCGCGAGGTGGAGCGGCAGATGATTATGCAGGCCCTGCAGAAAACCGGCGACAACCGGACCCATGCCGCCAGGATTTTAGGTATCAGCGTCCGGACCCTCCGCAACAAACTGAACGAATACCGCGCCCAGGGGCAGCTCGACTGATTTTCCGCCTTTTTCTCCCTCTGCCTCGCCTATCCCTCTTTCCTTTTAATCCGCTCCCTCTTTTTTTTTGTTGGCATCGTATTTGCATTAAATTCCGGCAACGGTCTATACCCGAGCCATGGAGGTCACCATGCCAATCAACAAATTGTACGGCGGCAGCATCGCCGCGATGCGACAGGCGCTTGATCTGCGCCTGGAAAAACAGGGCTTGATCCAGTCGAATATCGCCAATCAGGAGACCCCTGGTTACATCGCCCAGGATTTCTCCTTTGCCAAGGTCATGGAGCGGACCATGGCCGGCGTGGGCGATCTGAACCGCACGCATGCCAAACATTTGACGGTTGATCCGGTGGAGGCGACCAAGAGCGGAGAGTATGCCAAGGAAGCGCGGCCGGTCGATCTCGACGAGGAAATGGTCAAACTCTCGGAAAACCAACTCATGTATCAGGTAACCACGCGACTCATTGCCAAGAAATTTGAGGGGTTGCGGTACGCCATCGACGAAGGAGGCAAATAAGCCATGGATGAACTGACTGCCATGCACATCAGCGGTTCCGCCCTCAAGGCGGAACGGGCGCGATTGAATATCGCGGCCATGAACCTGGCCAATGCCAATACCACCCGCACGCTGGAAGGGGGGCCCTACAAGGCCAAATCGGTGATCTTTGCCGCCAAGCCGCTGGAAGGCAGCTTCCGCGACACCCTGAATTCCACGGCGGAAAAGCTGCGCACGGTGGAGGTGGCCCGGGTCGTCGAGGACAAGGCACCCTTTACGGAGGTCTTCGATCCCTCGCATCCGGATGCCGATGCCAATGGCATTGTCCGGATGCCCAATGTCAACGTGGCGGAGCAGATGGTCGATATGATGAGTGCCAAGCGCTCCTATGAAGCCAACGTCACCGCCCTCGATGCCGTCAAAAACATGGCACTGCGGGCGCTGGACATCGGCCGTTAACCGCTAACCGGGAACCGGTGGGCCTCAAGCCGTTTCCATTGTCTCTAAAGGAGTGGCATCATGAAGGAAGTCTCTCTTTCGACCATCGCCGCCCCGGCCGGCCTTGCCGCGCCGCGGCCCGGGACGGCTGCCGGTTCGGCGGCCGGGGGCTTCGGCGAGGTGCTCAACCAGGCCGTTGCCTCGGTGAATACCCAGTTGGGCCAGGCGGATGCCCTTGCCCAGGGGCTGGCCAGCGGCCAGCACGCCAATATTCACGAGACCATGATCGCCGCCGAGCAGGCAGGCATCTCCTTCCGGCTCATGACCCGGGTCCAGCAGAAGGTGCTTGAGGCCTATCAGGAAATCATGCGGATGCAACTCTAACAGGATGTTGAAAAAGTCATCCATGATCTTTTTCAACGACGAACTCGCAGAAGTGAATTCCGCGAGTTCTCACAATTCCGGCGAGTTACGACTCGCGGAATTGGCGCCCCATCCCTGGGGCGCCGCAGGCTGTCGACAAACAAGTTTTCAACAGCCTCTCAATCCCGCGTTTGCTCTAAGGGGGACGTATGGCAGGGCCTAAGGAGATTTTCGCGCAGTTTGTTTCGGTCTTCCGGGGATTGACCCTGGTCCAGAAACTGGTAGCCCTTGCGGTGGTGGCGGTGGTGGTGGGCGGGCTCATCGCCATTACCACGGTGGGCGGTGAGGCTACCGGCGAGTACAAGGTGCTTTTTTCCGGCCTGACCCAGGAGGATGCCGCCGAGGTGGTCAATCGCCTGAAGGAGCAGCGGATCGCCTACAAGCTCTCCGGGGATGGCGGCGCGATCATGGTGCCGGCCAGCCAGGTCTATGAGGTGCGGCTGAATCTGGCCGGTCAGGGGTTGCCCCGCGGCGGCGGAGTCGGCTTCGAGGTCTTTGATCAGACCAGCCTCGGCACCACCGATTTCGTTCAGCGTCTCAACTACCAGCGGGCGCTCCAAGGAGAGCTGGCCCGCACCATCCGGCAGTTTCAGCAGGTGCTGGAGGCCCGCGTCCACATTGCCACCCCCAAGGAGTCGGTCTTTGTCGAGGATGAAAAACCGGTGACCGCCTCGGTGAGCGTCAAGTTGCGGGGCCGCGAGCAGCTTTCCCAGCATCAGGTGCAGAGCATCGTCAATCTGGTGGCCTGCGCGGTGCCCGGCCTCACCCCGGAGAATATCACCCTGGTCGATACTGCCGGCCGGTTGCTCTACCGCAAGAGCAGCGAGCAGGGCGGGGTGCTTTCCGGCAATCAGCTGGAATATCAATTCAAGGTGGAGGATACCCTGCGCAAGAAGGTCGAGTCCATGCTGGAAGAGGTGGTGGGCATTGGCAGGGTACGGGCCAGCGTCACCGCCGACATCGACTTCAATCGCAAGGAGGTGACCGAGGAGAATTTCGATCCCGAGGCCCAGGTGGTGCGCAGCGAGCAGACGCTCACCGAGGAGGATCAGCGCGGCGGGCCGTCGCCCCAGGGGATTCCAGGCGCCAAGGGCGAGCTGGCCACCTTTGCCGAGTCCGGCGAGGGCGCGGGGCAGGGGGGTGCCTACAAACGCAGCAATGCGACCCGCAATTACGAGATCAGCCGGCAGACCAGGCACGTCCAGGAACCGGGTGGGACGGTGAAACGGCTCTCGGTGGCGGTCATGGTCGATGGTACCTACGACAAGAGCGTTGACAAGGAAAAGGGCACCAGCCTAAAATATAAGCCAAGAAACCCCGAGGAAATGCAGTATTTCGAAAAGCTGGTCAGGAACGCCATCGGCTACAGCGAGGAGCGGGGCGATCAGGTCGAGGTGGCCAGCATGGCCTTTGCCCTCTCCGCCATGGCCGAGCCTGAACCCGCTGCCCTCGAGAAATGGCGCGAGGTCATGGAGTGGCTGGCCATGCCGATCGTCTATCTGCTCATCGCCGTCGGTGTCCTCCTCTTTGTGATCAAGCCTTTTTTCCGGATACTGACCACCAAGCAGCTTGAGGGCCGGAGAACGGCCGAGCGGGTCGAGGGCGGCCACTATGTGGCAGGCGCGGGGGGTGGTCCGGACGAAGAAGAGGATTTGTCCTTGTCGCCCAAAGGGCTTACCGATCAGGAAAGGATCTACCGGCTGGCGCAGAGCGATCCGGACCGCGCCGCCGATCTGGTCCGCCGCTGGCTGCGTGAAGGAGCCTGAGAGCCGTGGCTGCTTTCAATAAAAAGGACAAAGTCGGGGCCGACAACCTGAGTGGCCCGGAAAAGGCGGCCATCTTTCTGCTCACCGTGGGCGAGGAGTTTACCGCCCAGGTCTTCCAGCGGCTCGATCCCGAGGAGATCAAACTGGTCGGCCGCCAGATGGCCAAGATCGACAAGATCGAACGGGAGGATCTGGAGGGGCTGCTCAAGGAGTTCAAGGCCGACACCGGTGACACCGACCTCTTCCTTTCCGGCAACGAGATGCTGGAACAGGCGGTCAAGCGGGCGCTTTCTTCGGAAAAGGCGCAGGAGATCCTGGAGGACATCCGTTCCGACTGGAAACTCACCCTCTTCCAGAAGGCGCGCAAGCTCGAACCCAAGGTGCTGGTGAACTTCCTGCGCAACGAGCATCCGCAGACCGTGGCCCTGGTGCTGGCGGTACTCGACCACACCCAGGCGGCCCAGATCCTCGCCGAATTTCCGGAAGACAATCAGGTGGAGGTCGTCATGCGCATGGCGGAACTCGACAAGGTGAGTCCGGAGATCCTG
This sequence comes from Deltaproteobacteria bacterium, assembly GCA_021802775.1. Classification (GTDB taxonomy): domain Bacteria; phylum Desulfobacterota; class Desulfobulbia; order Desulfobulbales; family Desulfurivibrionaceae; genus JAJZRJ01. The sequence goes on from JAJZRJ010000031.1 coordinate 28,614, forward strand.
GTCGATGTCGATCGGGTCTTGCAGGATGAGCTGTTGTCGGTGGAGGGCATGGAGGGCCAGCGTCTGGGCGGGGTCGAATCGGTGGCCGAGATTCTGAACAACGCCGATCGCGCCATGGAGGCCTCCATCCTCGAAGGGATCGAGGAACAGCGCGAAACCCTGGCCGACGAGATCCGGCGGCTGATGTTCGTCTTCGAGGATCTCATCAACGTGGACAACCGCGGCATCCAGACGGTGCTCAAGGAGGTCAGCACCGACGACCTCAAGGTGGCGCTCAAGATCGCCTCCGACGAACTCAAGGAAAAGGTCTTCAGTTGCATGTCTACCCGGGCGGTGGAGATGCTCAAGGAAGACATGGAGATCATGGGGCCGACCCGCGTCAAGGACGTCGAGGCGGCCCAGCAGAATATCATCAAGATCGCGAAACGCCTCGAGCAGGAAGGCAAGATCCAGCTCATGCAGGGTGGCGGGGAGGACGAATTTGTCTAAGGTTTTCAAGCTGCCCAAGGGAGGGGCAACGCCCCCGGCGGGTGGGCAGTCCAAGGCGTTGCGTGGCCGGATGGCGACGATGCCCAAGTCCGACGAGTTCCTCTCGCTCACCGATTTCTGGAAGCGCGGCGGGGCACCGTCCGGTTCACCCAAGGGGGCAGCGGCTAAGGCAAGCCTGCCTGAGGCCCGGGACGAGCGGGAACTGGCCCGCCAGCAGGCGGAGGAGATCATCAGGCAGGCCCAGGCCGAGGCGGCCCGCATCGAACGGGAGGCCTATGATCGCGGCGTTGCCAAGGGCGAGGCCGAGGGCCGTGCCGCCGGCAAAGAGGAGTACGAGGCCAAGGTGCACCAATTCGCCCTCTTTCTCGATACCCTGCAAAACCAGCGGACCGAGGTGATGAGCCGCTACGAACGGGAGATGCTCACCCTCATCACCACCATGGTGGACCGCCTGGTCCAGCATGAGGTCTCGGTCAACCCCCTGGTGATCCAGGCCTGCCTCAAGCAGGTCATGGCTTTTGTGGTGGAGAATTCGCTGGTCAAGGTCCATCTTAACAGCGAGGACCTGCACCGGATCAAGGAGATCAGCCTGGAAAACCCCGCTCTCTTCGAGGGCAAGAACCGCGTGCAGTTGGTGGAGGACCCGGCCATCAGCCAGGGCGGCTGTTTGCTCAAGACCAGTTTCGGCGAGATCGACGCGACGCTGGAAAGCTGCAAGGCGAAGCTGTACGAGGCCGTGGAACAGGCCTTCCTGGCGGCTTTGGCCGCCGATGCCGCCGGGGGTGGAACCCCCTCCGCCTGAGTCGAACGTCATGGACCTCTCCCACGCCATCCATACTGCTGAACAGGCCCCGCTCATTACCGTGGGCGGCCGGGTCAATCAGGTCATCGGCATGGTGATCGAGAGCGAGGGGCCTGGCATCCCGGTGGGCAGCGTCTGCGAGGTCGAGGTATTCAAGGGCACGGTTCGGGTGCCGGCCGAGGTGGTCGGCTTCCGGGAGGGCCGGGTGCTCTTGATGCCACTGGGCGAGATGCGCGGCATCGAGCCGGGCAGTGCCATCCGTCTTGTCGGCGGCCAGGCCAGCGTGCCGGTTTCCCAGGGTCTGCTTGGCCGGGTTATCGACGGTCTGGGCCGACCCATGGATGGCAAGGGGCCGCTCGCGGTGGATGAGGTCTACCCCCTTTACGCCGAGCCATTGAACCCGATGACCCGCGAGCGGATTTTGCAACCGGTCGATGTCGGGGTGCGGGCGATCAACGGCCTTTTGACCCTGGGCAAGGGCCAGCGCATCGGCATCCTCGCCGGTTCCGGCGTGGGCAAATCCACCCTGCTCGGCATGATCGCCCGCCATACCGAGGCGGACATCAGCGTTATCGCCCTCATTGGCGAGCGCGGCCGCGAACTCAAGGACTTCATCGAGCGTGATCTCGGTCCGGAAGGGCTGGCCCGGTCCGTGGTGGTGGTCGCCACCTCCGACCAGCCGCCCCTGGTGCGCATGCGCGGCGCCTATCTCGCCATGGCCATTGCCGAGTATTTCCGCGACCTGGACCGCGACGTCATCATGATGATGGATTCGGTGACCCGTTTTGCCATGTCGAGCCGCGAGGTGGGGCTGGCCATCGGCGAGCCGCCCACCTCGCGCGGCTATACGCCGTCGGTCTTCGGCCAGCTGCCCAAGCTGCTGGAGCGGGCCGGCACCTGCATCGGCAAGGGCAGCATCACCGGGATCTACACCGTGCTGGTCGAAGGCGACGATATGAACGAGCCCATTGCCGACGCGGTGCGCTCCATCGTCGATGGCCACATCATCCTGAGCCGCGAGCTGGCCAGCCGGGGCCATTACCCTTCCATCGAAGTCATGGGCAGCGTCAGCCGCTGCATGAGCGATGTGGTGCCCAGGGAGCAGATCACCCTGTCGCATCGTTTTCTGGAGATGATGGCCACCTATCGCCGCTCCGAGGATCTGATCAATATCGGCGCCTATGCCAAGGGCAGCAACCCGAAGATCGACAGCGCCATCGAGATGATCGACCGGCTGAACGGCTATCTCCGCCAGCCGGTGGAGGAGAAGGTGCCGCTTGCCGCCAGCGTGGCCCAGTTGCAGGAACTCTTTGGCAACGACCGCGCCCCGGCCCCGCCGGCCCGGCGATAACAGGGATTAGCCGGCTGTTGAAAAACCTGTTTTTCGGCAGCCTGCGCGCGATTCATGGACGGATTCCGTAAGTTGAAAAAGCCATGGATGGGTTTTCAACATCCTGCTGGAGGAAAGAGACAATCATGGCCTATCGCTTCCGCCTCGAATCGGTGCTCAACTACCGCCGCAATCTGGAAGAGGTTGCCCAGCAGAAGCTGGCGCGGGAACGGATGCTGCTGGACGGCCACCGGGAGGTGCTGGCGCGCTTCGAGGCGGAACTGGCCCGCTTCGTGGCGGAACTGGAGCAGCGCAAGCAAAAGCCCATGGCAGCCCCACTCTATTCCCTCTATGTGCAGGCCATCGACCGCAAGGAAGGGGACATCGCCCGGCAGCACCGGGTGATCGCGGCCCAGGCCAAGGCGGTGGAGCGGGCACGGCAGCATCTGGTCGAGCGGGTCAAGGAGCGCAAGGTGATGGAAAAGGCCCGGGAACGGGATCAGGAAAAATATCTGCGGGAGGCATTGCGCCTGGAGCAGAATGCGAGCGACGAGCAGATGGTGCTCCGCTTCAACCGGCATGGCAGCCGGTTGTCCCGGTAAGGAGGGCATGCGCTATGGAAAATACGAAACGCTCCAAGCGGAGCAGGATCGGTCTCTTTGTGATGGGGCTGGTGCTGGGGGGGATTCTCGCCTCGGCCATTCCGTTCGGCTTCGGCCAGACCGCGAAGAAAACGGAAAAACCGACCTCGGAAGAACTGGCCCAGGTCAACGAGCTGCGCGAACGGGAAAAGATCATCGCGGCCAAGGAAAAGGAACTGGCCGAGAAGGAAGAGGAGTTGAAGGCCCGGCAGCAGGAAACGGATGAGAAACTGACCAAACTCATTGCCATCCAGAACGACCTCAAGATCAAACTGGACGAGTTGAAGGTGGTCAAGGGCAAGCAATTCCGCGAACTCATGAAGGTGTACACCGCCATGAGCCCCTCCAAGGTGGCGCCGCTGTTGAACCAGATGGAAGACAACGAGGCGCTTGAGGTCTTGAAAGGGCTCAAGACCGATCACGTGGCCAAGATCATGCCCAAGCTCGAACAGCAGAAGGCGGTACGCCTGAGCCGGCTGCTCGGATTGCTGTAGCCGCGCGTCGTTAGCGACCGGAGTCCGGTCGCTCTACTTCCGATAGGCCTTGTCGTGCTGGATGTGGAGGCTGACCAGCACCAGGGTTGGTCCCTTGCGCAGGCAGGCAATGGCCCGCGCAGCGCTGCCGAGCCGCAGGGAGTAGAGCTGCTCCCCGGAGGCCGGCTCGATCATGCCGTGCAGTTTCTCGAAGTTGAGGCCGGGGTGGTTCCAGAGTTGCGGCAGGTCGAGAGAAAGAAGAAGTTGGAGCATCTTGGCGGCTGCCTTGCGGACAGGCAACTCGGCGGCCATGACTGCCTCGTCGAAGACCGGGCGCACCTCAACCCGCATCGGTCCACCGCTTGGCCAGCGCTGCCGCCTGCTTCGGGGTCTTGACCTCGATGGAGGGGCGCGAGTCGGCCAGAGAGGCGGCAATGGCCTCCTTGCTCTCCTGTGTCCATGCCCACATCTGGTGCTTGGGCACCGGCTCCACCGGGATCAGCATGATCCGGCCATCTTCCAGGACTTCCAGGTCGATGGCGTCTCCCGGCTGAATGCCGAGGGAGGGGGGCAGGGTAATGCGGCGTCTGGCGTCTGTTTGTACCAACATGGCGGGTATCCTCCTAATTTGTACCATAGCACCTGAAGCCCATATGGGCAATACCCATTTGCCCACTTGTTAAGAAAGCGCGACGCGGGTTATGCGAGCCACGGTGCACTATCCTGGTGCTGTGGTTGACCGGGCTCCTTGCCGGATATCCGACGGTACAGCAAAGCGGCGTCAGATCGGGGGGGCGAATCGCGCAGGGTGACTTTCAGTCTGGAGAGCGGCGCCCCGGTCGAGCGAATTCTCAGATGGCTTTTTGTTCCGGGATGA
>JAJZRJ010000032.1 GCA_021802775.1 Deltaproteobacteria bacterium
TGCCCTGCGTTTATCGTCCGGGGCAGGAGATGCATTCCCCTTACCCTTTCGTTGGCATCATCCTGAATCCGTGACGGCTTCGCGTTTGATTAGGCGATATCCGGCTGTTGCCGCTGTTCAATGTCACTGCCACCGCTTTGTCCGGGTTCACCCCGCCGCCCTGCGGGGCGACCGATAACGGCGCATCTGCCGCGTTGGCGACTCGTTGATATACCAGGTGTATCATCAACATCGTCGCCGCCTTGCATCTGCACCGTTCTCGAACGCTCACGGATTCAGGTAATCTTCTTGACAACAAGGGGATGGCGGTGATGGAATGATGGGAAAGGGTTAGCTTAGCCGGGTCGAAGCCGCGCTCTTTCGCAGCGTTTTGCATTGTTCGCAACCACTGATGAGGGCTCGCCATGAAGGAACGTGATTTTGCACGGGTTCAGGAGAGGCTGGACGGGGTTTCGCGCCGGGAGTTCATGAAGTTCTGCACCGTGATGGCGGCCAGTCTGGGGCTGCCGCTGGCGGACGCCTCCCGCCTAGCGGCGGCAGTGACCTCACCCCGGCGGCCGCCCGTGATCTGGCTTTCCGGCCAGGCCTGCACCGGCTGCACCGAATCCCTGCTGCGGCCCACCCACCCGACACTGGAACACCTGATCCTCGACCTCATCTCCCTCGACTACAACGAGACCCTGAACGCCGGGGCCGGCCATCAGGCGGAAGCGGCGTTGCAGGCCTCGATCAAGGAGAATTACGGCAAGTTCATCCTGGTGATCGAGGGCGCCATCCCGGTGAAAGACGGCGGGGTCTACTGCATGATCGGCGGCCGGCCCTTTGCCGAGATCGTCAAGGAGACGGCGGCCAAGGCCGCGGCGGTGGTCGCCATCGGCTCCTGCGCCTCCTGGGGCGGGGTCGCGGCGGCAGCGCCCAACCCCACCGGCGCCACCGGCGCCCCGGAGTTTTTGAAGGGCACCACCGTGGTGACCATCCCGGGCTGCCCGCCCAACGCCTACAATTTCCTCTCCACCGTGATCCACTTCCTGACCTTCGGCAAGCTGCCCGCCCTGGACGACAAGGCCCGGCCCCGCTTCGCCTACGGCCGGCTCATCCATGAGAACTGCGAGCGGCGGCCCCATTTCGATGCCGGCCGTTTTGCCGTGAAATTCGGCGACGAGGGCCACCGCAAGGGCTACTGCCTCTACAAGCTGGGCTGCAAGGGGCCGATGACCTATGCCAATTGCCCGGCCATCCTCTTCAGCGACGCGGGCTCCGGCTCCTGGCCGGTGGGTACCGGCCATCCCTGCTTCGGCTGCACCGAAGCCGGCGTCGGCTTCACCATCCCGCTCCATACCCAGGCCGATCTCCGGCACGTCACCCCGTCGGCGGGGCACCCGCCGATCACCGAACCGCGCGGCAGCGGCGCCTCGGTGGGCGCGGCAGCCCTGCTCGGTGCGGTGGCCGGGGCAGTGGTGGGCGGCGGCGCCATGGTCCTCAAGGGTCTCGAAAAAAAGGACGCGGCAGCCAAGAAGGACGAAGAGTGAACGGCCCGGGAGGTGAGCCCATGAAGATCGAACGACGCGATTTTCTGAAAGGGGTGCTGGGCGGCGGGCTGCTGCTGGCGGCGGCTGCCGATCCGGCTGCCGGGCGCTCCCCCGGCAAGGAACCGCCTCCCAACGCGGTGGGGATTCTCTACGACGCCACCCTGTGCATCGGCTGCCAGGTCTGCGTCGGCGCCTGCAAGCAGGCGAACGACATGCCTGCCGAACACACCGGCCCGGAACCCCTGTGGGACAATCCGCGGGACCTTTCGGCCAAGACCCTGAACATCGTCAAGAAATACGGCAGCGGCGATTACCCGGTCAAGGATACGGTGGCCGGGTATTCCTTTGTCAAGCGCCACTGCATGCACTGCCTCGATCCGGCCTGTGTCTCCGCCTGTCCCGTTTCGGCGCTGCTCAAAAACCCGGACACCGGGGTGGTGACCTACGACAAGAAGGCGTGCATCGGCTGCCGGTACTGCCAGATCGCCTGCCCGTTCAACATCCCCAAGTTCGAGTGGCATTCGGCCACCCCCCGGATCGTCAAATGCCAGCTCTGTTCGCATCTGCTGGCCAAGGGCGGGATTTCCGCCTGCTGCGCCGCCTGCCCCACCGGCGCCTCCCTCTTCGGCAAGGTGGAGGAGCTGCGCCAGGAGGCGAAGCGGCGGCTCGCCATGACGCCGGGGGAGGTTTACGATTTTCCGGTCGCCGCCCTTGGTTCGCGGGAGAGCCAGCAGCACAGGGCCGGCCGGTATATCCGGCAGGTCTATGGCGAGTCCGAGGTGGGCGGCACCCAGTACCTGCTGCTGGCCGGGGTGCCGTTCGACAAACTCGGCCTGCCGGCGTTGCCGGATGAATCCTTTGTCGCGCTGGCCGACGGCATCCAGTACGCGATCTACAAGGGCATGGTCTACCCGCTGGTGGTGCTGGGCGGGCTTATCTACATGATCCGCAAGGGTGAAGGCGGCAAGCACTGAACCGCCGCGAGCCGGCATGCAAAGGAGAATCGTGATGGCAGCTCCAACCCCCCTGAACAAGAGGATCTACACCTGGAATTTCTGGGCCTGCGCGGCCATCACCGGGCTGGCCGTCTTCTTTATAATCAAGCGCTTTTTTTTCGGCATCGGTTCGGTTTCCAACATGAGCGACGGCTATCCGTGGGGCATCTGGATCGCCTACGACGTGGTGGTCGGCACCGGGCTTGCCTGCGGCGGCTATGCCATGGCGCTGCTGGTCTACGTCTTCAACCGGGGCGAATACTCCCCGCTGGTGCGGCCGGCCCTGATGACCAGCCTCTTCGGCTACACCCTGGCCGGCATTTCGGTCATGATCGACCTTGGCCGCTACTGGCAGGCCTACAACATCTTTCTGCCCTGGCGCAGCAACTTCCATTCGGTGATGTTCGAGGTGGCCGTCTGCATCGGCGCCTACGTCCTGGTGCTGTGGGTGGAGTTTGCCCCGGCGGTTCTGGAGAAGCTCAAGGCGGAGCAGTTGCGCACCCGGCTGAATCGGGTGATCTTCGTCTTCATCGCGCTGGGTATCCTGCTGCCCACCATGCACCAGTCGTCGCTGGGCACCATGATGCTGATGGCGGGCTACAAGCTCTCCCCCCTCTGGCGCAGCGGCTTCCTGCCGCTGCTCTTCCTGCTCAGCGCGCTGCTCATGGGCTATGCCGTCGTGATGGTGGAGTCGTTCATCTGCCAGGCCTGGTTCAAGACTCCTTCCGAGATGCCGCTGCTCATCAAGATTTCACAGTTCATGCCGTGGCTGCTCGGCTTTTATCTGGTGGTCCGGCTGGAATCCGTCAATCTGGCGGGCAACCTGGCCTTGGCCTTCAACGGCTCGCTCCAGGGCAACATGTTCCTGCTTGAAAACATCCTGCTTATCGCCGCCTTCGTCATCCTGGTCCGGCCCGGCAACCGCGCGCAGCCGAAGATGCTCTTTCTGGCCGCGGTGGCGGTGGTGCTCGGCGCCTCGCTCTACCGGCTCGACACCTATATCATCGGCTTTGATCCTGGCACCGGCTGGCGCTATTTCCCCTCGGTGCCCGAACTCGTCATCACCCTCGGGGTGGTCGCCACCGAGGGGATGGCCTACATGTGGGTGGTCAACAAGCTGCCTGTGCTGCCGAAGGCGGAACATGCGTAACCATGGCCCAGTAAGGAAGGAGACCTCCGATGGCAAAGCGAATCACCATTGACCCCATCACCAGGATCGAAGGGCATTTGCGCATCGACTGCGAGATCGACGGCGGCCGGGTGACCAACGCCTGGTCGTCCGGCCAGATGTGGCGCGGCATCGAGCTGATCCTCCAGGGCCGCGACCCCCGCGAGGCGTGGATCTTCACCCAGCGTATCTGCGGGGTCTGTACCACCGTGCACGCCATCACTTCGGTGCGGGCGGTGGAGAACGCCCTGAACCTGGAGGTGCCGCTCAATGCCCAGTACATCCGCAACCTGATCATCGCGGCCCACGGCATCTTCGACCATATCGTGCACTTCTATCACCTCTCGGCGGTGGACTGGGTGGACATCGTCTCGGCCCTCAAGGCGGACCCGAAGAAGAGCGCGCAACTGGCCCAGCAGCTCTCCGAATGGCCGGACAACAGCGGTGCCACCATGAAACAAGTGCAGGAGCGGCTTAAGAACTTCGTCGATTCCGGCCAGCTCGGGGTCTTTGCCAGCGGCTACTGGGGCCACCCGGCCATGAAGCTTTCGCCCGAGGTGAACCTGCTCGCCGCAACCCATTATTTCCAGGCCCTCGATTACCAGCGCCGCATCAACCAGGTGGTGGCGATCCTCGGCAGCAAGACCCCGCACATCCAGAACCTGGCGGTGGGCGGGGTGGCGAACCCGATCAACCCGGACAGCCAGTCCACCCTCACCATCGAGCGCCTCTATCACGTGAAGTCGCTCATCGACGAGATCGGCGCCTTCATCAAGCAGGTCTACATGGTGGACGTGGCGGCGGTGGGCGCCTTCTACGCCGACTGGACCCGCTACGGCGCCGGCGTCACCAACTACCTCTCGGCGCCGGACATGCCCCTCGATACCAAGGGCACCATCTTCGACATGCCGGGCGGCTACATCGCCAAGGGCGAGGTTGGTTCGTTCAAGGCGATCAACGCCTTTGGCGACGAATTCTTCAAGCAGGGGGTGAAGGAGTCTGTCAAGCACTCCTGGTACAAAGGCGACGGGAACCGCCACCCGTGGGAGGGGGAGACCGAGCCGCTGTACACCAAATTCGAGGACAAGGGCAAATACTCCTGGGTCAAATCGCCCACCTTCAACGGCAAGCCGGCCCAGGTCGGGCCGCTGGCCAATGTGCTCTGCATGTTTGCCGCCGGCGACAAAGCCACGGTCAAGTACACCACCCAGTTGCTCGACACGGTGAGCAGCCTGGCCGGGGCCAGGGTCGGGGTCGGCGCGCTCCATTCCACCATCGGCCGCCATGCGGCGCGGGCGGTGCGTACCGCCGTGCTCCATGACGCCTTGGTGCGCCACTGGGAGGCGCTCATTGCCAACATCGGCAAGGGCGATTACGCCACCTGCAACGAGCCGGTCTTTCCCAGGGGCGAGATCCGGGGCGTCGGTTTCCACGAGGCGCCGCGCGGCATACTGTCCCACTGGGTGGTCATCGACGGCGGCAAGATCAGGAACTACCAGTGCGTGGTGCCCTCCACCTGGAATGCCGGGCCGCGCAACAGCGAAGAGGCCCTGGGGCCGTACGAGGCGGCGCTCATCGGCAACCCGGTGGCCGACCCGCAACGGCCGCTGGAAGTGCTGCGCACCATTCACTCCTTCGACCCCTGCCTCGCCTGCGCCATCCATCTGCTGGATACGGAGCAGCGCGAACTGTTCCGGGTGAGGACCGTGGCCTGATGCGGCAGTCGATTAGCGGCAATCTGACCGGCCGGCCGGCAACCCTGCCGGCTGGCCTCTTTTGTGAGCCGGCCGCGGCACCGGCCCTGGTGCTCGGCATCGGCAACCTGCTGTTGGGCGACGAAGGGGCCGGCATCCGGGCGGTGGAGGAGCTGGCGGCCCGCTACGCCCTGCCGCCCGAGGTGGAGGCCATCGACGGCGGCACCATGGGGCTGGAATTGTTGCCCTATCTTGCAGGCCGGAAGCTGTTGATCCTCGTGGATGCGGTCCGCACCGGCGCGCCGCCGGGCACCGTGGTGCAGATGGAACTTGCCGACTCCTCCGGGTTTTTCCGCGAGAAGATTTCCCCCCACCAGATCGGCATGGCCGAGGTGCTCTCGGTGGCCGCGTTCACCGGCGATCTTCCCGGCCGGATCGTGCTCATCGGTGTGGTGCCCAAGGAGATGGCCACCGGCCTGGCGCTCTCGCCGGAGATCGCCTCCAAGATCGTGGTCATGGCCGACATGGTGGCCGCCGAGCTGACCGCGGCCGGGTTCCCCCTGGCGCGGCGCGATCCTGCCGCCGAGTGACCACAGCCCCGGCAAGCGGCAAGTTGCCGGAATTGGCGATCCATCCCCGGATCGCACGCGGGATGCCGGAAAAACAAGTTTTTCAATAGCCTGCCATTGGGCTACAATAAACCATGCACGAGATGTCGCTGGCGCAGAGCATCATGGAACTGGTAACCGCCGAGGCCGAGGCCGCCGGGGCCCGGCGGGTCAATCGCATCGAGCTGGAAGTGGGCACGCTGGCCGGGGTCATGGTCGATTCCCTGCGTTTCTGCCTCGAGGCGGCGGGGCGGGAGACCGTGGCCGCCGGGGCCGAGCTGGCCATCCATGAAATCGCCGCCATCGGCCGCTGCCCGGTCTGTGGCGCCATGGAGTCGATGGCGGGACTTATAGCGTCCTGCCCGCGCTGCGGTCAGTATCTGGTATTGGAAAATGGCCGCGAGCTGCGGGTGGTCTCCATCACGGTGGATGAATGAGGAAAAACGATGTGTGATTCCTGCGGATGCGACCACGGCCCTGGGGGCGTGACCATTGCGCTGCCGGGGGGCCGCCCGGCTGCGGTGGCCGAAGATCATCAGCATGGCAAGACCCTGCGGGTCGAGCAGGAGGTGCTTGGTAAAAATAACCATCTGGCGGCCCGCAACCGCGAGTGGTTCCGGGCGCACAACATTCTGGCGCTCAATCTGGTGAGTTCGCCCGGCTCGGGCAAGACCACCATCCTGGAACAGACCATCCGCCGGTTGAGCGGCGCGATACCGGTTGCGGTCATCGAGGGGGATCAGCAGACCCTGCTCGATGCCGAGCGCATCGACGCCACCGGCGTGCCGGTGGTGCAGGTCAATACCGGCGCCGGCTGCCACCTGGACGCCGGCATGGTTCACCGGGCGCTGCATGCCCTGACGCCGCCGGACCACTCGCTGCTGCTCATCGAGAACGTCGGCAACCTGGTCTGCCCTGCCATGTTCGACTTGGGCGAGGCGGCCAAGGCGGTGATCATCAGCGTCACCGAGGGCGAGGACAAGCCCCTCAAATACCCGGCCATGTTCGCGGCGGCGCGGCTCTGCCTCATCAACAAGATCGATCTCCTGCCCCATCTCGATTTTTCGGTGGAGCGGTGCCTGGAGTATGCCCGGCGGGCCAACCCTGATCTCACTTTTTTCATCCTTTCCGCCCGCACCGGCGACGGCATGGATGGCTGGCTTACCTGGCTGCATGACGCGGTCCGCCCCGCCGCCTGACCCCGAGGCCGCCGGCTTGAGGCGCTGGCGGATCGCCATCCGCGGCATTGTCCAGGGTGTGGGCTTCCGGCCCTTTGTCCACCGCCAGGCAATGGCGCACCATCTCACCGGCCAGGTGGTCAACACCGGCCAGGGGGTGATTGTCGAGGCGCAGGGAACAGAGGCAGTGCTCACCGGTTTTGTGGTGGCGTTACGCGAGCAGGCGCCGGCTGCTGCGGTTGTTGATGAGCTGACCGTGACGCCGCTGCCGCTGGGTGCGGAGACGGATTTTATCATTGCCCCCTCCCGGCCGGAGGGCGCGATCAGCGCCGGCATCCCGGCGGATCTGGCGTTGTGTCCCGACTGCCGGCGGGAACTCTTCGATCCCGCCGACCGCCGCTACCGTTACCCCTTTATCAACTGCACCAACTGCGGCCCCCGCTACACCATCACCAACGGTATCCCCTACGACCGGCCCCAGACCAGCATGGCCGGTTTCGTCATGTGCGACCAGTGCCGGGCCGAGTACGACGATCCGGCCAACCGCCGTTTCCATGCCCAGCCCAATGCCTGCCCGCTCTGCGGCCCGCAACTTTGGCTGGTGGATGGCGATGGCCAGCGCTTGGCGGAGCGAGACGCGGCTGTGGCGGAAACCGTGCGGCTGTTGCGCGCCGGCGCCATCGTGGCCATGAAGGGCATCGGCGGCTTCCATTTGGCGGTGGATGCCGGGAACGACGAGGCGGTGCAACGCTTGCGGCAGCGCAAGGGCCGCGAGGAAAAGCCGCTGGCGGTCATGGCCCGCGATCTCGCCCGTGCCCGGCAGCTCTGCCTGCTTACCCCGGCCGAGGAAACGCTGCTGCAATCAGCGGCCGCACCCATCGTGCTGGCGCCCAAGCAGCCCGACCACGGGCTGTCGCCGGCCGTGGCGCCTGGCAGCGACCGCTTCGGGGTCATGTTGCCCTATGCGCCGCTCCACCATCTCCTGCTGGCCGCGGGGCCGGCGGTGCTGGTGATGACCAGCGGCAACCGGAGCGAGGAGCCGATCTGCATCGACAACGCTGAGGCGCTGCAACGTCTGGCTGGAATCGCCGACGCCTTCCTGTTCCACGACCGCGATATCCTGATCCGCGCCGATGATTCGGTGGCGTGGCATCTGGCCGGCGCCCCCCGTTTAATTCGGCGGGCTCGCGGATATGCCCCGCGCCCGCTTCGTCTCGCCGGGAACGGCCCTGCCGTGCTGGGGGTCGGCGGCGAATTGAAAAATACGGTCTGCTATCTCAAGGGTGATCAGGCGTGGGTGAGCCAGCATCTGGGCGACCTGAAGCACCTGGAGGGTTTTGTCTTTTTTCGGGAAATGGCGGCGCATCTCGGCCGCATCTACGAGATAACGCCGGAACTGGTGGCGCACGATCTCCATCCCGCCTATCGCACCACGCAATGGGCCAGGGAGCAGGCCGGGATGCCGCTTCTTGCGGTGCAGCACCATCATGCCCATCTGGCTGCCTGCCTGGCGGAGAACCATCATCCCGGCCCGGCCATCGGCGTGATCCTCGACGGCACCGGCTATGGCACCGACGGCACCATCTGGGGCGGCGAGGTCTTGATCGGCGACTGCCGCGGATTCCGGCGTTTCGCTCATCTCGCTCCCATGCCGTTGCCCGGCGGCGACGCGGCCGTGGCGGAACCGTGGCGGACCGGGCTGGGCTATCTTTATGCCGCCTATGAGGGCAAGGTGCCGGAGTTGCCGTTTCTCCAGGGCCACGATAGCGGGGCGATCCTTGCCATGCTGGAACGCCGGGTCAACTGCCCCGAGACCACGAGCTGCGGCCGGCTCTTCGACGCGGTGGCGGCTATTGCCGGCGGCCGGCCGATGATCCGCTACGAGGCGCAGGCAGCCATCGAGTTCATGCAGGCGGCCGGAAGCCTTGGCGGGCCCGCTTTTCCCTACGAACTCCGCACGGAACATGATACGCTGATCGTGGCAGTCGGCCCGCTTGTCCGGGCGGTGGCCGAGGCGGTAAGGCAGGGTGCCACCATGGCCGCGATCAGTGCGCGGTTTCATTTGACTCTGGTGGAACTCTTTCCGGAACTGGTCCGGCGGGCCTCTGCTGCCACGGGCCATAGAACCGTGGCCTTGAGCGGCGGGGTCTTCCAGAATCATCTGCTCTTCGCGGGGCTCTGCGAGCGGTTGCAGGCGGCAGGTTTTACTGTCCTTGCCCACCGCGAATTGCCGACCAACGACGGCTGCATCTCCTTTGGCCAGGTCGTGGTGGGCCGGGCCCGGCTGATGTCCCGCCGAAAGCAGTGGTAGCTGATTCGGCGGGGGACGATCCAAACGAGGTGATGCAATGTGTCTTGCGGTACCAGGCAAGGTGGTGGCGATCTTCGAGGAGAACGGCCTGCGCATGGGCCATATCGACTATGCCGGCAGCGTGAGCCGGGCGTGCCTTGAATATGTGCCGGAGATTCAGGTGGGCCGGTATACCGTGGTCCATGCCGGCTTTGCCATCGCGGTGCTCGACGAGGAGGCGGCGCAACAGAGTTTTGCCGCCTGGCGGGAACTGACCGAGGCGGTGAACCGCGCCGGCATCGATCTCTTCGGCAACCCCTTGCCGCCGGAAGAACCGGAGTCATGAAATACAGCGACGAGTACCGCGACCCGGCCCTGGCCCGCCGGCTGGTCGGGGAAATCGCCAACACCGTGACCCGGCCGTGGACGGTGATGGAGATCTGCGGCGGCCACACCCACGCCATCATGCGCTACGGCCTCGACCAGTTGCTGCCCAAAGAGCTGGAGCTGGTGCACGGCCCCGGTTGCCCGGTCTGCGTGACCCCGGTGGAGCTGATCGACAAGGCCGTGGCCATTGCCGCCCGGCCGGGGGTGATCTTCACCAGCTTCGGCGACATGCTGCGGGTGCCGGGCAGCCGGCAGGATCTCCAGATGGCGCGCAGCAACGGCGCCGACGTGCGCATGGTCTATTCGCCGCTGGAGGCCGTGGCCATGGCCCGCCAGCATCCGGAGCGGGAGGTGGTCTTCTTTGCCGTGGGCTTTGAAACCACGGCACCGGCCAATGGTATGGCGGTGTTGCAGGCCCGGCGGGAGGGGCTCCAGAATTTCAGCGCGCTGGTGAGCCAGGTGCTGGTGCCGCCGGCCATGCGGGCCTTGCTCAGTGCCCCGGAAAACCGGGTGCAGGGCTATCTGGCTGCCGGCCACGTCTGCACGGTCATGGGCTTTGCGGAATACGAGGCCATTGCCGCGGAGTTCCGGGTGCCGGTGGTGCCCGCCGGGTTCGAACCGCTCGATATCCTCGAAGGGCTGCTCATGGTGGTGCGCCAGTTGGAGGCTGGGGAGCATCGGGTGGAAAACCAGTACCGGCGGTCGGTGACCCGGGCCGGCAACGTGGCGGCCCGGCACGCCATGGCCGAGGTCTTTATGGTGGCCGACCGCAAGTGGCGCGGCATCGGCGTCCTGCCCCGGAGCGGGCTGGTTCTGCGCGAGGAATTTGCCGCCTTTGACGCGGAGCGCCGATTCGCGGTGCAGGAGATCGCGGCCGAAGAAGCACCCCAGTGCATCAGCGGTCTTATTTTGCAGGGCCGCAGGAAACCCCGCCAATGCCCGGCCTTTGGCCGGGAGTGCATCCCGAGCCACCCGCTGGGGGCCACCATGGTCTCCGGCGAAGGGGCCTGTGCCGCCTATTTCAAATATCAGCGATTGCGAGCCCCGGTATGAGCTTGAAGCCCGAAGATTTTTCCTGCCCGCTGCCGCTCACCGCTCACGACACCGTGCAGCTCGCCCATGGCAGCGGCGGCCGGCTCACCGCCGAACTGGTCGATAAATTCTTCCTGCCCCGTTTTGCCAACCCGACCCTGGCGCGGCTGGAGGATCAGGCGGTGCTCGATTGCCCGGCCGGCCGGCTGGCCTTTACCACCGACACCTTTGTGGTGGACCCGCTCTTCTTCCCCGGCGGCAGCATCGGCGAACTGGCGGTGAACGGCACGGTGAACGATGTGGCCATGGGCGGCGCCCGGCCCCTTTGGCTTTCTGCCGCCTTTGTGATCGAGGAGGGGTTGCCGTTGGCTGTTCTCCATGCGGTATTGCTCGCCATGGAAAAGGCGGCACAGGCGGCCGGGGTCAGCATCGTCACCGGCGACACCAAGGTGGTGCAGAAGGGCGCCTGCGACAAGCTCTTCATCAATACCACCGGCCTGGGCGTGGTACCGGATGGGATCAACCTGTCTGCCGCCAATCTGCAACCCGGGGATGCGGTGCTCCTTTCCGGCACCATTGCCGACCATGGCCTGGCCATTCTCACCTGCCGGGAGGGGCTCTCCTTTGAATCCCGCATCGAGAGCGATACCGCCGCGCTCTACGGCCTGGTGGCAGTGGTGCTGGCCGTCTGCCCGGAGATGCGGGCCATGCGCGACCCGACCCGCGGCGGGGTAGCCACCACCCTGAACGAGTTTGCCAAATCCTCCGGCATGGGTATCATGCTCCGCGAGGAGGCGATTCCGGTGCGGCCGGCCGTGCGGGCCGCCTGCGAGGTGTTGGGCATCGACCCGCTCTATGTGGCCAACGAAGGGAAGCTCGTTGCCGTGGTGCCAGCCGCACAGGCCGAAACGGTGCTCGCTGCCATGCGCGCCCATCCCCTGGGAAGGCATGCCGTCCGCCTTGGCGAGGTGACAGCGAAAAACCCCGGGCTGGTCGCCATGCGCACGGCATTGGGCACCCACCGCATCATCGACATGCCGGTGGGTGAGCAACTGCCCCGCATCTGTTAGCTCGCCACGATTTTCCGTGTGTGATGTTCCCGCCTCTGTGTATTCCCCTTTGCCGGCCGAACAAGTCGCGGCCCATGCGGGCGCGGGGATTGAAACCTTTCAGTTTCACGTTTTCCCCCTTTTTTATTGCCACGCCTTGGGAGGATTACCCTCACCTTTCAGGTGGCAGCTTTAGCGGTCTTTTGCTAAGCTGAGTTTCATGAGCACATATCGCCACTTCTCGCATACAGTTTTCGCGATCCACCTCCAGTTGGTCTGGATCACGAAATACCGGAAGAAGGTGCTTGACGGAGCGGTGTCGTATCGGCTTCGGGACATGATCCGTGAAATCCGTCGAAGCCACCGTCTTTAGGCGGTGGAGTATTCACTCTTTCGTGCGCGGCGATGAACTTCTTCCGGTGACGTGGCATGGGGCGCGGTTGTTTTCAAGGCCAGGCCCCGGCTGACGGAAGGAAGTTGCACAACCATTTTTGAGGTGCATTGGTGATGAAAACCATAGGCAGAATCAAACTGATCGCCCTGATCGGAATTTTGGGAAGCACGTCCGTGATGACCGGCTGTGGCCGGCAACCCGATAAGTCGCCGTTCCAGGGCCAGCCGGAGGTGGGGGTCATGGCGGTGGCGCCTGCCCCGGTGACCCTGACCACCGAGCTGCCGGGCCGGATCGCCCCCCATCTGCTTGCCGAGGTGCGGCCGCAAGTGGGAGGGATTATCCAGAGGCGGCTCTTCACCGAGGGCTCCGAGGTAAAGGCAGGGCAGGTGCTCTATCAGATTGATCCTGCCACCTACCAGGCCGCTTACGCCAGTGCCAAGGCGACGCTGGCCAGGGCCGAAGGGAATCTCGTCCCGGCCCGACTCAAGGAGGAGCGCTATCGGGAACTGGTGGCGGTCAAGGCCGTGAGCCAGCAGGAATACGATGATGCCGGTGCCCTGTTCAAACAGGCCGCGGCCGAGGTGGCGGCCGCCAAGGCCGCCGTCGAGACCGCGCGTATCAACTTGGCCTACACCCGCATCACCGCGCCCATCGCCGGTCGCATCGGCCGCTCTGCCGTGACGCCCGGGGCATTGGTGACCGCCAACCAGGCCCTGGCGCTGGCCACCATCCAGCAGCTCGATCCGGTCTATGTGGATGTGACCCAATCCAGCGCCGAGCTGCTTCGGCTGAAGCGTGATCTGGCCAATGGCGCCATCAAGGCGGATGGCGCCAACCAGGCCAAGGTCAAGCTGCTGCTCGAAGACGGCACCCCCTACCCGCTGGAGGGGAGTCTCAAGTTCAGTGAAGTGACCGTGGACCAGGGCACGGGCTCCATCACCCTGCGGGCCCTCTTCCCCAACCCGGAGCAGATGCTGTTGCCCGGCATGTTTGTCCGCGCCGTGGTGCAGGAAGGGGTCAACGCCCAGGCGATTCTGGTGCCGCAGCGGGGGGTGAGCCGGAATCCCAAGGGCGAGGCCCTGGTCATGGTGGTCGGCGCGGAGGAGAAGGTGGAGCCGCGCGTTATCAGGGTGTCGCGAACGGTTGGCGGCAGTTGGCTGGTGACGGAGGGGCTGAAGGCCGGGGACCGCGTGATCCTCGAAGGGCTTCAGAAGGCGCGGCCGGGAACGCCGGTCAAGGCGGTGCCGTTCGGTTCCGTGCCGGATGCCGCTCCGGTTGGTGCGCCGCCGCAGGCCGCTAAAAAATAAAGGAGCCGCCCCATGCCTCGCTTCTTCATCAATCGCCCGGTCTTTGCCTGGGTCATCGCCATCATGGTCATGCTGGCCGGGCTCTTGGCGATCAAGACCCTGCCGGTCTCCCAGTATCCGCCCATCGCGCCGCCGCAGATCACCATCAACGCCATGTATCCGGGGGCCTCGGCCCAGACCGTGCAGGATACCGTCACCCAGGTCATCGAGCAGAAGCTGAACGGCATCGATAACCTGATTTATATGTCCTCCTCCAGCGATTCCGCCGGGGCGGTGGCCATCAATCTGACCTTCAGGGCCGGCACCGACCCGAACATCGCCCAGGTTCAGGTGCAGAACAAGCTGCAGCTGGCCACGCCGCTGCTGCCCCAGATCGTGCAGCGTCAGGGGATCTCGGTGGTCAAATCCACCAAGAACTTCCTGCTCATCATCGGCCTGGTCTCGGCAGATGGCTCCATGGACCGCAACGCCCTGACCGACTACCTGGTCTCCAATGTCCAGGACATCATCAGCCGGGTGGAGGGAGTGGGTGAGTTGCAGCTCTTCGGTTTCCAGAACGCCATGCGGATCTGGCTGGATCCGGCCAAGCTGCACAGCTTCCATCTGACCATCAGCGATGTGATTGCCTCGCTGCAGGCCCAGAACGTCCAGATCTCGGCCGGTCAGTTCGGCGGCACTCCGGCGGTGCCGGGGCAGCAACTGAACGCCACCATCACCGCCCGCACCCTGCTGCAAACCCCTGAGCAGTTTGATGCCATCATCCTGCGCACCAACCCCGGCGGCTCCGCTGTCCGGCTCAAGGATGTGGCCGAATGCAGGATCGGCACCGAAAACTACGACATGCAGTCGCGCTACAAGGGTAAACCCATTGGCGGCATGGCGATCCGCCTCGCCGCCGGCGCCAATGCGCTCGATACCGGCGCGCGGGTCAAGGCCAAGATGGCGGAGCTGGAGAAGTACTTCCCGCCCGGCATGAAGGTGGTCTACCCCTACGACACCACCCCCTTTGTCAAAATCTCCATGGAAGAGGTGGTGCAGACCCTGATCGAGGCGATCTGCCTGGTTTTCATCATCATGTTCCTCTTCCTCCAGAACTTCCGGGCCACCCTGATTCCCACCATCGCGGTGCCGGTGGTTCTGCTCGGTACCTTCGGGGTGCTGGCGGCCAGCGGTTTCTCCATCAACACCCTGACCATGTTCGCCCTGGTCATCGCCATCGGTCTCCTGGTGGACGACGCCATCGTGGTGGTGGAGAACGTGGAGCGGATCATGTCCGAGGAGGGACTGCCGCCGCGGGAAGCGACCATCAAGTCCATGGGCCAGATCACCAGCGCCCTCTGGGGTATCGCCACCGTACTGACCGCGGTCTTTTTGCCGATGGCCTTCTTTGGCGGCTCCACCGGCGTCATCTACCGCCAGTTTTCCATCACCATCATCTCTTCCATGATCCTGTCGGTGCTGGTGGCGATGATCCTGACGCCGGCCCTCTGCGCCACCTTGCTCAAGCCGGTGGGAAAGGGGCATGAGGCGTGTGAGAGCGGCTGGTATTGCCCCTTTTTCCGCTGGTTCAACAGGTGGTTCGATCGTCGTCGGGATCAGTACGAACGGCTGGTCGGCCGTTCCTTTGGCAAACCGGTACGCTACCTGGTGATTTACGGCGCGATTGTGGCGGCCATGGTCTTCTTCTTCCTGCGGCTCCCCACCGCCTTCCTGCCGGATGAGGACCAGGGCTTCATCATCTGCCAGGTGCAGTTGCCGGCCGGCGCCACCCAGGAGCGAACCCTGAAGGTGATCGAGCAGCTGGAGCATCATTTCATGGAGCGGGAAGCCAAGGCGGTGGAGGCCATCATTACCGTATCCGGCTTCAGCTTCGCCGGTCGTGGCCAGAATATGGGGCTCGCCTTTGTGCGGCTTAAGGATTGGAAGCTGCGCCAGTCCAAGGACCGCAAGGCGCCAGCCGTGGCCGGCCGGGCGATGATGGCCTTTTCGCGGTTCCGGGACGGCCTGGCCTTTGCCTTCTCCCCGCCGGCGGTGATCGAGTTGGGGCAGGCCAACGGCTTCGACTTCCAGTTGCAGGATCGTGGCGGCCTTGGGCACGAGAGGCTGATGGAGGCGCGCAATCAATTATTGGGCATGGCCAGGAACAACCCCAAGCTGGTTGCGGTGCGGCCCAATGGTCAGGATGACGCCCCCCAGTTCAAGCTCGACATCGATGATGTGCGGGCCGGCGCCCTGGGGCTCTCGCCGGCCGATATCAACACCGTGCTGACCACCGCCTGGAGCAGTTACTACGTCAACGACTTCATCCAGAACGGCCGGGTCAAGAAGGTCTATCTCCAGGCCGATGCCCGCTACCGGATGCTGCCGGAGGATATCAACCGCTGGTATGTCCGCAACGCCAAGGGCGAGATGGTGCCGTTTTCCGCCTTTTCCACCGCCCATTGGCAGTATGGTTCGCCCCGCCTGGAGCGCTATAACGGCCTCCCCTCGGTGCAGGTCATGGGGCAGGCCGCCCCGGGGGTAAGCACCGGCGAGGCGATGGCCGAGATGGAGAAGATGGCGGCCGCGCTGCCGCCCGGCTTCGGTTTCGAGTGGAGCGGCCTCTCCTACGAGGAAAAACAGGCCGGGGCCCAGGCTCCGGCCCTCTATGCCATCTCGCTGCTGGTGGTCTTTCTGGCCGTTGCCGCGCTCTACGAGAGCTGGACCATCCCCTTTGTCAATCTGCTGATGCTGCCGCTCGGCCTGGTGGGCGCGGTGACGGCGGTCACCCTGCGCGCCTTGCCGAACGACGTCTATCTCCAGATCGGCCTCTTGACCACCGTGGGGCTTTCCACCAAGAACGCCATTCTGATTATCCAGTTCATCAAGGAACTGATGCGTCAGGGCCATGATCTGGTTGAGGCCACCCTGGCGGCGGTGAAGATCCGGTTGCGGCCGGTCATCATGACCTCGCTGGCCTTCTTCTTCGGTACATTGCCGATGGCCTTGACCCGCGGGGCCGGCGCCGCGGCCCAGAACGCCATCGGCACCACGGTCACCGGCGGTCTGCTCTCGGCCACCTTCATCGACCTGATCTTTATCCCGTTTTTCTTTGTTCTGGTTTCCCGCCGCTTTGCCAAAAAGCAGCCAGTGGCCACCAATGCGGAGGTGTCGTGAGATGAAACGGAAGACCACAGCCCTCTGTCTGCCTCTCGCGGCCCTGCTTGGCCTTGGGGGCTGCACCATGGCCCCGAGGTATGTCCGGCCGGAGCCCCCGGTCCCGGCCGGATGGCCCAGCGGCCCGGCCTATCAGGCGCAGCAGGAGAACCGGTCCGCCAGGCAGGTGGCCGAACTTCCCTGGCAGGAATTTTTTGTCGATCAACAGCTGCAAAAGCTGATCGGCATGGCGCTCACGAACAACCGCGACCTGCGGATCGCGGCCTTGAACATCGAGCGGTCGCGGGCCCAGTACCGGATCCAGCGGGCTGAATTGCTGCCGCAGTTCGATGCCACCGGCGCGGGCACTCTCCAGCGGGTGCCGGAGACCATCTCGTCCACCGGCCAGTCGGAAGAAACCCATCAGTACAGCGTCGGCCTTGGGGTCAGCAGCTACGAACTTGACCTGTCTGGACGGGTACAAAGCCTGAAGGATCAGGCGTTGGAGCAGTATCTCGCCACTGAGCAGGCGCGCCGCACCGTGCAGATCAGTCTGGTGGCCGAGGTGGTCACCAGTTACCTCAATCTGGCGGCTGACCGCGAGCGGCTGCATCTGGCCCGGGAGACCCTGACGGCCCAGCAGGCCACCCAGCAATTGATGCAGCGGCGTTTTGAGGTGGGTGCCTCGTCCGAACTGGATCTGCGCCAGGCGCAGACCCGGCTGGATGCGGCACGGGTCGATGTCGCCCGCTATACGACCCTGGTGGCCCAGGACGAAAACGCCCTCAACCTGGTGGTCGGTACCGCGGCGCCGGCCGAGTTGCTGCCGCAGGCACTTTCCGAGACCCTCACCGCCGTGCAGGATATCGCTCCCGGGCTGCCTTCCGAGGTGCTGCTCCGGCGTCCCGACGTGCTGGCGGCCGAGAATCTGCTCAAGGGATACAATGCCAACATCGGTGCCGCGCGGGCCGCTTTTTTCCCGCGCATTACCCTGACCGGCTCCGTCGGGGTCGGCAGCGACGAGCTCTCCGGTCTCTTCACCGATGGATCGGGCGCCTGGGCCTTTGCCCCGAAGATCGTGCTGCCGATCTTTCATGGCGGCTCGCTCTGGGCCAGTTTGAGGGTGTCGGAGGCGGATCGGGATATCGCCGTGGCCCGTTATGAAAAGACGATCCAGACCGCCTTCCGGGAAGTGGCCGACGCCCTTGCCCGGCGGGGAACCATTGACGAACAGCTGGCAGCGCGGCAGTCGCTCACCGGGGCCCTGGCCACGAGTCACCGCCTCTCCCGGGTCCGCTACGAAAAAGGGGTGGACAGCTATCTGGCGGTACTCGATGCCCAGCGGTCGCTCTATGGCGCGCAGCAGGAGTTGATCGCTACGCGTTTGACGCGGCTCTTGAATCTGGTAACGTTATATAAAGTGCTCGGTGGCGGCGGGGAAGTCGCGCCTCCCTCCCAAACTCCGTGAGGCGCCGCTTGAGGCAACGCGCCAACCATCTCCGGAGGGTGCCTGAAACCATTCAGGTTGGTGTTCTACTAATCAAGCGCGAAGCCGTCACGGATTCAGGAAAATGGTTGGCCAGGGTCGCGGGCGTGCCGGTCCCGGCTCTTTCGGGCGTTGCCGCCTGCCGCGGTTCCTCTTTCTTGTCCTGACCGGTGGGATCTTGTTTGCGTTCTCCCCGGCCCGTTTTCGCTCGCAAGGCGCTCGGAACCATGGCGTGAGTGTCGGGGCTGCCCGGCGGGCACAGGATCGCCGGAAGGGGAGAGAGGCGGCCGGTGGTCGGTAACGGCGGCGATCAGTCGCCGATCATCTCATCGGGCGGGCTGATGAGCTCGTAACGTTCGATCTTGCGGCGCAGGGTGTCTTTCGAGATGCCCAGTTCCCGGCAGGTGGCGAGCCGCTTCCAGCAGTTGCGCTCCAGGGCCTGTCGGATGGCCTGGCGTTCGATTTCGTCCAGGGTCTGTGGCTTACCGGGTGCCAGCACGTCCGCCTCGGCCGGGCTTTTTTCCGCCGGGGCAAAGGGGTCGGGCAGGTGTTCCGGCTGGATGAAGCCGCCGTGGCAGAGGATGAAGGCATATTCGATGAGGTTTTCCAGCTCCCGGATGTTGCCGGGGAAGTCGTAGCGCATGAGAATGGCCATGGTTGAGTCGGCCACGCCGACGATATCCTTGCCCTGCTCGGCGCTGAACTGCCTGGTGAAGTGCTCGGCCAGCATCGGGATGTCTTCCTTGCGTTCCCGCAAGGGCGGCAGTTGGATGCGCACCACGTTAAGGCGGTAGAAAAGATCCTCGCGGAAGAGTCCTTCCCTGACCAGGGTCTGGAGGTCGCGGTTGGTGGCGGCGATGATGCGGACATCGGCCTTGACCGGCTTGCTGGAACCCAGCGGTTCGTAGACCTTTTCCTGCAGGACCCGCAGCAGCTTGACTTGAAGGGCCGAGGGGATATCGCCGATCTCGTCGAGAAAGAGGGTGCCGCCCTCGGCCGCGGCGAAGCGGCCGGCGCGATCCTGCCTGGCATCGGTGAAGGCGCCCGCCTTGTAGCCGAAGAGTTCGGATTCGAGCAGGGTTTCCGGCAGCGCTCCGCAGTTGACGGCCACGAAGGGGCCGTCGCCCCGCGGGCTGGAGCTGTGGAGGGCTCGCGCCACCAGCTCCTTGCCGGTGCCCGATTCGCCGAGGATCAGCACGTTGCTCGGGCTGCCGGCGATCTCCGGCAGGATGCGGAAGATGTTCCGCATCTTCGGGCTCTTGCTGATGATCTCGCCAAAGGTGTAGCGCTTACGAAGCTGGCGCCGCAGCTCGGTGACGAGGCTCAGATCGCGGAAGGTCTCCACCCCGCCGATGACGTTGCCTTCGTGATCGAGGAGCGGCGCGGCGCTGATGGAAATGGGCAGCTCCTTGCCTTCGATGTCGCGGATGAAGATGGAACGGTTGGCCACCGGCTTGCCGCTGTAAAGGCTCTGGGCGATGGCGCAGTTCTCGCCGCAGATGCTCGAGTGGAACACGTCGGCGCAGGATTTGCCGATGGCCGCCTCCCGCTTCCAGCCGGTGATGGTCTCGGCCGCCCGGTTGAACGAGGTGATCCGCCAGTTGCGGTCCACGGTGAAGACACCGTCGGCGATGCTTTCGAGCACCAGGTCCTTGGTCATCACCGCGGTAAGGTCGCGGAAGGTCTCGACCCCGCCGATGACGTCGCCCCCGGGACCGGTGAGCGGCGCGGCACTGATCGAGATGGGGATGGTGTTGCCATCCTTTCCTTTAATGAAGACGGAGCGGTTGCAGATCGGCGAGCCGGACTCGACGCTGTGGGCCAGGACGCAGTTCTCGCCGCAGGCGCTGGAATGGAACACGGCGTTGCACGGCTTGCCCAGCACCTCGGTGCGGCTCCAGCCGGTGATCTGTTCCGCCGCCTTGTTGAAGGAGGTGAGGTTCCAGTCGCGGTCCACGGTGAAGACCCCATCGGCGATGCTGTTCAGCACCATGGTGTAGGCCAGGGTCGGGTCGGCGGCGTCGCGCAGGGCGATGATGGCGCCGGCCATCCGGCCGTCGGGCTTTGGGATCGGGATGGCAGTGACCAGGACGATGGTGCTGTCGTTCGTTTCGGCTTTTTTGACCACGACCCGGAAATTGTGCAGGCCGCGACCGGCGGCCAGGGGGCCGTACAGGCCGTACAACGCCTCGAAGCGCCCGGTACTGCCGAAGACCTCCTGGCAGCTTTTACCGAGCACCTCGCCCTTGGCAAGGCCGAGCAGTGATTCGGCCTCCTTGTTGAAGGAGGAGATGCGCCATTGCTCGTCAACAGTGAACACCGCCTCCCTGACTTGGGAGGCGGGAGGTATGGCGTGGGCATCCTGATCGGGCATGGCCTGTGCGGTTCGTGTTGGGGAAGGTGTCCGCGGGGACACCCGGGATTGGGTCCAGGTATCTTCCTATACCAGATACCAGAAAAAAACATTTTCCGCCGCGATTATGGTGTGCTTTCCCTCATCGCCCGCGGAGACGCAGGTGTGTAAGTCATTAACTAAAAAATTAACTTGACATGCATGCTTGTCAAATTAGAATGACGCGCGGGTTTAGCAAATTATGGCAAAATTACTTTGTAAAGAAGTTTTGTTTCGTCTTTCGGGGGTTCTTCTATAGTGTTGGGTAAAAAACGGGGAAGGTGCGCATAAGGGGCCATCCTGGCTGGTAACTCGAGGGGGAGACTGGAATGATAAAAATCGACGAATTGGAAAAACTCAAAGACGATGGCGCGGAGACGCTGCCATCGGAGGAGCGCCGCCGTTTCCTGCGGTTCGGCCTCGCCGTGACCGGCGTGTTTCTCGGCGGCTCGGTTCTTTCCCTGACCTCGGCGCGTGACGCCCGGGGCCAGATGGGCCCCATGGGCCCGGTGCCGCCGGCGGGCAAGTTTCCTTACAAGCCGCACTACACCATGGTTATCCGGCAGAACCGCTGTATCGATTGCGAGCGCTGCATGGAGGCCTGCGTCAAGACCAATCAGGTACCTTTCTACGGCTACCGCACCAAGATCCTGGAACAGGTACGTGACCTGGGGCAGGGGCAGAGCGAGCGGCTGTTCATGCCGGTGCTCTGCAACCACTGCAACCGGCCGCCGTGCGTGCGCGTCTGCCCGACCACCGCGACCTACAAGGACAAGACCAACGGCATCGTCATGATGGACTACAAGCGCTGCATCGGTTGCAAGACCTGCATGGCGGCCTGCCCCTATAATGCCCGGTATTTCAAGGAAGAAAACCGCGCCGTTGACAAGTGCAACTTCTGCATCGACACCCGGCTGTTGAGGGGTGAGGCCAAGACCGCCTGCGCCGCCGCCTGCCCGGCGGGCGTCCGGATCTTCGGCGATCTGACCGATGCGGGCAGCGAGGCCTACCGTCTGATTCACCGGCCGGAGAAGATCGTCTGGGTACTGCGGCCGGAGACCGGCGCCATGCCCAACGTATTCTACATGAACGACTAAAACCTAGTGGGATGAGGACGGCGATATGAAGCGCGTAGAAAAGAGCGTTGGCGTTCTGTGTGGCGTGCTCCTGCTGGCAGGCATTTTTGCCTTTGCCGGCCAGGTGACTGGTGGGCAGCGGAAGGCGCAGCCGAAGGAAGAGGCGTATGATGAGAGCACCTATGGTCCGGCCAACCCGATCATCTGGACCAAGCCGCTGAAAGCGGTGGTGTTCTCCCATAAAACCCATACCATGGGCGCGGGCCTGAGCTGCGACAACTGCCACGACGCCATTTTCGAGATGGCTGCCGGTACTGCTCAGGAAAAACCGGACTTCACCATGGCTTCCCTGTACAAGGGTAAGTACTGTGGCGCCTGCCATGACGGCAATATGGCCTTTGCCTCCAATACCCGTTGTGCCACCTGCCACGTAGGGGTCAAGGGGTACAACCGGCTGACCGGGGCCGATGCGAAGAAATCCGGCAAGGCTGGCCACTGAGAAAAAGCGGCCGCCGCCACGGCGTCGTTGTCAAGATGTCGTGTATGATTTGAACCCGCGGTTGTATAGTTGACCCAAGGCGGGGTGCCCATGGCGCCCCGCCTTTTTTGCGCCTTTTCTTGCCGCTTCCCGCGGCCTTCTCCACCTTCCCCGCCGTTTGCAACGTTCTGTTGATCTCCCGGAGCTTTTTGGATGCCCTGTTTTCAATTTTGGCAGGAGTGCGGCAAGGCTTGCGCGCCGGCTATCGCGCTCCTCTCCGGTCGCTCCGGACTTGGGGTGAACGGGGCATCTGACGGAGAGCCGTTCCGCCATCGTTCGCTCCGGCGGAGGGTATTGCCGGTTGTTCTCCCCTGGCGAGGCAAAGTTTTCGGTCGTTGGGGCGATGGGGTAGGCGCAAAGCTCGTCTTCTATCTCAACTATTTTAAATAATTGATGTATTTGTATCGCGATCCCTGCTGCTGCCGGGGCATTGGTGGCGGTCGACCGCGGTGGCTGTTCTGGCTGCCGGTTATTTAATGATCTGTAATTACAGCTTTTTTTAAAGAAAGGAGCGGTTGTTGGCCGTTAGGCGGCGATGGGCGCATTATGCGTCTTTTTGCTTTTTAGCGAGGAATCATTATTAGCCCTATTGATTAAATAATCTGCCAATTGGGGTTGGGGGTGAAGGTTGAACAAGCGATGGGGCATGAAACTATCTCTTCGTTTTTTGGTGGTACTTGTGTCGTGATGGGAAAACAGTCGGCCCGCAAAGTGACCTTGGCACGCCCCTTGCTCATAGACCGAAAGTAACACGGGACAACGGGAGGCAAGCCTGCGAAGGCGGACACCCAGGGAGGTGGCAGCAGAAGGGAAACACAGAGTTCCGGCAACTACTCCTCAATCCCCGGGTGGCGGCCCGGGTGCTGGAACCGCACCAGCCAGGCTTTTCGATAGCAGATTGTGTAACCACAGGCGGGGAAGCGTAACTGATCACGGGGTAGGCCCCGGAAGGGTGTACAACCCCGAAACAAGCGATCACAGGGCACCGCATCTGCTTTGTTATCGGCCTGTTCACATACAAAAGTATTGCTCTCAGGCCTCTGCCGCACATCTGCGGCACCCTGTGATCGCTTACGGGGAAGCGCCTGAAAGAATTGGAAGAACCGTAAGATCAAAAAAATAGGGGGAACAGCAATGTCGAACGCATTCTCACTGGCGGAAGTGGCCGAGCAGCGGGTGGCAACCCCGGCGGTGAACAAGGCCACCATCATCTGCATCGCCCTGGCTCTGCTTGGGGTCGGCGCCGGGCTCTATGCCCATATTGTCGGTCATCATCATGCCTTTGCCAACACCCGCGAGATGCCGTGGGGCATTCTCATCGCCAACTATGCCTACTTCGCGATCATCTCCACCGGCCTTTGCCTGCTGGCCGTACTAAGCCACATCTTCGGCAGCAACCGCCTCACCGCGCTGGCCAACCGGATGGTCTATCTCTCCATCGTGGTGATCTTCGGCGGTTTCGCCATCATCGGTCTGGAACTCGAGAATCCGCACCGCATGCTGCTCTATAACGTGCTCTCCCCGAACCTGACCTCCAACGTCTGGTGGATGGGCACTCTCTACAGCATGGCTGTGGCCTTCATGTTCGTCGAATTCTACCTCATCCTGACCAGGAAGTACTCCCTGGCCGTAACCCTCGGCGTCATGGGCGCGCTGGCCGAGGTGGCTGCCAACACCAACCTCGGTGCGGTCTTCGCCACCCTTTCTTCCCGCCCGTTCTGGTACGGTTCGCAGCTGCCGGTGTACTTCCTGGCTTCCGCGGTCATGACCGGTTCCGCCGCCATCATTCTCTTCACCGACTGGGCGGCCAGGATGCGCGGCGGGGCGCTGGACATGGCGTCGGTCGAGGGCATGCAGGGCGCTGGCAAGGTTATGTTCACCACCCTGGTGCTCATCGCCGTGGCCACCACCTGGAAGTTCATCGCCTGCTTCGTTGGCGGCACCGAGGATGCCCGGATGGCTGCCATGAGCCTGCTCCAGGGCCCGCTGGCCACCAACTTCTGGGTCTTCGAGATCGTGGTTGGCATGGCCTTCCCGCTGGCCATCATGGTCATCACCCGCATGAAGAGCATGCCGGCTCTCTCTGCCGCCGCGCTGATGATCCTGGTGGGGGCCTACTTCCAGCGTCATGACATCGTGGTCGCTGGCCAGATCGTCCCGATCTATGCCGGTTGGGACGAGATGCCGGCCTACCTCTCCTACGTGCCGTCCGCGGCCGAATTTCTGGTATCCCTCGGCGGTTTCGGTATCGTCGGCGCCGGCTTCCTGCTGGGCGAGCGGTTCTTTGGCAAGGCCTTCCGCGATCAGGGGCACCACTAAGACCGGCCTTGCGCGCGTGAGCGAACTTCTCCGCGGGCGGAAAATCCGCCCGCGGAGAGACTCGGAAAAGGAGAGCAACAATGATCCCGGAAAACAAAGCCATCTTTACCATAGGAACCGCGGCCAAGATGCTCGAGGTGCATCCCCGCACGCTGCGGATCTATGAAAGGGAGAACCTGGTGCGGCCGGTCCGCAAGGGGCAGTGGCGCTACTATACCATGGATGACCTCAAGTGGATCCAGTGCCTGCGCGACATGATCCACGAGCATGGGATCAGTATCGCCGCGATCAAGAAGCTCCTCCAGTATACCCCTTGCTGGAACATCGCCGACTGCCCCATTGAGAAGCGCAAGCAGTGCACGGCCTTCATGGCGAACGGCCTGGTGCCGCGCAAGCTGGAAATCGAACCGCGCTCCGGCGGACTTGCCGCCTGAACGCGGCGCAACGGAGGAGATGTCATGAGCGTACCAACACAACTGTGGGGCAAGGGTGGGCATCGCCTGACGGCACATACCGTCCCGGCCAAAAGCCGCCGCGCCCGGCTGACCATGGCGCAGATCAGCGAGGCATGCTGGGGAATTCTCACCTTTGCCCTGTGCCTGGCCCTCGGCCCCTTCTCCGCCATCGCGGTGGTCTTCAGTCTGGGTTCCCTGGCGCGTGGGCAGGAAGGCGGGATGGAGCCGCACGCCGCCCGCTAACGATGGTTCAGGTGGAGGAAGAATCTCGCAACAAGGAGGAATGCCGGCGGAACCACAACCGCAGGGTGGTTGGTGATTCGGATCTGTGCGCAGGGGTGAGCGGCCATGGATGATGGCCCCTGACCTCTGGTCGCAGGTTTTCGGGAAAGAGGGCAACAAAAAAGGCTGCTCGGATGAGCAGCCTTTTTTGTTGCCGGCGGAAAGCCGGAAAAGAAGCGGCTTACTTGTGGCAATCGGTGCACTTCATGGGACCCTTGGCCTTCTTGTGGCAGTCCTGGCAGAAGCCGTGGCCCTTCTTCATGTCCCACTTCTTGTCAGCCGGGAAGTTGGCGGCCTTGTGGCATTCGTCGCACTTGTTCTTGGCCTGATGCTTGGCATGCGGGAATACGGCCGGCTTCTTGCCCGTGGCGCTCTTCAGGGTGATCTCGGCCGGCCCCTTGTCCTCGGCCGAAGCCACGCCAAAGGCACCGAACGCCACGGCCAGAGCCACTGCGGAACACAGTACCATCTTCTTCATGATCGCTTCTCCTCTTCTTTTCCGTGAACTGCTGTTGTCAGAATGATGAGCCCGAAGGCCCATCGGCCTTGTCATTTCGTGAATCCACCCCGAACGTTACCTGTACTTATCGGCATTCGGCGACGAAATCGCCTATTTTTTTAAACCCGCGCCGGGGAATTGTCAAGCGGATTACGCGGTTTAACCCCGGCCATAACTGTGCAGGCCGGAGAGCAGAAAGTTGACCCCGTAGTAGGTGAAGATCACCGCGAGAAAGCCGATGATCGCCAGCCAGGCGATGCGCTTGCCCGCCCAGCCGCGGGTGAAACGGGCGTGCAGGGTGGCGGCGTACATGAACCAGGTGATCAGCGACCAGGTCTCCTTGGGGTCCCAGCTCCAGTAGGTGCCCCACGCCGAGTTGGCCCAGATGGCGCCGGTGATGATGCCGGCCGAGAGCCAGAGGAAGCCGAAGATGATGGTCTTGTGGGTGAGGTCGTCAATCACCTTCAGTTCCGGCAGGGTAGCCATGAGGCCGCCCGCCGTCCCGCCCCCCTTTTCCTCGTTGCGCGCCCGCAGCAGATACATGATCCCGAAGCCGCAGGCCACGGCAAAGGCGGCGTAGCCGACAAAGCAGGTGATGACATGGGCAATGAGCCAGTTGGACTGCAGCGCCGGGACGAGCGGCTTGATCTCCTTGCCGAACTGGGTGGAAAAGGAGGCGTAGGCCATGCTCAGGAAGGCAAAGGGCATGGCAAAGGCGCCCAGGACCCGGTTTTTGTACCTCCATTCCAGACCCAGGTAGAAGATGGCGATGGACCATGCGAAAAAGACCAATGATTCGTACATGTTGGAGAGCGGCGCGTAGCCGATGCCCATCTGATGCGATTCCTGCCAGCGCAGGCCGATGCCGGCGGTGTTGATGAGCCAGGCGGCCGCCGTGACCAGGGTGGCCAGCGGGCCAATCCTCGGAGCCCGGAAAACAAAGACCACGAGGTACAGCGCCGCGGAGGCCAGATAGGCAAAGGTGGTGAATCCAAGCAGTTGGGAACTGGTCATGACGCTACCTCTGTCTCGGTAATGGATGGATTCTGTCTGATCTTTTCGGCGATCCCGGCAAAATTCCGCTCGAAGCCGATCCGGTTCTTGTTGCTGGTGCCGCAGAGCAAGACGCGGCTGGTGCTGCCCTCCGGCCTAATATATACCCAAATCCGCTGGTGGGAAAGGAAGAAAGCGACGTAGAGGCCAATGAGCATGAGGCCGCAGCCGATGTAGACCACCCACACCCCGGGATCCTTGGCCACCTGCAGGCCGGTGGCGTATATCTGCTTGAGGGAGAAGGCATACTCCTGGTCGTCCCGCGGGATGGTGGCGCTCACCGAGTCCGGCATCCAGAAGACCGCGGGTTCGCCCTTGCCGTCGGAGAACCAGATCTTGAAGCGGGTATCGCCGCCGCGCTCACCCTCCATCATGTTGATGATGCCAAAGGAGATGTCGGTGTCGGGCCAGGAAATCTGCTGGCCGGCCGGAATGCGGAAGAGTTTTTTCTCCTTGGCTGCGGGGTTCTCGATCTCGATGAGAAATTCGTTGGTCGGCTCGTAGCTCGACTGGTAGAAGGTGATGCCCCGGTGGTCAAGCGGGTCGTTGACCTCGATGGAGCGGGTAAAGGTCTTGTTCCGCTGCTGGTCGGTCACGGTGAGTTCGGAACGGTATTCCTTGGGCATGCCGTTGGCATAGTATTCGATTTCGAAGCGGTTGCAGCGCAGTTCGAAGCCGAGAGGGATGGGCCGATTGGTGCCGTATTCGTACACTTCGGCCACGGTGGCGCCCTCCGGGATCAGCACCCCGGCCTTGAAGCCGAAGAGGGCGCCGATGATGGCGCCGGCAAAGATGATGAGGATACTAAGGTGCACGGCATAGACACCGAGCCGGCTCCAGGCCGCCTTCTGGGCAAAGAGCAGCAGACCCTCCGGTCGTTCGGCCTGTTTGGCCTTCCAGCCACTGGCCGCGAGCACGCCGTGCAGGGCGCCGGCGGTGGCGGCCGGCGTGTCGCTGGCGGCAAAGCGTGCCCGTTGCTCCATTTTTTCCAGGCGTTCCGGCGTGGTGGCGAGGTTGTCCACCACCACCATGCGCCAGACATTGGGCAGCCGGTCGAGGGTGCAGATGATGAGGTTCATGCTGAAGAGCATGAGCAGCATGAGGAACCACCAGGAGTTGTACATGCGGTGGAGGTCGAGAATCATGAAGAGCCGGGTGAGGCTGGGACCGAACTCTTGGAAATAAAAGTCCGGCGGGTTGTTCTGGGGAATCAGGGTGCCGATGATGGAGGTGGCTGCCAGGATGAAGAGTACAAAGAGTGCCAGCTTCACCGAGGCGAAGAAACGCCAGACTGCATTGTCTTCCTTACTCATATACCCCCGCGTGTGTCATGTGTTGTTAGGATTGTGCGCGGAGTCGCGCGGTTGGCTTATGGGTCGTGGGGGGATTGTATGAACTGGAGCGCGCCATTTCCCCCGTTGGATACTGCGCGGTCGAATCCAGCATGAATTGACATTCTCTAATAGGCTTGCCGCTCTTCCGTCAACAGAAACTTGCGGAATGCTCCCTCATTCCTTGGGGTAAAGACGGTAAAATCGGGAGAAGGTTCCCGAAAAAAGGGAGGGGGATAGGGAATGGCGGGGCCAAGAAAAACTCTTGCCAAGCAGTGGTGGAAGAGGTATAAATGCTGGTCTTTCTGACCACCGAGAATTCTGTTGATGCATCGGCCGCCGGCGGCAGTGTTGGCGCGGGCTGGCTGTGAGCAAAGGAGTAGAACAATGGCCAAAGTATGTGAGATTTGCGGCAAGGGCCCCACCGTGGGCAACAATGTCAGCCACGCCCACAACAAGACCCGGCGGCGTTGGCTGCCCAATCTGCAGAAGGTCCGCATGGCCTCTGGCGGCAATGCCAAGTCCGTCCGCGTCTGCACCCGCTGCATCCGCTCCGGCGCGGTGGTAAAAGCCCGCCTGATCCCGCCTATTTCCTCTTCGCCTCGATAACGCCCGCCAGCTGCTGCAAGTGCTGGAGGATGCGCACGAGGTGATCCACGCCTTTCACCTCGACGATCCCGTTGATCCTGGCCAGGCCACCCGCCATGGTGGTGGCCTCCAGGTTCACGATATCGGCGTCGCCGCCGCTGATGGCATTGCTGATCGCGGCAAGCAACCCGCGCTGATCCTGGGCAATGACCTGCACCGGTGCCCGGTGCGTTGACTCCACGGCCGGATCCCAGCTTACCGGGATCCGGCGTTCCGGATCGCTGGCCAGCAGATTGGGGCAGTTCGCCTTGTGCACCGAAATTCCCCGGCCGGCGGTGATGAAGCCGCTGATGGCATCCCCTGGCACCGGCATGCAGCAGTGGCTGATCTTGGTCAGCACCCCGTCCGCTCCATCCACCACAATCACCTCGTCTCGTCCCGCCTTGCCGCGGCCACGTTTGGCCGGGAGCTGCTCCAGCACCGCCTCGACGCTCTCCGTCTCTTTCTCCCGCAGTTCCGCCGGTTGCAGCAGCCGGATGATCGCCGGCATGGTGATCTTGCCGGAGCCGACCTTGCGCATGAGGTCGTCGAGCGAGTTGCAGGAAAGGGCCTTGAGCACCTCCTTGAGATGGCCGGTCTTGATGAACTTCTTGAGGCTCAGGTTGTGTTTGCGCAGCTCGCGTTCGCAGAGTTCGCGGCCCACCGTGAGGCTCTTTTCCCGTTCCTCCTGGTTGAGCCACTGCTTGATGTGGCTTTTGGCCCGGGCGGTCTTGACGAAGGCGAGCCAGCCGCGGTGGGGTTTCTGGCCCGGCGCGGTGATGATCTCCACCACGTCGCCGTTGGCAAGTTCGGTCTTGAGCTGGGCGATCTGGCCGTTGATCTTGGCCCCGGCGCAGCGGTGCCCCACCTGGGTGTGGATGCTGTAAGCGAAATCGAGCGGGGTACTGCCGCGCGGAAAGCCCCGCACCTCGCCGGTGGGGGTGAGCACATAGATGTCGTCCTCGTAGAGCTCGCCCTTGACCGCGTCGAGGAATTCCTTGGGGTCTTCCAGCTCCTGCAGGGTCTGCACCAGCTGCTTGAGCCATTTGAAGAGCTTGACGTCCTTGCTGGTGACCGCCTTGCCCTCTTTGTAGGCCCAATGCGCGGCGATGCCCTCCTGGGCGATGCGGTCCATATCCTCGGTGCGGATCTGGATCTCCATGAAATCGCCGTGGGGACCGACCACCGAGGTGTGCAATGATTTGTAGCCGTTGGCCTTGGGGTGGCTGATGAAATCCTTGAAGCGGCCGTCGATGGGTGCCCAGATCGAGTGGATGATCCCCAGCACCTCGTAGCATTCCTTGAGCTCCCGCACGATGATGCGGAAGGCCACCTTGTCGTATACCTTTTCGATGGGGATATTCTGGGCCAGCAGCTTTTTGTAGATGCTGTAGAGGTGCTTGGGCCGGCCGAGGATGCGGAACTGGCCGATGCCGTTCTCGCTGAGGTGGTGGGAGAGCAGCGCCTTGATTTCCTCGACATACGCCTCGCGGTCCGGCAGCGAGGTCTGGATGCTGCGGGAGAGTTTGGCAAATTCCTCCGGGTGGAGATAGGAAAAGGAGAGGTCCTCCAGCTCCCGCTTGATCCAGTCGATGCCGAGCCGGCTGGCGAGCGGTGCATAGAGTTCCAAGGTCTCCTGGGCGAACTCCATCTGCTTGGCCGATTCCACGTGGCGCAACGATTGCAGGTCGTGCAACCGGTCGGCGAGTTTGACCAGCAGGACGCGGATGTCGGAGGACATGGCCAAGAGCATCTTGCGGATGTTTTCCGCCTGGTAGGCGACCTGGCTGTTGAACTGGACGCTGGTGATCCTGGTGGCGCCGCTGACAATGTTGGCGACATCGTCACCGAATTCCTCCCGCAGCCTGGCCTCGCTGACCTTGGGTTCGGCCTGCTTGAGCACCCCGTGCAGGAGGCCGGCAACGATGGTCGGTACATCGAGCCGCATGGTGGCCAGCAGATAGGCGACGGCCATGGCGTGTTGCAGATAGGGCTTGCCCGACAGGCGGTGGTGGCCGGCATAGACCTCGCCGGCAAAGGCATGGGCCTTGACGATGGGCGTCAGGTCCTCGTCAGGCATGTACTCCTTGGCGCGGGCGATGATGTCGTCGATGGTGGCCATGCTGCCGGGCGCTGTTAGTTGCTTGCCTGAAAACGCTGCGTCTCTTTGGCGATCAGGCTCCGGATGGCCGCTACCCCTTCGGTGTGCGGCACCTTGTGAGTCTCGCCGTCCCAGCGGGTGCGGATCTCGATGGCACCCTCGCTGCTAAAGCTCTTGCCCACCATGACCCGGAGCGGGATGCCGATGAGGTCGGCGTCCTTGAACTTGCTGCCCGGCCGTTCGTCGCGGTCGTCGAGCAGTACCTCGATGCCGAGACGGGTGAGCTCGTTGTAGAGTCCCTCGCTGGCCGCGGTGATCTCCGCATCCTTGGGCGAGAGATTGAGCAGGATCACCTGGAAGGGGGCGATGGGCAGCGGGAAGATCATGCCGTCCTTGTCGTGGTTCTGCTCGATGGCCGCGGCGATGGTGCGGCTCACCCCGATGCCGTAGCACCCCATGATAAAGGGCTGTTCCGCCCCTTGAGCGTCGAGGAAGGTGGCCTTGAGCGACTCGCTGTACTTGGTGCCGAGCTTGAAGATGTGGCCCACCTCGATGCCGCGGGTGAGGGTCAGCGCCCCGCCGCAGGCCGGGCAGTGGTCCGCCTCGGTGACCATGCGCAGGTCGGCGACCTGGGGCACCGGAAAATCACGGCCCATATTGGCGTTCACCAGATGGAAGTTCTTTTCATTGGCCCCGACCACGAAGTTGTGCATGCGGGTGAGTTCGCGATCAGCGACCACGGGAATTTTGAGGCCGATGGGGCCGAGATAGCCGCTCGGCACCCCGGTGGCGTCGAAGATCTCTTTGTCGTCGGCCAGGCGCAGGTGGTCGGTGTTCACCCCCAGGGTATTGGCGAGCTTCACCGGCTGCACCTCATGGTCGCCGCGCAGCAGCACCGCCACGGGTTTGTCTTCCGCCATGTAGACCAGGGTCTTGACCAGGTCCTCGGCCGGAATCTGCAGGAACTCGCAGACCGCCTGGACCTTTTTCTTGCCGACGGTCTCCACCTTGGTCATCGCTTCAAGGGCCGGCGTTGCCACCGGCTCCGGCTCCTGGCAGCGCGCCTTTTCCATGTTGGCGGCATAGTCGCAGTGCTGGCAGACCACGATGGTATCTTCGCCAGTGGCGGCCAATACCATGAACTCGTGGGAGAAGCTGCCGCCGATGGTGCCGGTGTCCGCCTCCACCGCCCGGAAGGCGAGGCCGCAGCGGGTGAAGATGCGGCTGTACGCCTCGTGCATCTTCTGGTAGGTGGTGTTGGCGCCCTCGTTGGTGGCGTCGAAGCTGTAGCCGTCCTTCATGATGAACTCGCGGCCCCGCATCAGGCCGAAGCGCGGCCGGATCTCGTCCCGGAACTTGGTCTGGATCTGGTAGAGATTGAGCGGCAGGTTGCGGTAGGAGTGCACGGTCTTGCGGATGAGGTCGGTGATGACCTCCTCGTGGGTGGGGCCGAGGCACGATTCGCGCTGGTGGCGGTCGGTGAAGCGCAGCAGCTCCGGGCCGTACTTGGTCCAGCGCTCCGACTCCTGCCAGAGGTCGGCCGGCTGCACCATGGGCAGCAGCACCTCCTGGGCGCCGGCCCGCTGCATCTCCTCGCGCACGATGCGCTCCACCTTGCGGATGGCCGCCAGGCCCAGCGGCAGGTAGGAATAGACGCCGGAGGTGAGCTTGCGGATAAAGCCGCCGCGCAGCAAGAGCTTGTGGCTGATCACCTCCGCCTCGGCGGGGTCTTCCTTGAGAGTGGGGAGGAGGAGCTGGGAAAAACGCATGGGGCACCTGGATTATGGAAGTTACGGGTCAAAAGCGGCCTTGATCGGCCACGATATGTTCAGAGAATACGCAGAGAAAATATACACGTTCGACCCGTTTTCCGCATCACTTTCCTTGGCAGGGCAACGGCCTGGCCGCCTCACCGAACCGGCAGAAAAGGCCAGTGCTCTTGTGCCATTCAGTATGCGAAGAGGGTGGGGTGGTAGGAGGGTGGCAGGAAGGATAATTTCAAAAACTAGGGACATCCATGATAAGTAAAGTCAAGGGGAAAACGGAGATTTCCCGTCAACCCCCGGACGTCATCCGGCGGCCTTATTTGTTGGCCTTCCCTCCGTCCAATCTTTTTTAATCTCTTCTTGTGGTCCACCAAACAGATCCGGCGACCAGACATCCATTTGCCGTCTTCGGGGATATCCCCCGTCACGGAAGATTGAGTTTGGGTCAACCCGCCGCCCTTGAAACACTCCCCAGGGCGTGCAACA
>JAJZRJ010000066.1 GCA_021802775.1 Deltaproteobacteria bacterium
GACCGGGCATGGGCGGTGAGCCCTTCGAGCTTGGCCAGCCGTTCGATGTGTTCGCCATCTTCCAGCAGGGCCTGTTGCGAGTAGGCGATGAGGCTCGATTTCTTGACAAAGGTCTCGACGCCCAAGGCCGAGGAGAAGCGGGCCGTGCCCATGGTGGGCAGCACGTGGTTGGGGCCGGCCAGGTAGTCGCCGGCCGATTCCGGGGTGTGGCGGCCCAGGAAAATGGCGCCGGCGTGCTTGATGCGGGTGGCCCATTCAAAGGGGCTGTCGATCATCAGCTCCAGATGCTCGGCGGCCAACTGGTTGGCCAGGATGATCGCCTCGGTAAGGTCTTCGGCCACGAGGATGACGCCGCGCTCGGTGAGCGACTTGCTGGCGATCTCGTTGCGGGAAAGGGTGGCGAGCTGGCTTTCCAGTTCCGTGACAATGGCCTGGGCCAGCGCGGCCTCGGTCACGATGCACATGGCCAGGGCCTGGGGGTCGTGTTCGGCCTGGGCCAGCATGTCCGCCGCAACGAACGCCGCCTCGGCGGTGTGGTCGGCCACGATCAGCACCTCGCTGGGGCCGGCGATCATGTCGATCCGCACCCGGCCCGAGACCTGGCGCTTGGCCTCGGTGACGTACTGGTTGCCAGGGCCGACGATAACATCCACTGCGGGAATGGTCTTGGTGCCGTAGGCGAGCGCCGCGATGGCCCAGGCGCTGCCCGCCTTGTAGATCTCGGTGATGCCGATCTCCTGGGCCGCCACCAGCAAGGCCGGCGCGATCCTGCCCTCCTGGTTCGGCGGAGTCACCATCACCCGGCGCTCCACCCCGGCGATGGCCGCGGGAATCCCGTTCATCAGCACCGAGGAGACCAGCGGGGTGCTGCCGCCCTGACCGCCCGGCACGTAGAGGCCGGCCGCGTCCACCGGGTTGACGATGCGGCCGGTAATGGTGCCGTCGTCGCGGGTCACCAGCCAGGACTGCTCCTTCTCGTGCTCGTGGAAGGCATAGATGCGCTCGATGGCGATCTCCAGGGTATCGAGAAAGTCGGCATCCACCTGGTCGAAGGCCTGCCGCAGTTCCTGGTCGGAGACGCGGAGCTGCGCGATGGTGAGTTCCGGGGCATCGAACTTGCGGGTGTATTCGACCACGGCCTCGTCGCCGCGATTCCGCACCTCGGCGAGGATGGCGGCCACTGCCTCCTGGCAGGTGCTGTCGGCGAGCTGGAAGCGGTCGCGGAGCTGGGCGATCTTAGCCTGCCCGGCGGCGGACGACGTGGTGATGGGGGTGATGAGCATGGCACACCTCGAAGAGTTCAATAGGAAGCGTTGCTTCCTCTATACCAGCGATTGGCCGGGAATAAAAGTGCTCTTCGCGCCGCGCCGGGAAATCCCGCTGCTACCTGTTTTCATGGCGGCTGCCTCTCGGGAGTTGCAGGGCTCCTCAGGCAACGCCCGCCTTGGTAAAGGTCATTTCGCTGAATTTCACTCTTTTCACCTCGTTTCCCGAGGCATCCCTGTATACCAGATCATCGGCCCCGAAGTCGTATTCCGGGATATTGGAATCGCGCCATTTCGACAGGAAGAATTGGTACAGGGGATGGAAGAGATTGCCGTGTTTCGGCGAATGCTTGAAGATGTATTCCGGCATCTCCTTGATGTTCACGTCTGCGTGATAATACTTCATGAAGACATAATCCCCAAGAACAGCCAGTTTGAACAAGGGCGTCTCCTCGTACAGCTTCAGGCGGATTACTTTTTGCGGGGAACTAAGGCTCTTCAGAAACTCGATACTCTTGGTTATCTGCTCCTTGAAATGTTCCAGGGTGACGTCGGGGTCCGGAATACACTTGGCGCGGGCAACGGCCCCTTCGCTGAAGGGGTTCAGGAGAATGATCCTCGCCTCCCGGCAATTCTGCATGACCCGATGCAGGTCGCCCTCCGGGTTGACAAAGGTGTTGGAGCCGGTTGAGCCGATTATCATCACATCCTTGGCAGTTCCTTGCTGTTCCTTGAATTTTTTCAGCCGTTTCCTGGTGCGGAGACTCTCCCTGTGCGACACCAGGAAAAGTCCCATGTCATTCCGCGCGATTCTGGCGAATTTTCTGTTTTCCCAGCTCCTGCCCAGAAAATCGAAAAAGATGATCAGCAAGACAGCCACCGCGATTTCTACCGAGATGAGAAATACCTTTTTGTTTTCGATCAGCGCCCAGTAGATGAGGTAATTGTCCGCGATAAACTTGCCCGTGTACGGCAACGAGAGGGCAATCGATGCGCTTAGGGCAGTGATGATTATGTGGTGAATAATGTTTTTTATGTCTTTGAACATGGGAGCCTCCTGAATCTCGTTCCTTGGGGCCTCCAAGGGGGCAACCGAGAGGGAATGCCGCCTGGATAAGGCCTGGATGTTCCGTCTCGCGTGAAGGGAGGGAAATGTGGTGTGGAATGCGCGGCCGACCGCCTCGCGGGGGAGCGTA
Source organism: Deltaproteobacteria bacterium (assembly GCA_021802775.1). Lineage (GTDB taxonomy): Bacteria > Desulfobacterota > Desulfobulbia > Desulfobulbales > Desulfurivibrionaceae > JAJZRJ01. The sequence continues at coordinate 2,462 of JAJZRJ010000066.1, forward strand.
ATCTCCTTATGGGGTGTGTGGGGTTGGGATGTGATCTGTTCAGCCTGGACCGGATGTTCGCGGACGAAATCGGCAAAGGAATGGCTGCGAATTAGTCACTTATTTTTTGATTTTCGAGAGCATAAGGTGATTCTCTTTTTTTGTCAAGGCTGGCGCGAGAAACAGGCTGGCGCGAGAAACATAAATTAAACGAATGCTGCCGGTTGGGCGGCAGCAGGCTTCTATGTTATCTGCAATTTTGTAAAAAATACCGCTGGTTCTCACGATTTCGTCAACCAAAATCGACATCTTTCTGCCGTCGCCAGCTGCGCCACACAAAAAAAATCAATGAAAACAGAAAGATTACGTATCTGGCTGCGAATGGATTGGATTTTGCAGAAACACTTCGGTTTTGCACCGTGCGCTTGTTGAGATCGAGAGGAAAACCATGAAAAGAAAACGCTACTATGAAATGTTCCTGGGATTAACAATGGCCACCGCGGCCACTGCCTGGCCAACCCTGGCCCTGGCAGCGGAAAACAACCGTGTCGACACCGGCACTACCGCCTGGATGCTCATTTCCACCGGCCTGGTGTTGCTGATGGTGCCGGGGCTCGCCATGTTCTATGGCGGCCTGGTGCGGACCAAAAACGTGCTCGGCACCATGATGCACAGCTTTGTGGCCATGGCACTGATCGGCGTGCTGTGGCCGGTGTGCGGCTATGCCCTCACCTTCGGCCAGGGCATCCTCGGTGGCCTCGTCGGCTGGAACAGCGACTACTTCCTGCTGCGCGGCATCGACGACACCATTACCAACGGCGTGCCCGAGTACATCCTCGCCATGTTCCAGGGCAAGTTCGCCATCATTACCCCGGCGCTGATCAGCGGTGCCCTGGCGGAGCGGGTCTATTTCCGCGGCTACTGCCTCTTCATCGTGCTGTGGTTCCTCGCGGTCTACGTGCCGCTCTGCCACTGGATCTGGGCGCCGGACGGCTGGCTCTTCAACGCCGGGGCCAGCGGGGTCATCGATCTCGCCGGCGGGCTGGTGATCCATGTCTCGGCCGGGGTAAGCGCCCTGGTGGTCGCTCTCTTCCTCGGACCGCGCCACGGCTACCCGAAGATCGCCATGCACCCCAACAATCTGGTCATGACCATGATGGGCGCGGGGCTGCTGTGGGTGGGGTGGTTCGGCTTCAATGCCGGCTCCACCGTGCAGAGCGGTCTCGACACCGCCCGGGCGCTGACCATGACCCAGGTCTCCGCCGCCAGCGGCGCGCTGACCTGGCTCATCATCGAGGCGCTGATCTTCAAAAAGGCCACCTCGCTGGGCTTTGTCTCCGGCATCCTGGCGGGGCTGGTGGTCATTACCCCGGCCGCCGGCGTGGTGCAGCCGGCCGGCGCCCTCACCCTGGGCGCCCTCTCGTCGCTGGTCTGTTACTACGCCCTGCAATTGAAACTCAAACTCGGCTACGACGACAGCCTGGACTGCTTCGGCATTCACGGGGTGGGCAGCGGCCTGGGCGTACTGCTCCTCTCCTTCTTCATCCGCGAGAGCTGGATGACCAAGGCCGCAGCCGCGGCCGGCCGCCCCTGGACCGCCCTCGACCAGCTCCAGATCCAGCTTATGGGTATGGGGGCCACTATCGCGTTGGCCGCCACCGCCACCATCATCATCTGCCTGGTGGTGGAGAAGAGCGTGGGCTTCCGCATCGACGAACAGGGCGAAATGGTAGGGCTTGACCAGTCACTCCACGGCGAATCCGGCTACGGCCTCGTCCATTCCGACCGTTAACAGGAGCAGCGAGCGATGAAGAAAATCGAGGCAATCATCAAGCCGGCCAAGCTTGACGAAGTCAAGGAGGCGCTCGACGCCACCGGCGTCAAAGGCATGACCGTGACCGAGGTGAAAGGCTACGGTCGCCAGAAAGGCCACAAGGAGATCTACCGCGGGGCCGAGTATCTGGTGGATTTCATCCCCAAGATCAAGATCGAGGTGGTGGTGGAAACGGAACGGGCCAGCCGGGTGGTGGAGACCATCCGCCAAGCGGCACACACCGGCAAGATCGGCGACGGCAAAATCTTTGTCATGAGTGTCGACGAGGTGCTCCGCATCCGCACCGGCGAACGGGACAACGAGGCGATCTAAGCCTGGTCAGGAAAGGCGGTTGCGGTAGTCGGCGTAGCCGAACTGCCGCACCACCTCGGTGACGCCGGCGGCCGGGTCGTAAACCGCGATGGCAGGCAGCCGCACGCCGTTGAAGGTGGTGTTCTTCACCATGGTGTAGTGGGCCATGTCGCAGAAGATGAGGCGCTGGCCGATGGTGAGCGGCTGCGGGAAAGAGTAGTCGCCGATCACGTCGCCGGCCAGACAGGTAGGCCCGCCGAGGCGGTAGGTGTAGGGAAATTCGCCGGGCTGGCCGGCGCCGATGAGCCGCGGCCGGTAGGGCATCTCCAGCACGTCCGGCATGTGGGCCGAGGCCGAGGCGTCGAGGATGGCGATCTCCATTTCGTTCCGCACCAGATCCACCACCTCGCAGACCAGCACCCCGATGTTGAGGGCAATGGCCTCCCCCGGCTCCAGATAGACCTGCACCCCGTATTTTTGCTGCACCCCCTCGATGAGCCGGCAGAGCAGCTCCACGTCGTAATCCGGCCGGGTGATGTGATGGCCGCCGCCGAAGTTCACCCAGCGCATCCCCTTGATGAACTCCCCGAATTTCGCTTCGAAGGCTGCCAGCGTATGTTGCAGGGCATCGGCGTTCTGTTCGCACAGGGCGTGGAAATGGAGACCGTCGATGCCGTCGAGCAGTTCGGGCCGGAACTCAAGGCGGGTCACGCCGAGGCGTGAATAGCGGCCGCAGGGGTTGTAGATATCCACCCCCACCTCGGAATACTCCGGGTTCACCCGGATACCGCAGGAAATCTTCCGCGGGCTGGCGAGCACCTGCGGCCGGAAACGAGTCCACTGGCTGAACGAATTGAAGACCAGGTGGTCCACGTAGCCGAGCAGTTCAGGCAGGTCTTTTTCGGTGTAGGCCGGGCAGAAGATGTGGGTCTCGCCGCCGAACTCCTCGAAGCCCAGCCGCGCCTCGTCGAGCGAACTGGCGGTGGTGCCTTTGAGCACCTGGCCGATCTGGCCAAAGAGGCTCCACTGGGCAAAGCCCTTGAGCGCAAGCAGGATGGTGCAGCCGGTGCGCTGCTGCACACCGGCGAGCACCGCGAGGTTTTTGGCGAGCTTGCCCCGGTCGCTCACGTAGCAGGGCGACGGCACTGCCTGCGCAAAGGGGAATTCCTCGGCCACATCCATCGTCTTCGCCTCCGCCGGCATCAATCGGCCGGCTGCCTTATCACCTTGGGAGGGCCGGGATACGGCCCCTGGGGCGCGGGTTCGACTGCGGCCGGGGACATGGACGTCCAGGAGGCCGCAGTCGCCTCGGAGGCGGGCAGGATGCCCGCCGAGAATGAGCGCCCCAGGGGCCGTATCCCGGCCTATCGCAACCTCAGCCTACAGCTCCTTCACTTCCCACGGCAGACCGTAGCGGTTGAGCGCCGCCATGAA
>JAJZRJ010000033.1 GCA_021802775.1 Deltaproteobacteria bacterium
ATTCAATGCGATTCTACTGAGCTGTTCGGCGATTGGCAACCCAAAATGGAGGGTTGCCCCAAAGAGCAGAGCCGCCACCAGGGCCAACACCCCCACCGGCAGCCCCGATACCAACCGACAAGGCATCCCGCTCCCACGACAGGGACCCCATGGACATCAGCCGATCCGAAAAAAAACGCCAGGCCAAACAGGTGGAGGAACTCGCCTACGAACTGGCGGCACTGCCCGCGGCCGAAATCCGTCGCCTGCCCTGCGACGCCGTAATCCGGGAGGAAATCCTCGCGGCCAAGGAGCTTAAGGGCGGGGCGTACAAACGCCAGGTCAAGTATCTGGCCAAGGAGCTGCGCGAGCAGGAGACCGCGCCACTGCTCGCTTTCCTGGCCGAACGGCAGGGCTCGCAACTGCGGAAAAAACAGGAATTCCACGAACTGGAACAGTTGCGCGAGGCGATCATCACCGATGTGCTCGCAGCTCACGACGAGGCCCGCGCCGAGGAACGCCCTCTGGACGAGGAGTGGCCCAGCCCGGCCATCGACAAGGCCGTGGCGCGCCTGCCGGAACTCGATGCGGCCACGGTCCGCACCGCCGCGGCCCGCTACGCCCGGAACCGCAAATCCGCCTACAGCAAGGAAATCTTCCGCGCCCTGAAAACCGCGCAGGAACGACTGCTTCTTGCCAATCGCCGTGCCGCCCGGCAGCAGAACCCCTGACCAGGAGCAGCAACCCCATGGACTACCGCACCGGCACCATCAACCGCGTGGTCACCATCCGCTTCGACGAGGGCGATGACTTCCTTGGCGGCCTCTCCGAGGTGGTGCGCCGCGAGAACATCCGCTGCGCCTGGCTCTTCGTGCTCGGTGGCCTGCGCCAGGCCGAGGTGGTCACCGGCCCCAAGGAACCGGTGATGCCGCCCGACCCGGTCTGGCAGGCGGTAAACGGCGCCCGCGAAACCCTGGGCGCCGGTTCCGTCTACTGGGAAGGCGACGAACCCAAAATTCACCTCCACGCCGCCTTGGGCCACCATGGCGAGACCATCACCGCCTGCGTGCGCAAAGGCACCAAGGTCTATCTGGTGCTGGAGGTCTGCCTCATCGAGATCAGCGGCATCGACGCCACCCGCCCCTGGTACGACGCCGGCGGCTTCAACCGCCTCACCTTCGCGTAAGCAGACGATCATCCATTTTTTTCGTTGACAGGCTCTGCCCCCTCCCTCCACAATGGGTGCAGTGGGTCCATTCCGCGCAAGCCGATCTATATTTCCGTTTACAGTGGAGGATAACACGATGGCAGCGACTAAGGTATCTACGCCGAAAAAGGCCGCCACGGCCAAAATCCCGAAGAAAAGCGTCCCCGCGCACGAGTTCGCCCTGGCCGCGCCGGAGGCCGCGACGGTCTACCTGGTGGGCGACTTCAACCACTGGGATGACGGCAAGGACAAGATGCGCAAGATGAAGGACGGCACCCACAAAAAGAGCGTCAAGCTCAAACCCGGCCGCTACGAATACCGCTTTGTGGTGGACGGCCAGTGGTGGACCGATCCGGGCAACGAAAACCGCTGCGCCAGCCCCTACGGCACCGACAACTCGGTGCTCTATATTCCGGAATAACCTCTTTCTCGTCCGTACTGCGCAAAAAGCCCGTGCCGGGTGGCACGGGCTTTTCATTATTCATTGCCGGTCGCTTCGGGTTTACTCGGCCGGGGTCACCTTGACCAGTTCATCGCCAGGCTGCACCGCGGCGCCGACCTTAGTGGCAATCTTTTCCACCTTGCCATTCACCAGGCTGTTGATCGGGGTCTGCATCTTCATCGCTTCCAGGATCGCCAGCCGATCGCCGACCTTGACCTCCTGGCCCACGGCGACGCTCACCTCGCAGACATTGGCATTGAAGGGCGCCCGCATGTCGCCGGCCTTGGCCAGATCCTCGATCTCCTGCTTGCTGAGCTTCGCGGCCTTGGCCTCGCCCCCCTTCACCGCCTCGGGCTCGAACTCGAAGACCCGCTGGTGGTGGTCGACATTGAGGTAGACGTGGGTCTTGCCATCCTCGTCGGTCTGCATGGGGCCGATCTCGATCACGTGCTCCTTGCCGGAGTGGTCGCAGAACTTGATGGTCTCGCCCAATTTGAAACCACCGCGGCGGAAGAGGATGGAGGGCGGCAGCACATGGGCACGGCCGAACTTCTCCTCGAATTTGAAGAAGGCCACCGCGTCGTTGGGATGCTGGAGATAGGTGACAAGCTGCTGGTCAGTGGGCTCGTAGCCGAGCTTACTGGCCAGCTCCTGCCGCTCCTTCGCGATGTCCATGTCCTCGATCTTGTCCATGCCGCCTTCCTTCTTGAGCACCTCCTTCCAACTGGCGCCGAAGACCTTCTCGTAGATCCAGTCGGCCGGCTGATAGAAGGGAAAGGGGCCGTACTTGCCGAGCAGCAGGTTCTTGAGGTCGCCGGAGGGGTTGCCGTAGCGGTCGCCGCCCTGAACGTTGCTCACCGCCGTGGTCCACAAAATCTGGGAACCGGGGGTGACGCTCCAGAAATTGCCCAGCTCCTTCTGCACCTTGGGCAATTCCTCGTGGAGGATGGTGGGCATCTTCTCCAGGAACTTGCCCTTCACCGCCTGCTCGAAGCTCGATCCGGCGGCACCGCCGGGCAGCTTGTGGAGCTGCACCGTGGGGTCGAAGCCCTTGAACTGGGACTCGAAATATTCATAGTATTTGCGCTCGCTGCGCAGCACGTCGGAGGTTTCGACCACTGCCTTTTCGTCAAGGCCGACGGCCTTGCGGCCATACTCTGCCAGGGTCTGCACCACGGTGAGAATCGAAGGCGGGCCGTAATAACCGGAGAAGGCATGATCCGAGGCATCGACGATCTTGGCCCCGGCCAGCACCGCGGCGGTGGTCCTGGCCACGTCGTTGCCGTCGGTGTTATGGCCATGGTAGTGGATAATGAGGTCCGGATACTTCTGGAGAATGGCATCGACCAGATCGCCGATCCGCTTCGGGGTGCCTAAGCCGCCGTGGTTCTTGATGCAGAGGGTGATCTCCTGGCCGGTCACCTTGAGGATCTCGCCCACCTTCCTGACGTAATAGTCGTCGGTGTGCTCCGGTCCGGTGGAGAAGCAGACCGCCGGCTCGAGGACCATGCCGGCCTTCTGCACCTCCTCGAAGACCGCGACCATGTTGGGCACATGGTTCAGGAAGTCGAAGACCCGCCAGACATCGACGTACTTGGCGTATTCCCGCACCACCAATCGAATGACATTCTGCGGATAGGGCCGGTAGCCGAAGAGGTTGATGCCGCGGCACAAGGTCTGGAACATGGTCTTGGGCATGCGCTCGCGCAAGAGTTCCAGCTTGAGAAACGGGTCCACCTGCTTGCGCAGGATATCCACATGGATCGAGGCGCCGCCGGTGATCTCCAGCGAGAAAAATCCCGCCTGTTCGCGCGGCTTGGCCGCCAGCAGATCGGTGTGGAGCAGAATCCGGTTCTTGTAGTCGGACTGCGACAGGTCACGGGCGGTGTTGGTCACATAGTAGCCATCCGCCTGGCGCAGGGTGCGCACCACCTCGGCCGGGCTCATGCCATGAACGATTCGTCCCATCTTAACTCTCCTCTACTGCACTCATGTTGCTCGCAAAAGCTCATCCGCCAGCGCCTCAGACGGCGTACGGATTCTCCTTGCGGTAGTGGATTTCCGCGATCAGCCGCGCCAGCTTGCTGCCCTCCGACTCGACATCCTCATACTCCAGCAGATGGGTATGGGTATCGAGGAAGGAGGTGTCGAACTCGCCCTTCTTGAAGTCGCGGTCATCGATGACCCGCAGGTAGAAGGGGATGGTGGTCTTGGGGCCGATGATCACGAAGTTGTTCAAGCAGCGGCGCAGGCGATCCACGGTCTCGTTCCAGGAAAAGCCGTGGACGGTGAGTTTCACCAGCAGCGAGTCGTAGACCTCGGGAATGGTATAGCCCTGGTAGACAAAGCCGTCGAGCCGCACCCCGTAGCCGCCGGGCGAGCGGTAAACCGAAACGGTCTTGCCGCCCTCGGGCATGAAGTTGTTCTGCGGGTCCTCGGCGTTGATCCGCACCTCGATGGCGTAACCGCGAATCTGCACATCCTCCTGGGAGAAGGAGAGCTTCTTGCCCAGGGCCAGCTTGATCTGGGTGCGGACGATGTCGATGCCGGTGACCATCTCGGTCACCGTATGCTCCACCTGGATGCGGGTGTTGATCTCCATGAAGTAGAAGTTCCGGTCCTTGTCGACCAGGAACTCGACAGTGCCGGCATTGAAGTATTTGGCAGCCTTGGCAGCCTTGACCGCGGTCTCGCAGATCTTGTCCACCAAGGCCTTATCTTCAATGAGCGAGGGCGCGATCTCCACCAGCTTCTGATTGCGGCGCTGGATCGAGCAGTCGCGGGAGCCGAGGTGAACGGTGGTGCCCGCCTTGTCGGCGATGATCTGCACCTCGATGTGTTTGGGGGTCAATACCACCTTTTCGAGGTAGACCGAGTCATTGTTGAAGGCGGCCTTGGCCTCGGCGCGGGCCACCGGAATTTCGGCCCGCAGCTGCTTCTCGTTATCCACCCGGCGGATGCCGCGGCCACCGCCGCCGGCCGTGGCCTTGAGCATCACCGGATAGCCGTATTTCCTGCAGAACTCCACCGCCATCTGCACCCCGTCGTCGCCGGCCGGCAGGTTGTCGGTGCCGGGCACCATGGGAATGCCGGCCTCCTTCATGATGCGGCGGGCAGTGACCTTGTCGCCCAGAGACTGCACCACATCCGAGGGTGGGCCGATGAAGATGATGCCCGCATCCTCGCATGCCTTGGCAAAGGCGGGATTCTCGGCCAGGAAGCCGTAGCCGGGATGGATGGCGTCGGCCCCGGCCTTCTTCGCCGCGGCGATCACCTTGTCGATGTTGAGATAGTCGCAGCGGGGGCCGTCGCCGAGCCAGACCGCCTCGTCGGCGGTGCGGATGTGGAGCGCGTCGTTGTCCGGGGTTTCATAGACCCCGATGGCGACATGATCGAGCTCCTGGATGGCGCGGATGACCCGCAGGGCAATTTCGCCTCGGTTGGCTACCAGTATCTTCTTCTTCACAGGGTACCTCTTTTCCGCTACATTACAGGCGGCATGCCGGCGGCCGCGTCCAAACCAATATCCCCATCCGCGGGGGTAATTTCCTGTTCAAAACTCCCCCCGCAAAACGTCCCATACCTGTTGAAAAATAACGCAATTACAAGCCGCTGAACAGCATAAGCACAACGCTCAACCAAGTGAATGTAGCACAGAATATTGGGGCAGGCAAGAGCTTAATCATGGGAAATTCCTGCGCTGGAGGCTCTGGAGGTCGGTCACTCGCTTCCGGGCATTTAGGGAGGCGGATCAGAAGAAAAACAGCCACCGGTGCACGCAGCAACGCAACCGGCCCGGAGGGGTAACAACCGATCCGGGCCGTCGTCTGTGCCGTCACGGGAACACGGGTGGATCAGGAAAGCCCCAGCGCCTTGCGCTTGCCGATGATCCGCCGGTCGAGCAGCTCGGCCGCCTTGAACGGATCGGGCTCAACCACAAAGCTGGCCCCCACCAGAGCTTCCAGGCCGTTCAAAGCCAGGTCGGTGACCACCTTGGAGCCGAGGATGTTGGGCGGCAGCCCCAGATGGGTATAGATGCCGCAGGCCACCGCATAGAGGCCGATGGCCGCCGCCTTTTCCGAATACCACTCGGGCGAGGAGGCGCCCACCGGCAGGTCGGAGATATCCACCCCCAGTTCGCTGGCGATCAAGGCGCAGAGCTGGAGAATCCGCGAGTTGTCCACGCAGCTGCCCATGTGGAGGACCGGCGGGATGCCCAGAGACCCGCACACCGCCTTGAGGCCCGGTCCGGCCATGGAGATCGCCTCGGGCATCAGCAGCCCGGCCTTCCCGGCGGCGGTGGTCACGCAGCCGGTGACCAGAACCAGGATGTCCTTTTCGATCAGGGCCTTGGCCAGGCCGACGTTGCAGGAATCCTGCTGGAATTTCGGGTTGTTGCAACCGACAATGGCGACAAAGCCCCGCACCTGTCCACCCTTGACCGCATCGAGCAGCGGGGTGAGGCTGCCGCCTAAAGCGCCAAGGATCGCCTCGTTGCTGAAGCCGGTCATGATCTCCACCGGCGCGCCCGGAATCTCCACCCGGTTGGGATCGCGCCGGGCAAATCCCTCCACGGCGATAGCGACGATCTCCCTGGCCTGGGCCAGGGCGGTCTCCGGCCGGACGTTGAAATGGATGGCGCCGGTGAATTTGGCCTTGTTGGCGGTGGTGATGAACTTGGTGTGGTAGCAGGCGGCCGCCGGAATCAGGCTCGGCATGATGCACTGGTAGTCGACGACGATCGCCTCCACCGCGCCGGTGACCACCGCCAGCTCGGTCATCAAGTGATTGCCGGCCATGGGGATGCCCTGGCGGGCCAGAATCTCGTTGCCGGTGCAGCAGAGCCCGGCGACATTGATGCCGCTGGCGCCCATTGCCTTGGCCCTGGCCAGCAGTGCCGGGTCCTGGGCCGCGGCAACGATCATCTCGCTCACCACCGGGTTATGGCCATGGACCAGGATGTTCACCCGGTCTTTTTTGATTACCGCGAGGTTTACCTTCGCCTTTTTGGGAGTGGGGGTGCCGAAGATCACGTCGGAGAGTTCGGTGCCGATCATCGAGCCGGCCCAGCCGTCGGCCAGGGCGGTGCGCGCCGCATGGATCAGGGTGTTGGGGGCGTCGTTGTCGCAGCCCATGTGGGTGCGGTGCATCATCTCGGCGATCTCCCGGTCCACCCCGCGCGGGGTCATGCCGAGCTTCTGCCAGATCGCCCGGCGCTTGGCAGGCGCCCGGCACATGAAGGAAACCTCCTTTTTGCGGCTGCCGAAGTCGGCGTAGAAAACATCCAAGACATCGCGGGCGATCTCGAGAATCTTCCGGCCCTCGGTCTTGACCCCGATCTCCCCGGCTATGCGGACCAGCTTTGCCTCGTCCTTGATCCGGTAATCCTTGGTGGTGCCCTCGACAATCGCCTCCAGCACCTCGACCAGATCGCGGCCGTGATCGGAGTGGCCGGCGGAGCCGCCGGCGATGAAGCGGCCGAAGTTCCTGGCCACCACCACGTCAACGTCGGCGCCGCAGACGCCGCGCCGCATCTTGTCGCTGATCCGGCACGGCCCCATGACACAGTTGCGGCAGGTGGTGCCCAGCTCGCAGAACTTGCAGTGCGGGGTCTGCTGTTCCAGCCGGTCCCAGGCCGTCTCCACCCCGTCGCGCCCGGCCTTGGCGAGCATTTGCCTGGCGTCGGGCCAGATGGATTTATCCTCGATCGATCGCTTTTCCCTTGCCATAAAGCATCCTCCCCTGTCTGTGGTCAGCGGTTGTTCCTGGAACGGTTCCGCACGTCGCCGTATGATCCTACGCGGCTCTTGCCCAAGATACTGTCAGCTTCCCGACATTTTTCGATTATTTCTCGGGCGCCGCAAGCATGCCGGCAGGGCCCGGGGAATAGCGGACCCATGCGGGAAATCCTTCAAAAGCTCAAGCTTGGGCAGGAGGAACTCCCCCCTTCCCCGCTTGACGACCACCCCGGCCTTGACCATCTCGTTGATGAGGGTCGAGACGGTCTGCCTGGAAGACCCCACCACGGCAGCGAGCTGCTCCATGGTCAAATCCACCGCCAGGCGGATGCCGCCTTCCTCCGGGCAGCCGTGGCTTCGCGCCTCATACAGCAAAAACTCGACCAGCCGCTGGGTAACGTCCTTGAAGACCAGGCTGTCAATGATGGAAAAGGATTGCTTGAGCAGTTCGCCCAACACACCCGTCACGGTCCGGGAAAAGACCGGATACGCGGTCATGAAACGGTGGAATTTGGCGGTGGGCATGGCCAGAAGCACGGTATCGTCGAGGGTGGAAACAAAGGCCCTGGTATGGGTACTGTAGATGTCGCCCTGTTTCAGGATGGCCAGGGAAAATTCCTTATCCTCGAAGGCGAGATAGACCCGCACCCTGCCCTTCTTGACGATGAACACCAGATCGGCGTGGTCATCGGCCTGAAAGATCAAGACGTTGCGGGGGAAAACCATTTCGGTGAATTCAGCCCGAACCCCGCCATATTCAGGTTTTTGCAGTTCCTTGATCAGGTCTGTCGAGAAAAGATCCGTTTTCATGGGAGTTCACCGGGCATGGGCGGCGACCGGGCCACCGAGGAAATTTCCTGCCGAGAGGACAAGGGGCATTATGTGATATTCCCACATACTGTATAGATATGCCGCTTCAAACAGGACAGCCTCTTTGCTTACGCCACCAGCACCGTGCCCCGGGGCATTTCCGAACGGAAATCGAGGCGAACGCCGTCGAGCAGCCCGGCCCGGGCGAGCTGTTTCAGATGGGCATTCGCCTTGCCCCGGACCAGGGACTGATCGCGAGAGGAAAGGAGCAGCGCCCGGCTGACACCAGGCTGGCCGGCAAGGCACTGCCGAATCTTTTGCAGCAGCATCCGCGCCTTGACCAGTTCGCCGAAGGCCGGATGATGCGGGCCGGCCACGAGAGCCGCGGCCAGGGCTGCCGAATGCTGCAACCCCATGCGCACCACCGGGATGGCGACCGCATCGAACAGCGCCTTCAGCCGGGCGGTCAACACCACCGCCCGCGCCAGGGAAAGTGGTTGGTAGCGCCCGGCCGCGTACCACGCTGCCAGCTCGCTGCCAGCCACCACCACGGTCGGATAGAGCCGGACAAAATCAGGACCCAGCGCGGCCACCTGCTTGGCGGAGGTCATGAGCGTGGCCGGGGTTTCGGCCGGCAGCCCCGCCATGAGCTGAATGCCGACCGCCAGCCCGGCCTGCCGCAAGGCCGCCACTGCCGGCGGCACATCGCCCGCGGTGTGACCGCGCCGGCAGAGGGTGAGCACCGAAGGCGTCATGGACTGCACCCCCAACTCCACGGTGCGCACCCCGGATGCCTCGAGAAAATCGGCGCCATCGGCATCCACCATGTCGGGCCGGGTGGAAAGACGGAGACCAGCCACCCGGCCGTCCGCCAGATAGGGCGCCACCGCTCCCAGCAGCTCCGCCTGGCGCGGCCTTGGCAGCCCGGTGAAGCTGCCGCCGTAAAAGGCGACCTGCACCTCGGCTTCCGGAGACCGGCGCGGCCAGCCAAGGGCCCCGTCGATGGCTGCGGCCACCTCGGCCGCGCCAATCCGGCCAGCTGCCTCGCCCTGCCCGCTGATCTGGTGCTGGTTGCAGAAAACGCAATGATGCGGACAGCCCTGATGGGCGATGAAAATCGGGATGATAAAAGGCGCTGGCATGAGGCAAGGCTCAGCCAATGGTATCCAGGGCGGCATGATCCTCCAGGGCCGCGGCTGCGGCCCGCTGCTCCGCCTCTTTCTTGCTGCGCGCGGTGCCGCTGCCCAACACCTGGCCGCGGAAACGGACCGACACCGTAAAGCGTTTGGCATGGTCCGGCCCCGATTCACTGTCCACCGCATAAACCGGCGCCTCGCCATAGCGCTCCTGGAGCAATTCCTGCAGACCGCTCTTGGCATCGGCCTGCAACAAATTCTGGCGCCGCGTTTCCAGCCAGGGGGAAAAATGATGACGGATCACCGCCATGGCCGCATCAAAACCGCCATCCTCATAGATGGCGCCCACCACTGCCTCATGGGCGCAGGAAAGGATCGACGGCTTCTCCCGTCCGGCCGAACCCTCCTCGCCGCGGCCGAGCAGCAGATGCTCGCCTAAGCCCAGTTCCCGGGCCATCACCGCCAGGTGCCCCTCGTTGACCAGGGCGGCCCGCAACCGGGTCAGCTCACCCTCCCGCATCGCGGGGTAGGAGGTGTAAAGGAGATGACCCACCGCCAGGGCGAGCACCGCGTCGCCCAAAAATTCCAGCCGCTCGTTGTCGATGTCCGCGCCGCCCCCCTGCTCGAAGGCATACGAGCTGTGGATCAGGGCCTGCTGGAGCAACGCGGGGGTACGGAAGACATAGCCGAAGCGGGCCGCCAGGACGGCGAGCTGTTCCCGGTGCTGCACGGCCAGGTTGTCGATGGTCTCGTTCATGATGGTGTGCCGGTTGACGGTTAATGGACGCTCCAGCCACTGTACCCCCCATCCCGCGGATTGCCAAGGGCCATGTCGGCCCGGCGTGAACCCGCCTCGGCTGGCCGGATATTTTTTCTTGTCAAACGAAAGAACACTGTTTAAGATGGGCGACTCGTTATCCCCCGCGATAACGGCGGCGTAGCCAAGTGGTAAGGCAGTGGTCTGCAAAACCATTATTCAGCGGTTCAAATCCGCTCGCCGCCTCCAAATACCAGAAACGGTCAGCGTCGCGAGGCGCTGACCGTTTTTTTGTCACTGCCCTGCGGAGTACGCCACCCTAAGGTTTCCGCCCTTTTGCCTTCAGCCGGCCGGCCGTTTTCCCAGGCCGCAACTCTTGACAAAACCGACCTTTTTCAGGTATCACGGCTCTATACTTCCGATACCCAAGGATCGTAAGGACGCTTCATGGATTTTTGCCGCCACCGCCGCTCTTTTCTCAAGAAGTCGCTCTTCGCCTCCGCCCTGCTTCTCTGCGGCCAGCCGGCCTGGGGCAGGACCACCGATGGTACCAACTCCGGCAGTCCTCTCCGCCTCTACAACACCCATACCGGCGAGACGGTGGCGGTGAGCCTCCGCGATGCCTTGGAGCACAACGACCAGGGGGCCATGGAGACCCTCAACTGGATCTTCCGCTGCCACTACACCAACCAGGTCCACCCCATCGACCCGCGCACCCTCGACTACCTGAGCCTGCTCCACCAGACCGTGGGTGGCAATCGGGAGATCCACATCATCTCCGGCTACCGCTCGCCGGAATACAACGAGGTGCTGCGCCGCGAAAACGGCGGCGTGGCCCGGCACAGCCTGCATCTCGATGGCCGGGCGCTGGACATCCGCGTCCCCGGCGTCAATCTGGCCGATCTCCGGCAGGCGGCCCTGGGCCTGCAATACGGCGGAGTCGGCTATTATCCGGGCAGCAACTTCCTCCACCTCGATTCCGGCCGCTTCCGCCAGTGGTAATCGTTGCCGGTCCGGCTGTATCCTCTCGCCTGTTTAAGCGACTTTTGCTGTTGGTCGGCATCTTGCTCAGCCTGACCGGCTGCCAACCCCTCATCTCGCCGCCATCTCCTGCGCCAACGGCCCCGCCTCCCCCAGCCGTCCCGGCGGCCAGTCCGCTCATTGTCACCGTACAGAATGAGACCACCCAAGGCGGCACCCATCTGCCGAGCGCCGCCGCGGTCCGCGAATTCTATCGCGCCCGCCATGGCGCGCCGGCCTGGCAACGCCCGGAACATCCCGATCTTGCCAACCAGGTCATGACCGCCATCCGTGAAAGCGCGGCCGAGGGCTTCGCGCCGGCCGATTATCACCTGCGGGAGTTGGATGCCCTCATCCAGACTCCAGCCACCACCCCGGAACAGAGAATCGAACAGGAGCTGCTGCTCACCGATGCCTTTCTCACGCTGGCCACCCACTACCGTTACGGCCGACTCAATCTCCAGGCCGTCCTGCCGGAATGGCAGCCCCAACGACGGAACGAAAATCTGGGTGCCCTGCTGGAGACCGCGCTGCGCGAAGGCTCCATCTCCACGGCGCTTCAGCAATTGCTGCCCACCGCGCCGGGCTACCGCGCTCTCAAGGCCGCCCTGGCCCGCCATCGCCAGCTTGCCGACCAGGGCGGCTGGCCGACGATCCCGAGCGGCAGACGCCTTCAGCAGGGGGACCATGGTCCGCGGGTCGCGCTCCTTCGCCGGCGACTGACCTTGAGCAGCGATCTTCCCGCTGATACCGCCCCGACCATCGACCGTTTCGATGCTCCTCTCCACGCGGCGGTGCGGCGCTTCCAAACCCGCCACGGCCTCAAGGCCGATGGCGTGGTCGAACAGAACACCCTGAAGGCCCTCAATGTCCTGGTAAGGCGTCGAATCCAGCAGTTGATCATCAACCTCGAACACTGGCGCTGGCTGCCCCGCGACTTCGGCTCGCGTCACATCGTGGTCAACATCCCCGGCTTTTCCCTGACCGTGCTCGAAAACCAGCAGCCGGTCCTGACCATGCGGGTGGTGGTCGGCCGAACGGATCGCCAGACCCCGATTTTCCACAGCACCATCAGCCATCTGGTGCTGAATCCCACCTGGGAGGTGCCGCGCGAGATCGCGGCCAAGGACCTACTGCCCAAGATCCGCAAGGATCCGGCCTACCTCCAACGCTTCGGCTTCCGGGTGCTTAACGGCAACGGCGGCAACGGTCAGGAACTCAACCCTGCCCAGATCGACTGGCAGCAGGTCTCCCCAGCCACCTTCCACTACCGCCTGAGCCAAAAGCCAGGGACCAGCAACTTCCTCGGCCGGGTGAAGTTCATCTTCCCCAACCCCTACAGCGTCTATCTGCACGACACCTCCGCCCCGGAACTTTTCCAGCGGGAGAAGCGGGCCTTCAGTTCCGGTTGCGTCCGACTGGAAAAGCCGCTGGAGCTTGCGGCCCTGCTGCTCCGCGATACTCCCCTCGGCTCCCGCGAGGGCCTGGACGCCGCGCTTAAAAACAGCACCCGCACCGTCCGCCTGCCAGCCCCCATGCCAGTCTCCCTCATCTACCAGACCGCCTGGGTTGACGACGACGGCACCCTCCAGCTGCGGCCCGATCTCTACGGCTACGACCGTCTGATCGAAGAAGGCCTGGAAGGTCAGGCCGTCCGCAAACCGCTGCCCTGCATCGGCGGCTGCGGCGAGTAATGCCCGCCTCGGCGCTGCTCCGAACGATCTTGCCACCGGCCTGAAATGGGCGCAAAAAGGGATGGGGCTTGGGCCTCATCCCTTGATCGTGGTCCTATCTCCCCGAAATCCATCTAAAAGCCGAACTCCTCCAGCATCTTGTTGACCGTTTCCTGATCGAGCGGCCCCTCGGCCCGCGCCTCGCTCATCCCCTTGAGGTAGCGGTCCACGTCATCCTGGGCCAGACGCTTGCTCTCCTCGGGGGTAATCTCGGCATTGCGCTCCTTGCTCTTGAGCTGAGAGCCGAAGGAAACGACCAGGGCCAACAGCTGAATCTGGAAATCGGAAAGCAGCTTGATGATCTTCATAATCTGCTGGCCGGAAAGATCCTGAAAACTCAGGGCCTCGGTGATGCGGGTTACGTCGTCGCAGATGCTGGTCGCCACCGTGAAGGCGCTTTCGATCTTGTTGAAGATCTCGACCTGATCCTCAAGGGACATGCGGCTCATGCCCGGCGGCATCGTTTCGTTCCCATTGCCGTTGCCCACCGCCTCGGCCACCTCGTCCACCAGGCCGGCCATGACGGTAAGGGCCTCGCGGAACTCCGCAAGCTGACCAGGATCGACCCCCACCGACGTCGGGGCAGGAGCGGAGGCCGGCTCCGCGGCCGATTCTTCGGTGGGGGGGACCTCCAACGGCAGCATCAGATCGAGGAAGATCTCGGCCTGGCTGGTATCCATCTTCTTGAGCAGGTTCTGGATCTTCTTTTCCGTGCAGGCATCCCGCAACGGCCCGAGCACGTCGCTGAACGGCACGTTGTAAAAATTGTCCTCCGCCACCAGGTCGCCTACCTTGGCGCTGATGGCATCGACAAAGGCGTCGTAATCGAAGATGGTCGCGGCCTGCTCACGGGCCGCGCTGATATGCCCCTTCACCGTCTCGTTGGTGCACAGTTCGTAGATGGTCTGGAACACCGCATCGAGGTTGAAAAGGTAGCGGAGTTTCTTCGGCGCTGCAGCCGGTGGCTGGACGGCCTCGCCACTCCCCAGCCCCGCCAGCAGCCCCTGCACCTTGTCCAACTGCTCTTTCAGCGCCGTCACCTTGGCCGCTGCCGTAAGGCCTCCCCCGCCCACCACCTCCTCCGCGGCTTCGCCACTCGCCTCGCCCGGTCCGACAAAAGCCTCATGGTGCTTGAGCTGGGCCAGGAGTTCCTTCACGTCATCGGTCTGGGCCTGCACCTTTTCCACGTGATCCATGATCTCCATGGTCGCCTTCTCGGTCATGGCAACGATGTCGCGCAGCTGACTTTTGGCGTTCTCGATCTTTTCGCCCGCCTCGTCCAGCTCGGCCCGCCTCAGCTTGCGGTCCTCGGCCGGCAGTTCCATGATGGTGGAACTGAGACTTTTGGCGAGGTTGCCGATGTCCTTGTAGATGTCGCTGGAGATCTGCTTGTAGAACTCCTCGCCACGGTAGTCGCCGCCCGCAAGGTCGGGATGCAGCTCGGCCAGCCGCGGTACCGGAATCGACGGCACCGGTTGCGCCGCACTCACGATCTGCTGCACCACCCTGGTGGCCGGACTCTCCGGGGAGGCAAGCACAGTGATGTTATAGACCACCTTGTCGGTGGAAATCCGGAAGAATCCGGCGCTGATTTCTAGATTGACCTCCGGCCGTTCGATCATGCCCTGCCTCCTGCATGGCAAATTATTCCCTTATCGTGCGCCGGGCGCGGCGCGATACCTGCTCTTCCTTCCCCATCGGTCACGCCGGCAAATCCTTGAGGACTTTTCGAATTATTTCCAAATGATGCCGGAAAACTGCACGCCAATGTCATATTCTGTCGGATTTTTCCGGCTTACCGCCACCCAGACCACCATGCCGATCACATGGAGGGTGCCGACGTCGCCATCGCTCTTGGTGGCGACCCAGTGGTCGCCCCCGGCCAGCCAGCCGGAAAATTCCAGCATGATAACAAGCTGGGTGCCCAGTTCGATAGCCTCACCGGCCAGAAAACAGAGGCCGCCGCCGCCGATGTCAAGCAGTTCGCCAAGGCTGTCGAGGCCGCCATCGGCAAAGCGTTCCAGCCGGCAATAGCGTACGGCCAGTTCCTTTTCCACCCGCGCATAGTGGCGGCGCTCACGGCCATCCTTGATCTTGTCCTCGTCTCCCATGGGTTCTCCGTCGATTCGTTGCCCCGGTTCAACAACCCCGGACATTTTCCTGTTCTACCTTCTTTTGATTCTAAAAATCAATTGCCCATCGCCGGAACAGGTTCCGCCCCGGAATCTCCCTTGACAGTTTTTTCATATTTGGTTAAATTGCCAAGCATGATCCCGTCACCTGCCGTCCAACCCGGGCCGGACCATGAACAGCGCGCCAAGATCATCAAAGCCCTGGCGCACCCGAGCCGACTGCTCATGGTCGAGGCCCTGGCCGATGGACCGCGCTGCGTCTGCGAACTGCGCGATCTGGTGGGCGCGGACCTCTCCACCGTGTCCAAACACCTGGCCGTGCTCAAGAATGCCGGCATTGTCGTTGATGAACGCCGCGGCACCCAGATCTATTACCACCTGGCCGCCCCCTGCGTGCTCGACTTCTTTGCCTGCATCGAGCGGCTGTGCCGGGTACCAACCGCCACGGTCCGGCCTTTCCCCCTGGCCCGCGTCCAACGCGCTCCCCGCTGACCCTTGCCACAAAGGTTTTCATGGAACCACTGAACATCATCCACCAAGGTCCGGCTGCCGCTCCTCCCACGCCGCCGCCCGACCCGGCGGCGGCCCGGCAGGAAACCAAACGCCAACTCGCCATCACCGCGGCGGCCCTGGCCGGGTGGTGGCTCGTCTATCGGCAGTTGCCGGCCTTCGCCGATCTCGTCTCCTTCCGCCTGCTTGGCCTGGTGCCGCAGAGCCGGCTCGGCGAGGCCGTGCGTTTCTTCCTCTACGACACGCCCAAGGTCCTCATGCTCCTCGGTCTGATCGTCTTCGGCGTCGGGGTGCTGCGCTCCTTCTTCACGCCGGAGCAGTCCCGGCGCCTGCTGGCCGGCAGGCGAGAGGCCACCGGCAACGTCATGGCCGCCGGCCTCGGCGTGGTGACGCCCTTCTGCTCCTGCTCGGCAGTGCCGCTTTTCATCGGCTTTGTCACCGCCGGTGTCCCGCTGGGAGTCACCTTTTCCTTTCTCATCGCCGCACCCATGGTCAACGAGATCGCCCTGGTCCTGCTCTATGGCCTGCTGGGCTGGCGGGTGGCCTTGCTCTATCTGATTACCGGCCTCACCATCGCCATCGTCAGCGGCTTCATCATTGGTCGGCTCCGGCTCGAAAAATTCGTCGAGCCCTGGGTCTTCAAAACCCTGGCCGCCTCCAGCGCCACCCCGGCGGAACAGCACACCTGGCCATGGCGCCTCCGCCACGGCATCAAGGCCACGGAGGAGATCGTGGCCAAGGTCTGGCTCTTCGTGGTGCTCGGCATCGCAGCCGGCGCCGCCATCCACGGCTATGTCCCGGAGGGGTTCATGGCCTCGATCATGGGCAAGGATGCCTGGTGGTCGGTGCCCATCGCGGTGCTGATCGGCATCCCGATGTACGCCAATGCCGCCTCCATCGTGCCGGTGCTCCATGCCCTCCTCGAAAAGGGGGCGGCGCTGGGCACCGCGCTCGCCTTCATGATGAGCGTCATCGGACTCTCACTGCCGGAGATGGTGATCCTGCGCAAGGTCCTGAAACCAGGCCTTATCGCCGTCTTCATCGGCGTGGTCGGCACCGGCATCCTGCTGGTGGGCTATCTCTTCAATCTGATCGTCTGAGGCGCCGTATGCAAACAATCCACGTAGAATGGCGACACCTGGAGCAGGAAGGCAAGACCGGCAAGGAAGAATCATGCCGGATCATCATCTGGCAGGGGCAGACCCATGAGGCGATCTGCCGGGTGGCCGAATGCTGCTGCTGACGAGGGTTGCCATGCGCAGACTAAAAATTCTTTTTCTCTGCACCGGCAACTCCTGCCGCAGCCAGATGGCGGAAGGATGGGCGCGGCATCTCAAGGGCGAGACCATCGAGGCGTATTCCGCCGGGACCGTCAAGCACGGCATGAACGAACGGGCCGTGCGGGTGATGGCCGAGGCCGGGGTGGACATCTCCGGCCACTCTTCGAAAACCGTTGACGAATTGCCGGGGCAGGAGTTCGATTACGCCATCACCCTCTGCGGCCACGCCAATGAGTCCTGTCCCCTTTTTCCGGGCAACGTCAAACGGCTGCACCAGGGCTTCGATGACCCGCCAAAACTGGCGGCCGAAGCCAAAAGCGAGGAGGAGGCCCTGGCCCACTACCGCCGGGTGCGGGACGAGATCAGAACCTTTATCGAGGGGATGCCGGAGAATCTCGGTTAAGAGGAGGGCTTGTCATGGAGGAGCAGATCTGCTTCTGTTTCGGGTACAGCGCGGCGGACATCAGGACGGACGTGCTGGTCCATGGCCGCTCGACCATCATGGAGCGCATCCTGGCCGAAAAAAAGGCGGGCGGCTGCCACTGCGCCGAAAAAAACCCCAAGGGCCGCTGATGCCTCGCCGATGTCCGCCAGGTGGTGGACCTGAATCCGTGAGCGTTCGAGAACGGTGCAGAGGCAAGGCGGCGACGATGTTGATGATACACCTGGTATATCAACGAGTCGCCAACGCGGCAGATGCGCCGTTATCGGTCGCCCCGCAGGGCGGCGGGGTGAACCCGGACAAAGCGGTGGCCTTGACATTGAACAGCGGCAACAGCCGGATATCACCTAATCAAGCGCGAAGCCGTCACGGATTCAGGGTGGACGCAACCACGGCCGCGCTGCGGAACCAATCCATCACGCCCTGATCCGCCGGGCGATTGCCTCTATTTCAGATAGGGCAGCAGGGCCTTGAACTCAGGCGTGCCGGCCTTGCCCAGCCAGTCGTAGATGATCATCTCCGTGGTGCCGACCACCGCCCCAATCTCCCGCAAACGGGCAAGGCCAAGCTTGTAGTTCTTCTTCACCCGCGAAGAGACCGCGTCCGCCGCCACCCACACCCGGTAACCGGCATTAAGCGCTCCCAGGGCGGTCTGGTAGACGCAGATATGGGTCTCCACCCCGCAGAGAATCAGGGTGTTCACCGTTGCCGGCAGCTTCTTCACCGCCGTCTTGATCGCCTCGTTGTTGAAGCAGCCGAATTCGAGCTTGTCGAGGGCCGGCAAGTCGCCCAGCGCCTCGGCCACCGGCGGCACCATGGGGCCGATCCGCGCCACGTACTGGGTGGTGGCCACCACCGGGATATCGAGCACCTTGGCCGCCCGGATCAGGAGCGCGGCGTTCTTGGCCACCTCCTCCCGGCCGTGGATCACCTGCATCAGGTTCTCCTGGATATCCACCACCAACAAGGCGCATTGCTTCGGATCGAGATGATAGAGGGTATCGGTCACGAGTCTGCTCCTTCAGGATGCCCGGCGCCTGCCGGGAAAAAAGTATTGCCAAACCCTGGTTCCCAAACTTACTGTGGAAGGCAACCAAAGGCAACCTCCAAACTTTACCCGCCCGAGACGCCATGTCTGCACACCGCATCGCCACACTGCTCCGCGACCAACCCCTCGGCACCACCGTCACCGTCAACGGCTGGATCCGCACCCGGCGCGACGCCAAGGGTTTTTCCTTTCTCGAAGTGAACGATGGCTCCTGCCTCGCGAACCTCCAGGTCATTGTCGAGGCAAGCCTGCCCAACTACGAGGCCGAAATCGCCCGCCTCGCCACCGGCTGCGCGGTGCGGGTGATTGGCGAACTCGCCTCCTCGCCGGCCAAGGGCCAGGCGGTGGAATTGAAGGCCAGCGAGATCACGGTATACGGCTGGGCCGATCCGGAGAGCTACCCGCTCCAGAAGAAACGCCACTCCTTCGAGTTCCTGCGCACCATCGCCCATCTCCGGCCGCGCACCAACAGCCTCGGTGCCGTGGCCCGGGTGCGCAGCACCCTGGCCCACGCGGTGCACGACTTCTTCAGGGAGCGCGGCTTCTTCCTCGTCCACACCCCGATCATCACCACCAGCGACTGCGAAGGCGCCGGCGAGATGTTCACCGTCACCGGCCTCGACCTCGATCAGCCACCCAAGAGAGAGGGCCGGGTCGATTTCAGCCGGGATTTCTTCGGCCGCCGCACCAGCCTCACGGTAAGCGGCCAGTTGGAGGCGGAGATCTACGCCCTGGCCCTGGGCAACGTTTACACCTTCGGCCCCACCTTCCGGGCGGAGAACTCCAACACCAGCCGCCATCTCGCCGAGTTCTGGATGATCGAGCCGGAGATGGCCTTCTGCGATCTGGCCGACGACATCGACGTGGCCGAGGCGCTCTTGAAACACCTGGTGGGCTGCGCCCTCACCGAATGCCGGGAGGATCTCGGCCTCTTTGCCCGATTCATCGACCAGGGGCTCATCGCCCGCCTCGAAAACGTGCTGGCCAGGCCCTTCATCCGCCTGCCATACAGCGAGGCCATCGAACAGCTCAAGGTCTCGGGCCACGACTTCGAATACCCGGTGGCATGGGGGCTCGATCTGCAATCCGAACACGAGCGCTTCCTTACCGAGACGATCTTCAAGCAGCCGGTGGTGGTGATCGACTACCCCAAGGCGATCAAGGCCTTCTACATGCGGCAGAATGACGACAACCGCACGGTGGCGGCCATGGACATCCTCTTCCCGGGGATCGGCGAGATCGTAGGCGGCAGCCAGCGCGAGGAGCGCTACGAGGTGCTGCTCGCCCGCCTCACCGACGCAGGTCTGCCGCTGGCGGACTACCAGTGGTACCTTGATCTGCGGCGCTTCGGTTCCGCGCGCCACGCTGGTTTCGGCCTTGGCTTCGAGCGGATCATCCAGTTCGTCACCGGGATGGCCAACATCCGCGAGGTGGTCCCCTTCCCGCGCACCCCAGGTTCGGCCGGGTTCTGAGATGGCAACGGCCGCAAAACACGTGGTCATCGTCGGCGGCGGCTTTGCCGGCCTCAATGCCGCCAAAGTGCTCGGCAATCAGGCGGCCATCCGGGTCACGCTCATCGACCGCCGCAACCACCACCTCTTCCAGCCCCTCTTGTACCAGGTGGCCATGGCTGCCTTAAGCCCGGCGGAAATCGCCGCGCCGATCCGCCATATTCTGGCCCGCTGCCGCAACATCACGGTCTTGCAGGACGAGGTGACCGGGGTGGACCTCGCGGCCCGCACCGTTATTGCCCGCAACACCACGCTGCCCTACGATTACCTGCTGCTGGCCTGCGGTGCCCGCCATGCCTACTTCGGCCACGAGGAATGGGAGGAGTTTGCGCCAGGGCTCAAGACCATCGAGCAGGCCACCGAGATCCGGCGGCGGGTGCTCAACGCCTTCGAGGCGGCGGAACGCTCCACCGCCCCAGAGGAACAATGCCGCCACCTCACCTTCGTCATCGTCGGCGGCGGCCCCACCGGGGTGGAGTTGGCCGGGGCCATCGGCGAGATGAGCCGCTACACCCTGGCCCAGGACTTCCGCAACATCAACTCCCGGCTGGCCCGCATCATCCTCCTCGAGGCCGGGCCGCGCATCCTGCCCTCCTTCAGCGAGAGGCTGGCCGGCAAGGCGACCCGCGACCTCGAAGCGCTCGGGGTGCAGGTGCGGACCGCAAGCCCGGTCACCGGCATGGACCATGACGGCGTGCAGGTGGGCCGGGAGCGGCTGGAAGCCTCCACCATTCTCTGGGCCGCCGGGGTGCAGGCCGCGGGCTTGGGGCAGACGCTCGGCGCCAAAACCGATCGGCTGGGCCGCATCGTGGTGGAAGCGGACCTCAGCCTGCCCAGCCACCCCGAGGTCTTCGTGGCCGGCGACCAGGCCTGCTTCACCCACGGCCGCACTGCCCCGCTGCCGGGGCTGGCGCCGGTGGCGCTCCAGCAGGGCCGCGCCATTGCCAGGAATATCCTGCGCGAGATCAACGGATTTCCCCGGCAGCCATTCCACTACCGCGACAAAGGCCAGCTCGCCACCATCGGCCGCAGCAAGGCCATCGTCGAGATCGGCCGCCTGCGGTTCGACGGCTTCCTTGCCTGGCTCACCTGGCTCGTGGTCCACATCTACTACCTGATCGGCTTTGAAAACCGGGTCTTCGTGACCATGCGCTGGGTCTGGTCCTTTTTCAACTTCCGGCGCGGCGCCCGGCTCATCGTGGACAAGGAATGGCGCTTCTATCGGCCGAACAACAGGAACCGGCCATAACCACGGCCTCTCGCGGGCTTCTGCGCCCCACCCGATGATCGCGCAAGCGCTGCTCGCCGTTGCCGGTCGTATCCAGCCACTGAAGCCTCTTTGCAGGCGATTGACAGGTCTGCCGGATTAGGGTACCTGACAAACGAGAAGTCTTTTACCAATCCATCCGAGGGGGGACCGCGTTATGGCTATCAGCGTCAAGACTTTCCCGAAAGGCCAGCCTGTCAGCTACGACACCTTCCGCCAGCAGATCCAGACCGGCGACATCATGCTCTGTTCGGGTTCCGGCTGGTTCTCGAAGATGATTCAGGGCTCCACCGAGAGCGTCTGGAGCCACGTGGGCTTCGTGATGCGGCTCGACGCCATCGACCCGTCATGGTGCTGGAAAGCGTCGAGCCGTTGGGGGTGCGCACCGTGCCACTGAGCAAATACCTCACCGACTACGACTCCCGGGGCAATCCCTATCCAGGCGGGCTGATCCTCGCCCGTCACCAGGAATTTCAGGCCAAGGCCAAAGCCAAGGAGCTGGCCCGCTTCGGCCAGTTCGCGGTGGACCTTTTCGGCTACCCCTACAACAAGGACGAGATCGCCAAGATCGCCGCCCGCATCATGGCCTCGCACATCCCGTTTTCCGCCAAGGACAAGAAGGCGCTCACGCCCGACCGCGAGTACATCTGCCCGGAGTATGCCTACGAGTGCTATAAATTCCATCGGCCTTGCAATCGACTACGACCCGCGCGGCTTCGTCGCCCCGGCGGACTTTGCCCGCACCCGGGAGGTTTCGCTGGTGGCGGTGCTGCAGGGGAAAAAGTAGGGCAAGGGTGAAGACCATGAAAAGGGGAATGGGCGTTCTCCTGCTGCTGTCGCTGCTCGAGCTGTTGCTCTCCTGTTCCTCGGGCCAGGCGCCGAAAAAGGCGACCTCCGAAGAAACCGCAGCCCCGACCGGGGCCATGACCGAGCCGCAACCCCCGCCGACTGCTACCGCTCCCGCCAATCCCGTGCCCCCGCCTTCGGCATCCCTGGCCGACAAAGCTGTAAAAAGAGACTCTACCGCCATGCAGGAGAGACAGGGGGAAGCGAAACCGGCAGCAAAGAACGGCGCCACCGGCGACAAGGCCGGGGACGGGGCGCCGCCGGCAGCGGCAAACGGCGGGCCCGCACCCGCTGGCAACGAACTCTGGCAAAAATTCCTGGCCAGTTTCACCCATGCCGCCTACACCTTCAACCCGCCGTCGCCCATCAAGGTGGCCAAGCCCCACACCATCCACCTGTGGGTGGACACCACGGTCAGCCACCAGGCCCTGGCCGAGGCATTGAAAAAGGTGGTGCCGGCCGACACCAGCCGGGTCGAATCGGGAACCATCCAGGTCAGCCCGGTAATGAAAGCCACCCTGACCGGCGAAAATTTCACCATCACCCCCAATTCGCCGGAGCAGCAGACCCTCAACCCGACCGGCCGCACCATTTGGAGTTGGGAGATCACCCCGACCTGGCCCGGCACCCAGACTCTGCACCTGCGGCTGATCGCCATTCCGCCCCCTGGCCTCGCCACCGATCCGTATACCATCCCGGTTCCCTTGGACCGGGAAATCAAGGTCGAGGTCACCTTCTGGTGGCTCATCGACCATTTCTTCGATAAATACTGGAAATGGCTACTCGGCGGTTTCGGCACCCTGCTGGTCACGGTGCTGGGCTGGTGGTGGAAAAAGAAATGATTCCCAACCTCCTCCGATTGCGCATACTCCGCAACCAAACAGGTTGCACATTGTCACCAATACGGTTACACTACCAGTGATCCGCTCGTTTACCCACAAGGGACTCGAGCTGTTCTTTGCCACCGGCCGCACCTCCGGCATTCAGGCCATGCACGCCAAACGGTTGCGGCTCATCCTGGCCCAGTTGCACCAGGCAAAATCGGTGCAGGACATGAACATTCCCACCTTGCGGTTGCACCGGCTGAAAGGCGGCCGCAAGGGCTTGTGGGCCGTGACGGTGCAGGCCAACTGGCGCGTCACCTTCCGGTTCGCGGCCGGTGATGCCGAGATAGTCGATTACGAAGATTACCATTGAGGAGGAGACCTCATGCGTATGCACAATCCACCGCATCCGGGTGAAATCCTGAACGAGCTGTGGCTCCAGCCCGAACGGATAACAATTTCGCGGGCAGCCGCAGCACTGGGGGTAAGCCGCAAGCATCTGTCGGCCATCATCAACGGCCGGGCCAGCATCAGCCCGGAAATGGCGTTGCGTCTCGAAATAGCCCTGGGCGGCAGCGCCGAGTCGTGGCTTGGCCACCAAATGGCCTACGACCTCTGGCAGGCGGAACAGCGCCGCCATGAACTTGCCGTGACCCCGCTGCGTGCAGCGTAACAAAACCGGATAATCCCCAACCAAATGCACGAGGAGGAACCATGAATCGCCATGTGATGAGAGCGGCCCTCGCGATCCTGCTGGCCGCCACCCTGGCCCAGGCGGCAAATTTCACCCTGACCAGCCCGGATCTCGGCGGCCAACTCGCGGAGCAGCAGGTCTTTGCCGGCTTTGGCTGCACCGGCAAGAACATCTCGCCCCAACTGCTGTGGAAGAACGCGCCGGCCGGCACCAGGAGCTTCGCCATCACGGTCTATGACCCGGACGCCCCGACCGGCAGCGGCTGGTGGCACTGGCTGGTCTTCAACATTCCGGCCTCGGTGAACCAGGTGGCCGCCGACGCCGGCAACCCGGCCAGGAACCTTGCGCCCAAGGGCAGCATCCAGAGCGTCACCGACTACGGCAAGCCCGGCTTTGGCGGCGCCTGCCCGCCGAAGGGCGACAAACCGCACCGCTACGTCTTCACCGTCTATGCCCTCAAGGTGGAAAAGCTGGAACTCAATAGCACCTCGCCGCCAGCCATGGTAGGGTTTCAACTCAATCAAAACGCCTTGGCCAAGGCCTCGCTGATCAGCTATTACGGCCGCTAGCCCAGCGGCCTTGGAACATTCCACACGGAGGAATTGATGAAGGTCACCTTGATGGCATGCAGCGATAATCCGGAGATCCTCTGGAACGCCTTCCGGCTGGGCAACCTGATGCTGGAACAGATGGATGACGTCACCATCTTTCTGAACGGCCCGTCGGTTACCTATGCGGCCCTGAATTCAAAACAGTATCCGCTCACCGAGCTGGCCAAGCTCTTCACCCTCTCCGAGGGGGTACTGCTCGCCTGAGGCAAGCTCATGGACCTCCACGGCGTGGAGGCAGGATACCACCAGCGGGCCAAACAGACCGACCTCTACCGGCTCATCACGGAAAGCGACCGCGTTATTTCCTTTTGAATGCGGTGCTCCGCGGGGTGCCCAGGCAACATCCGGGCTCCCGCCGTTCCCCTTCCCTGCTTGCCTTCTGCCGGAAATCAATGTTACAAGGAATAGAGGCCCGAACAAAACCACGCCCCAACCCCTCAACCCGGTCGGCCGGAGCCATGCGCAAGACCAAGATCGTCTGCACCATCGGCCCGAAAACCGCCGCCTGCGAGCAGCTCAAGCAGCTGGCCGAGGGCGGCATGAACGTGGCCCGGCTCAACATGTCCCACGGGACCCTGGAATGGCACCGGGACGTCATCGCCGGCATCAAGCGGATCAACAAGAAATTCGGCCTCGCCATCGCCATCCTGCTGGACACCAAAGGCGCCGAGGTCCGCACCGGCGACCTGAAGCAGGACCTGCCCCTCAAAATCGGCGACCTCCTCACCCTCACCATTCGCCATCGGGCGGAACTGGAACCCTACTCGGTGGAGGTGAGCCACGACGGTTTTGTCCGCGAGGTGGCGGTCGGCGACATTGTCCTGATCGATGGCGGCATGATCCGCCTCAAGGTGCTGGAGATCACCCGGACCGACGTCCGGTGCGAGGTGCTGGACGAAGGGATGCTCACCTCGCGGCGCCATCTCAACGTGCGGGGCAAAAGCGCCGATCTGCCGGCGATCACCGAAAAGGACTGGATCGATATCGAGTTCGCCATCGCCGAGCGGGTGGACTTCATCGCCCTTTCCTTTGTCCGGCAAGCCGCGGCCATCACCGGGCTGATCGGCTACCTCAAGGAGAAGCAGGCGCCGATCAGCGTGCTCGCCAAAATCGAAAGCGCCGAGTCCATTCCCCATCTCGACGAGATCATCGCGGCAAGCCACGGCATCATGATCGCCCGCGGCGACCTGGGGGCGGAACTGCCCTACGAAGAGGTGCCGCTGCTGCAGGATGAAATCGTCCGCAAATGCCGGGCCGCCGGCAAGCCGGTGGTGGTGGCCACCCACATGCTCGAATCAATGATCGTCAACCCCACTCCCACCCGCGCGGAGGTCACCGACATCACCCACGCGGTGCAGCAGGGGGCCGATGCGATCATGCTCTCCGGCGAAACCGCCACCGGCCAGCATCCCCTGAAGGCCCTGGGGGTGATGGATGTGGTGGCGCGCCGGATCGAACGGCACCTGGCCCAGGACACCACGGTGCGGGTCAAGGCCTCCAGCCAGTCCAAGGAGGAAATCTCCCGGAGTGCGGCGATCCTCGGCAACAACCTCGGGGTGGCCGGCACGCTGGTCATCACCCGGCGGGGGCTGATGGCGGCCCTGCTCTCCAAATGCCGGCCGGTGGCGCCGATCTTCGCCTTCACCAACACCACCCATGTCCGCCGCCGGCTGGGGCTTTACTGGGGGGTCCATCCCCTGCTGGTCGATCTCTCCAACGATCCGGAGGTCTCGATCCAGCGGGCTACCGAAAAGCTGCTCCGGCGCAAGATCATCGCCCCTGGCGACCGGATCGTCGTGCTTTCCGACATCCTGGCCGGCGGCAAGTTCGTCGAGACCATCCAGGTGCGGATCATCTGAAGCAGTTCGCCAAAAACTGATGCGAAACAGGACGAACGCGGTACAATCCTGCCTCACGATTATGAGTTGAATAGGCCTCCCGGCCATAGCCAGCCCGTTGCAGGTGGACGAATGTATTTTCCGGTCGCCGACATCACCGTCAACCCGTTCATCCCGCCGCTCACGGCCTTTGTCATTTCCTTCTTCACCTCCATGGGCGGCGTTTCCGGCGCCTTCCTGCTGCTGCCCTTCCAGGTGAGCGTGCTCGGCTTCACCAGCCCCTCGGTCAGCTCCACCAACCAGTTGTTCAACATCGTTGCCATCCCCAGCGGCGTCTGGCGTTACATCAAGGAAGGCCGCATGGTCTGGCCGCTCACCTGGATCGTCATCATCGGCACCCTGCCGGGGGTGCTCCTGGGCGCCATCATCCGGGTGCGCTACCTGCCGGACCCGCGCGCCTTCAAACTCTTTGCCGGGCTGGTGCTGCTCTACATCGGCCTCCGGCTGCTCAACGACGTGCTCTTCAAGAAAAAGAAGGGGGACAAACCCTCGGTGGAGGAACGCTTCCAGCAGCGCCGGCAGGAAGCTAAGGCCGCCAACGCCGCAACCTCTGCCGAGGTAACGGACCTGCACGTCACGGTCCGGCAATGGACCATGCGCCGAATTGTCTACGAGTTCTGCGGGGAAACCATCACGGTGAACGCCATCGGCGTCATGATCCTGAGCCTCGTTGTCGGCCTGATCGGCGGGGTGTATGGCATCGGCGGCGGCGCCATCATCGCCCCGTTCTTTGTCAGCTTCTTCGGCCTGCCGGTCTATACCGTAGCCGGCGCAGCGCTGATGGGCACCTTTGTCACCTCGGTGGCCGGGGTGCTCTTCTACCAGTTCCTGGCCCCCTATTACCCCAACATGGCCATTGCCCCGGACTGGGCCTTAGGCGTACTCTTCGGCCTGGGAGGTTTTGCCGGGATGTACTGCGGGGCGCGGCTCCAGAAGCGGGTACCAGCCGCGGCAATCAAATGGCTGCTGGCCGGCTGCATCCTCTATACCGCGACAACGTACGTGGCGGATTTCTTCCTGCATTAATCGTTACCCAAAGGAGCACCCCATGGACCTCACCATGCTCGCCATGATCGGCAGCGGCATCGTCGTCGGCATCGGCGCCTCCTTCACGGGCCTGGGCGGCGGCTTTCTCATCGTGCCGCTGCTGCTCTACCTCGGCTTCTCCTCGCAGAAGGCGGTGGGCACCTCGTTCCTCGCCATCCTCGTCATCTCGGTCTCGGCGCTCGTTGCCCACAACAAGCTCGCCAACGTCGATTACAAGTACGGCCTGCTGCTGGGCATAGGCGGCATCCTCGGCGCCCAGATCGGCGCCCGCCTGGTCGAGCACGTTTCCACCGAGAACTTCAAGAAGATCTTCGCCGTGGTGCTGGTGGGGCTGGCCGCCTACCTCTTCCTGAAGAAATGAACGAAAAAACAGTGTGATCCACCACCCTTTACATACCACCCCAGGGTGTCTATACTGAATTTTATCTCTGACGGAGGTCCGTGGAGGGCCGACTTTCTGTTCCTCAAACCAGAATGGGGTACGACCATGAAAAGCAGGCATCTGATCGGAATGGCGGCACTGGCGATTCTGTTGCTCTTCAGCGCCACCGGCATGGCGCTGGCCAAGCACCATGCGGTGAAAATCGCCGACAAGGCAGGAGTGGGCAAGTATCTGACCGACACCGAAGGGAAAACGCTCTACTGGTTCAAGAGCGACACCGCGGGTAAGAGCACCTGCGCCGGCCCCTGCGTGGAAAAATGGCCGCTGTACTATCGCGATGCCGTGGCCGCACCGGCCGGAGTACCGGCAACAGACTTCGGCACCATCAGCCGGGAGGATGGCAAAAAACAAACCACCTTCCGCGGCTATCCGCTCTACTATTTCCAGGGTGACGCCAAGGCCGGCGACACCAATGGCCAGGGCGTCAAGGGCGTCTGGTTCGTGGTGAACCCGGACAACTTCCCCCCCAAGAAGTAACTGCACATCCAATCGCAGGCGGCAGGCCATCCCCTGCCGCCCCATTACTCCTCGTCCGGCGCCACGTTGCCGCTTGCCTTTGCCGCCGGCGCGCGTCGTGGGATGAGGATCAGCCCCTTGCCATCGAACCAGGAGCGAACCCATGAAAGACCGCGACGCGTACATCAAGGAAATCAAGACCAAGATCGACGAATGGAACAAGGAGATCGACAAGCTGGCCGCCAAGGCGGCTAAGGCCAAGGCCGAGGCCAAGAAGACGGCCGACGAACAACTTGCCCTGCTGAAGAAAAACAGCAAAAACTATCAAAAAAAGTACGACGAATTGCAGAAAGCGAGCGGCAAGGCATGGGACGAAATCCGGGACGGTCTCGAAGAGGCGGGCGACGCCCTGAAAGACGCCTTCAAGAAGGCGAAAAAGCATTTTGACTGAGCCGCGCGCCAACGTCCCGCAATCGTAACCGCCAGGACCAGACACCGCCATGGCCCGCGCCCCGATCCCGGCCGCCAATGCCCGGCTCCTCCGGCAGGCCACCTATGCCTCGGTCACCACGGCGGTCATCCTGCTGCTGGGCAAGGGGGTCGCCTGGTATGTCACCGGCTCGCTCAGCGTGCTCGCCTCGGTGGTCGATTCGCTCATGGATGCGGTAGCCTCGGCCATCAACCTGGTGGCGGTTGCCTATTCACTCCGGGCGGCGGATGCGGAACACAAGTTCGGTCACGGCAAGGCCGAGTCCCTGGCCGGTCTGGCCCAGGCCTCGTTCATCGTGGTCTCGGCCCTCTTCCTCATGGCCCAGGCGGTTCGCCGCCTCTCCGCCCCCCGCCAGCTCACCGACCTCGGCATCGGCTTCGCGGTGATGGGTTTCGCCCTGCTGTTCACCGTGCTGCTCCTCCTCTTTCAGCGGCAGGTGGTCGCCAAGACCGGCTCCACCGCCATCCGGGCCGACTCGCTCCACTATCGCTCGGACCTGCTCACCAATCTGGCCACGGTCGTTGCCCTCCTCCTCACTTACCAGGGCTGGCCGCTGGCCGACCCGCTGCTCGCCCTTGGTATCGCCGCCTACATCCTGCGCAGCGCCTGGGTCATTGCCTGCGAATCCGCCCAACACCTCATGGACCGCGAGCTGACCAAAGAGATCCAGCAGACCATCTGCGATATCGCCCTCGCCCACCCCAGGGTCCTCGGCGTGCACGACCTGCGCACCCGGCAGTCGGGACAGATCAAGATCATCCAGCTCCACCTCGATCTCGACGACCAGCTGCCGCTCATCACCGCCCACACCGTGGTCAAGGAGGTGGAACACACCATCCAGGCGGCCTTCCCCGGCGCCGACATCATCATCCACCAGGACCCGGTCAGCCGTTGCCGCACCACCCCCTGCGACAATCCCTGTCCCGACCGCCGATAGCCCGGCGCCGTCCTGACGCCCAGCCCAATGCAAGCTCCACCCGCTACTCGTTCCTGCCACCCTGTAATCCGTTTTTTCTAACACGATCCTGAACGGTTTCTATGCAATACATATGGACCACCGTGAGGGGGGGCCGGTTGTCGGTTAACGGCAACAGAAGAAGCGGCCCGCGCGGCCCGAAGCGCTGAATGCCCAGGCCGGCCAGATGCAGGAGACCGTCCAGGCACTGATCGCTCTGGTGCGGGGCTCCGGCGACCTGACTGAAGACCGGGCGCCGCGCCGGCGATCCTAACAGTCCGTTGAAAAAACCATCCCTGGCTTTTTCAACTGTCGGTTGGCCAAAGGCGCTTTGGCCAACCTCGCGAATTTCTTGGCCCTTTCGGGCCGGCAAAATTCGGCGCCACCTCCCGGTGGTGCCAGCAGCCCGTTTTTCAACGGGCTGCTAACGCCACGACTTCCCCCCGGCCGCCACGGGCCTGACAAGATATCTTTACCTGTCAATCTAAATTGATAAGCCTTAAGGCCGCGCCGTCACGGACTTCGAGACCCGTATGGCGGGGCGGCCATCAACTCCTCTTGCCGTCTCCCTGCTCCTGTCTCTTCGAAGAAAACGACAAAAAATCAAAAAAATAGCAGAAAACGAGCAGCTGGCACATTTTTTTCTAACACAATCATCATGAAATCAGTACAATCAGTAAATTATTAAAATAGCATTCTGAATTGCAGCCGCAAAGGGAAGGAGATACGCGAACCATGAAGATGTCATTGCGAACCAAGGTAATGGGGATTCCCCTGGTGCTGGTGGTGACGGCCATCACCCTGCTGATGGGCGTATCGCTCTGGGTAGTCAACAACATGTGGCAGAATCAGTTGAAAACCCTGGCCACCAGCCAGGCCGGCCTCACGGAAAAAAGCATCGACAGCCTAAAAAAGCAGGCCCTGGTTTTCGCCGGTTTTGCCGCCCAGGTGCCTGGCGTGCAGGAGGCTTACCAGCTTGCCCATCAGGGCGACGAAGCGGAAGGCCGCAAAACGCTGCGGCAGAGCTTCGATCGCATCCACGACGAACTGGCCAAAACCCTGGGCGTCAAAATCGTGGAAATCCATTTCCATCTGCCGCCGGCCAAGAGCTTTCTCCGCATCTGGCGCAAACCCGGCGAACGCGATGGCGGCGATGACCTCTCCGCCTTCCGCAAGACCGTCGCCAAGGCCAACAACGAGAAAACCCAGGTTGCCGGCATCGAGGTCGGCGATGAGGGCTTCGCCATCCGCGGCATCATCCCGATCACCGGCCCGGGCGGCACCCATCTCGGCTCCGTGGAGGGTCTCATGCCCATGAACAAGGTGTTCGAGACCGCCAAGGCCCTGGAAACCGACAACGTGGCCGTCTACCTGCTCGCCTCCCAGCTTGAGTTCGCCAAAAAAGCCAAGGAGAAAAATCCCCCCGTCATCGGCGGCATGGCCCGCATCTTCAGCTCGGCCGAAACGGAAACCGATCCCTTCATCACCGAAAAACTTTTGCAGGAGGCGCAATCCGGTATCGCCATGGGCGAAAAAGGCGGTCGCCTGATCACTGCCATGCCCATCCGCGACTTTACCAACGAAACCAAAGGGGTGCTGATCTATGTCCGCGACGCCAGTGACGAGGTCGCCAAGATTCACGCCCTCCAATGGGGCTTGAGCATCGGCGGCGTTATCCTGCTGTCCGTGCTGTCGCTGATGCTCTACTTCTCCACCGGCACCATCACCCGCCGCCTGAACCAGACCATCGACACCCTGGGCAAGGCGGGGACCAGCATGCTCTCCGCTGCCCAGGAAATCAACAGCACCAGCCATCAGTTGGCGGAAGGCGCCTCGGAACAGGCCGCCTCCCTCGAAGAAACGTCGTCGTCGCTGGAGGAAATGGCCTCCATGACCAAGCAGAATTCCGACAACGCCAACCAGGCTGAAAGCCTGATGCGGGAAGCGAGCAACACCATCGACCATGCCGGCCAGTCCATGGGGCGTCTCACCGGCTCCATGGAGGAAATCTCCAGGGCCAGCGAGGAGACCTCGAAGATCATCAAGACCATCGACGAGATCGCCTTCCAGACCAACCTGCTGGCCTTGAACGCCGCGGTGGAAGCGGCGCGGGCCGGCGAGGCCGGCGCCGGCTTCGCGGTGGTGGCCGACGAGGTGCGCAACCTGGCCATGCGGGCCGCCGAGGCGGCCAAAAACACCGCCACCCTCATCGAGGGCACGGTGACCAAAGTACGGACCGGCACCGATCTGGTGGCGGAAACCAATGACTCCTTCGCCCAGGTTTCCGAGGCCGCCGGTCGTGTCAACACCCTGATCAGCGAAATCGCTTCCGCCTCCAAAGAACAGGCCCACGGCATCGACCAGGTCAACAAGGCGATCAGCCAGATCGACGCCGTCACCCAGCAGAATGCCGCCAATGCAGAAGAAGCCGCCTCGGCCTCGGAGATTCTGAGCGGGCAGGCGGGCCGCATGCAGGATGTGGTGGAGGGTCTCGCCGCCCTGGTTTCCGGCGAGGAGGACAAAGGCGCCGGCAAGACAGCCCCGGAAAGGGAACCGGCCAGGGAACTCCGCTCCGGCAGGGCGCAAAAACTGCTGTCGCCGCCAGTGCACGGCAAGCCGGCCAGAAAGTCCGCGGCGACCAAAAGCCTGCCGTCGGCAGCCGCCAAGACCGCGCCGGAAAAGATTATCCCCCTTGATCAAGAAGAGGAGTTCGAGGATTTCTAAACCAATCTTATCGAAATCCGCCGCCACGAAAGCCCTTGCCAACCGCAAGGGCTTTTTTCTTATGTGGCCATCTGTCAATACCGTTTATCAAAAGACCTTCTCTTAACTCTTAAGCACCTTGTGAAAGGTTGCCTTTTCTTATTCGCGCCTTGCTGCGCCGAGTACCGATCC
>JAJZRJ010000067.1 GCA_021802775.1 Deltaproteobacteria bacterium
TCGTCCTTGACCGCAAGGGGCAGCATGCCGCCGCCGCTGTAAAGAATCTTGCGCCAATAGACCGAGAGCTGCACCGAAGATTTGTGCAGGACGTTCCGGGTGAATTTTTCATGGATTTCGTCGTTGGTGTTCATGACGATGGTGATGGGGGTGGCGTCCGGCCATGTCGTGAGCTTGCCGAGAAAGATACGTTTTACCTCCTCCTGGCTCAGGCGGCTCACCGGGTTGTCGCGGTGGACAACGATGATGTAGTCCGCCGCCAGGACGCTGCCGGCGGTAACGCCGATCCCCAGCACGAGCAGGGGGAGAAGCAGGCGGTGAAAGAGGCGCCCCGGTTTCCTCATGGCACCAACCTGCATAGCGAACAAGGAGAGTGCGGGTTCGCCCGGCCGTTGCCGGAACGCCGGCGCGCGGAAAGGGGGGCGACCGGATGGGCGGAAGCCGCCTGGCTCGGGCGTGGGTATGGCTTCGGCGTTGCCGGCAGGATCGGCCTGGCGCCGCGGGCGCGGGAAAACGCCCACGTACCCTCCAGGCCGTGACGATGCAACCTCCGGTTGTCGGACATAAAAATATAATACCGCCATTCGGGATGCTGTGTCATCCCCCGAACGTTGCGGTTACCGCGCGCTGCCAAAATCGCTCTCTCCCTTGTCCCCGCATGTGGATCGGCCCGGAGGCCTTTCCGGCCCGTCGTTTACGGCTGCGGGTTCGTTGCTGGCTCCTCTTTCTTGCCCGGCGCCTCTGGTTGGGACTTAACTCCTTGATATTTAGGAAACGATGTCGTGAATTCAGGTTTCAGGATCTGGATACGGTTGTTGAACAGATCCGCGATCAGCAGCCGCCCTTCGCGATCGATGGCCAGATCGGTGGGGAAGTTGAACCAGAGGGGGCCGCTGCCTCGTCCGCCGAATTCGGTCATGTAGTTGCCGCCGAAATCGAAGACCAGAATCGCGTGCCGCATGTAGTCCAGAACATAGATGCTCTTTTTCCCTTCGTCGATGGCGATGCCGCGGGGACGGCTCATTTTGCCGGTGGAGCCCCCTTTCTGGCCAAAGGCGAACAGCAACGACTCGTCCGCCCCATAGACATACACCTTGCTGGTTTCCTCGCTCAAAAGAAAGAGATGGCCATCCGCGTCGCTGGTAATGCCGGTAAGCTGCACGGGATTGAGTTCCTGATTCTTCTCCACCTCGGGCATCGTGTTCTTGATCTTGGGGCGCAACTCCGACGGCAACCCACCTTCCGCCGGCCCCTCCGCCTCCGGGGAGGGTTCCTTTTCCTCGGCCGCCGGGGGCGGCTGCGCCTCTCCGGCGAGGGCGGACTGGAGTTCCGACATGGTCGGCGTCTGTTCCTTGGCGCCGGCACCCTCCTCGTCGGGCACAATCCGGGGTTTGGTCCGGTCAAGGGGGCGAAGCCAGCGGAGGAAGCGTCCCTCCTTGCTGAGCACGGCAACGCCGGGCGTGTTGTTGCCGACCAGATAGATGTCGCCGGTTATGCCGACGCTCCCCCGGATTGGCGTGAAGTTCGGCTCTTCGGGCAGATTTTCAAAGGTGATCTCCTGCTTCACGAAAAACGCGGCGTTCAGGATGGTGAGGCGGGGCGGCCGGTTGGCCGAGCGTCCCTGGCAGACATAGACCAGGCCATCCTTGCCGAAAAAGACGCTCTGGGGGGCATCGATGCCGCGGCCGGCCCCGAGAAAGAGATGGGGGAAAAAATCGGCATCGTAGATGACGATCCCGCCCCTGCCGCCATTGATCACATAAATCTCCCCCATGTCCCGGTCGAAGGCGACCGCGGAGGGAAAACGCAATTCGCTGCCCTCGTCGTCTTCCGTGAGGAGGGTCACCACGCGGACGACCTTGTCGGGTGGCGGCGGCTCGTTTTCGTCGGCAAGAGCGGCGGGGCATGGCAAAAGAGAGCACGCCACGAACAGGGCGATGAGGACGGCGTTCCCGGCGCGAACGATACCGCGGCCGGGCCAACGACCGGCACCGTCGGTTCCCTCCGGGGAGAGGCGAGAGATGCGCGCCAGTCTAGCTGTCATGATTAGTAGTGACATTGGCTGCACACATGGCCGCCCAGGATGTCGCCGATCAGCAGGAACTTATAGCCCGAGCCATGCGGGTTATGGCAACTGGTGCAGGCGAACATCCGTTCCGGCCTGCGGGGATCCTTGACGCCCTCGACGGGGTGACCGCCTACGGGGTGGCCGCGGGTGATTCCGGCCAGGGAGGTGTGGCAGCTGGTGCAGAGTTCGTTGATCGGCTTGGTCAGCTGGAACTGATTCTGAGTGGCATGGGGATCGTGGCAGGCGATACAGCCGGCACCGGTCAGGATTCCGTGGATGCGTTTGGGGCCGCCTTCCTTTTGGAGCAAGGTCTTTTTGTCGGTGTGGCAGGCGACACAGAGTTCGGCCTTGCCGTCGGCCCAGAGTTGGGAGTGGTTGTTGTCGCCGTGCGGATTGTGGCAGACCGTGCAGTCGCCTGTGCCCACGGGACCATGGATGTGCGCCTTGCCGAGCCACGCCTTTTTGGCGGTGTGGCAGCGGAAGCAGACGGTTTCGACCTTGCCCCCCGGGATGGTCACCTTGAGGGGCTGGCCTTCCTTCTGATGGCAGGAGAGGCACTGGGTATTCAGCGCCGGGCTGTGTTGCCAGGAGACGTTCTCCAGCACGCTTTTGTGACAGGAGATGCAAAGGGGTTGCGGCTCGTTGCTTACGCCGTTGCCGGTTTTGATTTTTTTGGGGTCATGGCACGGGGTGCAGTTTTGTGGCAGCAGCTCGTCGCGATGGAACAGGAAAACGCCCTTGGCATCGAAATCGACATTGAGCAGGGAACGGAGCGGCCGATATTTGACGCTGATCTTCTTGCCGGCCGGGAGCACCTCGAAGCTGTTTTCGCCGGGCTTGAGCGGAACCTGATAGTGGACGAAGTGACTGTTGTTGGCAGACCATGATCCCTGGGGCGAAAAAAGGATGTCGCCGCTCCGGATTCGGAGTTGCCCCAGGGATTTTTCGTCCTCCCCCGACAGCCGGACGATGATATGGGTTGCCGGTTTCCGGGCGTAGATGATCGAGGAGGGGGTCGGTGCGAGCACCTCCAGGTTGGCTGCCTGCGCCGTCAGGGGCAAACCGGCCGCGACCAGGAAGAGGAGGGCAAGGCAGCCGGCCATGACGGTTGCGGTTTTTTTACGGGGCCATGGGGCCTGGATCGGGTCGCGTGATGTCATTGTGGGCAACTTGTCAAATGGTTGTTTGCCTGAAACCGCTTGACCTCTATTGGTGTTGTTCGAACTGCTGTCTCTTGCGCAGCAGCTCGTATGCCTTTCGGAATTCGGTGGCGGCTTCGGCGTGGTTCGATTTTTTAGCATGAATCGTGCCAATTGTGTAGTGCAGTTCCGGTTCGCGGTTGTTCCGGAAGACCAGAACCTTGAGGTCTTCCAGGGCCTCGTCGTCCGCACCCTGGGCTGATTTGATGCGGGCCATGCAGATTTCCCCCCGGAGGGAATTCGGGGTCAGGGCGCGGCCCTTGGCGAGGGAGTCGGTGGCCTCCTTGAGTTTGCCCAGTTCCGCCTCCACGCAGCCCAGTTCGATGTACGCCTCACCCATTTTGGGGTTGCTGGCAAGGGCCTGCTGGTATTCGCGCACGGCTGCCTCGAGTTGGCCCTTGTCCGTCATGACCTTGCCCATGCCGAAGTGGCGGATGGCGGTTTTGACCTCCTGGCTCTG
This sequence comes from Deltaproteobacteria bacterium, assembly GCA_021802775.1. Taxonomy (GTDB): domain Bacteria; phylum Desulfobacterota; class Desulfobulbia; order Desulfobulbales; family Desulfurivibrionaceae; genus JAJZRJ01. Next base: position 3,728 of record JAJZRJ010000067.1, read on the forward strand.
CTCCACGTTGGTGGGATGGAGTTCCGCCTCCACCTGTTCCCTGGTCTTGCTCCCCAGCAGGACGTCCACTTCGGCCTTGAGTTGGGCGACCATCTGTTTGCTGTAGCCGGCGCCGGCAACGATCTTGCTTTCCTTGTCCGTCAACAGAAAGGAGGGCATGATATAGATGCCCATGGTGCCGTAGGCGTGGTTGTCCGGGTCGAGGTAAACCGGCGTGGTCAGGCCCGCCTCGGCTTTTACCTCATTGATGGTGGCGGCCGCGTCTCCCTGGACGTTCACCACGATCAGGCGGATGCCCCGTTGTTCGAGCAGGGGAGCCAACTGCTGTACCTGGCTGAGGGCCTCCACCGACCGACTCTTTTTGGACGGAATGTCGGCGCCCCAGAAGACGATCACCGCCGGTTTTCCTTTGAGTTCGTGGAAGTGGAGCGGTTTGTTGGAGCCCTGTTCCACGATCTTGGCATCGGGCAACTGACTCCCGAGGCTCACCGACCGGAAGGGAAAGGATTCCGCCGAGCCGGTGGAGATAAAAAGGCAGAAAAACGAGAGGAACCAGAAACCAGCCGCATGGCCAAAGGAAAAACCGGCATACTTTTTCAATGCTGCACCTCGCTGTCGATGTGATGATACGGCCTTGGTCGAAGCCAAACAAGGGCGTTGGGCAGAAAAAAACGGCGCGGTGGGAGGGGGGACTCAGTGATATGAGGTTGGCGGCATTGGGGAGTGCCACTCCAATCATTATATACCCAGATTCCCCACCTTGTTCAACAAGGTTTTGCAGCGGCGGAAAAAAAGCGCGGCGTTGCCTGGCGGGACGAATCGCACGAGGCTGAAATTGACTTTCGAGTGGTTTGGGGTAAATTGAACTGTATTGATGCAGTGTGATTTCCCGCGTGGTGATGAGGAAAACTTTTATGAAGATTTTGGTGGTCGACGACGACACGGCGTTGTGTCGTTCCCTTGATATCCATCTCAGTCTCAAGGGGCACAAGGTGCGTTGTGCCCATACCGTTGCGACCGGGCTTGACGAGGCGAGGGCGTTTGAGCCGGAGGTGGTGTTCCTGGACCTGAACCTGCCTGACCAATGGGGATTGAGGGCGCTGCCGACCCTCATCGCTCTGCCGGACGAGCCAACCGTTCTAGTCATGACCGGGGAATCCGACAATACCGCCGCAGTCGAGGCCATGCGGAACGGCGCTTTCGACTATCTGTGCAAGCCGTTGGACCATGACGACATTTTTTCCACGCTGGAACGGGTCAGCCGCCATCGGAACCAAAAACCGGCCGAGAAGGCGGAGGAGGACGCAGGGCATGAGATTTCCCGTTCGCTGATGATCGGCGGCCATCCTGAGATCATCGAGCTGCATAAGAAGATCGGACTGTTGTCCCGCAGTCGAGTGACGGTTCTGGTGTGCGGTGAATCCGGCACCGGCAAGGAACTGGCGGCCAGGATTCTCCATGAGGCCGGGGCGCCGGGCAAGCCGTTTGTTGCCATAAACTGCTCCGCCGTGGTGCCGACCCTCCTGGAAAGCGAATTTTTCGGGCATGAAAAAGGGGCCTTCACCGGGGCGGACCGACAGAAGATCGGGAAATTGGAATATGCCAAGGATGGTACCGTTTTCCTTGACGAAATAGGCGATATGCCCCTTGATCTCCAGGGCAAGATACTGCGTGTGCTCCAGGAAGAGGAATTCGTGCGGGTGGGGGGGCTGGAGCCCATTCGTTTGCGGGCTCGCATGGTGGCCGCCACCCATTGGGATTTGCGCAAGCTGGTGGACGAGGGGCGGTTCCGGAAGGATCTGTATTACCGCCTGAGCGTCTCCACCCTTCATCTGCCGCCGCTGCGGGAGCGGCTGGAGGACATTCCGCTGTTGGTGGATGCCCTGCTGACGAAAATCACCAACAAGCTGCACTCCCGGCGGCCGACGGTCACCGAGGGAGCGATGCAACGGCTCATGGCCTACGATTGGCCGGGCAATGTCCGTGAACTGGAGAATGTGCTTACCCGGTGCGTGGCGATGGCAATCGATACGGTCATTACCGTCGAGGATCTGCGGTTGCTGATGTCGCCCCCCCAGGAGCGGGCGATTTGTGGCGTCGAGGTCAAGGGGGAGAACGAACC
>JAJZRJ010000034.1 GCA_021802775.1 Deltaproteobacteria bacterium
TCAGGGCAAGGTGATCGCCGGGGCCTTCCTGCGGGAGGGCACGAGCAACACCTATCGTTTCCTGAGCGACAGCAACATCACTCTCACCTTCAACTCCCCTGGCCACCTGGTGCTGAACGGTACAGACAGCGTCACCTTTGAAAACCAGACCAGCGCCGCGGATTTCGCCAACGGCGATTTCGGCATGCGGCTGTTTGAGTCGTCAGTTGCCAACCTGACCTGGAACGGAACTGACCTGGATACCCTTATGGCTGTTAGCCTCACTCCGGCTGGGGAACCGGAATACCTGTACTTTTTTGAAAATGGCGTTGATCAGCAACATGTTAGCTATAGTGCTTATTTTTCACAAAATCTGCGCATCGAAGGCAACGCCGGCAACGACCTGTTGTTTGGCTTGGCAGGCCAAGACTATATTTCCGGTGGAATTGGGAGCGACAGGATTGTTGGAGACGGCTGGGTTGCCGGCGCTGACTGGACGAAGCAAGGTGTAGGCGATCTGTTGTTTGGCAATGCGGGAAGCGATTACATCTCCGGCAGCTGGGGTGATGACCTGATTTCGGGTGGGGATGACGGCGATTTCTTGCTGGGGGATTGGGGTAACGATGTCGTGGCAGGCGATGGCGGTGATGATCTGGTGCTCGGCTCTGCTGGGGATGATGAACTTTTTGGCAACGATGGAAACGACATACTTGTTGGAGATGGGTTCATCTTGGGGTTGGATGAAGGGTCTTTAGGGAACGTCCCTCTACCCTCAGCCCTGGGCATCCAGATGGCCTATGACGCAATGGGCTTTTTGGTTGGCTACAGCTTCAACTACCAGCTCGGAGATGCGTCTGCCGGGTATGGCAACGACCTGCTTGCCGGTGGTGGCGGGAGTGACTGGTTATTGGGAGGCGGCGGCAACGACACCCTGCTGGGTGAGGCAGGGAACGACCATCTGGATGGCGGGGATGGCGAGGATTTTCTCGAAGGTGGTGATGGCAACGACATCCTGTGGGGCTACAGTGGGACCGATATTCTGAACGGTGGGGCCGGAAACGACCAGCTCAAGGGTGAAAATGGGGATGATTCTCTCGATGGCGGCTTTGGCGCCGATGCGCTTGCCGGCGGCAACGGGAATGATACGCTCTGGGGCGGGAGTGGCAACGATACCATTTTTGGTGAGGCAGGGAACGACATCCTCGATGGCGGGTCCGGCGACGATTACCTCGATGGCGGTGACGGTGATGACGTGTATCTCTTTGGTCTGGGCTCGGGGCATGACACTGTCTTTGATGGAGGCTCTATTGTCGGGGACACCGTCCGCTTCACCAATGACGTCTTGCCGGAGGATATCACCCTTGTTCGCTACCAAGACCATCTCATGCTCTCCTTTGGTGGCGGGAGTGATATGTTGACGCTGGCGAACTGGTTCACTTCCGACGCCAGCAAGGTGGAACGTCTTGAATTCGCCGACGGCACTGTGTGGGACGTAGCCGCTGTCAACAATCGTTTGCCCTCCTGGGCGCAGTCCGTTGGCAACAGTGGGGGGAGTAATCCATCAATCGAGATTGATAGCAGCGGCACCAGTGCCACGGTTGGGGGGCTTTATAAAATCGAACTCCCTTTCGCCTTTCCCGGTGCGTGGAGTTCAATAAGTTTAAGCTCCTATTGGCAATACTGGCAGGGCCAGCAGGCGGCAGGAACGGGAGACGAGTCTGCGCTACCCCCTATCAATAATACGATCTGGGGCTGGGGCACTGCCTATAATGACTCGCTGTATGGCGGCTCTGGCGCTGATACCTTATCTGGGGAGGGCGGCGACGACATGCTGGCCGGGGCTGGCGGCGAAGATCTTTTGAAGGGGGGGCGTGGGGATGACATCCTCATTGGAGGTGACGGCTGTGACAAATTGATCGGCGACTACGGCAGTGATAAGCTTTATGGCGGTGATGGCGATGACACCCTGATGGGAGGTGGGGGTTGGTCGTATAACAATGACATTGGAAATGACTTGCTTGTCGGGGGGGACGGCAATGATACGTTGTATGCAGAGGGTGGTGGTAACAACCAGCTATTTGGTAACGGAGGTGACGACCGAATCGTTGGGGGATGGGGAAATGATATCATTAATGGAGGTACTGGTCGCAATTGGTTAGAGGGAGGCTTTGGCAGTGACGTGTATCTGTTTGACAATAACCCGGAAGAAGGTACGACAATTTCTATCATTTATGATTACTACGGTGGTTTCGATTCGGATGTTAATACGATTCGGATGCCCAGTGGCATAACATCGTCTGATATTATACTTAGTCGAGCAAATTATTATGAAACCTATCCCTTTTTGCTCCGCACGGAAGGAGGGGATAACCAATATGTTCCCTCTTACGACGATCTGCGCATTTTTAGCAAATCCGGCAAGTTGGATATTTGGGTGAGTTCTTGGTTTTCTACACATTCAATTGATCGTGTAGAATTTGTCGATGGCATGATCTGGGACACCTCATGTCTAGAACAAGTGCCCCTGCTAGGCACGGATCAGGATGACGTTTTGCAGGGCAATGGTGGTAATGACGCCTTCGACGGAGGGAAGGGGGATGACACTCTTTATGGAACATTTGGTAACGATGTCTATCTCTATGGCCTTGGCGATGGACAGGATACCATTTACGAAGAGGGCGGAACCGACACCATTCGTTTCAAAGCCGGGATCACGCCCGCTGACGTTACTGCAGTGCGCGATGGCTCGGATCTCCGCCTGACCATCGGTGATGCTGGGGATGCCATCACCGTGGCCCGCTGGTTTGATAACCCGTGGTTTTCTTACCAGGATTTCCGGATCGAGCAGGTTGAGTTTGTCGACGGTACGTTGTGGGGGCGGCAGGAATTACAAAATTTACTTCTCCGGGGTACCGACAACGACGATTATCTCAGGGGTACCGAAGGAAATGACACGTTGCTCGGTATGGGTGGCGATGATTACCTGTTCGGCGATGCCGGAGATGACATTCTGGATGGCGGTGCTGGCAACGATGTACTGGAGGACGCTGATGGGAATGATGTTTACGTCTTTGGGCGCGGATATGGTCAGGATATCCTTTGGAGTTGGGATGAAAATTTTAGCTTTACCGACGTTATTCGGTTTCAGCCCGATGTAGTGCCCTCGGATGTCGTTGCTAGTCGAGCCACCGACGGCAGCTATGATTTGGTGCTTTCGATCAAAGGGACAGAGGACACGCTTACTATTGGTGATTTTTTTGAGCCGGACTATGGTCCCAACATGCAGATTGATGCTGTGGAGTTCAGCGACGGCACGGTGTGGGATGCTGCCTATCTCGCGGCCTTGGCATCAGGAGAGACACAGGGTGACTTAGTTCTCACTGGTTCTGACGGCGCCGATACCCTGACCGGCGGTGCTGGTAACGACACCCTGGACGGCGGGGCAGGGAATGATGTGTTGGTTGGCGGAGCCGGCGCAGATACCCTGATCGGCGGTGCGGGCAACGACACCTATCTCTACAACGTGGGCGACGGTGTCGATACCATCGTTGACACGGCCCTGCCGGGCGAAGGGAACACCCTGGTCTTCGGCGAGGGGATCACCGCGGATGACCTGAGCCTTGGCCTTGGTTCCCTCCTGATCCGCACCGGCGACGAGGGCGATGCCATCCACATCGAAAATTTTAATCCCAACGACGTCTACGGCGACCACGCCATCGAGACCTTCCGGTTCGCCGACGGCACCACCCTGAGCTACAACGAACTGCTCGCCAAGGGCTTTGACCTGAGCGGCACGGCGGGCGACGACACCCTGAGCGGCACCAACGTGGTGGACCGGATCAGCGGGCTCGATGGCAATGATACTCTTGCCGGCGGCCAGGGGGACGACTTGCTCATGGGCGGAGCCGGCGATGATACCTATCTCTACAATCCCGGTGACGGCGTGGATCGGATCACGGACAGCGAGGGAAACAATACCCTGGCGCTTGGCGAGGGCCTGACCGCTGCCGACCTGAATGCGGAACGCCAGGGCGATGACTTGGTGCTCCACATGCCGATTGCCTCGGACTCCGTAATGCTGACCGACTGGTTCAACCTGGGCGGAATCGACGGCGTCAACGCCATCACCTTTGCCGACGGCACCAGCCTGGATCGGGCAGGCATGGAGGAACTGCTGAACCGATCTCCGGTGGCCAACCCGGATCGGATCACGGCGCTTGAGGATGGCGGGCCTGTGCTCTTTCCTGCCAGCGACCTTTTGGCCAACGATACCAACCCCAACCCCAACGATGCGCTCTCGGTGACCGCGGTGGGGGCATCCCGGATTGGGGCCATGGTAACCCTTGTGGATGGCCAAATCCGCTACGACATCGGTGCATCCTTCCAATCCCTTGCCGAGGGCGAGGTGGTGGAGGACAGCTTCAACTACACGATCAGCGACAGCAGGGGCGCCACAGCCCAAGGTACGGTGCAGGTCGATATCACCGGCAGTAATGATTTGCCGGTTGCGGCCAGCGACACGGCCTCGACAGTGGAGGACGCGCTGCTTCCTGTCTCCGGCAACGTGCTTGCGAACGATACGGACATCGACAACGGTACGGTACTTGCCGTGGCCAACCCCAGCGAATACCAGGGTGATTACGGTGTTCTCACCCTTGGGGCAGACGGCAGCTACACGTACAACCTGGACAACGCAGGTAACGCGGTGCAGTCCCTTGGCCGGGAAGCGGTGGTTGCCGAACACTTCAGCTACACCGCCACGGACGGCATCGCCACTGTGGATTCTGCCCTTGACATCACGATCACCGGCAGCAACGATGCCCCGACCCTCGTCGCCCCGCTGGCCGACCAGCAACTGAATTTCAACAAGGATTTCTCGTGGCAGCTGCCACAGGGTAGTTTTGTAGACCCCGACGCAGGGGATAGTCTGGAATACAGCGCCATCCTGGCGGATGGCTCTGCCATGCCCACTTGGCTCTCCTTTGATGCAGCCACCCAGACCTTTTCCGGCCGCGCCCCGAAACAGACAGGCACGGTGGAGGTGAAGGTAACGGCCACGGACAAGGCGGCCAGCGGTAGCACAGAAGGGAGCCTTTCGACTTCGGATGTCTTCCAGATTACCATCAGCCACGGCAACGAGGGCGTGGGCAACGGCGAAGACGCACCGCCACCGGGCCATGATAACAACTGCAACGACGGTTACGGTACCTCTCCCGGCAATCCTGGCCGCCGCCGGAGTGGCCACGAGGATAACCGGAAGTGGGATCGTTCGAGTGATCGCGATGACGACCGCTCTAAGATATTCAGCAAGGAGGCGGATGACTATGGCTCATGGCAGCAGAAGCGTGAACCCTCCTATCTGAACGCGAGCCACTGGGACGACGACAAGCGCGGCCAGATGCAGACAAAAAGTGGGGCGCATGCAGACCAGTCGGTAACGTTCGGCCGTTGGCTGACCGTAGACCTGGCGGTCTCGAAGGCCCTGGCGGAAAAGAAGACCATCTCCTGGCTGGATGAACGTCTGGGCGCGGATACGGATATGCTTGGCAAGGAGAGTGCCGGATTCCTGGGCGCGACCCAATCGTTTGGTCCGGACCTGGTTTCCCTGCATTGCGGCCAGGAGCTGAAGGGCTTCCAGGGGCTTACCGAGGGGGTGCGCAAGGTTGCTTAAGAAGATAGTCAGTTTATACAGCCGCAGGCCATGGAGCCGTCTCGACCGCGAGCGGATCGACCGCATGGTGGAAAAGATGCGGGGACGGATGGAACGTCTGATGCCCGAGGCCGAGCCCGATCAGCTGGAATTCTCGCCGCCGCTTTTGCGGTTGCAGGAGGTGCCGCCCAACCCCTTGGGGCGCTGGGTCTTGAAGGCGTTGCTGATCCTGCTCGGTTGCCTCTTCCTCTGGGCGATCCTGGGCCGGCTCGACATCGTGGCCGTGGCCGAGGGCAAGCTGGTGCCGCAGACCTATGTGAAGATCGTCCAGCCCGCCGAGGCGGGCATTGTCAAAGAGATCCTGACCAGGGAGGGGGAGATGGTCAGGGCCGGCCAGGTCCTGATGCGCATGGATACCCTCATCACCGATGCGGATGCCAGCAGTATGCGGGCGGAGTTCGAACGCAAGCGGCTGACCTTGCAGCGGATCGACGCCGAGCTTGCGGGTGGCCCGTTTCAGCCCGACGCGAACGCCCCGGCCCAGATGGCCAGGGAGGCCGAGGCGCAGTTTGCGGCAAACCGGGCGGCATTGGCAGCGGCCCTGGCCGAGGAGCGCTCCCGCCTGCAGAAGGCGCAACAGGATCTCTTCGCGGCCGGGCAGGTCTGCACCAAGCTGGAAAATACCCTGCCCCATTACCGCGACATGGAAAAGGCCTTCGATAAGCTGCTCAAGGAAGGGGCGGTTGCCGTGATGACTGCCAGCGACAAACGGCGGGAGCGCATCGAGAAGGAGCAGGAGCTGCGGGCCCAGGAGCATGTGGTCAAGTCGGCCAAGGCCGGGGTGCTCCAATCGCAAAAGACCATTGCCCAGATCGAATCCGATTACCGCCGGCAGCTCTACACCGAGCGGAACGAGGTGGCCAATGCGGTGGACCGCTTGAGCCAGGAGGTCGCCAAGCAGACCCACCGCCAGGAGCTGCTCGAACTGAAAGCCCCGCAGTCCGGGGTGGTGAAGGATCTGGCCACCCATACCAGCGGCACCGTGGTGCAGCCCGGCACGGTATTGCTGACTCTGGTACCGCAGAACGAGACCCTGCGCGCCGAGGTGTGGGTGAGCAACGAGGATATCGGTTTTGTCCGGCCTGGGCAGCCGGTCAAGCTGAAATTTGTCGCCTTTCCTTTCCAGAAATACGGCATGGCCGAGGGCACGGTGGAGCATGTCAGTGCCGACGCGGCCGACCCTGCGGCGAACAACAGCACCCCGCCCAGCAACGGGGATGGCAAGCCCATGCCCTACGTCTACAAGGCGTTGGTGACCATGAAGTCGATGTCGCTGGAAACAGGCGGCGAGCGCTTCCCGCTCACCGCCGGCATGCGAACCAATGCCGAGATTCTGTTGGGCACGCGAACTGTAGCCGAATACCTGCTGTCACCGGTGCAGAAGGCCTGGCACGAGGCAGGGCGGGAGCGATAAGGCAAGGTGGCAGAAGCCGTTTGCCGAAACCAGGCAAAGCGGGTAGTATATAAAAATAGCGCAGGATCAGCCTTTCTCAAATTTCACGAGCATCCCCTTGTCCACCACCAGCCCGGCACCCCTCGATACTCTGCGCACCATCTTCGGCTACCGCGAATTCCGGCAGCACCAGGAGGAGATCATCGCCGGGCTGATCCGGGGCGAGGATGCCTTTGTCCTCATGCCCACCGGCGGCGGCAAATCCCTCTGCTACCAGATCCCGGCCCTGCACCGGACCGGGGTCGCCATCGTGGTGAGCCCGCTTATTTCGCTGATGAAGGATCAGGTGGACGCTTTAAGGGAAAACGGGGTGCGGGCCGCCTTCTATAATTCCACGCTCAAGGCCGGCGAGGCCCGCGCGGTGCTCGGCCGGCTCCACAGCGGCGAACTCGATCTGCTCTACATCGCGCCGGAGCGCCTGATGAGCAGCGACTTCCTGGAGCGGCTGGCCGGGGTGCCCATCGCGCTTTTTGCCATTGACGAGGCGCACTGCGTCTCGCAATGGGGCCACGATTTTCGCCCGGAATACCGGGAACTTGGCCGCCTACGCGCCCTCTTCCCCGCCATCCCGCTGATCGCGCTCACCGCCACGGCGGAAAACCAGACCAGGGCCGATATCGTGGCCCGCCTCAACCTCAAAGAGGCCCGCGCCTACGTCGCCGGCTTTGACCGGCCCAATATCCGCTACACCGTCATGGACAAGCAGAAACCCAAGGAACAGCTGCTGGCCTTGCTGACAGGACGCCGTGACGAAGCAGGGATCGTCTACTGCCTGAGCCGCAAACGGGTGGAAGAGGTAGCGGCCCAACTCACCGCGGCGGGCATTGGCGCGGCCGCCTACCACGCCGGCCTGCCCCCCGAGGAGCGCCGGCAGGTGCAGGATGACTTTTTGCAGGACAACCTGCAGGTGGTGGTGGCCACGGTGGCCTTTGGCATGGGCATCGACAAGCCCAATGTCCGCTTCGTGATCCATTACGACCTGCCCAAAAACATCGAAAGCTACTACCAGGAGACCGGCCGGGCCGGCCGCGACAGCCTGCCCGCCGAGGCGGTGCTCCTCTTCGGCTACGGCGATATCGCAGTGGCGCGCGGCCTCATCGAACTGGGCAGGAACCCGGAGCAGAAACGCATCGAGATCCACAAACTCAATGCCATGGTCGCCTTTGCCGAGGCCCGGAGCTGCCGGCGTCAGGTGCTGCTCGGCTACTTCGGCGAACAGCTCCCAGAGCCGTGCGGCAATTGCGACATCTGCCTCGATCCGCCGGAACTCTTCGATGTCACCGACGAGGCGCGCAAGGCCCTCTCCTGCGTCTACCGGGTGGGGCAGCGCTTCGGCATCAATCATGTCATCGATGTGCTGCGCGGCTCCCAGGGCGAACGGATCCTGGGCCTGGGGCACCACCGCCTCTCCACCTACGGCATCGGCAAGGAGCAGCCCAAGGAGTTCTGGGCCAGCCTGCTGCACCACCTGGTGCACCACGGCTATCTCTTTCAGGATGTGGCCGACTACTCGGTGCTCAAGCTCACCGACGCGGCCCGGCCGCTGCTCAAGGGCGAACAGCAACTCACCATGGCCAGGCCCCGGGCCAGGGTAAGTACCGCCAAAAAGAAAGGACCCAGGAACACGGCCGAGCTGGCTTACAACGAGGAGCTTTTTGCCAGGCTGCGCAGCCTGCGCAAGGAACTGGCCGAGGCCGCCGGGGTGCCGCCTTTCGTGGTCTTCGGCGACAAGACCCTGATCGAGATGGCGGCCTATCGCCCCAAGGACGAGGCAGCGCTGCTGGCCATCCACGGAGTGGGGGCTCACAAGCTGGAACGCTACGGCCCCGCCTTTCTCAAGGTGCTGCTCGAGGCTGAAGGCGAAGGGTAGGAGCCGCTTCAGCGGCGATACGGCCGGCAGGCGCCAACCGGGATGGTCGCGGGTAAACCCGCTCCTTGCGCTAACGGCTGGGAATAGCATCGCGTAAAAAGCTCATGGCCGAGGGCTGAGGGGTGAAGGGTAGGAGCCGCTTCAGCGGCGATACGGCCGGCAGACGCCAACCGGGATGGTCGCGGGTAAACCCGCTCCTACGCGCCCAGGGCTGAAATCTGCCGGAACAATTCGAAATACCCCTTCTTCATTCTGCCTTGGTAAAAAACATGACCCACGATGACACCGGCCGGCCGGGCTTTGACCGGCGGATGAGCAAGGAGGAGATCAACGCCTGCCCCATGCGGCAATGGAGCGGGCCGGTGCACTTGGTGCGGAGCAAATACGAGCTGGCCGCGGCCATGGACCGGCTCGCCGATCACACCCTGCTCGGCTTTGACACGGAAACCCGACCTGCCTATTCGGTGGGCGAGTGCTACCTGCCTTCCCTCCTGCAACTGGCCAGCGACGAGGAGGTCTTCATCTTCCAGTTGAACCCTCTGGGACTGGCCCGGCCGCTTTGCGAGATCCTGGCCGACCCGGCCATCATCAAGGCCGGCGTCAGCCTGAACGACGACATCCGGGCGCTGAACAAACTCTCCCCCTTCACTGCCGGCGGCTTCGTCGATCTGGGCCGGCTCGCCAAAGAGGCGGAGATCAAGAACCATGGGCTGCGCGGCATGGCGGCCGTGCTTCTGGGGTTCCGCATCGCCAAGGGGGCGCAGACCTCCAACTGGGCCAAGGATGTGCTCACCCCGCAACAGATCCGCTACGCCGCCACCGATGCCTGGGTGGGACGCGAGCTCTACCTGGCCATGGCCCAGGAGGCGCCATGAGCACCCCCCAGGCCAACAACCCGCTGCACGGCCTCACCCTGGAGACCATCCTCACCCGCCTGGTTGCCCACTATGGCTGGGAAACGCTGGGCCGGATGGTCGACATCAACTGCTTCACCAGGGAGCCCAGCATCAAGTCGAGCCTCACCTTCCTGCGCAAGACCCCGTGGGCCAGAAAAAAGGTGGAGACCCTCTATCTGCGAACCCGTTTCCAAGACAAGGGGTGAGAACCGGGTGCTGCGGACTGCGGGCTGAGGAGCGGCTTCAGCCGCGACACGACGGGCAATAGGCCAAGCGGGATGGTCGCGGGTAAACCCGCGCCTACGATCTGACTGCCGGAAGTCGAAGCCGATAGCTACCCACCTACTTCCGCGGCTTCAACCGGGCAGCCAGATCGGCAAAGGGCTGGTGGGTGGGAACGGCGGCTGGTTCACGTTTCTCTCCCGCCACCACATGCTCGGCCTCCAGGCTCCGGGAGTGGATATTGTCGTGGCAGTAGAGGCACAGCAGTTCCCAGTTGCTGCCGTCGGGCGGGTTGTTGTCGTGGTTGTGGTCCTTGTGATGGACCGTGAGTTCCTTGAGCTTCTTGCCGGCAAACTCCCGGCCGCACAGGCCGCAGACCCAGGGAAAGAGCCTGAGGGCTCGCTCGCGATAGGATTGTTCCCGCTGTTCCTTGTCGCGCAGGGCCTCGTCGGTGGCGCCCTTGGCCTCCCCGGTTTTGCGCTGCATCGTTGTCACCTGCTCCCCACCCTGCCCCTGCCGCCCGCTCGAACGGTACGATTTTCACCGGCCACGACTGGCCAGGAACTGGTCCAGCCGGTTGGCAAAGGCCTGCCGGTCTTTGGGGCTCAAATTGTCCGGCCCGCCGGTATTCACCCCGGCGCCCCGCAACTGATCCATGAAATTGCGCAGGGCCAGCCGCTCCTCGATATTCTCCCGGGAGTACCATTCGCCCCGCGGGTTCAGGGCATGGCCGCCCTGGCGGATCACCGCGGCGGCCAAGGGGATATCCGCCGTGACCACCAGATCGCCGGGCGCCATCTCACCGACGATGCGCCGGTCCGCCACGTCCAATCCGTTGCCCACCTGGAGTGCCCGGATATAACGGGATGGCGGGGTGCGCAACAGCTTGTTGGCCACCAGGACGAGCGGAATCGCTACCCGCTCGGCCGCGCGGAACAATATTTCCTTGATCGCGTTAGGGCACGCGTCCGCATCGACCCAGATCTTCATATTCCTCGTGTCGGATCAACAGACTGCAAAGGCTGGGAAAACAAGAGCTGACCGGGTTTCCTCTGCCAACCCAGCGCCCTGTGCCAAGTTAGCAGGGTTTCGACGTGGGGTACTCGCTCATGCCCCCCCACCTCCCTTGAAAAGGACTCCCCTCTTGCCGACCGTTTGCAGGGGCACCGCCTCGACCCCTTCCGCCAAGGGAAAACGTCGCGTGCCGGGATAGATGACAATCACATGTTGCAACCCCAAATCGCCAAGGGCGTTACGGATGGAAGGGGTCAAACGCGGGGTGTCGGTGCGTTTGCATTCAACGCCAAACAACGCATTGCCGCGTCGCAGAATCAGGTCGATCTCCGCGCCCTGATGGGTGGCCCAGAAAAAGGCCTCATCATACGGTTCGTTCATCAACACCTGCTCGATGACAAACCCTTCCCATGAGGCCCCCACTTTAGGGTGATTGAGTAGGGCCTTGGCTGAGTCGATACCGAGCAATTGGTGCAGAAGCCCGCTGTCCCGCACATAGATTTTCGGCGCCTTCACCTGCCGCTTGCGCAGGTTGGCGTGAAAAGGCAGCAGTTGGCGGATCATGAAAGCATCCGTCAGCAAATCCAGATGGCGGCGGGTGGTGGATTCGCCCACACCGAGAGCGCGGGCCGGTTCGGCCGCATTCCAGGTCTGGCCGTGATAATGGGCCAGCATTGTCCAAAAGCGCTGTAATGCCACGGCAGGCACCCGCACGCCCCACTGAGGGAGATCACGCTCCAGCAAAGTCTGGATGAAATTCTTGCGCCACGAAAGGCTGTCCGCCTCATTTGCTGCCAAATAGGCACGCGGGAACCCGCCACGCAGCCAGAGCCGTTGCTCCGCCTCCGCGCCCAACTCCGGCAAGGAAAAGCCGCCGATGGTCACGCGTTCCATCCTGCCGGCGAGACTCTCCGAGGTCTGTCGCAGCAGGTCCCCCGAGGCACTGCCGAGAATCAGAAAACGGGCGGGCGGCTTCTTCCGGTCCGCCAACACGCGCAGGACCGGGAAAAGGTCCGGGCGGCGTTGCACCTCGTCAATCACCACCAAGCCCTGCAACGGACCGAGCGCCGTCATGGGCTCATCCAGTCGCGCGAGACTGGCTGGGTCCTCCAGGTCGAAGTAGTTGACGGAATCCTCCGAAAGCAGCTCCCGCGCCAGCGTTGTTTTACCGCACTGGCGCGGCCCGGCCAGCACCACCACCCGACTCCGGGCAAGAGCGCTCTTCAGCGTGTCGAGTATGGGTATGCGCTGGATCATGGCGTTATGATACCATGAAAATCCTTCTATTCAAGGACGATTTTCATGGTATTTAGCCGGGACAGGATCGCCTTCACTGCCGGACTGCTCAGGGCAGCAGACGCCCAAGGGCAAGAGAGCGGTCCCGGTTTCCCAGCGGGCGGCTGCGATCAGCCATCAGCCTTGCTTCTCCGGGGTGTCCCGACTCAACTCGTCGGCCCTGGCCTCACAGGCCTCGTACTCGGCCAGGATCGGCAGCCGGCCCGCCTTGGCCACCAGGGCGCAATAGGTGGCGATCTCCGCATGGTTGCGGGCCCACTCGGCCAGTTCCTTGGCCTGTTGCGGGGTCAGCCTTTTGTAGGCCTGAAGTTTTTCGGCAAAATAGACAAAGAGCAGCCCCGGCCCGACAAAGAGCACCAGGGCCGCGGTTTCCAGGGTTTCGCTCGGCGCGGCGTTGAAGAATATCGCATACACGGCCAAGAGCACCCCGCACAGGGCGAGCCCCAGCGAGGCCACGGAAAACCCGATATACCTGCCCCGGTCCTGAAAAATATCAACCGGCGGTTCGCCGGCAATGTCGATTTTCATGCTGCGCATTGGCTGTTACCTCTTTTTCTTTCCTTTACCCTTCCGGACCTGCCCGGCCGCCACGGTAAACTCCGGTTCATATCCCACTTTAAACTGACTGGCAGTGGTGTTGCGGATGCTCAGGAAATGGGCATTCCCCTTGTCAAAAGGGCAGATCGGCATGGCGCAGGGCGTAAAGCCGAACTTTTGATACCAGCCGGGGTCGCCCAAAACAAAGAGGGTCTGTCCCCTGATCGCCTCCTGGCGCAGGGCAAAGCGCAGCAGCTCGGCGCCGATCCCGTGGCCCTGGAACTCCGGCTTCACCGCCAGGGGCGCCAGATGCAGGCCGCACACCGCCGAGCCATGATAGGCGTTGGTAAAGGCAATATAGGCGATGACGATATTGGTATGGATGCAGACCCACTCATGCATTGCCTTGCCATGGGCGCGGAGATTCTCCACCAACTGCGCTTCGTAGGTGCTGTCCGGGAAGGCCTGCCGCAACAGGGCGGCAACCTTGGCATGATCTGCCGGGGTGGGTGGACGTATTTTCATACACGACTCGGGCAAGGTCGATTGGTGGTTCACAAAACCGATGGAACCACTCTAAAAGAAGGAACGGTTTTTGTCCCGTTTTTCATTCTCCGCAGTGGCCACAAAAAAATTGAGCACTCAACGGGCAACCGGGTAAGATAGGGTTTCGCCACCTTGCACCCCAAGGACCAGTGCCCATGGCTGAAAAAATCCCGCTCGACATCAAGGCAGACCTGGAAAAGGCGGCCCTGCTGCATCAACGGGCCGCCTCCGATTACGAACAATGCCAGGAATTCAACAAGCTGATGTCCGACCTCCTGGGCCGGCTGGAAGACGCCGGCTGCCATAAGACCGCCGACCAGGTGATGTCCATCCTCATCGACTGCAACCCCAAACCGGGCGCCCAGTGCGAGAAAGCCACCCGGATCGGCGAGAAGATGAAGAAGTTTGAAGGGGAACAGGGAAAATGAGCGGGATCAGCCCCTGTTCTTTTTATTGAAGACGCGGATCTCCACATCGACATCCAGTTGCAAGCGGTCCAGGGCCGCCACCCTGGCCTTGGTCTCCTGATCGATGTTCCAGAAATAGGGCGTCATGCCCAGCAGGTCCATGATCACCTGATTGCCGGAGAGTTCCAATGGGTAGGTGATCCGTGACACCGTGGCCAGGGCAAAATGCTCCTTGGCCTTTTCGGTGATCGAGGGCTCTTCGTGCTCCCTGGTAACCGGATAGATGATCTCCCGCAGGCCGTTGAGGTGTCGCGGCCCAGGGCCTACGAAGACGAGAGTCCCGCTCTCTTTGAGAACCCTGGCAAATTGCGCGACATTGGCCGGTGAAAAGACATTGAGCACGATATCGAGCGAGTCATCGAGAAAGGGCAGATCATTGATGCTGGCCACGAACCACGCCATGGTCCGGTCGC
The DNA here is from genome assembly GCA_021802775.1 of Deltaproteobacteria bacterium. Taxonomy (GTDB): domain Bacteria; phylum Desulfobacterota; class Desulfobulbia; order Desulfobulbales; family Desulfurivibrionaceae; genus JAJZRJ01. The sequence goes on from JAJZRJ010000034.1 coordinate 14,404, forward strand.
GCTGCGTGGCCTGCCGCACCGCGAACCTGGAAACATCGACCCCGTAGTAATCGATCGGCAGTTGCGCCGCCCTGCCCTGGGCCAGGGCCTGCTTGAGACGCTGCAAATAAAACCCTTCCCCGCAACCGGCATCGAGCACACTGCACCCGCTGGGGCTTACCAATCCCGAGAGCACGGCGGCGATGGCCTGGTTGATGCCGTCGGACACCCTGCAATAATAGCCCAAGTCCAGAAACCGCCGCCGGCTCTGGATCATCTCCGGGTCATCCCCCGGTTCCTTGGAATGCTTCTTGTGGGCCAGCACCAGATTCACATACCCCTGGCGGGCCGCGTCGAAACTGTGCATGGCAGCGCACTGGTAGCCGGAAGCGGTCGGCAGCAGCGGCTTGCGGCACACCGGGCACTGGAGAATGGAGGTCATGTGGGCATGATGCATCGGATTTCTTGCGATCCCCTATCAAAACCATTGCACCACGTCACCACAACTGCTATGACAGAGACAATGCATTGATTTTATTGACGATGCCACCGCATCATTCCATGAACAATGTTTGACCAAATCTCAAAATCTTAATGGAGATTTTTCCTCGATGACCCCTGAAACCCACTCGCAGCTTGCGAACTTCATCTGGTCCATCTGCAACCTACTGCGCGGTCCATACAAGCGCAACGAATACCGCAAGGTTATCCTGCCGCTTACGGTGCTGCGCCGTTTCGATTGCCTGCTGGCTCCGACCAAGGCGAAGGTTCTTGAGGCGCACAAAGAACTAAAAACCAAACCGGATCGGGTGATCCAAGCGCGGCTGGAAAATATCACCGGCCACAAGTTCTACAATCTTTCCAAGATGCAGTTCGACAAGAACGCCGACTATTCGCTGCTCAACGACCCCAACAACCTGGCGCCCAATCTCAACAGCTACATCAATGGCTTCTCCCCCAACGTGCGCGCCATCATGGAACGCTTCAAGTTCAGCGAACAGATCGCCCACATGGCGGAGAAGAATATCCTTTTCGAGGTGATCAAGGCGTTCTGTGATCCAAAACTCGATCAACTTGGCCAGATTGACAATACCCAAATGGGCTATGTGTTCGAGGAACTCATCCGGATCGGCGCGGAGCAATCGAACGAAGAGGCCGGGGAGCATTTCACCCCCCGCGAGGTGATCAAGCTGATGGTCAACCTCCTCCTGGCCCCGGAAAAGGATCTGGCCAAAAGCCATGTGGTCAAGACCATCTACGACCCGGCCTGCGGCACCGGCGGCATGCTCTCGGTAGCCGAGGAGTATATCCGCCACCTGAACAGCGAGGCCCAGCCCAAGCTCTTCGGCCAGGACTGGAACGACGAGGCGTGGGCGGTATGCAAGTCCGACATGCTGATCAAGGGCGAGGACGCCGACAACATCATCCGCGACGACACCTTCACCAAAGACGGTTTCGACCACGATTCCGAAGGCAACAAGTGGACCTTCGACTACATGCTGGCCAACCCTCCTTTTGGGGTGGAATGGAAGCAGCAGCAGCGAGCCATCCAGCAGGAGGCGGACACTTTGGGTTTTGCGGGCCGCTTCGGGGCAGGCACCCCGCGGATCAACGACGGCGCATTGCTCTTTCTTCAGCACATGATCGCCAAGATGCGGCCGAAGGACAAGGGCGGCAGCCGCATCGGCATCGTCTTCAACGGGTCGCCGCTCTTCACCGGCGATGCAGGCAGCGGCGAAAGCGAAATCCGCCGCTGGATCATCGAAAACGACTGGCTGGAGGCCATCGTCGCCCTGCCGGAGCAACTCTTCTACAACACCGGCATCGCCACCTATATCTGGGTGGTCACCAACCGCAAGGAGAAGAGCCGCAAAGGCCGGGTCCAACTCATCGACGCCCGCAATTTCTGGGTGCAGATGGAAAAAGCCCTGGGCAACAAACGCCGCCGCATCGGCGACCCCGCCGACAAGCCCAAGGACCCGGACCACATCGCCGAGATCACCCGCATCTACGCCGGATTCGCTGACGGCAAAACCCGCTCCTTCGCCGTCAATGGCCAACACAAGGACTTGGTGGTAAGCAAGATCTTTGACAATGAGGACTTCGGGTTTCACAAAATTACCGTTGAGCGCCCCCTGCGGCTCAGGGGCATCGATCCGGAGCGAGCCTATTCCGCCAAAGAGGTCAAAGCCCTCAAGGAAACCCGGGAACGCGACCCAGCCGCCCCGCCGGTCATCAGGAATATCCACCGGAAGGGCGCCAAGCCCGACCCCTTGCAAGGGCTGTTTGCAACGAAGATCGGCGGCAAAGTCGTCACTGTCGAGTACGAGCCGGACCCCGAACTGCGCGACACCGAGACCGTGCCGCTCAAGGAGAGTATCGAGGAATACTTCAAGCGGGAGGTGCTGCCCCATGTGCCCGACGCCTGGATCGACCAGGCCAAGACCAAGGTCGGCTACGAAATCCCGCTCAACCGCCATTTCTACCGCTACGAGCCACCCCGGCCCCTGGAGGTGATCGAGGCCGAGATCAAGACCCTGGAGGGAGAAATTCTCGACCTGCTCAGGGAGGTCACTGCATGAGCGAGCACCTGCCGGCGCCCAATGAAGGCGATATCCTCCTCTACCAGGCCGAGGACGGTCAGACGCGCATCGAGGTGCAACTGGTTGACGAGACCGTTTGGCTGTCGCAAAAGCAGATGGCCGAGCTGTTTCAGAAGGATGTGCGCACCGTCAATGAGCACATCCGCAACGTCTTTGACGAAGGGGAACTCCCGCCGGATTCAACTATCCGGAATTTCCGGATGGTTCAAACAGAGGGCAAACGGCAAGGCGGCCGGAGATGAAGTGCCCGGCCTATCCCAAATACAAAGAGAGCGGCGTGGAGTGGCTGGGCCAGGTGCCGGGGCATTGGGAGGTGAAGCGGGGGCGTTTTGCCATGATGGTCAATCCAGCCTCCCCGGTGCTTCGAGCCCTGGAGGGTGACGATGAGGTCTCTTTTCTTCCCATGGATGCCGTTGGCGAATTTGGCGGACTCAGGCTGGAGCAGACCCGCGCCATCGCAGAGGCTGGAGGCGGGTACACGGAATTTCAGGACGGCGATGTTGTGCTGGCGAAAATCACTCCATGTTTCGAGAACTGCAAGGGTGCCCTGGCAACGGGCCTGGTAAATGGCGCCGCCTACGGCACAACGGAATTACACGTGCTCCGTTCAGGGCCGCATCTCGACACTCGGTATCTCTTCTATCTGACGATCACCGATGGGTTCCGGAAGTTTGGCGAAGCCGAGATGTATGGCGCTGGCGGCCAGAAACGGGTTCCACCGGAGTTTTGCAAGGATTTCCCGACGCCGCTCCCCTCATCAGCCGAACAAGCCACCATTGCCGATTTTCTTGACCGCGAGACCGGGCGGGTCGACACCTTGGTGGCGAAAAAACAGGCGCTGATCGAACTGCTCAAGGAGAAGCGCATCGCACTCATCTCCCGCACCGTCACCCGCGGCCTGCCCGCCGCCATCGCCCCCGAGTTCGGCCTCAAACCCCACACCCGCTTCAAACACTCCGGCATCGAATGGCTGGGCGAGGTGCCGGAGGGGTGGGAGGTTGTAAAGGTGAAGTTCGTGGCAAAAATGGAAAGTGGACACACTCCGAGCAGATCAGAACCGTCAAACTGGATAGAAGAAGAATGTGTTATTCCATGGGTTTCCCTCAACGATACAAAGCATCTCAAGGAAAACGATTTCATAGGCGATACATCTGTGAAAATAAGCGAGAAAGGCATGAAAAACTCTTCCGCTCACCTGCTACCAGCGGGAGTCGTTGTTTTTACAAGGGATGCCACAATCGGGCTAACAGCAATAACAACCTGCCCTGCTGCAGTTTCTCAGCACATAATCGCATGGGTTCCGAGTACCAAGGTATTGCCGAAATATTTGCTCCTCTCTTTCACAGCAATGCAACAATATCTTGAAAGCTTAACCTTCGGATCAACATTGAAGACGATCGGAATGTCTGATGTCCGAAAGCTTACGATGCCCGTGCCTCCCCTCCCCGAACAAACCGCCATCGCCAGCTATCTCGACCGCGAAACCGCCAAGATCGACCGGCTGGTGGCAAAAGTCGAGGCAGCCATCGTCCGCTTGCAGGAATACCGCACCGCCCTGATCACCGCCGCTGTCACCGGCAAGATCGATGTCCGGCAGGAGGCCCTATGAGCAAAGCGCATCCCATCGATCCGGTTGAGATCCTCGCCCTCCTCGACTGGACGGAATACGAGGAGTTGGAGTTTAAGGCCGCCAAGGGCGGGGTTCCCAAGAGCCTGTGGGAAACCTACAGCGCCATGGCCAACACCCACGGCGGCGTTATCCTGCTCGGGGTTGAAAACGATGGTACGGTGAGCGGGGTTGCCGATCCGGCCCAGATCAAAAGATCTTTCTGGGACACCATCAACAACCGGGGCAAGGTGAGCGCCAATCTGCTCACCGATGCGGATTTGGCCGAGGTGCCGCATGAACAGAAAACCATCATCGCCATCCGGATACCGCAGGCTTCCCGTTATCAGCGTCCGGTTTTTCTGGAGCAGAACCCGCTCACCGGCACCTATCGCCGTAACTTTGAGGGAGACTACCACTGCACCGAGCAGGAAGTGGGGCGGATGCTGTCGGATCGGAGCGAAGAACCGGCCGACAGCCGCATCCTGGAAAGATTCACCCTGGATGATTTGGATCGGCCCAGCCTGCAACAGTACCGACAGCGCTTTGCTTCCCATACACCGACCCATCCCTGGTTGAGCGAAGACGACCGGGGCTTGCTGAGCAAGCTGGGCGGCTGGCGCCGGGATCGCAAGAACGGACTGGAGGGGGTGACGGTGGCCGGATTGCTGATGTTCGGCACCGACGAGGCCATACGTGAAGCGATCCCGCAATACCACGTCGATTATCGTGAAAAACTCTCCACCGATCCGGCCATCCGCTGGACCGATCGGCTGACCGCAGACGGCACCTGGAGTGCCAACCTCTTCCAATTCTATCTGCGGGTGATCCAGCGTCTGGCCCTCGACCTGAAATTGCCGTTCCAGCTCGACGCCGATCTCTTCCGCCGGGGCGAAACTACCGTCCATGAGGCGATTCGGGAGGCGTTGATCAATGCCCTGATCCATGCCGACTATCAGGGGCAGGGCGGCATTGTGGTGGAGAAGTATTCGGATCGTTTCGAATTTTCCAACCCCGGCTCTCTACTCATATCCTTTGACCAGTTGCTGCACGGCGGAATTAGCGAATGCCGCAACAAGGCGCTGCAACATATGTTCATGATGATTGGCGGGGCCGAGAAGGCCGGCTCCGGGGTGGATAAAATCCGGCGGGGCTGGGAATCTCAGCATTGGCGAGTCCCAGCAGTGCGTGAGCAGTTGCAGCCGGATCGGGTGCAGTGGCTGTTGCCGATGATCAGCCTGATTCCCGAAGAGTCGTTGACTCGATTAACCAAACTGTTTGGTGCCAAGTTTTCACGCTTTACCACCCTGGAGGTACAGGCCCTGGTAACGGCCGACCTGGAAGGGACGGTGGACAATGCCCGCATGCGCCAGATCACCGGCGGTCATGCGGCCGACATGACTCGACTGTTACAGGCCTTGGTGGCCAAGAGCATCCTGACCCAGGAGAGGCAAGGGCGTTGGGCTCGCTATCACCTACCCACCCTTTCCGGCTCCGAATATAAGGGCCGCCACTCCATACATATGGCCAATCACTCCATACATATGGACCCTGACTCCATACATATGGACCCTGACTCCATACATGAAAAACTTTTATGTGTTGCCGCATCGGCCCGACGCCAAAAAAGACTGAGCCCGCAGGAAATGGAGCGGATCTTGCTGGAACTCTGCCAGGGAAAATGGCTGACGCGAAACCAGATTGCCGAACTCGTTGACCGAAATCCGGAAAGCCTTCGACAACGGTTTCTTAATCCCATGGTGGCACATGGTCTTCTTCGTTTACGCTATCCGGATAAGCCGAACCGCACCGACCAGGCTTATACCGTGGCAAAGGAGCGGGAATAATGGCCCAGACCAACGAAAAGGCCTTTGAGAGCTACGTCGAGCAGATGCTGCTGGCCAAGGGCTGGCGCCAGGGTTCGCTGGGCGACTGGGATCAGGAACGGGCGCTTTTCCCGGCGGAGATCATGGCCTTTCTGGTCGCCACCCAAGGCAGGCTGTGGGAAACAATGCGCGGCCAACATGGGACCAACATGGAAGCGATGCTCCTCAATGCCTTGGTCAAGGAGCTGGCCATCAAGGGTTCGCTCCATGTGGTGCGCCACGGCTTCAAGTTTTACGGCAAGACCTTCCGCCTCGCCTGTTTCAAACCGGCCCACGGCCTCAACGAGGAGGTGCTGGCCCAGTATGCCCAGAACCGGCTCACCGTCACTCGGCAGGTGCCCTGTCATCCCGGCGACAACAGCACCATGGACCTGGTTTTTGCGGTGAACGGCCTGCCGGTGGCCACCTGCGAACTGAAGAATCCCGGCACCGGCCAGAGTTGGCGCAACGCGGTGCGGCAATACCGGGAGGATCGCAACCCGCGGGCGCCGCTCTTTACCTTCAAGGAGCGCGCCCTGGTCCACTTTGCCGCCGATCCGGACGAGGTCCACATGACCACCCGGCTGGCCGGTACCAAGACCTTTTTCCTGCCTTTCAACCGGGGCAACCATCCCGGCGCCATCCAGTGCGGGGCGGGTAATCCGCAGCACCCATCCGGCTACCGTACCGGCTACTTCTGGGAAGAAGTGCTGGAGCGGGAGAGCTTTCTCGACATCCTCGGCCACTTCCTCTTCATCGACAAGAAGGAAGAAAAGGTCGATGACGGCAAGGGCGGCAGCCGGATGGTCAGCCGCGAAACCCTGATCTTCCCGCGTTATCATCAACTGGACGCCACCCGTAAGCTGGTCGTTGCGGCCCGCGCCGAGGGACCGGGCACCAACTACCTGATCCAGCACTCGGCCGGCAGCGGCAAGACCAACTCCATCTCCTGGCTCTCGCACCGGCTGGCCAGCCTGCACAACGAGAGGGACCGGAAGGTCTACGACTGCGTGGTCGTGATCACCGACCGCCAGGTGCTCGACCGTCAGTTGCAGGACGCCATCTACCAGATCGAACACGCCCAGGGGGTGGTCAAGGCCATTGACCAGGATTCCAGGCAGCTCGCCGAGGCGCTCATCGACGGCACCCGAATCGTGGTGACCACCTTGCAGAAGTTTCCCTTTGTCCTGCGCGGGCTGCTCCATGCCGCCGGCGCCGACAATCCGGATATCCCCACCGAAGAGGAGCGTGCCAAGGCCAAGGCATGGGAGGCGGAGATCGCCAAACGCCGTTACGCGGTGATCGTGGACGAGGCCCATTCGTCGCAGACCGGCGACACTGCCCGCGAGCTGAAGGCAATCCTCGGCAGCAGCGCGACCCAGGAAAATCCGGAGGAAGAATCCGACTGGGAAGATCGCCTCAACCAGGTGATGGCCTCACGCGGGCGTCAGCCCAATCTGAGCTTCTTCGCCTATACCGCCACTCCCAAGGGCAAAACCCTGGAACTCTTCGGCCGCACCGGCAGCAGCGGCAAGCCGGAAGCATTCCACCTGTACAGCATGCGCCAGGCCATCGAGGAAGGATTCATCCTCGACGTGGTGAAGAATTACACTACCTACAAGACCTTTTTCAAGCTGGTCAAGGCAGTGGAAGACGACCCTGACCTGCCGAAAAAAAAGGCGGCGCGGGCGCTGGCCAAATTCCTGGTGCTGCACCCCACTAATATCGAGCAGAAGATCGAGGTGATCGTCGAGCACTTCCGCAGCCGGGTCCGCCAGCATCTGGGCGGCCGGGCCAAGGCCATGGTGGTCACCGCTTCCCGCTTGCAGGCCGTGAAGTACATGGAGGCGTTTACACGCTACATCAAGGCCCAGGGCTATGAGGATATCCGGCCCCTGGTCGCCTTCAGCGGTACGGTCAAAGACCCGGAAACCGGCAAGGAATACACCGAACCGGGGATGAACATCGATGTGGTGAACGGCAAGCAGATCAGCGAAAAGCTGTTGCCCCAGCGTTTTGCCTCCCCCGATTATCAGGTGCTGCTGGTGGCCAACAAATACCAGACCGGTTTTGATCAACCACTCCTGATGGCCATGTATGTGGATAAGCGATTGGACGGAGTGCAGGCAGTGCAGACGCTTTCGCGCCTCAACCGCATGGTGCCGGGCAAGGAGGCGCCTTTTGTCCTCGATTTCATCAACGAGGCGGAAAACATCTACAAGGCATTCAAGCCCTACTACGATGCCACCAGCCTGCAAGAGACCTCGGACCCGGCCCAGCTCGACCGCCTGAAACACGAACTGGACGCCATGCAGGTCTACCACTGGAACGAGGTGGAGGGATTTGCCCGCATCTTCTACCGGGCGCCGGACAAGCAGAACCCGGCCGACCATGCCCACTTGCAACGGCACCTGCAACCGGCCGTGGACCGCTTCAAGACCCTGCCCGAAGAGGAGCAGCGCACCGCGTTCCGCGACAGGCTGAGCGGCTATGTGAAGGTATACGCCTTCCTGAGCCAGATCATCCCCTACGGCGACCCGGACCTGGAAAGGCTGTACAGCTATGGCCGTTTCCTACTTCCCCATCTGCCAGTAGGTCAGGAGACCGAGCGGGTCAAACTGGGCGACGAGGTAGGCTTGCAGTATTATCGTCTGCAACGGATCTTCTCCGGTGCCATTGAACTCAAGGAAGGTGACCAGGAATTCGTGAAAAGCCCCACCGATGTCGGCACCGGCAAGGCCACGGATGAAAGAGCGCCACTCTCCGAAATCATCGAGGTGCTCAATGAACGGTTCGGCACCAACTTCACCGAAGAAGACCGCCTTTTCTTCGAACAGATCAAGGAAAAGGCGACCAACCACCCCAGGGTGATCCAACTCCGGCAAGCCAACCCCTTCGACAAGTTCCAACTCGGCCTCCGCAAGATGCTCGAAGACCTGATGATCCAGCGGATGGGCGAGAACGACAAGATCGTTACCCGATATATGGATGACAAGGCCTTCGAGGACACGGCCTTTGGTGTCCTCTCACGGGTGATTTATGAAGCAATTCCTGCCCTGGCGGATAGCCGCACCGATGAAGAACAATTATCAGAGGCCGACTGACCATGAGCGACATCAGGTTATTTCGGATAGAAAATTCGGGATAGAACTATTTTCTACCTCTTCCCCACACTCAATCAACGTCCTACATCTCCACCGTCTTGACCGGAATTCCGGGGTGATAATACTCAATTCCCACCTCCCCCCAGATGCATCTGCACTGACTTTCTGAGCCAAACCTACCTCTCCGAGCAAGGACTTTTCAGCCAACAACCCAACACCTCATCCCCCGCCGGTTGCGGAAAAAACTCCGGACACTCGCCGGTTTGTTTTGCCGCAGCAAAGTTCGGTTGTCGAGGGCGGCGGAATGGACTATTATTATCCATAAAACTTCAGGGCGATTAGCTCAGCGGGAGAGCACTGCCTTCACACGGCAGGGGTCACTGGTTCGAACCCAGTATCGCCCACCATTGAAATTCCGAGGCAAAACTCTTTGCCTCCCCTCCCCCCACTCAATCAATACCCTACCACCCCACCACATTCACCAGGGCCGGCCCCCGCTGCACGGTGCGGTGGTATTCCACGGCCGGGGTGCCGAAGGCCATGGCATAGCCCAACACGTGGTCGGCCGGGATGCCGAGCTTGGCCACCACCTCCGGGCAGGCGGCCAGGGCCATCATGCAGATGCCGTCCCACACCGTGCCGAGTCCACGGGCATGGGCAATGAGCTGGAAGGTGGCGAGCGCGATGATGTTGTCCTGCACCGGGCAGGGGGCGTCGGCCGGGGCGCTGGTGATGAGCAGATGCGGGGCGCCCCGGAACAGGATATCCTTGCCCTCCTTTTGCCAGGCACTCACCACCCAGTTGAGGTACTTGCCGGACCAGCCCTCCGGCAGCCGGCCGGCCTCCTTCAGCTTGGCCAGGCGGCCGATGATATCCTCCCGCAGCCGGTGCAGCACGGCCCGCTCCTTGACCACGGTGAAGAGCACCGACCGGGCATTGACCCCGGTGGGGGCGTGGCAGGCGATGTCCAGCAATTCGTCGATGAGTGCCGGGGCCAGATCCTGATCCTGGTAGCGGCGCACCGCCCGCCGCCCCTTGATCAGGGTGGTGAGCCGGTCCGCATCCGGCAGGTTGCCTTTGAGTGCAATGCTCATATCCGGGTCCCTGCCGAGGATGGAAACCGCGGCAGTGGGGCAGACGGCCAGGCAGTGCTGGCACTGAATGCACCCTGCTTCGTTCTCGATCCGCGGGTAGCCGTCCATGGCAATGACGCCCGCCGGACAGTCAAGCACACATTCGCCGCACTGGATGCAGCGCTCTTCATCAACGCGAAACCGGATCATGGCTCCCTCCTCTTCTCCTTCAGGATGTTCACAGGTTTGGACAGGTATCGACACCTGTCCTGTAATAGACCATTTCCCGCCGGAATGCCAAAAGAATAGCACTTGCTTCGCCGCGCCCGCTGCCGCGCCAAACCCAGCGGGCAATCCGTGGCCCAATCTCCATGCTTTTCCTCGCACCACGCCGGCGCCTCTGATTTCCCTTCGCCGGTCAGATCACTCAACACCATTGCCTTCATGCATCCGCGGCGGCTTCTTTTGATTTATGAATCCTCGCCTCGCCAACAAAAAGACTGGTGTTGGCCAGAGCGTTTTGCTATTTAATACTCTGTAACGTATTGAAATCACCGCTTCGGCTTTTTTACCTTCGCAAGCCAGGAGAGCCGCACGAAATGATGCTCGCCCAGATTTTGGACGTTATCGATATAGGGCTTCTGATTCTGGACAAGGACTGCCGGGTCCGCTACTGGAATCGCTGGCTCGCGTCCCACAGCGGTATCCCTTCCCAGCGCATCAAGGGCGGCTTGCTCTTCGATTTTTTCCCCCACCTCAACAACAAAAAATTTCTCCGAAACTTTCAGGCCATTCTCGCCTTTGGCAACTGCTATTTCTTCCCCCAGAAGCTGTACGATTATATTTTCCCCTTCAAGCCGGTCAGCAATTTTGCCAACGAAGTCGATTACATGCAGCAGAATTGCGTCATGGGTCCGCTGCGCAATGATAAAAAAGAGATCGAATTTGTCTACGTGACGGTCAAGGACGTCACCGAGCCCCATATCTACGAAACCAAGCTCACCTCGGCGCTTTTTTCCCTGTTGGAAAAAAATGTCGCCCAGGGGGAAGTGCCGCCGCCGGTGCAATCCGTGCTTTCCGAACTGCTTTCCACCCACTCGGGCGACAAATTCCTCGCCAAGCATATCCCGTCCCAGAAAGATCAAAAGAACATCAATGCGGCCATCGAGGCGCAGATTGACGAGATTTTCTCCGTTATCACCAGGAAATAACGATTCAGCGCAGCCGCTGCAAGGAGAGCCCGCATGATCAAGAAAATTTTAATCGTCGATGATTCGCCGGTGGCCCGGGCGATCGTAAAAAAATGTCTGCCCAAGGATCATGACTTTGAACTGTCGGAGGCCGGCGATGGCCAGGAAGGGGTGCAGAAGTTCAAGGAGGTGCGGCCGGATCTTACCATGCTCGACCTGACCATGCCGGTTATGGACGGCTTCGGGGCTTTGGCGGCCATAAAAAAAGAGGACCGCAAGGCGGTGGTCATGGTGCTCTCCTCGGATATCCAGAAGAAGACGGTTGCCAAGGTCATGGATCTGGGTGCCGACCTGGTGCTGCCGAAACCACCGTCTGCCGAGTCGATCCAAGAGGCTCTGACCAAAGCGGCGCGCATTTTAGAAGGATAACAGGCTTATGAATATCTCACCGTCCGTGCATACGTTTTCCCGCGATGAGGCCGCCATTCTCCAGGAAGTAATGAATATCGCCTTTGGCAAGGCCTCGGCCGACCTTGCCAGGGTCATCGATATTCGCATCGAACTCAGCGTTCCCCAGGTGGAACTCATGACCGCTGATGGCTTGCTGCCGCGGATCAAGGAAGAAACAAAGGTCTACGACGCCCTCAGCATCATCGAACAGAATTTCTGGGGCAAGTTCAGCGGCTCCGCGCTGCTGGCCTTTCCCTCTACGGCCAAGAAGGGGCTGATCACCCTTTTCGACGAGGAGGGCGAGGAAGACAGCCCGCTGCTCGAAAAAGAAACCCTGCTCGAGGTGGGCAACATCCTGATCGGCGCCTGTGTCGGCAAGGTGGCCGAATTGCTCGGTGACATGGTCTCCTTCTCGCCACCGCGGCTCAATCCCCATGTGGTCATCAACAATCTCGCCCAGGAGGCGGTCTCACAGCAACTTGACGGAGCGGACAAAACCGCTGTCCTGATGAAAACCGTGTTCCACTTCGAGGACAAGGACATCAGCGGCTTCCTGTTCCTCGTTGCCAACCAGGATTCCATGGCCTGGCTGCAAACCGCCCTGAACAATTTCATGGCGAAGTTCTGAGGGGCCGCGAGATCGCGTCCCAGGCAACAGCCTTGCCCCCCAACGGTTCCCATATGCGGATAACCTGCCCCCATTGCCAGAAGCAGTACCGCCTCGACCTGGCCAAGATCCGGCCAACGGTCAAAAAAGTCCGCTGCAAGGCCTGCGGCGCCACCTTTTCCTTGCCCGGCGAATCCGCGCCGCGGCAGGCGGAAATCCAGGCCGAGCCGATTCTCGCCGCGCCCGCAAGCAGGCGAGGACCGAGGCGTTTTGCCCTCTCCTTCAACAAGGTCGGCATGGGCAAAACCACCACCGCGGTTACCCTTGCCGCCGGACTGGCCACGGCCGGGTTTAAGACCTTGCTCGTCGATGCCGACCCGCAGGGACGGGCCGCCTCGTATCTGGGGGTCAGCCCGAAGGGAGGGCTCGCGGAACTGATATCCGGTGACTTGCCGCCGGAAGCGGCTCTGGTCAAGGCGCGGGAGAATCTCTGGCTGCTGGCCGGGGGCAACACCCTGGCCGGGCTGAGGCATTTTGCCGACGACAAGGCGAGTGGTAGTGTGCCGATCATCGACGAGACCATTGCTCCCATCGAAAAGGAATTCGCCTTCGTGCTGGTGGATACCTCGCCGGAATGGAATCCGCTCACGATCAGCGTGCTCTTCTATGTCCGCGAGTTGCTCATTCCGGTCTCCATGGAGGTCATGTCGGTGCAGGGATTCGGCGAATTCCTGCCGCTCCTCGAGCCGGTGGGCAGATTAGTCGAAGGGCGGTGGCTCAAATATATTCTACCCACCTTCTATGATCCGCGGGTCAGGAAATCCATTGATATCTATGAGAAGTTCATGAGCATCTACGGCGATCTCGTCTGTGCGCCGATCCACTACAGCGGTCAGTTGCAGGAAAACCAGGCCCAGGGCAAAACCGTATTCGACCTCGGGGTGAGGTCGAGATCGCGCGAGGATTACGAGGAGTTGGCCAGAAAGGTGGCCCACGACCCCACCCTTTTCACCTGACCGCTGGCCGCACCGTTTCAAGCGCGCCGCTCTTACCGCAAAAACATCCTTGACCGCCCCTGTTCGATAGCCCCTCAAAAGGGTTGCAAGCCCCCGTCAAACCCGGAGCCGCCTGCCGGAGTCGAACCGGCGACCTACGCTTTTACCGGGGAAAAAGTACCTGTCAGCACGCAACGAGATCCATTCACCAAATCAATAACACCTACCAAAAATGTCAATTTTATTTGCCTATTGACAAACACATAGTGTATGTATTGCCAGTTGCGAAGAGCGTCTCTCCAACCCCAAAAGAATCTTAACCGGGTGCAGGACTTGAAGAAATTAATCGCCCCTCTCTTCCACCCGAGCCGTTTTCCGCCTTGGGGGTATCAAGTGATCGCCAAATATCTTGGCAACCTGTACCGCCAAGTTGCAAACCCGTTGGCGCTTCGCAAAATTCTTGATTTGATCAGGCTCAGGCTCGCGGGTGCAGATCCTCACCCACCTGCGTATTCATTTTCCGTGGGAGATGTCGTCTGGGTCATGGGCAGCTTCTGCGCCATGGCCCGTAAGCCCTTCGACTCCGAACTTCTCGTCAAACAATTTCCTCCACCCTACACCGCCGATTCCCTGCTCCACACCGCCCGTGCGCTTGGATTCCGCATCCAACGCAACGAGGTAACATCCGACGCGATCCCGACACTCAACCTGCCAGGCCTGGTCGTGCTGCACACGGCAATAGCGGAAGCGGATAACGCATCCGAACCGGTCCCCAATGCGGCAACAACGATATCTCGCCCGGCCATCGTTGTTCAAGCCAATGCCAGCGGCATCACCCTTTTCGAGGCTGGCACCAACAGTCCGGTTCAGCTTACGCCCGATGCCTTTGCTGCCCGTTTTACTGGTACAGCGTTTCAACTCGCCGGAGCCACGAAATCCATTCAAGACCCTGATGGCGCATCGACAGATCAATCGACGTTCGGTTTCCGCTGGTTCATCCCTGAATTATTAAAGCACAAACACGTCTGGCGCGATGTGCTGATCGCCTCCCTGATCATCCAACTCCTGGCGCTGGGCACACCGCTTTTCACGCAGGTGGTTATCGACAAGGTGGTGGTGCATCACACCCAGAGCACCCTTATCGTCATTGCCATCGGCCTGGCCGTATTCATGGTGTTCTCTTCCCTGCTCACCTGGGTACGCCAATACCTGGTGCTGCACACCGGCAACCGGGTGGATGCCGTGTTGGGTGCCGCCGTGTTCGATCACCTCTTCAGACTGTCCCCGCGTTATTTCGAACACCGCCCAACCGGGGTGTTGTCCGCCCGTCTGCATGGGGTGGAAAATATCCGGGAATTCATCGCCAGTACCGCCGTGACGCTGGTGCTCGACCTGCCCTTCTTGCTGATCTTTGTAGGCATCATGCTCTATTACAACGTGGCGCTGACCTTCATCGCGTTCGCAATCATGGGGGTCATCGTGGGGCTCAGCCTGCTGGTGGCTCCGATTTTTCGCACCCAGCTCAACACCCAGTTCCTGCTTGGTGCGCGCAACCAGGCATTTGTAACCGAATACATCTCCGGTATCGAAACCGTCAAGAGCCTGCAGATGGAGCCCCAGCTCAAAGCGCGCTACAGCGATTACCTGGCCGAATATCTGCATTCCGGTTTCGCAGTGCGCCAGATCGGCAACACCTATAATGTGCTGGCCAACGGCCTGGAACAGATGATGACGTTGTTGATTCTCATAGTTGGCGCTTATTTCGTCATGAGCGGCACCGATTTCACCATCGGCATGCTGGTCGCCTTCCAGATGTTCGCCGGCCGGGTGTCGCAGCCGATGCTGCGGCTGGTTGGACTCTGGCAGCAGTTTCAGCAGGCGAATCTCTCCGTGCAGCGCCTGGGCGACATCATGAACGCCCCAACAGAACCCTACTCGATCACCCCGGCCCGCAAGCGAACAGGGGAGGGTAAAATAGAAATCGAACACCTGAGCTTCCGCTACGCCGACAACCTTCCCTTCCTCTATGCGGATTTGAATCTCTCGGTGGAACCGGGCTCGGTTGTTGTCATCATGGGGCCGTCCGGTTCGGGCAAAAGCACCCTGGGCAAACTTCTGCAGGGCTTCTATGTCCCTTCCCGCGGCATCATCAAGATCGACGGCCACGACATCCGCTACCTTGCCGCCAATGAACTGCGCCATAACTTCGGGGTGGTGCCGCAGGAAACTGTCCTCTTCTCCGGCACCCTCTACGACAATCTATTGATGGCCAATCCCCATGCCACCTTCGACGACATCGTCCGTGTCTGCCGCATGGCGGAGATCCACGAGGTGATCGACAAGCTGCCGCAGGGCTATCAGACCGAAATTGGCGAACGAGGTGCCGGGTTGTCCGGCGGGCAACGGCAACGGCTGGCCATCGCCAGGGCACTTCTCAAACAACCCCGGATACTGATCTTCGACGAGGCAACCAGCAGCCTGGATGCCGCCACCGCCGAGCACTTTGCCGCCACCATCAACCAACTGCGGGGCAAGGTGACCATGCTCTTCATCACCCATGCCCTGCCGCAAGCCTTGCAGGTAGACAAATTGGTGCGCATCGGCAACGAAGACCCTGCAATTGTCCAGACCGGACGGCTTGAAACAGGCGAGGCACACGAAGAAAACAAGGGGGCTGTTTGATGAATATCCGCTTCGCCACACTTGCCGATGTGCCGGCCTTTGTGGAACTGGGGCGCAACTTTCACGCCCTGACCCGTTTTGCCGCTTACCCCTACAACCCGGATCGGGTTGCCCAGCAACTGCACGCCGCCATCGAGACCGGACAGAACCGCAACAACACCCACTGCTTCTTTGTTGCGGAAGACAGCCAGGGGCAACCAGTGGGCGGGTTGATCGGCTGCATCGAGCAACACTTCTTCTCGGAGCAGCTGGTGGCCAGCATCATCCACTACGATGTGCTGCCGGAAAAACGCATGGCCGGCGCCGGGCTGCGGCTGCTCACCGCATTCAGAAAATGGGCGGAGAATCGCGGCGCGGTCGAGTTGAATGCCGGGGTCAACAGCGGGGTCCATCTGGACAAGATGGATCGCTTTCTGCGCAGGCTCGGGTTTCAGCAAACCGGAGGGAATTATTCTTTGAGTTTGGCGAGAAAAAAACCCGTCTGAAAAATAATTCTCATTGCCAGACGATTTCTTTGAGCAGATTTTTTTCTCGGCGCCCCCTTTCCCTTGTTTGGTTTGGCTTCCCGCTATTTCTGTCTTTTCCGGCGACCACACCCTAACCATTCAACATGTATTTTTTTGTTGACTCTGCGCAACACGTCTGATAGGAAAACTAAAATATACATTCCGACAAAGGCAAACCTGGGGTGATCCAGGGACGCAAAGCCACGGGTCTCAATGAGGCAGCCGGGCTACCGAAGAACAAGAGCTTAAGCCCGTCTTCGGTTTTGGAGGCGGGCTTTTTATTTTTGCACACGAGCTGGGAAAGAGGGCAGCATGCAAAACAGCATCATGTCGAGAGCGGTGGCGCTGGGCCGGAGGAAAAAGTCCACGGCGATGTTGCCAAAGGCATGGCGCCACGCGCTGGTGCTACTGGTCGCGCTGTGGGCGGGCGTGGCATTCGCCGCTG
>JAJZRJ010000035.1 GCA_021802775.1 Deltaproteobacteria bacterium
TCGGCCCTGAACGGGACGGACGCATTCCGGATTGCCATGGACAACTACGTCAACAAGGGGCCCTTAAAGGTCAGCCCGTATCTGTTGCCCAATGTCTGCGCCAATCTCCCCGCAGGCAAGGCCGGGATGCTCCTGGGCTTCACCGGCCCCATCTTTTCCCCTCAGGGCGCCTGCGCCTCCGGCAATCATGCCATTGCCATCGGGGCCAGGATGATCCGGGACGGCGATTGTGACTTTGTCCTTGCCGGAGGCGTTGAAACCTGCCTGGTGCCGGAGATCATCCAGGGCTTTGCCAACATGCTCGCCACCCTCAAGGTCGGGCCCAAGGACCGGGCCGCCGCTGACCCCACCCAGGCCTCGCGCCCATTCAGTATTGACCGCAAAGGCTTTGTGCTCTCCGAAGGCGCCGGGGTGGTGGTGCTGGCCGCCGAAGAGACCGTCCGTGCCCTTGGCCTGACCGCCAAGGCCGAGGTGGCGGGGATTGGCTGGAACTCGGATGCCCACCATTTTACCCGGCCCAACCAGATGACCATTGTCCGGGCCATCCATGAAGCCATCGAGGATGCGGCCCTCTCGCCCCGGGATATCGGCGCGATCAACGCCCACGGCACCTCGACATCCATTGGCGACAGCACCGAGGTGGAGTGCCTCAGAACGATCTTTGGCCGGGACCTTCCCAAGATTCCGGTGTCGGCCAACAAGTCCCAGGTGGGCCACAGCCTTGGCGCCTCCGCGGCCATCGAGGCGGCGCTGGCCATCGAGGCCATGCATCAGGGCCTGGTGTTGCCCACGGTCAACCATATCCCGGACCCCATGTTCAGCGACCTGGATGTGGTTCCCAATCAAGCCCGCAAACACGCGCATGAGTTTGTGCTCTCCAATTCCTTCGGTTTTGGCGGCACCAACTGCTGTCTCATCTTTCGAGGAATGTGATGCGACCCAAACCTTTTATTCCGGAATTTCTTGGCAAGCCCTCGCTGGTCAGGGATAAGAACAGCGGCAAGGTCTGGCATCGCTGCGAGATGCGCACCCTCTACGCAGACACGGACCGCTCCCAGGTTGTCTACCATGCCAATTACCTGCGGTATTTTGAATTCGGCCGGGCATCGCTCATGCGCGATGCCTCCTACCCCTATAAAAAAATTGAAGACAGCGGCTACGTCTATCCCATTATTCAGACAGAACTCAACTATTACTCGCCCCTCTTCTACGATGACCTGATCTATATCCATACCCGCCCGGCAAGGATAGAGCTGGTCAAGGTGCAGTTTGATTACCTGATCACCAAGGAAGACGGCGGCGAAATCTCCTGCGCCGGTTTCACCAAACACTGCGCCGTAAACAATAAGGGGTTGCCGGTGGAGATTGATGCCCGCACCATCCAGCTCTGGCAGGAATTTCCCGATTCATGACCTCCTGGCGGACTCCTGTTGCCATTGCTGTCCAGCCCTGGTTTGCCGACCACTGCTTCAATGGCAAGACCGTGCTGCCGGCGGTTGAAACCATGCTCCTGCTCGCAGCCGGGGCTGGTGCGGATCATCCTGAAATCGATATCCGGGTCATGGAGAATGCCCGTTTTTCCAGATTTCTCGAGATCCCGGCGGGCAGCATCAGTGTAGAGGCCCTGCTTGAATACGAGCAGAAGGCAAACGGCTCCATCCTGGCCAAGCTGCTCAGCCGGAGACAGTGCACCGGGATGACCCGGTTGCAGGAGCATGGCGAGATCCTCTTTTCCCCTGCCCAGGCAAGCCGCAGCCACGCCTCAGGGATCGCCCCGGAGGCCCCGGCTGACTCGGCAATAACGATTCCGGCGGAGCAGGTGTACCGGGAGCTGGTGCCCTTTGGCCCACGCTATCATACCCTGCGGGATGTCTTGCATCTCTCCGGGCAGAGCGCCTGGGGTACCCTGAAGGCCCCGGCTCTGCCAGCCCCCGAGGAGGGCGCCGGTGAGGTCCTCGGCTCGCCCTTTCCCCTGGACGGCGCCTTCCATGCCGCCTGCGTTCTGGGTCAGCGGTCCGTGGATTTTGTCCCTTTTCCCGTGGGCTTTGCCCGCCGGGTCATCGCACGGCCCACGCAGCCAGGGGGCAGCTATTGCACCAAGGTGGCATTGCTCTCCCTGACGCAGGACGAACTGGTCTTTGATCTTGGTATTTTTGACAGCCAGGGGCAGGTCTATGAAAGCGTTACCGGGGTGCGGATGCGGGATGTGAGCGGAGGGCGGATCAAGCCGCCGGATTGGCTGAAAGCAAGAAATACGAGATGAGAAAAGGGGCCATCCCGTTGGGATTTTTTATTCTCGCTCTGCCCAGACAAGCAGTTTCCCCACGGAAACCCTGGTGAGCCAGCGGAGAAAGATCAGGGAATAGACGGCGCCGCACAGATACATGCCGAGCAGAAAGACCAGATGCGACAGGCCATAGGTCAGGGGGCCGCCCACGATCACAATCCAGGGCTCATGCAGCTTGAGCGCCAGAAAGCCGAGGGCGGCAACCGCGGGCCAGCCGATGATGTAGCTGATCATGATAGCCAGGAGCCCGGCAATAATCCTGGGGCTCGGTTTTTCCTTGAAGGCGGAGAGGTCGGCCCGGTCTTCCATGGCGGAACGCACAAAAGCGGTTGCCGCGATTTTCTGGATACTCTTTCTGATCACCTGGCGTGTCTCGCAGTGAAAAAGGAAACTTATGCCTGCTACAATAATCGGCCACCGCCTTTCTTATCAATATAAAACCAGATCCGCGCCATGAACCAGCCAGATCCCTGGAAATTCTTTGACACGATTTACTGCATTTCTATTGATGATCGCCTTGACCGGCGGGAAGAGGCGAAAAAACAATTTGCAGATGTGGGCCTGCTGGAACGGGTGGAGTTTGTTCTGGTGGCGAGGCACCCTGAAGACAGGGAAAAAGGTATCTTTGAATCCCATATGCTGTGCTTACAAAGGGGACTGGCCGCAGGGGCAAAACATATCCTGATCTTTGAAGACGACGTCTTCTTCCGTGGCTTTGATCCCCGCGTTCTTGCCGAGGCCTGCCTGCACCTGGAGCGCCTTGAGAACTGGAACGGGCTGTTTCTTGGCGGCATCACCAGCGGCAGTCGCAAGATCGGGGTGAAATCCCTGGTCAAAATCAAATACCGCTGCCTGTCCCATGCCTATGCCCTCAATACCTCCATGGCCCGGCGGATTATCCGGGAAGAGTGGAGAGGAATCCCCTATGATGAGTTGTTACAGAAAAATAATGACGATTTTTTTGCCATCTATCCCATGTGCGCCTTCCAGGGGCTTTCCGAAAGTGACAATCAAACCGTGGCCATCGACAGAATCCGCCGCTTGCTTGGCGGACTTCCGTTTATCCAAAAGATGAACGAATCGTTTGAGAACCATAAACCGCTGTTCCTCGCCCTGCACTTGGCGGTTGTCCTTGTGCTTGGCGCTTTGACCTGGGTCTTGTGGTAAAAAAATTTCGGTTCATTCGTATTCAAGTTGAAACCTGAATCCGTGAGCGTTCGAGAACGGTGCAGAGGCAAGGCGGCGACGATGTTGATGATACACCTGGTATATCAACGAGTCGCCAACGCGGCAGATGCGCCGTTATCGGTCGCCCCGCAGAGCGGCGGGGTGAACCCGGACAAAGCGGTGGCAGTGACATTGAACAGCGGCAACAGCCGGATATCACCTAATCAAGCGCGAAGCCGTCACGGATTCAGGTGAAAGCCTGGGGTTAGGCAGTCCGCAGTGCTGGCATTGATTTGCAACTTCTGTACGAATGAGCCATAAAAAAGGCGCCCGAGCGGGCGCCTTTTTTATTCACACACTCTCGCGGTGGCGTGAATCAATCGTAATAATAATAGCGGTGGCCATACCCATCACGGCGACCATATCTCTCGTACGCATACCGCTCCCGGTCGCACCGGTCGTCATCCCTGTGCTTGTAATGGCCGAGGTGACGACCGTTATCGTGGTGATGATGGCGATAATAGTGATGCCTGCCGTCATCGCGAACCACGACCACCCGTTCCCGGACCACCCTTTCTTCTCCCCGGCCGGAGGTAGCGGCGGCAACCCCGACCACGCCACCGAGACCTCCGCCTACGATGGCGCCATCCCGGCCGCCGATAATGGAACCCACAGCCGCGCCGGCAGCCGCCCCGATGGCCCCGCCGACTACCGCGTCACCATCCATTCCGGCGGCCTGAGCCGGGGTGGAAAAACCGACCAGCATCGTCAATGCCACAACCCCCATGCACTTGACCATCTTTCTTCTCCTTCACGTTGTTGTTGAGCAAGCGCCCCGGCCACCATCGGAACCCCTGCCCCTTTTTCTGGACCTCCGAAAAACCGCCGGCCCAGCCCGGGCCAGCGCACAACGCCTCTGTATTTTCCACTATACAGGAATGGAAAATTGCGCAACAGAAAATTAATAAATTCATTAAATAGTCTGAAACCGGGCACCATCGGGGCCGAACCGGCAACCACCCTACTTTCTGAGCCGTTCCGGATCGATACCGTGGCGGTTGATGGCGTAGGCGCCAGGCGGATCGGTAAAGGGCATGACAAGCATATGCCCCAAGGTGTTCCTCGCGGGGTCGCGGAACTGGGCGAGACCAATGACCATCTCTTCGTGGCCCAGCACCGGCTGGGCGCGGTAGGTGCCGAAAAGGCGATCCCACCAGGGAAAGTTGAAGCTGAAGTTGCTGTTGGTCTCGCGGATGGTCACTGAATGGTGGACCCGATGCATGTCCGGCGTCACCACCAGCAGGCGCAGGTACCGGTCGAGGGCCAGCGGCAATCTCACGTTGCCGTGGTTGAACATGGCCGTGCCATTGAGGATGATTTCAAAAAGGATGACCGTGAAGACCGACGGCCCCAAGGCGGCGATGACGGTCATCTTGATCACCATGCTGATTACGATCTCGATGGGGTGGAAACGCAGCCCCGTGGTCACGTCGATGTCGAGATCCGCATGGTGCATCATGTGTAGCCGCCAGAGGATGGGCATGGTGTGGAACATGGCGTGCTGGAGATAGACCACCAGATCGAGGGCGAGTAGCCCGACCACCACCCCCAGCCACGCCGGCAGGGCGAGCACGTTCAGGAGCCCCCAGCCCTGTTCCTGAGCCGCCATCGCCACGCCCACCCCGATAATCGGGAAGAGGAGGCGCACCGCAAGGGTATCGATCACCACCACCCCGAGGTTGCTCAGCCAGCGGACCGCCTTGCCGGTCCGCAGCACCCGCCGGGGAAAGAAGACCTCGCCCAGGGCCACCGGCACCAGAATGCCGAAGAAGAAACCCAGCCGTATTGCCACCTCATGCTCCATAGCCACTCCCGTGCAGACGGCCCATGAAAAGAGCCCGCCGCTGTCAGCCCTTCGGCCCCATGGTCCGATAGAGGCAATAGCCGAAGAGGATCAGGATCGCGCCCCAGCTGAACCCCATGAACAGCCAACCACTAGGCAGCATGGACACCTTCCTTTTGTTTGCGCCGTTGCCAGCTCTGGCGCACCAGCAGTGCCAATACCGCCAGTAATAGCAGCAGACCCAGCCGCGTGCCCAGCACATAAGGCAGGTCGGCGGGGTTGACCCCTTTGAGCAGCATCACCGGCAGCCAGTCCTGCACCAGCCAGAAGCCAAGGATACAGAGCAGAAAAGCCGGGGTGATGTACTTGATGATGAAGCGGTAGAATTTCGGGATGACGATGTCGGAGCCGGCGTGCAGTTCGGTCCAGGCGCGGTCCATGCCGAAGACCCAGGCGAAGAGGATGGTCTCCACCGTGGCGAAGACCACCAGGAAAAAGGAACCGCCCCAGAAATCGAGTTCATCCACCACCCCGCGGCC
The DNA here is from genome assembly GCA_021802775.1 of Deltaproteobacteria bacterium. Lineage (GTDB taxonomy): Bacteria > Desulfobacterota > Desulfobulbia > Desulfobulbales > Desulfurivibrionaceae > JAJZRJ01. Next base: position 5,837 of record JAJZRJ010000035.1, read on the forward strand.
GAGGAAGAAGATGGCGGGCTGGGTGAGGACAAAGGTGACCACCATGAAGATGCCCACCGCCTTTTTACGCGAGAGATTGAACTCGTCCTCCAGAAAGGCCACCGCCGGCTGGGCCAGCGAGATGGAGGAAGTGATGCCGGCGATGAAGAGCAGGACAAACCAGAGGAAGCCGAAAAGGTTGCCGAAGGCGAGCTTTTGCAACACGAGCGGCATGGTGACAAAGCCCAGATTGAAGACCCCGCCCCTGGCGATGTCGGCCATGGCCTCGCTGCCGAAAAAGGCGTACGCGGCCGGAATCACCAGGCTGGCCCCCAGCACCACCTCGGCAAATTCGTTGGCCGAGGCAGCAGTGAGACCGGAGAGGGCAACGTCGTCATTCTTTTTCAAGTAGCTTGCATAGGTGAGGATGACGCCGATGCCGCAGCTCAAGGTGAAGAATATCTGGCCCGCGGCAGCCAGCCAGACCCGGGAGTTTTTCAGGGCCGACCAGTCCGGGTTCCAGAGATAACCCAGGCCGTTCACCACGTTGTTCCCCGGCTGGGCCGGATCGGGGGTGCCCAGGAAGAAAACCCGCACCACCAGCCCAACTGCCAGCAGCAGGAGCAGTGGCACCCCGATCTTGCAGACCCGCTCGATCCCGCCCTGCACCCCGCGGTAGAGCACCAGGCCGTTGAGCAGGAAGGTGATCAGGAAAAAGAAATACGCGGTGCCGAGGCCGGAAAAATGTTCATTGACCACGATCCCCTGGTAGCCGCGAAGAAAGCCCAGCATCGACTCACTGGTGGCGCAGGCGGCGTACTTGCCGGTAAGCGCGAAGAGGCTGTAGCCCAAAAGCCAGGATTCGATGTAGATGTAGTAGAGGAAGATGACGATGGGGCCGAAGATGCCGATCACTCCAAAGTACTTGATGAAGCGGTTCTTCTCCCACAGGGAGTGAAACATGCCCGGCGCGGTGCTGTGGCCGAAGCCGCCGCCGAAACGGCCGATGGTCCATTCGATCCACATGAGCGGCAGGCCGAGAAAGAGCAGCGCGATGAAATAGGGAATCATGAAGGCGCCGCCGCCGTTCTGCACCACCTGCCCGGGAAAACGCAGAAAATTCCCCAGGCCGATGGCGCTGCCCGCCACCGCCAGAATCACCCCCAGCTTGCTTGCCCACTGTTCGCGTTTCATATCCATTTTTTTAACGATGCCATGCCGGCCATCTGCTTCTGATAAGGTCGCAGCCTTGAAGGAGTAGCCTCAACCTACCGGATCAGAGGAGGCCGGCATGACAAAATCAAGTGTACCAAGTCTTCGGCAATTTGTAAGCGGTTTTGAATCACAGCCGTTCCGGATCGGCATTGAGGTCCACAAGCAGAGCCATTCGCCCTGTGCCGGGCCGATCAGAGGAAAAATTGGTTTTCATGCCCCCTTATCAGGCCGTTGAAAAAACCATCCCTGGCTTTTTCAACTGTCGGTTGGCCAAAGGCGCTTTGGCCAACCTCGCGAATTTCTTGGCCCTTTCGGGCCGGCAAAATTCGGCGCCACGTCCCTGTGGCGCCAACAGCCCGTTTTTCAACGGGCTGTTTATGGGGTGGGTGTTCAGATTCCTCAAGCAGACCGGCACGTTAGCCAGGCTACCGGAATATTTTCGGTCAACCTGGAAAAGAATCTTTTCCATGAAGCATTACGGAACTATAATCAGCCGCTGACCGCGCCAAGGCTGCATGGCTGGCAGGCAGCTCTTTTCCCCACGGATATTCAGGGTTGCACCGTATCGTAGTCGGTGGTTTTCGCGCCGAGGCGGCCATGCAGGTCACTTCCGGCCCGGTCGGCCGGGAGAAAGTCCGCTATGAGGCCCCTCCGGGCAGGGCAGTGAGATGGAAAAAGGCCAACTTCTGGGGAAAACATCGGGAACGCTGATGACGGAACGGCAACGCAGGGTGGTGAACCGGCTGCTGGACGCAGGGCCTGATGGATTTACCGGCGGACCGACAACCCGGAAATATGCTGGAATGACAAAAGCCAGCCGGGCAACCAGTTGTCGCGCGATAGCCGGCCTTCTGAATAAAAAAATTCCGGTACAGAACGCCGGGGAAAGGGCGAAGTGTGAACTATTCGCTGAATTGGCCGGAAGAGCGATAAAAAAAGTGATGCCCCAAGGTTTGGCTTATCCCCGATTGGGATGGATAAACTTGCCGCCCGGGGCTTGGGAACAACATTGATCTGTTGCCGAACTTACTACGCGCTCCAAAGGCTGCCGCCGGAAAAAAGATGTGGTACCCTAAGGTTCCACCGGCAATGGCCCAGCCACCTGGGGGCGAACGTTCACCGAATGGTTGGCCGAGTTTTTCCAGGGGGAGCCGCCCGCTGAAAATCCGCCCCCCATCCGGTGAACGTCGGAGGAGGAACACACAAAATTTTCATACCACGGGAAACCCGCCCTGCAAATGCGGCAAATTGTCGCAGCCATCCTTCATTTCAAGGTATAAGGTATATCGATGGACCAGACCGTTCCGCCCCTTTCCTCGGGGCCGCCACATATCGCCTTCCGCTGGCTGCTGCGGCTGCGGTGGGGTGCAATCTGCGGCCAGCTACTCCTGATCGGCCTGGTTTCCATGCTCTTTGCCATCGACATCCCGCTGCTTATCCTGTCTGCCATCGTCGGCTTCGAGATAGCAAGCAACCTCCTTTTTCATTACCGACTCAGCCGCGGCAGCAGAGTTGCCGATCACACCTTTGCCCTGGTCCTGCTGCTCGACATTCTGCTGCTTACCGCCCTGCTTTACTACACCGGCGGCCCGATGAATCCTTTTACCCTCCTCTATCTCGTCCACATCACCCTGGCGGCGCTCCTGATGCAACCCCGCTATTCATGGGCGATCTCCGCCCTGACGGTAATCGCCTACGCCACCCTTTTCTTTCTTCCCCGCTACGAAATGGCGGCCCATGATATCGGCACCACCACCCTGGGCGACTTGCTCGCTTTCTGCCATTTCGAGCCGGCAGGACTCGAATTGCTCCGCGACCCCATGGCGATTCATCTCCAGGGCATGTTGGTCTCCTTTGGGGTGAGTGCCGCCTTCATCGTTTTTTTTGTCGGCCGGATTCGCAAGGCGCTGGACGAACACCAGCAGACTCTGACCGATCTCCGGGAACAAAAACTCCGCAATGAAAAACTCGCTTCGTTGGCCACCCTCGCCGCTGGTGCGGCCCACGAATTTTCCACGCCACTGGCAACCATTGCGGTGGCCGCCAGCGAAATGCACCATGCCCTGAAAGAAAAAGAAGGCGACCCGGAGCTTTTGGCCGACACCGCTCTGATCCGCCGCCAGGTTGACCGCTGCCGGGAAATCTTGTATCACATGGCAGCCGATGCCGGAGAGCATCTGGGCGAGGAGCTGGAGGAGTTCGCGGTGCAATGGGTGATCGACGAAAGCCTCCGTACCCTGCCCCCCGCGGCCAGAGAACGCATCACGGTGATCAACCGAACCGGTGATCTGATGATCCGCATGCCGTTCCGTACCGTGAGCCGCATTGTCCGGGGGCTGCTCAAGAACGGGCTCGACGCCTCACCGCCGGGGGCCACGGTGGCTCTCGCCTGCCTGCTCGACGATCAACATCTGATCTTCGAGGTACGCGATCACGGCAGCGGCATGGATAAAGCCACCCTGGCCAAGGCGAGCGAGCCCTTTTTCACCACCAAAGAGCCGGGGCGGGGTCTGGGTCTGGGCCTGTATCTGGCGCGTTCCGCAGCGGAGCGCTTTGGTGGCGAACTGGACATCGCGTCCCGGCCGGGCAGCGGCACTGTGGTACGACTGGCCTTTGCCCGGAGCCGGATTCAACCGCAAACGGGTTGAGGGCGTATGAGTAGGAGGTTTTCGTATGGAGCAGACCATCCTTTTGGTAGATGACGAGGATTTCTTTCGCGAGCGTTTGGCCAAGGCCTTTGCCAAACGCGGGTTTACCGTATTCACGGCAGCAAACTACGACGAGGCCATGGCCGTGATCGGTGAAAAAAAGCCGGCCATGGCGGTGGTCGACCTGAAAATGCCGGGCAAGTCCGGCCTGGAACTCATTGCCGCAGCCAGCGAGGCATCTCCGGCCATGCGGATCGTGGTGCTCACCGGCTACGGCAGCATCGCCACCGCCGCGGAAGCGGTGCGCTTGGGTGCCCTGTATTATCTGCCCAAACCGGCGGATGTGGACGATATTCTCAACGCCTTTGCCCGTGACCAGTCGCTGGGGGTCGCTCCCGGCGACGAGGGGTTCGAGGCCCCGTCGCTGGCCCGGGCGGAATGGGAACACATCAACCGGGTACTTCATGACTGCGGGGGCAACATCTCGGCCGCGGCCCAGAAGCTCGGCATCCACCGCCGTTCACTGCAGCGCAAGCTCCAAAAATATCCGCCGGCCAAATAGCCACCCCTGCCCCCTCACCCCGGATGCAACAATTTGCCGCATTTGCGTTTTCGGCCCGGCTGTCTCAGGTTTCTGAACAGAAGCAGCCGCAACCACCCCGCACTCCTCGAGGAACGAACGATCAACGACTCTTCCGCTTTTCTCTAATCCGTTCATCTTGCCCATCATTCCATCATCGCTTGTTGTCAAGTACTGTTCCCAATTTTATCCCGGAATATTAACATCGTTAAATCCCCTGATGCTGACATCTCTTGTTGTTATATAACCATTTATAATTATTCATTTTTTTATTGCGCCTCCCATGTCCATGCTTATAATAAAAATCAGAAAGGGCCGCAGCGGATGATGTACGCGCAAGGAAACTACCACAAAGGGAGGCCGACCATGACGAACACAGTATTGGCCCGTACCCGTGTAACCGAGCAATCAGCGGCGGCTGTCAATGTTTCGAAGGGAGCCCTGATTGCCTTGGGCGTTGCCTCGGTGCTGGTTGGGCTGTGGGCGGTTGCCTGCTTCATCGGCGGCATGATCGGGAGTGGTGGCTTGTTCGCCTTGGCGAAGGCATGGGTTTCCGCCATTACCGGCGTGTAACCTCGGTTTCATAACGCGGACACCGATCATGAAAAACGCCCTTGCCATCGCAAAGGCACGGAAAAAAACCGGGGTCTATCAGCCGGAACCCTCCGGGTAAGAACGCGATCCTTCCCCGCATAACCGCCGGAGTTACGCCGCCCGGGACTTGACCGCGAGAGCTTCGCGATTCCCGGCCGGCCCGGCAACGCCTTCATCCGGTTCTTGTCCAGCGGTTCGCGGTTTCGCTCCACGCTTCCTCCCCGCATCCGGTCGCCCCTCAGGCAGTTGCGCTTCGCTTCGTTTGCCCTGGCCCACTTACGGTGGGACTTGCACCTGCAAGAGTGCGCCCGTGCCGGGCGCACAATGAAAAGCCCGCCGGATGGCGGGCTTTTTTCTTTGGCGGAGCAGGAACCGTTTCGCTAATATGAAAAAAGGAAGACGCCACCAATTATTCATTTTACTGTACCGGAGCCGGAGAGACGCATGGGACGGATCATCCAGAACAGCATCATCCTCGCCATATTGGCGCTCTTTGGCGTGGCCGGCTACCTTTTCTATACCCTGGAACAAAAACTGCCGCCGATCAAATACAACGAATTCCTCACCAGCCTCGACAACAACGAGGTCGTCGAGGTGCATCTCAAGGGCGGCACGGTCACGGTTTCCGACATCTACGGCCGCACCTTCACCACCTTTTCCCCGGATGTTGCCTCGCTCATGCCGCAGCTCATGGCGAAAAAGGTGGCGATCACCACCGACTCCGACCAGCCCTCACCCTTCCGGAACTTCGCCACCATCACCCTGCCCATCGCGCTGTTGCTCGTGATCTGCCTCGTTAGCAACCGGCGCCAGCGCCAACAGCAGAGGGAGGAAAACTCCGACTTTGCCAAGGATCGGGCGATCCTGCCGATACCGGGAGCCAAGCAGGTCACCTTCGAGGATGTGGCTGGTATTCCCGAGGCCAAGGATGAGCTGGTCGAGATCATTGAGTTCCTGAAAGACCCGCAGCGCTTCAGCCGCTTGGGCGCGAGCATTCCCAAAGGCGTGTTGCTCCAGGGGCCGCCCGGCACCGGCAAGACGCTGCTGGCCAAGGCCATCGCCGGCGAATCCGGGGTACCATTCTACAGCTTCAGCGGCTCCGACTTTGTCGAGATGTTCGTTGGCGTCGGCGCCTCGCGGGTGCGAGACCTCTTCCGCGAGGCCAAGAAACATACCCCCTGCATCGTCTTCATCGACGAAATCGATGCCGTGGGTGCCCACCGGGCCGGAGCCGGCACCGTCGGCGGCCAGGACGAACGCGGCCAGACCCTCAATGCCCTGCTGGTCGAGATGGATGGCTTTGGCCGCGACGAAACCATCATCGTGCTGGCCGCCACCAACCGGCCCGACATCCTCGATCCGGCTCTTCTGCGGCCCGGCCGCTTCGACCGGCAGGTCACCATCCTGCCGCCTGACGTCAAGGGAAGGCTCAAGATCCTTGGGGTTCATGCCAAGCGCGTCACCATCGCCCCTTCGGTCGATCTCTATGAAATCGCCCGCAACAGCCCTGGTTTTACCGGCGCCGAACTCGCCAACCTGGTGAACGAGGCGGCGCTCATTGCAGCGCGCGCCAACAAGAACGCCATCGAAATGGAGGATTTTGAACGGGCCAAGGACCGCATTCTCATGGGCGTCGAACGCAAGGGGCTGGTGATCAGCGAGAACGATCGCCGCACCATGGCCTACCACGAGGCCGGACATGCCATTGTCGCCCGCTTCATGCCGGAGAGTGATCCGCTGCACAAGATCACCATCATCCCCCGCGGCAAGGCCATGGGTCATACCCAGCAACTGCCGCTCAATGACCGCCATGCCTACTCGAAGACCTATCTGCGCAGCCGCGTCACCATCCTGATGGGCGGTCGGGCCGCCGAGGAAGTCGGGCTCAGCCAACAGACCACCGGCGCCGAGGACGATTTGATCCGCGCCACCGAGATTGCCACCCGCATGGTCAGCCAATGGGGCATGAACGAGGTGATTGGGCCGCTCGCCTACGCCAAGAATGACAGCATGTTTTTAGGCAACGGCCTGGCCCCCGCCAGCCACAGCGAAAACATCGCCCGCCACATCGACCAGGAGGTCAAAAAACTGGTGGAGGGCTGCTACCAGCAGGCCCATGCGATCCTCTCCCGCGAGCGCGACTTTCTGCGCCACCTGGCCGAGATTCTGCTCCAGACCGAAACCCTGGACCGGGAAGAGATGGAAATCATCTTCGAATGTTCCCTGAAGAAGTCCCGCGACAAAAAAGCGGACGCCACCGGCGACGAGTCCGGGGAATCGCTGCTCCATGCCTGCAACATCTGCCCTGCCTCGGCCCACTGCACGGAAAAACCGACCAGGATGGCGGCAAACTAATAAGCCACCTGCCGGAACGTTTTTTGTTTTTTTCCGCGGTTGTGGCCGTAAACGGAAATTTTAATATCCTATAATGCGAACAACCGTCGTGATCGCAATTTTGACAACTCGAAATACAAGTTAACCTATTAAAATTACATTGTTTTTTCCTTCAAACTCGTTATGATATACCACAAAGTATCAGTTGGGAGCGGCGCGGGGGCGCCGGATGACACGATATCATGACCGGGGAGGGAGAACGTTGATTCGATTTACAGACATTATCAAGGCGTTTATCGGCGCTATCGCCAGGAGCAAGGTCTCGCTCCTTGGTGCCATCATGGCCACGGTAACCTTTCCGGTGCTGCTGGTGTCGGCCATGCTCGATATGCAGGGCGTGGTGGAAAATCCATATTTCGGCTTCATCAGCTATATGGTCCTTGGGCCGACCTTTCTCCTTGGCCTGTTGCTCGTCTTCCTCGGTCTCTTTTTCTTCAAGGGCAAGAAGGAAGTGGGCATCTTCACCTACGATTATCTTAAGGAACAGTTCACTGTGCCGGACAAATTCGTCCGGGTGCGCAAGTTCATCATGCTGGCCACCGGGCTGACGCTGCTCAACATCTTCATCGTGCTGCTCATCTCCTATACCGGCTACCACTACACCGAGTCCGTCGCCTTCTGCGGCCAGTTCTGCCACACGGTGATGGCGCCGGAATACACCGCCTATCAGAACTCGCCCCACTCGCGAGTAAAATGCGTGGAGTGCCATATCGGCTCCGGTGCCCAGTGGTTTGCCAAGTCGAAGATATCCGGGGTACGCCAGCTCTTTGCCGTGGCACTCGGCACCTACAGCCGACCCATTGAAACGCCGGTCCATGGTCTGCGCCCGGCCCGCGAGACCTGCGAGGAGTGCCACCGTCCCGAACTCTTCCACGGCGAAAAGCTCTATGTAAAGGACAAATACCTGGCCGATGAAAAAAATACCCACGTCCAGACCGTGCTGCTCATGAAGGTGGGCCATGGCGGCTACCGCGGCCAGCAGGCACATGGTATCCACTGGCATGTGGCGCCGGAAAACAAGATCACCTATACCCACACCGACCGCTCCCGGCAGCAGATCAGCGAGGTGGTGCTGGAAAAACGCGACGGCACCAAGATCGTCTTTGCCTCGGACAAGGCAGCGGAACCGGTGCCGGAGGGCAAGCAGGAAGGAGGCGTGCGGGTGATGGACTGCGTGGACTGCCACAACCGGCCGACCCACATCTATCTCACGGCGGACGAAGCGCTCGACCTGAAGATGCTAGGCGGCAGAATCCCCACGGCCCTGCCCTTTATCAAGCAACAGGCCCTGGAGGTGGTAAACAAGGAATACGCCTCCACCGAGGAGGCGAAAAACGCCATCGCCACCCAGCTGCGCGCCTGGTATCAGGGAAAATACCCTGCCCTCTACAAGAACAACATCCTGATGATCGAACAGGCTATTGCCGGCGTCCAGCAGGCATATGAGGAAAACGTCTTCCCCAGCATGAAGATCGGCTGGGACACTTACCCGAATTTCCTGGGCCACAAGAACGAATCCGGCTGTTTCCGCTGCCACGACGACGGCCATACCACCAAGGCGGGCGGCACCATTTCCATGGACTGCGAGACCTGCCACATCATCTTGGCAGAGGACGAGCCAACTCCGGGGATATTGAAAACACTGCGGGGGGGCAACAACTGACAGGTTGTTGAAAAGCCCATCCGTGGCTTTTTCAACTTACGTCCATGGCTCGCACGCCGGCTGCCGAAAAACAATTTTTTCGGCAGTCTGCTAACGGTGGAGGATCACCTTTCCAGCCGGGGCCGATCCGGAACCCCCCGGCTGGAAAGGGCCGGGCATCAGCTTTTTTGTTGCAATTGTTACCGGCTTTTGGTCAATTTTTTCAAGATGAAGGCCGGTGCGGAGTCTTTTGGCGCAAGCCCAAGTCTTTTTAGGAGAGAATGATGACAGTTGACCACAGCGACCCGATCTATCCCATCAGTGTCGCCGCAAAATTGCTTGACGTCCATCCCCGTACCCTCCGCATTTACGAGGAGGAAGGGCTGATCAAACCGGCCCGCCAGGGCAACAAGCGCTACTACTCCAACAACGACATCGATTGGATCCGCTGCCTGCGGACCCTGATCCACGACAAGGGGATCAGCATTCCGGGGATCAAGATGCTTCTGGAGCTTACCCCTTGCTGGGAAATCACCAAGTGTCCGCCGGAAAAGCGCGAAAAATGTTCGGCCTTTATCGATCGCTCGGTTCCTTGCTGGGAGCGGGCCAGCATCGCCTGCGCCAAGGAACTCAGCCAGTGCGAGGGGTGCGAGGTCTATGTCCAGGCGATGAAGAAGGCGCGGGAAGCCGCCACCGGCGACTGCACCAACAACAGCCGCAAGAGCGCCTGAAAAACTTACCGTCCACAGTTTCTACCCCCTACCGGACGGATGGCGCGCCCCTTTTCCTGATTTATCCCCTGAATCCGTGTGCGTTCGAGAACGGTGCAGAGGCAAGGCGGCGACGATGTTGATATCCACCTGGTATATCAACGAGTCGCCAACGCAGCAGATGCGCCGTTATCGGTCGCCCCGCAGGACGGCGGGGTGAACCCGGACAAACAAAGCGGTGGCATTGAACAGCGGCAACAGCCGGATATCACCTAATCAAGCGCGAAGCCGTCACGGCTTCAGGTATCCGGCTTTTCCCGCCTCCTGATGGTGCCAGCCAACTTTCGGTTGGCAAATCCCGTGTTTTATGTATATATTAATGTATATATTATTTGTACACACAAACCATCGGGGGTAATGCTATGCAGACCGCAAAGGTGTTTAAAAACGGGAACAGCCAGGCAATAAGGCTCCCCAAGGAATTTCGCGTGGAAGGCGATGAGGTGATGATCAAAAAAATAAACGACACCATTTTGCTGATGCCCAAACGCTACGAATATAGCGCGCTCAAGACATCGCTCGAGCAGTTCGAGCCGGAGTTCCTGATTGACCGCAACCAGCCCGTCGAAGACCAAAAACGCGACTTCGGCCGGTGATGCGCTATCTCCTCGACACCAACATCTGCATTTACCTCATCAATCGCGGGCCGCGCCACGATACCGTGTTACGACACATGGACGGCCTGACCTACGGCACCATCCTCATCTCCGCCATTACGGCAGCGGAACTCCGCTATGGCGTTGCCAAGAGCGCCAGGCAAAAACAAAACCGGGAAAAATTCGAAAATTTCCTCAGTCGTTTTGAGATCGTGGATTTCGACGGCGACGCAGCCACGGCCTACGGCTCGCTCAGGGCCACGCTGGAAAACGCCGGCACGCCGATCGGTCCCCTCGACACCCTGATCGCCGCCCATGCCCTCAGTCTTGAATGCACCCTGGTCACGAACAATGAGAAGGAATTCCAGCGAGTTCCCCGCCTGCGCGTCAAAAACTGGACCAAGTAACCTGGTTTTACCAGGCCGTCCTACCTACCACCAGCCTGTTTGAGCTGCCAATTCCATCACGTGTTGACGAAAGCAAAGGGGGGCTGGGCCTCTCGCGCCAGCCCCTTTCACACGAAAAATGGTATCACACCCTGCCGCCGACCTCGTCATACACCATACTGCGGTGCTTGATGGCGAGGACGATCACCTCCTGGCCGTGAATGACGTACACCACGCGCCAGTCGCCTACCCGCAATTTCCAATAACCAGCCAGCGTACCGCGCAATGGCTTGCCATACCGGGCCGGGTCCGCGGTCAAGCGGGTCTCGATGGCGTTCCTGGCCCGCTGCCGCATTGTCTTATCCAGGGCGGCAACATCCTCTTGGACCGAGGGATGAAAAACGATGACGAAAGGCATCAGCCGCCGAATACCTGCTCGGCAGTCAGCGCTTCGGCACGGTTAAAATTGGCAGCGCGGGAATCGGCCACCTTGGCCAACGCGATATCCTCATGCAGCTCCAGCGACTCCAGCAACAGATCGTGGGCCACGGACGAAAGGGACGCCCCATCACGCTTGGCCAGCTCGGCAATGGCGGCATAGAGTTTTTTCTCACAGACGATATTGATACGGGGATTGGTTGCAGGCATGGGTTCCTCCTTTTGTCACAAGTGTATCACTAGTGATACACCGCGTCAAGCCATATCCCTGAATCCGTGAGCGTTCGAGAACGGTGCAGAGGCAAGGCGGCGACGCTGTTGATGATACACCTGGTATATCAACGAGTCGCCAACGCGGCAGATGCGCCGTTATCGGTCGACCCGCAGGGCGGCGGGGTGAACCCGGACAAAGCGGTGGCAGTGACATTGAACAGCGGCAACAGCCGGATATCACCTAATCAAACGCGAAGCCGTCACGGATTCAGGATATCAGCTACCACTCCCCGCCGAGGAGCATGTATTTGAGGTAATGATAGCTGGTAAGCACAGCGAAAAGTAACAGCAGGCCCAGGGAAATCTGCACTGCCCGCCGCTGATAGTGTTCCACCACTGCCCCAAGTCCCGCCCGCTTCTTGCACGGTTCCACCACTGCCGCGGAAATCCCCAGGAAAGTCCCGACAATCAGCGTCGTGTAGATGCCAAAGCCGATGAAATGGTATTCCGGCTTGAGGATACAGAAGGGGCAATGGTGATAGGGCATGGCGTAGATATAGGAAGAAATCACCATGGTTATTACCACCAGGGCCAGGCCGAAGAACCAGAGCCAGCCCACGGCGTAGAGGGCTTGCAGCCAGCGGTTCCGGCGCCAGAGAAGCGCACCGCCCAAGGCGACAAGCAGCACCATGGTCAGATAGTAGAGAAGCAGTTGCAACCCTTCGGAGCCGATGTCCAGGAGATTGGGCCCGCCGCCGGTGGCCGCGGCAAAAACCACGGCACAGCAGGAGGTGATGATGTCCGGCTTGAGGCCGGCGATATAGAGGGTCTGGAGCGTGAAATCCGCAACCATCAGCGGATAGAGCAGCAGCAGATAGCCATATTTGACCCGCACCAGGGGGTAGGATTCGGAGCGGATGTCGAGCTGGTGCAGGACGATCCAGAAGCCGTAGAAAAAGACCCCGGCGAGTTTGACCAGCAGGGCCGGCAGCCCAAAGCCGTTGGCGAGCAGCGCGCCGGTGGCGCACATGGCGCCGACGATCACCTTGCAGAACTCGTCGGCCGCCAGCACGAAAAGAACGAGGGAGACGATCTGAAAACCCAGGCCGTAGGCCACCAGGGTGGAAGAGAGCCAGATCTCCCCTTCCAGCCGGATCTGCAGCTCACTGTCGCTGGCCGGATTCCAGTGGCGCAGCACCCGGATCGCGGTCCGGCAGGCAATGGCACCCAGCACGATGGCGGCAATGCTGGTGAGGGTAAGGGCGAGGCTCCAGGAATTAAGGAACATCGAGGCGGCCGTCCTTGACGCCGATCACCCGGTCGATGGCCGGATGCTCGGTCACCAGCGGATCGTGCGAGGTGATGACAATGGTCTTGCCGGCCTGTTTGAGATCGGCCATGATCTGCATGAACTCGCGGCTCAGCCGGGAATCGAGATGGGCCGTGGGTTCGTCCGCCAGGATGATGGGCGGATCGTTGATCAGCGCCCGGGCAATGGCCACCCGCTGCAACTCGCCGCCCGAGACCTGGCCGGCCGGGAAGTGCTCGCGATGGCGGATGCCGAGTTGATCCATGAGCAGTCCGGCCCGCGCGCGCCGCGCCCTGGGCGAGACCCCGAGGGGCAGCAGCGGCAGGGAGATGTTGTCCGCCACCGTGAGCGCCGGCAGGATATTGAAGCGCTGGAAAATGAAGCCGATGGTGGCGCGGCGGTGCACGGTGAGAAAGCGATCCGGCAGCCGGGCCAGCGCCTTGCCGGCAATGGTGGCCCGGCCGCTGGTGGGCGCGAAGATGCAGCCGATGATGGAAAGCAAGGTGCTCTTGCCGGAGCCGCTCGGCCCCTTGAGGCAGACCATGGTCTGCGGGGCGATGGCGAGCGACACCTCGCTCAGGGCCTGCACCTCGTTGGGCCGGCCCTGGTTGTAAGTCTTGGTGACGTTATCGAGTTCGATCAGCATCCGATCACCCGCTCAAGGCCGATTCCGCCGGCGCACTGGCCGCGCGCCAGGCCGGAATCACGGTGACCGCCAGATAGGGCAGCACGGTAAAGGCCAGCAGCAACAGTACCTCTTTCGGTGTCACCTGCGGGGCCAGGGTTAAAGCGGGCTGGAGCACCGACCACCCCATCAGCACCGGCCGGAAAAGCGCAGCCCCCCCAAAAACCACGTGGAGATAGGCCAGGGTGGTGCCGAGGAAAAAGGCGAGCCCTGCCACCAGCCCCCCCTCCCAAAAGCGCAAGGCCAGCACGTCCGAGGTCTCCCAGCCGAGGATCTTCAGGATCGCAATCTCGCGCCGCTCTTCCGGGGAAAGGCCCGAGGCCTTGTCCCAGGCCAGAATGGCGAAGGCGGCCAGGGCAGCCAGCAGGCAGACCGAGGCAAAGCCGCTGCGCCAACCGAAGACCACCTGATAGGTCTTCTGAATCTGGGGCCGGGTAAGCACCCGGGTGTCGGGCAGGATTTTTGCGATTTTTTCGGCAATGGTGGCGATCTCGGCCGGGTTGGCCACGTAGACGCAGAGGTCTGTGGCCTGCATGGCGGGAACCGCAAAAAGATCGCGGGCATCGGCCAATGGCATGGCAATGAGGTCGGCAGTGAGCAGCTCGGTCTCCGGCCGGAAGATACCGGCCACGGTCATCGCCTTGAGCGAGAGATCGGGCCGGAAGAAGGAGAAAAGCTGACCGGGTTGCAGTTCGAGGGTTGCGGCGGCCGCGCGGCCCATCACCACCCGGCCCGGCTCTGTCGGCCATGTCGTGTTGCCAACCACCGCCCCGCTCAGCGCGTCGGTCTGGGGCATGCCGGCGGCCACGCCGAGCACGGTGTAGTTCGCGCCCCGCACCTCGTCGAAATAATAGCCCCACACCCGCGGCACCATGGCGCGGATGCCGAAGATTTCCTGCAGCCGGTCTCCGTAGACGAGCGGAATCGCCTCCTGCCGGCCGGCCGACATCCGCTGGATCGTGATCTCCGGGGTGGCGGCCAGCACCCGGCCCGCGGTCTCGGTGAGCGCGCCGGTCACCAGTTGAAAGGAGGCAACGAGAAAGATGACCGCGGCAAAGACGGCGATGATTCCGCCATTCTTGAGCCGGCGGCGCCAGAGCGAGGAGAGCGCGTAGTCAAGAATATTGAGATGTTTTTCAATGGTGGCGTTCATATGAACGGCCGGGCGGCGTCCAGAAGGAGCCGGTGGGGAAGTGTTCCATGGCAGCGGGGTGATCCATGAAGGGTACCACCGGGTCGCTCACCGCCGGATGGCGGGTGTAGCGCGCCTCGGTGGCGACGCAGAGATCGCTGAGGCCCAAGGCGGCGGTCACGGTGTGAAGGAGCGGCAGATTTCGTTCCGTCTCGTCGCGCCGCGCCTGGCCGGCGGCGAGTAACCCCGCATCAACAGCGAGCAACAAGGCGAGAAACAGCAGCAGCAGGCTGGCCGGCCGCATGGCTCAATGCCGCATATGCCGGCCGGTGCGCAGGGTATCGACCAACGCCTCGGTGATCGCCGCAAAAGGCAGCTCCTGTTTGCCGTGATGGTCCCTGGCAAAGGCCTGGGCCGCCTTCTCGCTGGCAAAAGGGATGAATTCCGGCCCCATGGGGCCATGGATGTCGCTGCCCACTACATAATAAGCAGTACGGGCATCGAGCCACGTCAGGGTGTAGTAATCCTTGGCCCAGATCTCACGGACAGCCCCTTCCTTGCCGCCATACCGGGCCGGCTGGAAGTAATAGGCCAGGAGGTCCTTCATGCCGTCGAAGGAGCGGACCGTGCCATCGGCCAGACGAACCTGGGTCACCCAGTTGGGGTATTTGGCCACGAACATGCCGCAGACCGGGCAGCGCTCTTCGGCGCCAATCGTGGCTGCGGGTTCGGCCCAGGCCAAGACTGGTACAACAAGAATCAGCAGCAGTACGAACCGGATTTTCTTCATGGGCATCTCCCTACAGATAGGCCCCCAGCAGCCGCTGCAATTCCGCCTCGCTCACCCCGCCCAGGATGGCAGCAACGATCTTTTGCTCGGGATTGATGATAATGGTCTGGGGGTCGACCTTCACGTGATAGAGCGCGGCCAACTCGCCCCTGCTGTCGATCACCACCGGAAAGCGGATATCGAGATCGGCGACAAAATCGCGCACCGTCTTCTCGTCGGGGTTGCGGCTGATGTAGACGACCTGTAGCCCTCGCGCCTGATACTTGTCGAAATAGGAATTGAAGATCGGGGTATCGGCCCGGCAGTATTTGCAGTCCGTGGACCAGAAACGCAGGATCACCGGTTTACCCTGCCAGGCGGCCAGAGAAATCGTTTGCCCGGCAAGGTCGCGTGCGGTAAAAGCCGGGGCCTGATCGCCGAGCTTGAGGGGCTTGCCCGGCTTGCCCCCGCCGCAGCCGGCGAAGAACAGCACCAGGAAAAGGGCCAGCAGACGAACAAGGGGGCGGGCCATGGGCATCTGGTTACGCCGCCTCCTCCAGCACGCCCTGCCGCATGGTAAAGACCCTGGGGTTGGCCTGGGTAACGGCAAGGCCGTTGTTATGGGTCACCACCAGGAAGGTGGTGCCCTGCGCATTGTATTTGCGGAAGAGTGCCAGAATATCCTGTTCGGTCTCCTCGTCGAGGTCGCCGGTGGGCTCATCGGCCAGAATCACCTCGGGATTGTTGACAAAGGCCCGGGCAATGGCTACCCGCCGCTGCTGACCGCCGGAGAGCTGGGCCGGAAAGGCATTGGCCTTGCCAGCCAGGCCCACCAGGGTGAGCATCTCCATGGCCTGCTCACGGCCTGCCTTGACGCGCTCGCCAAAGGCCAGGGGCAGCAGCACGTTTTCCAGCACGGTAAGCGAGGGGATAAGGCTCGCGAACTGAAAAATAAAGCCGATCTTACGATTCCGCATGGCGGAAAGGGCATTGTCACCCTGATGCCAATTTTCCACCCCGTCGATCACCACCTCGCCATCGTCCGGCACGGTGAGCCCGCCAATGAGGCTTAACAGCGTGGTCTTACCCGAACCGGAGTGACCGAGAATCACGACAAAATCGCCCCGGCCGACACTGAGGTTGACCCGTTCCACCGCGGCCACCGCCTTGCCGTCGGCGGCATAGTGTTTCGAAAGATTCCGACACCCGATGAGTTCCGCCATGGTGATCCCCTTTTGCATGAAACTTTCGCGGTCGGGGGTGCCTTCGCGTGCCCTGACCTTTCGCAGCATAAGCGATACATTAAATATTCTCAAGAGGCACGCGGAAAAACTCCTCGCAAAAGGCGCCGTTGCACTTTGGAACACCGCACCGCTCTACGGAGAAGCTTTTTTGCCGCCACCCCATGTAGGCCTTGCAAAATATGTGAAAACCGGTATCTTCAAAATGCGTTTTTCTTTGAAAAACTGTTGTAAAACTACCACAGAGTGGTATTAAATCAGATATCCTGACTGACCCTGGGGGCTGTGAGCCGACAGCCTCCCGGATTTCTTGAGTCGCAAGGAAATCAGTCAATGCCAGTGGTTGGCGGATATGCGTTGTTCCATTCAAGTCCGGAAGGAGGAAAACACATGAGGATTTCGAGAAGCATCTGGTTCAAGACCATCGTCGCCGGCGCCATGACCGCGGGGCTTATTGGCCTCACCGCGGCAGCCGACGCCGAAAACTATGCCGGCACCGCCTACGTCGCCGGCATGGGCGGCCATTTCGCCAAGGCGGTCTTCAAGATCGATCCCAGGGCGGAGACCCCGATCATCATCGGCGAGCTCGACAAAATCGACGTCGGTGACGGCGAGACCCATCCCATCCATGATGCCCGCATCGACAACAAGGACCGCAACACCATCTACTGGGCCACCTACAAGCCGGACAGCGCCGCCAAGAACTCATACCATTATGGCAAGACCAACCTGAAGACCGGCAAGGTCGCGGTGGACAAGACCTTCCCGGTACCCGCCGGCATCCTGAGCACCAAGGCCGGCTACTGCGCCTCTGCCCAGACCCCGAATTATTTCATGCCGATCTCCATGAACAAGCCGGGCTACCTCACCGTCATCGCCAAAAAGGACATGTCGGTGAAGCACAACATCCTCTTCGAGGGCACCGGGGCCGACATCAAGAAGGGCTACAAGTACATGCACGGCACCAACTCGCCGGACATGAAGGAAGTGCTCCTCACCGTGAACGAAGCCGACGTCGCCCAGAACAACAAGGAACTGGGCGAAGGCGTTGGCAAGATGCACATGTTCGCACTGGACGCCAAGTCGCTGGAGCAGGGCAAGGTGAAGGTACTCCGCAAGGGCATTGCCGACGGCAATGCCAAGAAGACCATCAGCTTCCGCCAGTACTACTCTCCGGACGGCAAGCTGATCGCCAACGCCACCGGCGACATCCTCTTCGTGGTTGACGCCAAGACCCTCAAGGTGCTCGATGCCCAGGCCATGCCGAAGCTGGAAGAAAACCATGACGCCATCTTCACCCCGGACGGCAAGTATGTTGTCGCCACCTCCCGGACCAAGGCGATCCTGCCGGGTTGCGAGGATCCGGCCAACCCGAAGGACGGCGAGTGGCGCATGGACGGCCAGCTGAAGCTCTATGATGTCGCGGCCAAAAAGTTCATCGGCAAGCCGACCTCTACCTGCCTGAGGTGCCACGACGAGATGCTCGGCACCGGCGACGACGCCCCGCACGCGATTCTCTGCGGCATTGACGTCAACTGGGCCAAGGCCGCCAAAGCTGCCAAGAAGAAGTAATTCTTCCCGGTACAGTCGTTGTTTTCAAAGCCGGAGGGCCGCAAGCCCTCCGGCTTTTCGCATCATGGTTCGTTCTCCCGGAAGGAATCCGTCATGTCGAACGCCTCTCTCTCCTCCATCGCGGCCATCGCCTGGAAAGGCGTTACCCGCAAACTGTTCCGCAACGCGGTGCTGGTCCTGGCCGTCTCGCTGCTGGTGGCGCTGCTGGTCTTCGCCCTGCTCTTCAACCGGGCGGTCACCGAGGACATCGAGGCGGCAACACGGAAGCTCGGCGCGGACATCGTTCTGGTGCCCTCGGAGGCCAAGGACAACGCCGAGGAGTTCATCCTGGAGAGCAAGATCAAAAGCTTCTACATGGACAAATTCGTCTTCGAGTCCATCAGCGACCTGCCCGAGATCAAGCAGGCCACTTACCATGTCTATCTCAACACCCTCTCCTCGGGCTGTTGCAGCATCGACGAAGGCCAGGTCATCGCCTACGACCAGGAGCACGATTTCGTAATCTCGCCCTGGCTTGCGGTCGGCCCGCCCAAACTCGCGTCGGGTGAGGTCTATGTCGGCAGCTATGTGTACGAATACCTGGGGCTCATCAATACCGCGAGCCTCTTCGGCCAGGGGGTCAAGGTGGTCGGCCACCTGCAGCCCACCAACACCGGTCTCGATCACGGCGTCTTCATGCGTCTCGACGATCTCGGCAAAATCTCCGAGTCCGCCATGGGCACCTACAAGCACGGCGACATCTCCATCATCTTTATCAAACTCAAGGAAGGCGCCGATGCCGAAAAGGCGGTCTCAAACATCCGCAAGATCAATCCGGCGATAGGCATCATGACCCGCGGCGACATCGGCGCCGGGGTTCGCAATACCCTGAAGGACATCACCCGGGTCTTCTCCATCACCATCCTCATTTCCGCCACCCTGGCCGTGCTCCTCGCCTGGTCCACCTTTACCGCCATGGCCAACGAACGGCGGCGCGAGGTCGGCATCCTGCGGGCCATTGGTGCCCGCCAGGGCCACATCATGCGCATCTTCCTGCTGGAAGCGACGATTATCAGCGGCTTTGGCGGGCTGATCGGCGTCGGTATCGGCCATGCCTTGCTCCGTTTCCTGGCCGGCGATTTCAACCTGCTCAGCAAGCTGGGCGCGGTTTCCGGCCTGAACCCGGCCACCCTGCTGCTCAGCCTCGCGGCCCTGCTGGCCGGTATTGGTGTCTGCCTCATCGGCGCCGCCATGCCGACCATCCGCCTGGCACGGATGGAGCCTCTGAACGCCATCAAGGAAGAATAGCCGCTGCGCTCCCTCCGGGGCGCGCCACTCGGCATTCCTGCTCCTCCCGCTCCGTTCGGATCACTCCCCGCTTTCGCATGAAACCGTGGTGCGTCTTCTGCTCCGCTTTCTTCATCCTCACGCCGGAACATTTGCAAAAAAACGCCTTCCGATATATAGTTGCATGAACAACGCGTTGTTGGCGCCGCAAAAACTTCTTGTCAGCAGGAGTGGAATCATGTTCGAGGTACTTGACTGTTCGCCGCTGCCCCAGTTTGCCGTGGGCAACAACAACCGGGTCACCTACTGGAACAAGGCCTGCGAGCTGATGACCGGGCTCAAGGCCACCGAGATGATCGGCACTGACCGCCACTGGGAGCCCTTCTACACCAGGAAACGCCCACTGGTTGCCGACCTGATCCTCAAAAACGACGTCAAAAAATTCCTGGAGCTTTACAAGGAAAAGAACCCCGGGCAATCGAAGATCATCCCCAGCGCCTGGGAGGCCTACGACTCCTTCACCATGTGCGGTCGGCCGCTCAACCTCTATTTCATGGCCGCCCCGATCATGGATGACCGGGGGCACATTGTCGGCGCCGTGGAGACCCTCCACGACCTCTCCGGCCAGCTCCTCTCATGGGACCCCAAACTCGGCGCCCACCCGGCACTCCAGGTCAACCACCTGAAGCAGTCGGCACTCCTGCCCAACAACTTCCAGCTGGGCCACCTCATTGGCAAGAGCCAGCCCATGCAGGAGGTCTATACCACCATCGCCAAGGCGGCGGGCAGCAACGCCAACGTCATCATCTACGGCGAGTCCGGCACCGGCAAGGAGCTGGTCGCCAAGACCATCCACGAACTGAGCAGCCGGACGCATCGCAACTTCGTCGCGGTCAACTGCGGCGCCATCCCCGAAACCCTCATCGAAAGCGAATTCTTCGGCTACAAGAAGGGCGCCTTCACCGGCGCCGCCACCGACCGCGAAGGCTATCTCGACCGGGCCGACGGCGGCACCCTCTTTCTCGACGAGATCGGCGACATCAGCCTCGGCATGCAGGTCAAGCTCCTGCGCGTGCTGGAAGGCAATGGCTTCTGCCCGGTGGGTAGCCGCGAGACCCACCTGCCCGATCTGCGCATCATCGGCGCCACCAGCCGTGACCTGGAAGAACTGGTGCGGGAGGACAAGATCCGCAAGGATTTCTACTACCGCATCCATGTTATCCCGGTCCACCTGCCGCCGCTCAGGCACCGCAAGGACGACCTCGGTCTGCTGACCACCCACTTTGTTCGCAACCTCTCCATGGGACACCCCTTGCCGGATCTGAGCGACGACCTCATGCGCCGGCTGTCGTCCCACCACTGGCCTGGCAACGTCCGCGAACTGCAGAATGTGCTGCACCGCTATCTGACCCTTGGCCGGCTCGATTTCACGCCGGAGGCGCAACGCAGCAGTGCCACGATCCCGCGACCAGCGGCTACCGCCCCCGACAAGCCCCCCCATCAGGAGACGGAAGGGCGGCTCCAGAATGCCATGGCTTCCTTTGAAAAGGAACAGATTGTGGAGATCCTGAACCAGACCCGCTGGCACCGCAGCCGCGCCGCCTCCCTGCTGGGTATCTCCCGCAAAACCCTGTTCCGTAAGATGCGGCAGTACGGGATCAACTAGCCCCGTCCTGGGGCAGTTGTGACCCAAGGCGTATCCTTTCGCAAGTTCGACACGTTACACGGCAATAGACACCCGGATGGGTCACGGATGACCCATCCGGGTGTCTGCATTGGCCTGCCGCCCTTCTCCCATTTTTCTATTTTATCTCACCATATCGGCATATTAGCAACATGACGCCGGCATGGCACACCATTTGCTATATCATTAAAGTAGCCCAAACGTAATTTGATTTTCGGCCTTCCTTTTCTCTAAGGAAAGGCCAACAAGCCCCCTCCAAAGGCATTCGCCTCACCTAGCCGGAATGGGTGAATGCTGTGTGTAATGCCTCCCCGCAAGGGGAGGCATTACACATCCTTCCTTCCCGCCTTGCATTTCCCTCGTTTTCCGACTACACTGTCAACCAGTTTTTTCCTTAATTTACCTAAGGAATTCCATGGAAACCTTCGAAGAACTCCTCGACAAATCGACCGCTATCCACGGCCACGTCTGTGCCGGCCAGGTAATCGGTGTCCGCCTGGCCATGATCGGCCTACGCGAAATCGGCATCACCGACCCGCGCGGCAAGGAACGCAAGGACTTCTACGTGCTGGTCGAGATCGACCGCTGCGCCACCGATGCCATCCAGACCGTGACCGGCTGCACCCTGGGGAAACGCTCGCTCAAGTGGCTCGACTACGGCATCATGGCCGCCACCTTCGTCAATCTCAAAACCGGCAAGGCCGTGCGCATTACCGCTCTTGAAGAGGCACGGGCGGCGGCAAAAAAGTACTGCCCCGAGATCGACGACCGCTACCGTCAACAGTTGGAAGCATACCGCGTCATGCCGGAGGCGGAACTCTTTCGCATCCAGCCGGTAACAGTCAAGGTACCGCTGCAGGACATGCCGGGCCGGCCGCTCAAACGCGTCCGCTGCGAGGTGTGCGGCGACTGGGTTCAGGATTGCCGCGACGTCGAACAGGAGGGACGTACCCTCTGCCGTCCCTGCGCCTTTGGCCGCTATTACGATCTGACCAATGGATAAGCCATGGCAAAAACAGTTCCCGTAGACCAGGCAGTGGGCATGATCCTGCCCCACGATGTAACCGAGATCCGTCAGGGCGAGTTCAAGGGCCGCGCCTTCAAGAAGGGGCACATCATCCGGCCTGCGGATATCGACCACCTGAAGCGCCTGGGCAAGGAGCACATCTACGTGCTGGAGCTGGCGGCCGACGACATCCACGAGAACGAGGCGGCCCTGCAGCTGGCCCAGGCACTGGCCGGGCCGGGCATTGCCTTTCCGACCGAGCCGGTGGAAGGCAAACTCAACCTCACCGCCAGCCAGGCCGGGCTTTTCCAGGTCAACACCGAGGCGTTGTACCAGTTCAACCTGGTGGGCGAGGTGATGTGCGCCACCATCCACACCGACACCGTGGTGGCCAAGGGCGAACCGGTGGGCGGCACCCGGCTCATCCCGCTGGTGGCGAAACGGCAGGTGGTGGAACAGGCGGTACAGATTGCCCAAAAGGCCGGCGGAGTGCTTACGGTGTTGCCCCTTCGCTCTGCCAAGGCCGGTCTGGTGATCACCGGCAACGAGGTCTATCACGGCCGGATCAAGGACGCCTTCGAACCGGTGCTCCGCAAGAAACTTGCGACCATCGGTTCCGAAGTGGCGGCGGTCCGCTTCGCCCCGGACGACGTCGACCAGATTGCCGCGGCCATCCGCGACTGCCTGGAAAACGGCGCTGACCTTATCATCACCAGCGGCGGTATGTCGGTGGACCCGGATGACGTCACCCGGCTCGGCATCGCCAGGGCGGGTGCCACCGATATCGTTTACGGCACCCCGGTGTTGCCCGGCGCCATGTTTCTTGTTGGATATATCGGCGGAGTGCCGGTGATGGGGCTGCCGGCCTGCGGCATGTTCCACAAGGTCACCGTCTTCGACCTCGTGCTGCCGCGGGTGCTGGCCGGCAAGAAGATTACCCGCGAGACCCTGGCGGCCATGGGCCACGGCGGCCTGTGCCGCAACTGCCCGCAGTGCCACTACCCGATCTGCTCCTTTGGCAAATAGCCGCTACCCTACGGCTGCCAGCACGAACAGGGTACCGTCCATCCCCATCCGGCAGATTCATTATTTTGATTTTGATTTGATGGGGCTGGATTTTCCTGGTACATCTTCAGAACATGAACCATCCATGGTTGAACGATAGCGAGTGCCTCGAGTGGATGCGCACCATCCGCCGCCATCTCCATCGCTACCCGGAATTAGGTTATCAGGAGCATGCCACTGCGGCGTTCATCGAAGAAAAGCTGGCGGAACTCGGCATCACGCGGGTGCAGCGATTGATGGGAACCGGAGTGGTGGCCTGGCTGGGCAAAAAGGAGACCGCGCCCACCGTGGCCCTGCGGGCAGACATCGATGCCCTGCCTGTTCACGAACAGACCGGCCTGCCGTTTGCCTCGGAACATCCCGGCGTCATGCACGCCTGCGGCCACGACGGCCACGTGGCCATGCTGCTCGGCGCCGCGCGCCTGCTCAAGGAAGGCGAATTGCCTGGCCGGGTCGCCCTGATCTTTCAACCCGCCGAGGAGGCGGACGGCGGCGCCCAGGGCATGATCGCCGGCGGGGCGCTGGAAGGGGCAACCGCCATCTTCGGCGGCCACATCGAACGGCTCTATCCGGTAGGCGAGATCGCGGTCCAGCCGGGGATTATCTGCGCCTATGCCGACGAATTCCGCATCACCATCACCGGCAAAGGCGGGCATGCGGCCAAGCCCCACGACTCGCGCGACAGCATCGTGGCCGCGAGTGCGCTGGTGCTGCAACTCCAGACCCTGATCTCCCGCGAGACCGACCCGGTGGCCCCGGCGGTAGTGACCATCGGCACCATCCAGGGCGGCAGCGCAGCCAACGCCATTGCCGAAGAAACCGTACTCACCGGCACGGTCCGCACTGTAGACCCGGCCACCCGCACCGCGCTCTTCGCCGGTATCCGCCGGATGGCCGGCGCACTGGCAGAGCTATATCAGGTCAGCACCACCGTGGCGATCAGCGAGGGCTACCCGCCGGTGGTAAACAGCGAGGCCGCCAGCCGCATTGCCCGCGAGGCCGCCGCTGCGGTGGTGGGCGAGGCCGGGGTGATCCCCCAGCCAAAACCCAGCCTGGGCGGCGAGGATTTTTCCTTCTACCTCCGGGAGGTGCCTGGCTGCCTTGTCCGCTTCGGCGCCCGCAAAGAAGGCCACGAGCAGGAATCGGCCCACAGTCCCCGTTTTGATTTCGACGAAAGGGTGCTGCCAATCGGTGCCGCCTTTCTCGCCCAGGCGGCGATTGCCGCCCTCTCCCGCCTCGACGAACTCACGGCCGACAGGCCCTGAACCGTCGGGAAGTTACCGCATTGCCCCTTCAGGTGACTCCCATGAAAACTGAACGGCAACGCCGCCCGGCTGCCGACGCGACGCCCGATCGTGACCTTTTTTTCAACATCATCAACCGCTTTGTCGGGCTCTTTACCAGCGAATCGAACCGCACCACGCGGAACGACCCGGCCAGCGAGTATCCCTTTGTGGCCATGGACACCCGGCAGGTCTATGCGCAGCTGTGCTTTGCAAAAAAGTATCTCGGCCTGCCGGACGAGGCCGGCGACGCCCCACGCCCCACCCTGCTGGACATCGGCTGCGGCATCGGCAATGTCCTGCTCTTTGCCGAACAATTGGGCTTTGAGGTCTACGGCATTGAGAAGGACCCTTACCCCTGCTCCATTGCCCGGCGGCTCTTTGGCGAGAAAAGGGTAGGACAACACGATATCTGGAGTTACGGCCGCTACAACGACTTCGACGTGCTCTACTACTTCCGCCCTTTTTCCGACCGCGAACCGCAGCGCCGCTTCGAGGCGATGATCGATGATCGGCTCAAGCCAGGCGGACTGCTCATCGCCAATCACAGGAGCAGCGACGACATCGACCGCGACCCGCGCTTTGTCCGCCTCTCGCCGCGGCTTCCGATCTGGGCCAAAAAACCGGCCTGACCGCTACCACTCTATCGCCAAGCCGGGTGAGCCACTTGCTTGGCCATATCGGTAATGGCCGGTTCGTCGTCCACCAGGAGAATGCGCTCATTGCCCGGAGGACAAGAACCTGAATCCGTGAGCGTTCGAGAACGGTGCAGAGGCAAGGCGGCAGATGCGCCGTTATCGGTCGCCCCGCAGGGCGGCGGGGTGAACCCGGACAAAGCGGTGGCCTTAACATTGAACAGCGGCAACCGCCGGATATCACCTAATCAAGCGCGAAGCCGTCACGGATTCAGGAAGAAGTGATCGCGGTGATCTCCGGACTATCCCTCCTTAACAGTCCGTTGAAAAAACCATCCCTGGCTTTTTCAACTGTCGGTTGGCCAAAGGCGCTTTGGCCAACCTCGCGAATTTCTTGGCCCTTTCGGGCC
>JAJZRJ010000003.1 GCA_021802775.1 Deltaproteobacteria bacterium
ATTGTGAGTGTGATAGCCGGGTCCTGTGCAACAGAGGCTCGCAAACCCCGCCAGGTCCGGAAGGAAGCAACGGTAGCGGGATTCTCTGTGTGCCGCAGGGGTGCCTGGCTATCCTTTTTTGAAGATCTCGGCCGCCGGATGATCCGCCGGCATGACCAGGCCGTCTCCTTTTAGATCATGTCCTACCTTGTCCTAGCGCGAAAATGGCGGCCCCAGACCTTTGACGAGGTGGTGGGCCAGCAGCCGGTGGTGCGCACCCTGCGGAACGCCCTGCGTCTGAATCGGGTCGCCCATGCCATGCTCTTTTCCGGGGTGCGCGGTACCGGCAAGACCACCTTGGCGCGGCTGATGGCCAAGGCGATCAACTGCCAGGAGGGCGCACCGGAGACCCCCTGCAACCAGTGCGAATCCTGCCGGGAGATCACCGGGGGCCGCGCCATCGACCTGCACGAGATCGACGGCGCCAGCAATCGCGGCATCCAGGAGATCCGGGAACTCAAGGAAAACATCCGGTTCCTGCCCACCAAGTCCAAGTACAAGATCATCATCATCGACGAAGTCCACATGCTCACGGTGGAGGCCTTCAATGCCCTGCTGAAGACCCTGGAAGAGCCGCCGGCCCATGTCTACTTCATGTTCGCCACCACCGAGCTGCACAAGATTCCCACCACCATCCTCTCCCGCTGCCAGCGCTATGAACTGAAACGGGTCGCCTTTGCCGAGCTGTTCGCCTTTTTCAAGAAGATTTCGGCCGCCGAGGAGGTGGCCATCGACGATCAGGCCCTGGAGATGATCGCCCGCGAGGCCGAGGGCAGTGTCCGCGACGGCCTGAGCCTGCTCGACCAGATCTTTTCCTTTGGCGGCGACCGGATCACCTTGGCGGAGGTGACCCAGGTGCTGGGGCTCGTGGACCGCACCGTCTTCGAACGCCTGGCCCGGGCGCTGCTCGCCGGCGATCTGGCCGCCAGCCTGACGCTTTTTGATCAGAGCTACACCGCCGGCATCGATCTGAAGCGTTTTGCCAGTGACCTGCTCCACTATTTCCGCGCCCTGGCCATCGTGCGGGCAGTGAAGGAGCCGGGGCCGCTCCTCGATTTGTCGGACCGGGAACTTGCCACCCTGACGGAGATTGCTTCCGGCCACAGCGCCGAGACCCTGTTCCAGTATTTCAATCTGCTGGTCAAGGGCATCGAAGAGCTGCAATACTCCTCGCGGCCGCGCTTGACCATGGAGATGGCCATGGTCAAGGCAGTGCAGGCGGGCCAGGTGGTGCCGGCCGGCGAACTCTTGAGCCGGCTCGATAATCTGTTGCAGGGGGTGCCGCTGCCGGCCAAGGCCTATGTCCCGCCCTCGGTTGCGGCCGCACCGTCGCTCCGGGAGCCGGAATCCGTTCCGTTTGCAGCCGCCCCGGTGGCGCAAAAAAAAACTGAAGTTGCCAGCCCGGTAGAGTCGCCGGCGCCAGGGGCGGCCGCAGTCGTGGCTGCGCCTCCTGCCGCACCATCCCGCGATATCCGCCGTCACTGGGATGAATTCCTGCGTTATGTCAAGGAGCGCAAACTGTGGATGGCCCAGATGCTGGGTCTGGCCGACGGGGTGCGGGAAGAAGGCGCGGAGCTGTGCATCAAGTTCGGCGATGCTGCCGACTGCAAGATGTTGCAGGAGTCCGAAAACCTGAAGCTGCTAAGCGAGCTTGCCCAGAACTTTTTCCAGAAGACGCTGGTGATCAAAATCCAGAGCCGCGGCGGTATCGCGGTCGAGAAGGCGGGCGACGAGGCGACGCCGCAGGAAGAACGGCGCGCGCTGGGAGGCGACCCTCTGGTGCAGATGGTTGCCGAGGTTTTCGGCGGCCAGGTGACCGGTGTCCGCACCGGGGCCAAGAGCCGGTGAAAAAATGAAAAATGAAAAATTAAGAATGAAGAATGAATAAACAACGCAACGTATCCCCCTCATTCCATTCTTCATTTTTAATTCTTCATTCTTAATTCGTTAGTTAACGCGGAGTAATCCCATGAACATGAATCAACTCATACAGCAGGCGCAGCAGTTCCAGCAGAAGCTGGCCCAGATGCAGGGCGAACTCGCCGGCCGCACCGCCTCCTCCTCGGTGGGGGGCGGCATGGTGCAGGCCACGGTCAACGGCCGCCATGAGCTGGTGAGCCTGGTCATCGACAAAGAGGCGATCAACCCCAACGATCCGGCCATGTTGCAGGACCTCATCGTGGCGGCGGTGAACGACGCCATGAAAAAGGCCGAGGCAATGATCCAGGCCGAGATGGGCAAGCTCACCGGCGGCATGAAGATTCCCGGAATTTTCTAGAGGTTCTCCATGTCCGTGGTGCCGCAGCCCTTAGCCCGGCTCATCGCCGACCTCAACCGCCTGCCCGGTATCGGCAAGAAGACCGCGACCCGTTTGGCCCTCCACCTTCTGCGGCGGCCGGCCACCGAGGCGCAGAATCTGGCCCGCGATCTCGTCGAACTGCATAAGCTCATCACCCTCTGCGCCAACTGCTTTGCCTTTTCCGAGACCGATCCCTGCGCCATCTGTCAGGATCCGGCCCGCGACAGCGCCATGATCTGTGTGGTGGAGGAGCCGGACGATCTCATGGCCATCGAAAAAACCAGCGCCTACAAGGGAACCTACCATATTTTGCACGGGGTGCTGGCGCCCATGGACGGCATCGGCCCGGAGGAACTCAAGGTGGATGCCCTGGTCAACCGGGTCAACCGGCAGCAGGTGCGCGAGGTGCTCATCGCCACCAGTTCCACCGTGCCGGGCGAGGCCACCGCCGCCTATCTCATCAAGCTTCTCCAGGAGCGGGCCAAGGCGAGGGTGACCCGCCTGGCCTACGGGATTCCCATGGGCATGGACATCAAGCATGCCGACGAGCTGACTCTGGTCCATGCCATCGAGGCGCGGCAAGAAACGAGCCGGGCCGGCCGATAAGGTGATGGCGGCCAGCCAGGGGATGGCTGCGTTGGCCGCTTTTCTCCTTGACACTCTACCGGTTTATTGGTAATTGGTTGCCGGTTAGGGCGCCGCTGTGAAGGCGAGTGACGGTGCCCCGTTTTTGACAGATAGGCGCGTAGCTCAGTTGGTTAGAGCGCTTGCTCGACACGCAAGAGGTCGACGGTTCGAATCCGCCCGTGCCTACCATTCTGACAATAAAGGCTTCGCAGGGCGAGCCCTGGCGAAGCCTCGTTATTCGGGCAGATTGACGGTGTCAATGTGCTTGTTTTATTTTAGGGCCGCTTGACGCGGTAAGGTGCGATGGCAACGATAGCCGTGACCCTCACAGGGGGCGAAGCCAAACAAGTTCCGGCCGGAATCACCGCGGCGGCGGCGCTCAAAGAGCTCCTCTCCAACAAGGAGCGCAAGCAGACGCTGGCCGTGCGGGTACAGGGCGAGTTGCGCGATCTGGCGACCGTGCTTACCGCCGACTGCGCGCTCGAACCGGTGACGGCGGAAAGCCCGGAAGGGCTCACGATTCTGCGCCACAGCGCCGCCCACATCATGGCCGAGGCGGTACTTGATCTCTTTGGCCAGGAGGTCCAGGTGGCCATCGGCCCGGCGATCGACGACGGCTTCTACTACGACTTCGACCGGGCAGTTGCCTTCACCCCGGAGGATTTCGAGAAGATCGAGCAGCGGATGGCCGCAATCGTGGCCGCCAATGCCCCCTTTGTCCGCAAGGGGATGACCAGGGCCGAGGCCATCGCCCTTTTCGAGGCCAAAGGCCAGAAGTATAAGGTCGAATTGCTCCAGGAGATCGAGGCCGAGACCGTGTCGGTTTACGAGCAGGGCGGCTTTGTCGATCTCTGCCGCGGGCCGCATCTGCCCAATACCGGCTGGCTCAAGGCCTTCAAGATTGTCAAATTGGCCGGCGCCTATTGGCGCGGCGACGAAAAGCGGCAGATGCTCCAGCGCCTCTATGGCACCGCGTTCTTTGACAGCAAGGCCCTCAAGGCCTACCTCAATCAGCTGGAAGAGGCCAAGAAGCGCGACCACCGCAAGCTCGGCAAGGAACTGGGGCTCTTCACCATCCAGGACCAGATCGGGCCCGGGCTCATCCTCTGGCAGCCCAAGGGCGCGCTCATGCGGCGGGTGATCGAGGACTACTGGCGGGAGGAGCATTACCGCAACGGCTACGAACTGCTCTATACCCCGCACATCGCCCGGCGCGACCTGTGGAAGACCAGTGGTCACCTTGATTTTTACGGGGAGAACATGTTCTCCGCCATGGATATCGAAGAGGTGCAGTATCAGCTCAAACCGATGAACTGCCCCTTCCATATCGCCATCTACAAGTCGGACAAGCGGAGCTACCGCCAGTTCCCCCTGCGCTGGTGCGAACTGGGCACGGTGTACCGCTTCGAGAAGACCGGCGCGCTCCATGGCCTCATGCGGGTGCGCGGCTTCACCCAGGACGATGCCCATATCTTCTGCCGGCCGGACCAGCTCGAAGAGGAGATATTCCACATCCTCGACCTCAATCTCCACATCCTGCGGACCTTCGGCTTCGAGCGGTACGACATCTACCTCTCCACCCGGCCGGAGAAGTACGTGGGCAGCGATGAGCACTGGGAGCAGGCGACCAGCGCCCTCAAGATGGCGCTGGAGAAAAAGGGGCTCAATTATCAGTTCGATCCGGGCGAGGGTGTTTTCTACGGCCCGAAGATCGACATCAAGATCAAGGACATGCTGAATCGCGCCTGGCAGTGCTCCACCATCCAGGTGGATTTCAACCTGCCGGAGCGTTTTGCCATCACCTACACCGGTGAAGACGGCAAGGAACATCAGCCGATCATGATCCACCGGGCCTTGATGGGCTCCCTGGAGCGCTTCTTCGGCGTGCTCATCGAGCATTACGCCGGAGCCTTCCCGGTCTGGCTGGCGCCGGTGCAGGCGCGCATTTTGAACATCACCGACGCCCAGCTCGGCTATGTGGAGGAGCTCTTCCAGGAGCTGCGCCGCGCCGGGGTGCGGGTCGAGAAGGATACGCGCAACGAGAAGCTCAACTACAAGATTCGCGAGGCGCAGGTTCAGAAGGTCCCGTACATGCTGGTGGTGGGCGATAAGGAAGTGGCAGAGCGCCAGGTGACCGTGCGGCTTCGCGACGGGCAGAACCTGCCGGCCATGTCGGCGGCGGATTTTGTCGCCCTGGTGGCGAAAGAGACCGCCGAACACCGGAAGCCGTATCCTGCCGCATAAATACGAGAAGGTTGGCGAAAACGTTTTCGGGTGGTATGTTGCCCGATGCGGTAGCGGAGATTCACTCAACGAAGGAGGCACCCTATCAAACCCCAGAAGAAGGCCCCGGCCGGGAAAGAGGTCCGGGCGCGGGTAAACGGTCAGATCAGCGGCGAGGTGCGGCTCATTGACGAAGAGGGTCAGCAGGCTGGAGTAGTTCCAGCGGCCGTGGCCTTGGCCAAGGCCCAACAGGCCGGTCTCGATCTGGTTGAGGTGTCGCCCACGGCAGTTCCTCCGGTATGTCGGATCATGGATTACGGCAAGTACCGGTATGAATTGAGCAAAAAGCAGCAGGAAGCCAAGAAGAAGCAGACCGTCGTCGAGATCAAGGAGATCAAGCTGCGGCCCAAGACCGAGAAACACGATCTCGACTTCAAGGTCAGGAATATCCGGAAGTTCCTGCAGCAGAAGAACAAGGTGAAGGTGACCCTGCGGTTCCGCGGCCGGGAGATTGTCTACGCCGACACCCTGGGCATCGAGGTGCTGAACAAGATCATCGAGGAACTGGCCGAGGAGGGCGTGGTCTTGCAGACCCCCAAGATCGAGGGGCGGCAGATGTCCATGTTCCTGGGGCCGAAGTAATAAGGCACGCGCAGCAAGAACAAAGTATCGGGGCGACACGGGGCGGGCCTTGTGTTGTCTTTCGTTTTCCAGAGTAAGGAGTGAAAGCCATGCCGAAGATGAAGAGCAACAGGGGCGCCGCCAAGCGGTTCAAATGCACAGGGTCGGGCAAAATCGCCCGGAGTAAGGCCTTTACCAGCCATATTCTCACCAAGAAGAGCACCAAACGCAAACGTCAGTTGCGGCAGGGGACCACGGTCGATGCCGCCAACGTCAAGTCGCTGAAGCGCCTGCTGCCATACCTGTAAAGGCTGTCGCAGTACCAAAAAGAAGAAAAACACCGGGCCGGATGCATGGCCTTGGTGTCCATACGCAAGAAGGAGAAATACCATGCCTAGGGTAACACGTGGTTTCAAGGCGCGCCGCCGCCGGAAAAAGATTCTCAACCTGGCCAGCGGCTATGTGGGCGGGAAGAGTCGTTTGTTCCGTACGGCCGCCGAGGCCGTGGACCGGGCGCTGTGCTACGCGTATCGCGACCGGCGTCAGAAGAAGCGGGATTTCCGCCAGCTGTGGATTGTGCGGATCGGCGCGGCTGCCGAGGTGCATGGCCTTTCCTACAGCCGACTGATGGGCGGGCTCAAGAAGGCCAACGTGAATCTTGACCGCAAGGCGCTGGCCTACATGGCCCTGATGGATCCGGCGGCCTTCGCGCAGGTGGTCAAGGTCGCGTCCAGCACCAATTGATCGCCCGCTGATCCGCCGTCCGCCATGGAAGAGGATCTGCGTCGCCTACACTCAGAGGCGCACGAGGCGCTTGCCGCCATCCGTGCGCCGCAGGATTTAGAGCCATTCCGCGTTAAATATCTGGGCCGCAAGGGGCGGTTCACCCTGCTCATGCGGCAGCTCGGCCAGGTTTCGGCCGAGGAGCGCCCGCGGCTGGGGAAACTCGCCAACGACCTCAAGGTCGCCCTGGATGAGGCTCTCGTCCTTAAAGAGGCGGAGTTCGGTGCCGGGGCCGCCAAGGCCGCCAGGGCCGGAGAGGATCTCACCCTGCCCGGCCGGCGCCAGCCCTTTGGCCGCCTCCATCCGGTCACACAGGTGATGAACGAGGTGTGCGCCATCTTCGAGGGGCTCGGCTTTGCCGTGGCCGAAGGGCCGGACGTCGAGACCGATTTCTACAATTTCGAGGCGCTCAATATCCCGCCCCATCATCCGGCGCGGGCCATGCACGACACCTTCTACGTCAACGACACCCTGCTGCTCCGCACCC
Source organism: Deltaproteobacteria bacterium (assembly GCA_021802775.1). Classification (GTDB taxonomy): domain Bacteria; phylum Desulfobacterota; class Desulfobulbia; order Desulfobulbales; family Desulfurivibrionaceae; genus JAJZRJ01. The sequence goes on from JAJZRJ010000003.1 coordinate 7,080, forward strand.
ACACCTCGCCCATGCAGGTCCGGACCATGCAGCGAGAGCGGCCGCCGCTCAGGATGATCGCGCCGGGCAAGGTCTATCGCTGCGATTCGGACATCACCCACACCCCGATGTTTCATCAGGTGGAGGGCTTTCTCGTTGACCGCAAGGTCTCCTTTGCCGACCTCAAGGGGGTGCTCGCGCTCTTTATCGGCAAGATGTTCGACCCCAAGACCGCCATCCGCTTTCGCCCCAGCTTCTTCCCCTTCACCGAGCCGAGTGCCGAGGTGGACATCGGCTGCGTGATCTGCGGCGGCAGCGGCTGCCGGGTCTGCAAGCACACCGGTTGGTTGGAAATTTTAGGCGCCGGCATGATCGACCCCGAGGTCTTCAAGAAGGTGGGTTACGATCCCGAGGAATACACCGGCTTTGCCTTTGGCCTCGGTATCGAGCGGATCGCCATGCTCAAGTTCGGCATCACCGATATCCGGCTCTTCTACGAAAACGATCTGCGTTTTCTCGCGCAGTTCTAATTCCGTTTTCAAATCAAAATGGAAACGCGAAGGCGAGCGAGCAGTGACGAGACAGTACAGTGAGTACGGCGAGGAGCGGCGCAGTGAAGCCGACAAAGTTAACGTTTGATTTGAAAATGGAATCGACCAGGCATGAAGTTTACCCTCAACTGGCTTCGTGAATATCTGCCCACCGACCTCGATGCGGCCACCATCGCGGCCCGTCTCTCCATGCTCGGTCTGGAGGTCGATGCGGTGCAGCCGCTTTGCCCGGACCTTTCCGGCGTGGTGGTGGCGCGGGTGGAGAGCGTGCAGCGCCATCCCAATGCCGATAAGCTGACCCTCTGTGACGTCTCGGTGGGTGATGCTGTCAAGCGGGTGGTCTGCGGCGCGCCCAATGTGCGGGCCGGCCTGATTACCGCCATGGCCCTGCCGGGCGCGGTATTGCCCGGCGGCTTCACCATCAAGCCGACCAGGATCCGCGGCGAGGCCTCGGAGGGCATGCTCTGCTCGGCCAAGGAACTGGGGATGGGTGACGACCATGGCGGCATCATGGAGATCACCGCCGCTGTCGCCCCCGGTCAGCCGATCGTTGCGGCCCTGGGACTCGACGATACCCTGATCGAGGTCGATCTCACCCCTAATCGGCCCGATTGCGCGAGCGTCATCGGCATCGCCCGCGAGGTCGCGGCCTTTGCCGGCGGCACCCTCAAGAAGCCGGTGGAAAAGTTCCCGCAACTCACCGGTCAGGGGCTGCCTTTCAGCGTGCAGGTGGAGGCGGTGGCTGACTGTCCGCGCTACGCCGCCCGCATGGTGCGGAACGTGAAAATCGGCCCGTCGCCCGACTGGCTCCGGCAGCGGTTGCTGGCCGTGGGTTTGCGGCCGATCAACAACGTGGTCGACATCACCAATTTCGTCATGCTGGAATATGGTCAGCCGCTGCACGCCTTTGACTTCGATAAACTGGCCGGCGGCCGCATTGTGGTGCGGAAGGCCAGGCCCGGCGAGACCATCGAGACTCTCGACGGCACCAGCCGGACCCTCGACCCCGAGATGCTCCTCATCTGCGACGCGGAGCGGGCGGTGGCCGTGGCCGGCGTCATGGGCGGGGCCAATTCCGAGGTCGGGAACGAAACCACCACCATCCTGCTGGAAAGCGCCTGCTTCAACCCGGTGACCACCCGCCGCACCGCTGGCCGGCTCAATATGAATACCGATGCCTCCTACCGTTTCGAGCGCGGGGTGGACCCGCAAGGGGCGCCGGTGGCGATGGAGCGGGCGGTCAGGCTCATGGCCGAATTGGCCGGCGGCGAGATCGTGCCGGATGGTATCGATTTCTGCGATGGGGTCAAGCCGCCCCTGACCATCACGCTGCGGGTAGGCCGCACCTGCGATCTCTTGGGCATGCCGCTTGACGCCGCCACCATTGCCAAGACGCTGCAAAGTATCGAGATCGGCTGCACGGCCCGCGATAGCGAGACCATCATGGTGCAGGTGCCTTCCTTCCGGGTTGACCTGGAACGGGAGATCGACCTCGTCGAAGAGGTGGCGCGGCTGGTTGGCTACAACGAGATTCCCACCACCCTGCCGCTGGTGCCCATGCGTTTCCCGGAACGGGATGCGTTGCGCAGCCAACGCCAGGAGTTGGCCGCGGTGATGGTTGCCCTGGGCTTCAATGAGGCAGTGAATTACAGCTTTGTCGCGCCGCAGCATGCCGATCTGTTGGGCCTGCCGCCGGAGGATGCGCGGCGCCGGACCATCAGCCTGCTGAACCCGCTGGCCGAAGACCAGAGCGTCATGCGCACCACCTTGCTGCCGGGGCTGCTGGAAAACGCCCGGCGAAACATCTACCATCAGCAGACCGACGTGCGGCTCTTCGAGCTGGGCAAGGTTTTCTACCGGCGCGAGGCGCACAGGCAGCCCGATGAGGAAGAGCGGCTGGCCGCGGTGCTCACCGGCCGCCGTCATCCGGGCGCGCCGCTGTTGCGGGAAGGCGAGACCAAGGTGGATTTCTTCGACGTTAAGGGCGTGGTCGAGGAACTGGCTGTCCGGTTGCGCTTGCCCCAGTTGCAGATGGTGGCCGTCACCGCCGTGCCGCCTTATGCCGATCCTGATCTGGCCATGGCAATCATGGCCAACGGCCAGGTGATCGGCGAGCTGGGTCGCTGCGCGGCGGCGGTACAGAAGGGTTTCGGCATCAAGCAGGAACTCTTCTACCTTGATCTGAGCTGCCGCGCCTTGCTGGCGCTGCAGGCGGCGCCGCGGGCCTTTGCGCCGCTGCCCAAATTCCCGGCGGTGCGCTGGGATGTGGCCATCGTGGTGCCGGAGCAGGTGGCCGCCGGCGAAATGGTGGCGGCGATCACCGCAAGCGGCGCCGACTATCTGGAACAGGTCGAACTTTTCGACGTGTTCCAAGGCAAGAACATCGGCCCGGGGCTCAAGAGTGTGGCCCTGGCCATGACGTACCGGGCGGCGGATCGCACCCTGGACGACGAGACGGTGGGGAAGGTCCACCAGAAAATTATCGAATTGCTGCTGTCCCGCTTTAATGGGCAGCTTCGCGAGGCATGATCCATGAAACGTTCGAATCTGACCCGCAAGGATTTGGCCAAGGCCATCAATGAAAAGATGGGATTTTCCCAGCGTGGCGCCGGCGATCTGGTGGATGCGGTGTTTGACACCCTGAAAAAGGCGTTGCTGGCCGAAGAGGCGGTAAAGCTGGTCCAGTTTGGCACCTTCAATGTACGGAAAAAGGCCCCCCGCAAAGGGCGGAACCCCCGCACCGGCGCGGCCATGGAGATATCAAAACGCAGTATGATCTCCTTCCGTCCCAGCAAGATCGTGCGGGAGAAAATCAACCAGAGCTGAACGAGGCCGTGTGACCCGGGAGACGCAGCCGCGCACCCGCGAGGGGGAAGCGCCGGATCAGGTAACCATTCCCGACAAGCTTTATTTCAAGATCGGGGAGGTCTGTGAACTGACCGGCGTCAAGCAGCATGTGTTGCGCTATTGGGAAACCGAGTTCGCCATCCTGCACCCGCAGCGGGCCAGTTCGCGGCAGCGGCTTTACCGCCGCAGCGACGTGGAGAACATCCTGCGGATCAAGCGGCTCCTCAAGAACGAGGGCTTTACCATCAGCGGCGCTAAAAAGCTGCTGGCCCGCGAGCAGCGGGGGGAGCAGGAGGAAGCCGCAGTGGAGAGTCCGGCCGAGGCGCCTTCGGTTGTCGCGGCGATGCAGAGCATCCGCCACGAATTGCAGGAGCTCAAGCGGCTGCTCGAAGACTAGCGGCGGGGCCGCCGCACTTGACAGGCAGCGGGCGAGGGGGTAAATAGACCTTTCGCCGCCGTCTGGCGACGGAAGAAGTGCAACAGGGTCGGGATGTAGCGCAGTCTGGTAGCGCACCTGAATGGGGTTCAGGGGGCCGGAGGTTCGAATCCTCTCATCCCGACCAGTAATAGCAAGGGGTTACGATTTTTGGATCGTAGCCCCTTTTTTATTTGTCCGGCTTTTAAGAGCAGCGCAAAGCCATTCTCCACGCCTCATAACATTTCATCTGTCTGCCTATTATAGGCAGACAGATGAAATGAGAAAAATGGTTCGGCTGGATTTGAGGTGGGATTTGCCGGGAATTGATGGGACTTTGCGGGAAATTTGCGGCGCGAAAAACGCGCGATTTTGATTCTAAGAAAATTGGCCGGCGTTGACCCGAGGTGACAACCTTTTTTTGCAATCTAACTCAGAAAAAAGCGAGGCGATTTAATCTGCTGGCGCCCCCCCATAATTCTCCCTCCTGCCTCTATTCTGTATCTGTGATCAAGTATTTTCTGTTGCTTTTGAGAACTTTCTTATTCAGAACCGGATATCCGGTTATTGCGATATTGATATTGCCGATGATGCCGCCAAAAACTGTTTCTTTTGCTTTTTTTATCGATGGCGTTTTTTCTGGTAACTGATCGAAGGCAATCCTTAACAACTGTAGAATTTCAGCTGAACCATAGTCGATTTCGATAATTCCCCTTTCTTCATTCGATAGAAGGTCAACTTTGGTAACAGTGCCGAAGTTCTTTAGGGTTCCTCTGAAATTTCCAACAGTCTTTTTTGCGTTAATCCACTTTTCTACAATTGAGCAAATCAAGGCAGCTTCTTCCCTATTATCAGGTTGAAGGAAAACAGACGCCAACGAGATTACATCCAGTTCCTGCTTTTCTGATAATCTGTCCGGGAATGATGCCTTGTAGGCGTGTAGCTCGTTGAAGATGTGGGAGAGTAATTCCGCATCAAAGGGCGGGGCCTTCGACAGTAGGTGTCCGTCCGCGTGCAGGGCACCGACGCAACGCGGGTCGGTGCAAGCCCCTTCTCTCTGCGCAGCCTCCTGAACGCCCGCCTCCTCTTTATATTTTGCGCCCTCGCCCATCAGCAACCAAGACGGATCGACACCGTAGTGTTTGACGAGCGCAGTTAGGAATCCTGCATCGGGTGGGTTTTTGTTGGTTTCATAACGTCTTAGCGTGTCAGCAGTGACGCCAAAAATCTTCCCAAACTCCCTCTGGGAGAGTTCGCTCCTTACTTCCTTTATGCGATCACCTAAGGTCATTTTTCCTCCGCACACTTTATTTTTACTGTCACGCGAAAGCGCGCAACGCGAAGTGCGCAAAAAATACAGCATAAAAAACGAGCGTAACGCATTGTTTTGGCGCTGTTAACGCGCATCTGTCCTAAAATTTCATGAAAAAATAAGTGCGTGCAGTATTTTTAGCGTTGACTAAGCGCTAAAAATACTGCTATCGTCTCCCTATGCGTATAAACACACCGCCACAAAAAACCGACAAGAAACGTCGGGCTTGGATCAAGTACCAGTTGGAGATGAAGGGTTATTCCCTGGCCAGCCTCGGCCTAAAACACGGGCTCAGCCGGTCTTGCGTGCGCCAGGCCTTTGTGAAGCCGTACCCCAAAATGGAACGGCTCATCGCCCACACGCTTGGTCTCCGGCCCGAAGAAATCTGGCCTGAGCGCTACATTCAAAGCCATGGTAACAGAAGAAGGAAGCGCGGGCAATGACGAAGGCGCGCAAAAAATTCGTCAGCGCCCTTGGGCAGATGAGCCTTTTTGACCTGTTGACCCAGGAGCGCCAGCAGCGCGTTGCCAACGCCACCGGCCGACTCAATGTGTCGGCAGCTCTCCATGCCGCCATCCGCGACGCAACCAAACAGGCGCCAAAGAGCCGCGAGACGATCGCGGAAGAGATGTCCGCCCTTTCCGGCCTCCAGGTCACGGTCCACCAGGTCAATAACTGGACCGCCGAAAGCCACCCCCACCGCATACCGGCGGAGCTGCTGCCGGCATTTTGCCAGGCCACGGGCAGCATCGAGCCCTTGCGGCTGCTGGCCGAGATGGCCGGGGTGTTCACCTTGCCGGGGCCGGACGCGCTGCGGGCCGAGATTCAGAAGCTCGACGAAGAAGCGCGGCAGATCGGCCGCGAGAAGCGGAAGCGCGAACTCTTTCTAAAGGAGATGGAGGGGCAATGATCGATCTGCCTGTTTTAGCAAGAAACCTAAAAGGGATGGAGGTTGTAGAGGCCGGAGGCGTGGCGGTGGTCACGGCGCGGAATCTGGCGGCAACACTGGGCTATAAATGCGAAAAAGCGGTCTCTCTTATTTTTAGTAGACACAAAAAGGTCTTCAGGGAGGCGCCTATTTACGGGATAGAGCACCCTTCAGCCCTGAGAGGGCCTGTGGACACAGGGATTATCCGCCTGGAAACGGCTGGCGGAGTTCAAGATATCCGAGTCTTTACCATAAAGGGAGCCCTCAAAATTTGTGCCAAATCTCACCAGCCAAAGAGCATGGAAGTGATCGAAATGATTATTGACCTGTACGACGAGGCGGCCAAGAGGATAGGAGGGGGAGCCCAATGATAGATCTTCCTGTTTTGGCAAGAAATTTAAAAGGGATGGAGGTTGTGGAGGCTGGCGGTGTGGCGGTGACCACAGCGCAGAATCTGTCTGCTGCCTTGGAGTACAAAAGTGAAAACGCTGTCCATGTGATCTTCACCAGGAACGCCAAATCCTTCAAGGACGCCGGAGTCGTTGACCTGACACAAAGGTCTTTCAACTTGAAAGACCCTGTCGGAGGGGATGGTTTTCAAATTGAAAACCCCTGCTCCGGAGGGGTGACCCAAATTGACTCACCCTGCTTTTCCGACAAGTACGACACAGCCCTGGTGCAGCTTTACACGCCTGGCCGCCCGGACGGAAACGGCGGCGGCGGGCTGCAAAGCGTCCGCGTCTTTACCAAGCGCGGGGCGATGAAGGTGTGTATGAAGTCGAACCAGCCAAAGGCGGTGATGGTGCAGGATATGCTGCTCGATCTCTACGAGCAGGTGGAAAGCGGCCAACTCATGGGCGCGGAGCGGTTCGGGCGGATGCTGGAAGGCTTGGCCCAGGGCCTGGCGGCCCTGCAACAAGAGGTGGCCCACCTGAAGAGCCGGCCACCGGTGCACATCAACCTGCCGGACGATACGGCTCTGCCGATCGTGCTGGAGCGGCAGCGGAAACACTGCTGCTATTTCGTGGGGCCGTTCCGGTTCAAAGAGGTGCGCGATATGGCCCTGACCATGCGGAGGGCCGGCCACACATATAAGGACATTGTGGAGGCTATACGGAAAAGGTGGCCGGGCGAACCGGAGAAGCACACAAGCAGGTCGAGTGTGCAACGCCTTTGGGCGAACGCCCGGACCGGCAAACTGAAGGAATACGGCATCGACGCAACCATTCATTTTTTGCGGGAGGGTGAGAAGTGAAAGTCACCACCGCAGATAGCTGGCCCACGGCCGGCGAGATCGCCGAGGCCCTTGGGACGAAGAAACGGGCGGTCCAGCATCGCGCCACCAAGGAGAGATGGGCCTACAAAGAAGAGCCGTGCCGTGGCGGTCAGATCCGGCGTTTCAACCCCGCCTCTCTACCCAAGGATGTGTGGCGACGGATCAAGGGCCACCGCGAGGCCCAGGCCATCGGCAAGGCCATCGCCACGGTGTCGCCGGCGTCGGTACCGGCACCAGTGGAAGACTCAGCCACCCCCGATCTTGCCAAGCTCAACCTGCCGGTGGCGGTGGGGCAGTTCCCCGCGAAACCGCCGGCCGCTCGCGCCATCACCGAGGCGCAGCGGGCAAAGGCCCTGGCCAAGGCGGATATCCTCAAGCTCTACACCGCCGCCATCGCCGCAGCACCAAGGGGCCAACAGGTAACTGCCCGCGACGAGTTCATCACCACCTACAACGCCGGCCTCGCCTGGCCCGCGCTCTTTACCCAGGTCGGACCGGTCCATTGGAAGACCATCGAGGGCTGGAAGCAGCGGCTGAAAAATAGCCGGAACGACGCCTTTGCCCTGGCAGATACTCGCGGCGCCCACCACCGTGGCATGCATTACCGCCTTGCCGCTACACATACCGAAACCCTACTGGCCCATGCGTTGGTTCCCGGCAAGCGCAAGGTATCCGAGGCCATCCGCCTTACCCGCTCCACCATGGCGGCCCAGCGCATCGAATTGCCCTGCTCTGACGCCACCCTGTATAGATGGCTCGAAAACTGGAAGAGCCGCAATTTCGACCTCTGGGTGATGATCCGCGAAGGCCGCAAGGCATGGAGCGAGCAGTGCGAGCCGTACCTCATCTGCGACTACTCCAATATGGCGGTTGGCGATGCCCTGGTGGCCGACGGCCACCCGCTCAACTTCAGGATCATCAACCCCTGGACCGGCAAGGCCCAGAACCACATGACCCTGCTGCTCTTCTCGGACATGCTGAGCACCAAGCCGCTGGGCTGGGAGATCATGCCCACCGAGAACACGGCGGCGATCCACGCGGCCCTGCGCCGGGCGATCATCGCCCTGGGCAAGATACCCAAGAAGGTCTACCTGGACAACGGCAAGGCGTTCCGTGGCGCGCACTTCAAGAGTGTGCGGAACTTCGACGAGGTCGGCTTCGAGGGGCTTTACAGCCGCCTCGGCATCGGGGTGAGCCACGCCATGCCCTACAACGCCAAGGCAAAGCCCATCGAGCGCTTCTTCGAATCATTCGGCGAACTGGAGCGCCTGCTCTACCCGGTCTACACCGGCACCTCCATCGACCAGAAGCCGCCCCGGATGCACCGGGGGGAGCGGATGCACCGCGAGGCGCACGCCAAGGTATTCGGCGAGGAGTGCGCCATCACCATGGAGCAGGCCCATGTGGCCATTGCCGCCTGGTTTGACGAGTATTCGCGGCGGCCGAGCCGCAGCGAGCACCTTGCCGGCGCCACCCCGCAGGAGGTGTTCATGGCCGGCCGGGGGCCAGGGGTTGACCCGGCCGAACTCACCTTCCTGATGATGAGCATCGAGGGCAAGCGTATCCGCCGGGGGCAGATCACCCACAATGGCGGCATGATCTACCGGCACAAGGAGCTGTACGGGCAGGACCGCGAGGTTTCGATCCGTTACGACCTGCAAGACCCGTCGGTGATCTACGTCTACAACCCGGATGGCAGCTTCCTCTGCGCGGCGCCGCAGGCGGCCACGGTTGACCGGATGGCCGACCTGGTGGGCGACGAGGCGGTGGCGCGGCTGGCCGACGAGATGGGCAGCAAGCGCGGCCTGGAGAAACAGACCACGGTTACAGCCAAGGCCATTCTGGAGCAGCATGTGCTGGTTGAGCACCGGCGGCAAATGGAGACCATCGGCGCCCTGCCGGCCCCTCTGGCCACGGGCCGGAAGGAGAAGGTGCGGCAACTGCCGGCGCCGAAGATGACCGTGGAGGAGTGCGAGCGGAAGATTGCCGAGGCGGAAGAGGCGGGCCGGATGTTCGCGGAGCGCGAGGCGGCGGCCCTGGCCGAAGAGCTTATGGGCCTGAGCGAGGCGGACCGCTACGAGCGGATGATCGAGATGGAGATGAAGGGCGAACCGCTTACCCAGGAGCAGCGAGGGTTTTTGCGGGTCTATGAGCAGGGCGACGAATACCTGCGCAACGAGGATTACTGGACCAGCCGCCGCTCGGCGCTGGCCATTCTGTATGGGCAAAAAGAAATGGCGGCTGATGACGCAGCCGCCAAAGAGTAACCCCTCAACAACCAGCAAGGAGGTTTGATGAAAGAGATACGCGTTTCTCCGGTATTTGTCAACAAGGTTCGGAACGTCCGCAACTTCCAGGTCATGCTCGACGCCCTGATGCTGTCGGCCGGCGAGGGTAGGCTGGCGGCGGTGGTCGGCCCGGCCGGGCGCGGCAAGACCAGGACGGCCCAGTGGTACGCGGCCAACAACGGCTGCGCCTTTGTGCGCTGCCTCTCTATCTGGCGGCACAGCGAGCTGGGGTTCTTGCAGGCCCTGTGCCGCGAGCTTGGGGTTAAGGAAGTCCACCACCGCAAAAACCCGGCCTTTCTGGCGGTGATGGACGCGCTCAACAAACAGGAGGGCCGACCGGTCTTTATCGAGGAGATCGAGAAGCTGCCCAGGCTGCATCTTGAATTGGTCCGCGACCTCTCGGACCTTTCCAGCGCCCCGTTCGTGCTGATCGGCGAGGAGGAGCTGGAGGGCCACCTGAAGCCGATCCGCCGCATGTGGAACCGTTGCTTCCAGCTCCTGCAATTCGAGGCCCTGGACGTGGCGGACACCATGGTCTTTGTCCAGGCCGCCTCGGGGCTCAACCTGCCGGGCGATGTCGCGGACCTGCTGCACCAAAGCGCCGCGGGCTGCTTCCGGGTCATTAAGCGCGACCTACAGAATCTGGCCAACATCATGAACGCCAAGCGGGCCGCCGCGCCCACCCTGGAAATGGCCAAGCTGGCGATCAAGCAGAGTTTGAGGGGGTGAGGGCCATGGCGCACGAATCATTCGCGGGCAGGGTGCTCGACACCCTCGCCAGGCTGGCGGCGAAGTCCACGGCCGGGCTGGTCCATGTTGACGACATTTCCAGCGCCCTGATGGTGCAGACCAGGGCGCAGCACAAGCAGGTGCTCAACGCGCTCTCCGACCTTTACCAGGCCGGGCGGATCACGCGGGAGCGGCAAGGGGTCTATGCGCTGGCGGACGGCAAGCGCAGGCCCGACAAGCGCGAGGTGATGTGGCGGCTCTTGAGGATGCGTAAGCGGGTCACCGTCGCCGACTTGGTGGAGCTGGCCGGGGTCTCGCGGGAGTATGCCAAGGAGTGGCTCCAGATGCTTGGCAATCGCGGCATCGCCCGCCGCATTCCCCAGCCGAACAACCAGCCGCACGTCTGGCAACTGGTCAACGACACCGTGGCCATGCCGGTGGACGAGGAAAAGGCGGCAGAGCTGCGCGAGTTGCGGCTCCGCAAGAGAAAACAGGCCATGGCCGACCTGCTGGCGGCGCGGGAGCTGATCGGCAAGGCGTGCCTGGCCATCAACGAGATGGAGGCTGGCCATGAATAATAGCGCGAAGGTGGTTGGCATAGGGCAGGCGGCCAGGAAGCGGGAACGCCTGCAAGAGGTGGCCAAGACGTTTATCGAGGACGTGACCTATGTGAAGGTGCTGCTCGGGCGCACCCTGGCGCCAGCGGTTGGCCGCGAGGTGCTTGATACCCTGGATAAGATCGGGGAGGCGGCGGAATATTTCTATCTTGGCAAGGAGCCGGCTACCAGAGATGCCACGCCACGCCGGGCTGCGGATCGTTATCACCAGGGCATGTCCAGCACCCTGAATGTGGTGGCGAAAAAGCTGGCCGAGGTGCTTGCCGCCGACAGGCCCACCGTCAAGGAGTTATCTGATGTGGCCATGCTGCTTGGGTTTGGTGTTGACGCCATCCACAACTACTTGGCGGCGGTGGATATTGAGCGGGAAATCGAACTGGCCAATGGCCAGCAATCAATACTGGAGGATTGACCATGGGACAATGCACAGTGCTGTACCGGCCGCCGCAAGGGCCGGCGGATGTCGGCGAGACGGCCCGGCGGATCATCGACGACGTGCTCACGGTGCAGGCCGCGGTGGGATCGATGCACACAGCCCGCACCGAAACGGAACAGGCGCTCGTCAGCATCCAGCGGCAAGCCAGGATGCTGCTGCGGGCAGAGACGGCCAACAACCTCGGGGCGGATGCCCAGCCGGTTGACCGGCTCGATGGCTTGGTGGAGCTGGTCACCCGGCTGGAGCGGGGCGAGCCGATCCGGCACAACGAGTTGCGTCAGACCCTGGTTACCCTGGAGGTGGCCTCGGCCAAGATCAAGCGCTATCTCGCGGAGGCCGGGAATGGAGTGGCTCACCCTGCTGCGTAAGGCGGTGCGGGCCGAGGGCGGCCAGGCGGCCGTGGGTCGCAAGCTCGGCTATAGCCCCGCCACCATCAGCTTGGCTTTGAATGGCAACTACAACGGCGGCACCGAGGCGATTGAGCGCAAGGTGCTGGAAATCTACGGAGGGAAGACAATGCAAGACAAGCCAGTGCCAGAGGGCTACATGCGCAACGGCGTGGGCAATCTGGTGCCAATCGACGCCATCAAGGAGATCGATCTGGTCAGGGACGGCTTTGTCCGTCAGGTAGCGACCAAGGCCAAGGAGTTCAGCGCCTCGCTGCACGCCTACAAGGAGGGCATGGCCGGCGACATCCAGGCATTCCTGGAGATGAGCGCCGAGAAGTACGGCGCCGACCTGGGGGGCGCACGCGGCAACCTGACCCTGACCTGCTTCGACGGCCAGTACAAGGTGATGCGCTGCGTGGCCGACCGGCTGGAGTTCAACGAGCAGCTCCATGCGGCCAAGGCGTTGATCGACCAGTGCCTGCGGGAATGGACCTTTGGCGGCGACTCTCGGGTGCGGGCGCTCATCGACCAGGCATTCCAGGTGGACAAAAAGGGCCGGATCAACACCAAGCGCATCCTCGCGCTGCGCCAGCTCAAGATCGAGGACGCGACCTGGCAGCGGGCTATGGAGGCCATCGGCGACGCGGTAACGATCACCGGCTCCTCCACCTATTACCGGGTCTACGAGCGGGACGAGAAGGGCGAGTACCAGCAGATCGCGCTGGATTTCTCGGCGGTGTGAGCCATGGCTGAATTTATCCACTACATCGCCAAGGTGCTGGAGCTGTTGAGCCTGGTATTCCTTTGCGGCATGGCTTTTACCGCTGGCCAGCGGGCATTCTCCACCCTCTTCCCCAGGGCGCCGCTCACCATCACCTATACGGCGGAAAAGCAAAAATAACCGTGCGAAACCGGGGCGCAAGCCCTGGTCATCCAGGCGTGGCGGCCTGGGTCTGATGATGCAGCCAATAACGAGGAGGATCTGGCACCGTGAGCAACGAGAAAATTTCGAGGCGATCATGGACCCTGCCCGAGCAGAAGGTGGTGCGGGAACATTACGCCACCGGCGGGGCCAGGGCGTGCCGTGCCCTGCTGCCACACCGGAGCGAGGGCGCCATCCATCAGCAGGCGATCAAAATAGGCATCCGGTCCGCGCGGCAACAGCGGCCATCCCGGCCGTGGCCTGTGGATGCGGAGATGGACCGTCATATCGTGGAGTGTTACCGCAACCATCCGGAACGGGGCGCGGTGAATCGCTTAGCAGCCAGACTTGGCCGTCCGGTCTGGTGGGTGAAAAAACGCGCAGTGGTCCTGGGGGTCACGATCCGGCTCACGAAAGAGCCGGCTTGGAGCGCCGCGGAGATCGAGTTGCTGCGCAAACATGCTCACAAAACCCCTGAAGTTATCCGGCGCATCTTTACCAAGCACGGCTTCCGCCGCACCCCCACAGCCATCGTGGTGAAGCGCTGCCGGCTGCAACTGGACACCATTGATTACGACCACTACACGGCGCGTCAACTGGCCGCCGAGTTCGGGGTTGATCCCACCACTGTCTCTGCATGGATCGAGCGGGGGTGGCTCAAGGCTACCCGCCGTGGCACGGCCCGCAACGAGGCTCAAGGCGGCGACCACTGGTGGATCAAGCGTAAAGATGTGCGGGAGTTCATCGCCGAGAACGCCGGCGTGATCGATCTCCGTAAGGTGGATAAGGTGTGGTTCATCGACCTATTGGTGAGCCCATGAGTACCGATCCGGCAGAGCACGAGCAGCAGGAAGAGGATCGCCCGTACCGGCCGAAGCCGAGAGCCGTGAAGCTCCAACCGGCCGACCGGGAGCCGCGCCACCCTTGCCCGGCGTACCCGCCCGTAGGGCTCATGGCTGGCGCCACCATCGGGTGGTGCCGCAGGAGCCGAGGCAAGCTCGCGGCCTGCGCCAAATGCGAATGGAGGAATGTGTGATGAGCTGTCGAGCCGCAGCCCTGCTCGTGATTGGCGCCGCCTGGGTGCTCTACGGCTATCTGCGAAACGATCGGCCAGCCGACCGGCGGCAACGATGAATACCTGGTGCCGGGGCGGTTACTGCGAGATGTGCCCGGCCAAAATACAACGAGAGTGCGACATGACACCGATTGAGAGAATTGACCATATCGAACAATGCCTGGTCCGTATGCGGCCGACCATGGGATACGAGCTGGACGGCGCGGCCGAGATCAGAAAAGAGCTGGCCACCCTGCGGGAGATCTTCGGCCGGCTGGATCGCATGATCGAAGGTGCTGCCGGCATCGGGCAGCGGGCCACGGAAGCCATGACCCTCGACGCGCTGAGTGGTGACACATGCGGCTGATCTGCCCTGGTTGTGGGCTGACTGCCTCGGCCGAGGCGTGGCTCAATGATGCCGAGGCCCGCGAGCTGTTGCTGGCGGTGGCCAAGCTGGCGGCCCCGCTGCCCGAGGCCGTGCTGCCGTACCTGGGGCTCTTCCGGCCGGAGCAGAAGGCGCTCACCTGGAAAAAGGCCAAACGGCTGGTGGCCGAGCTGGTGCAGCTCACCGGCGCCGGCCACGTGCAGGTGCAGGGCAAGCCGGCGCGGCCGTGCCCGCCGAAGCTGTGGGCCGAGGCCATGGGCCAGATGGTGGAACGGCGCGACAAGATCACCAGGCCGATGCCGAATCACAACTACCTGCGGCAGATCGCCTGGCAGCTTGCCGACCAGGCAGACAGCCAGGCGGAGCGGACTCGCACCGAGCAGATAATGGCCGGCAACTACCAACGGCCGAGCGTTGCCAGCAGCAACCCGCTGGCCGAACTGATGGGGTACGACGAATGAACTATCTGGTCTCGTTTGCAGGATGTGTGGTCCTCACTGTGCTATCGGCGCTAGGCGATTCCCCACACACCAAGTGCCTGATTGTGAGCGACGTCAACGTCGCAATCTGGCTGTGGGTCGCTTGGGTGGCGGACACGAAGCGGCGGGGTATCGACATCAATCTGACCATTCGTCGCGGTGAATGATATGCCGAGCGCCGCCGATCTTGCCAAAATTCACATCGCCAAGAAGGAGCTGGGCCTCACCGACGAGGCGTACCGCGACATCTTGCGGACGCATTTCCGTGTGGAGAGCGCCAAAGACCTGGCGCCCAAGCAGGTGATCGTGCTGCTCAACAAGTTCCGCGCCAAGGGCTGGAAGCCAAAGCAGGGCGCCGTGGTAAAGCACGGTCGCACCGGCACGCGCCGCAAGGCCGACAACTTCATCCAGATACAGCCCGGCCCGGCGGCACGGCAGCAGCGCTACGCCCTGGCCCTCTGGAACGCCCTGGGCTATGACGTGGACAAGCTCCACACCCGCTGCAAAAAGCAGTTCGGCGTGGACCGCTTCGAGTGGCTGACCGAACATGACCACCTGCACATCCTCATCACCGATCTCCAGCAGCGGTGCTGGAATGCAGGCATCGACCCGGAGCCGCAATGAACGCCATCGCCAAAGAGCTACCGGCAGAAGTAATGCCGGCCCTTGAAGAGCTGCCTGGCGACCTGCGGCTGATCGCCGAGGTGATCGGCGTGGAGGCGACCATGAAACTGGCCAAGGCATTCGGCGGCACCCCGCTCTATATCGTCAAGATCGACGCTTTTACCCGCCGCCTGCGGGACAAGGCTTTTCGTGAGGAGTTCGACCGCCGCACGGCTCAAGGCGAGACCGCCACCGCCGTGGTGCGGGACATCGCCCGCCGCCGGGATATGTGCGAGCGCCAACTATGGAACATCATCAACGCGCCGGATGAGCGCCAGATGAGGATGTGGTGATGGGTCGGGCGAGGAGTTTAATCCTTCGCGGTCAGCTTTTTCTCGACCATGTCCAGCAAAGGGAGAACCTTTGGGCAGTCGGCGCCGTTGCCCCCGCAGTAAACGCAGATGAAGGCGCAATCCGCTGCCTGGATCAGGCTGATTTTGTCAAGACGCGGGGAGGCCCACGGAGAGATCGCCATCGCCTGCTGCCGAATCGCCGCGGCCCGATCTCTGTAAGAGCGGTATTCAGCCACACATTCACGCCGTTCATTCATGTTGTTGATGTTGTACTTTTTAGGGATGGCTACTCCAGCCCGGTGGATCGCCCGAAGATCCTTTGCCATCTGTGTGAATGCAGCCTCCGCTTCTTTAGCTTTCTTGATTTCTGCCTCGGTGGCCGCCAAGGCAGCCCCGGACCAGAGCAGGAAAACGGCAACGGCAACAAGGCATTTAAAGAGCTTCATGGCGGCCTCCTTTGGGTTTGAGATACCGGAAGTATACAGAAACGGATAGGCAGAGCACCAGTAAAATGAGCAAAACATTTGACATCCGTCCGCCTTTCGGGCTACCCTGTGGCTGTCGTGGCAAAATCCACGGCCGGTCTTGCAAGGGCCGAATCTCAGAGGCGGACGCACCGCCACATTCATTTGTTCGGCGGTTTTTTTGCGTCCATTGTGCGGCACTCCCTCTTGGGCGGGCCGTGCGGGGAGCCTTCGGGCTCGCCGGTTGCCTCTGGGACCGGTCTTGCAACCTGCACGGTTCCGCCCTTTTTGCGTTTGCAAGCGCGGGGCGGGAAAACTCAATTCTCAGAGGAGGAGTAGCATGAACCAGCAGCACGAAATCGAGGAAGTAAAACGGCACCACAACCTGTTCTTCGGCAACAGCCCAGTCCGGATTATCGAGGATGACCACGGCCAGCCCTGGTGGGTGGTCAAGGACGTCTGCGAGATTCTTGAGCACTCGCAGGCAGCAAAAGCCGTCGCCGGGCTGGATAGCGATGAGGTGAAAAAAATTCACCTTGCCAACAGTACCGGGCATTTGCGGGAGATGATAGCCGTAAACGAGTCTGGCCTCTACACCTTGATTATCCGTTCCCATAAGCCCCAGGCCAAACCCTTCCGCAAGTGGGTCACCTCCGAAGTCTTACCCACCATCCGCAAGACCGGCGGCTACATCCACCCGGCGGCGGAGCAGGTCGCCGCCCCTGCCGAATCCCGCTTGCTGGTCGCCCTGGCCGAGACCACCTCGCGGATGTTCGAGTCCATGACCAGCACCCTGGAAAAGGTGGCCTCCCGCATTGACCGCCTCGAAGCCGCCAGGCCCTTGCCCAAGGCCGTTGCCCCGGCCCGCGCCGCCAGGCCGAAGATCGCCAGCTACGGTGCCTTCCAGGTGGCGGGCTTTGTGCAGGCCTGCTGCCGCACCAGCGCCACCGGCGCCTGCCGCAAGGAGGTTCTCTACCGTCACTATCAAGCATTCTGCCAAGAGCATGGATTCCAGGCGTTTACCTACAACGGCTTTTTTCGGCTCCTCTGGCAGGCCACCGGCGTCCGGCAGTCCCGCGCCGGCTCCGGGTCGCGCCTGGTGCTCGGCATCGTGCCGGACAGCGCCCCGCGCCAGCGATCCCTCCCCGGCGCGGGAGAGCATCTTGCCGCCGGCCTGGGCCACAACGGCAAGAAGTGGCACGGCATGGAGGCGTAGCCTATGGACTCTCCCTGCTTCTGCTTTGCCACCGACAACCCGCTGGACATGCTGGACCACGCCAGCGATGTCTGCCGCTTCCTGGCGGACGTGAGCCCGGCCTTTGCCAGTGACGGCGCCCGGGTCGGCCTGAACGACAAGTCAGCCAACGGCCTCTGCCTGATTCTGCTGGCGGTGGAATCCACCATCAACGAGGCGGTGATCCGCCTCTAGCCCCCGCAGGGGGCGGCCTTCTCCGGGCCGCCCCCTCCTCTCCGCTGCAATCCAACCACTGAAACGCTTCAGCTTATCTTCCCCCCCCCACCGTGTAATTCTGATCCCGTAACGCTCTACCTCATCTCCTTTCTCCCGCTCGATAGCGGGGTGGTCGCCAGCCACCCCGCTATCGAGGCACCACCGCCGCCGGAGGGCTGCTGAACATGAAATGGATCGGAGTAGCTGTGCTCGTGGTGATCGCCATCGGTTGCGTTGTTTTCGGCCTGCTGGCCGGTGCAGATGCCCAGGGCCGTGGCGGCCAGTGGATGCTGGCGCTGTGGGGCGCGGCAGTAGTTGCAGCCGGCGCCGCCATCGCCCTCGCGGTATCCGCGTGATGCACAAGATCGTCGCCTCAAAACTGGCCGCCAGGCTGCGGGCCATGAGCCGTGAGCGGCGGCTCGAATATCTCGCCAACGCCGTGTTGAGCGGCGCGCATGATTAAGTTAAATAGTGGCGCGACGTATGACGCGTCCGTTCGAACTAAGAGTTAGGTGCCGGCATGAGAAAAGAGGATTTGAGGCCGTGGCTACGCGAGCGAACATATCTGTTACCGATTATCGGAGTAGCTTTGATTCTAGCCTCGCCTGTGCTGATGCCTGTGCTCGCCCTATGGCGAGTCCGAGAAGACTTGTCCGAGGCCGCGGCAGATTATTGCCGAGAGTGTGCTAATGCATTTAAACGAGTTACCTAACCTGCGCGTCATCTGGAAGTGGCGGCGCAATATGTCGGAAAAAGGAAGCTCAATATGACCCAGGTCACGAAACATTTCACCGGCGAGGAGTTGCAGTGCAAGTGCTGCGGCCGCATGGAGATTCCGCCGGCGTTCCTTGGCAAACTGGAAGAGCTGCGTGAGGCATACGGCAAACCCATTGTCGTCACCTCCGGCTACCGCTGCCCGCGGCACAACGCCGATGTGTCGGACACCGGCGAGGCTGGGCCGCATACCCTGGGCGCGGTGGACATTGCCGTGGCCGGCGCCGACGTGCACCGGCTCTTGCAGCTCGCCTTCATCGTCGGCTTCTCCGGCATCGGCATCAAGCAGAAAGGCCCATTCTCCGGCCGGTTCATCCACCTGGATGACCTGCCGGCAACCACCCACCCGCGCCCGCGCGTGTGGACCTACTGAGGAGGCTCTACCATGGCAAAAGCTACCGGCAAGAAATTCTGGCACTCCAAGACCTTCTACGCGAACCTGCTGGCCATCGCGGCGCTCATCGCGCAGAACCAGTTCGGGTTCGAGCTGTCGGCCGAGACCCAGGTGTCGGCCCTGGCCGCCATCAACGTGGCGCTGCGGTTCATCACCAAGGAAGAGATCGTTTGGGGCTAGGCAATGTGGGAGGTGGTTGCAGCGCTGCTGGCCATTGCCGGCGCCATTCTTAGCTCCTACCTCTCGGCCCGCGCCAAGCGCGAGGAGCACACCTATGAAAACGACTTGGCGCGGTTTGACGAGGCGCAGGCTGGTGGCGACGCTGATGCTCTCAGTGCTGCTTTTGAACGGCTGCGCATCCCGGCAAGTGACGGTGATCCCGGAGGACCGGATGATCCGGCAGCTCGACAACGGCAACTATGAGGTCACGCCGGCATGGCTCCAGGAACGCTACCGCCTGGAACGCTGGCAGGCCGAACGGCTGAAGGAGTGCAGGTAGTGCAGCACCGCGACGTAATGGACGAGGGTGACGTGGCCAAAAGCTACGCCGACCGCCACAACCAGGATGCGCTCAACCGGGTGCTGGCCAATGCCAGGCGCCCGGTTGGTTTAGGCTCGGAGTTTTGCATCGACTGCGAGGACGAAATACCGGCGGATCGCCGCCAGGCCCAGCCAGGGTGTACCCGCTGCGCCGAATGTCAACGGGTACACGAACGGCTCACGGGGGGTGTTTGATGGATTGGCTGTTGAAGTGGTGGCCGGTGATTCTCTTTCTCGCCCAGGTGCTGCAAGGGTGGTTTGTCTGGAGCCTCAAGCAGCAGTTCATCAGCCGCTCCGACTGCAAGGAGTGCAAGCGCGAGGCGGTGGAGCAGGATAAGGACGCCACCTCACGGCTCGGCACCCTGGAAGCGGACGTACATGCCCTGCCGGCCCGGCCGGAAGTCCAAGCCCTGGGTGACAAGATCGAGAAACTGACCGAGAAGCTCGGCCATCTGGACGGCCGGCTGACCGGCATCAACCGGGCGGTTGACCTTATTCACCAACACCTTTTGCGGGTGAACGGATGAACGAATTCGAGAAGCTTCGCCAGGCCGACCGGCGGCTGGCCATCCTCCAGCTCCTGAAGGCAGAAGGCTGGAGCATGAACGAGTACCTGCTGCGCCGGGCGCTTGAGCTGGGGCACGGCCACAAGATCAGCCGCGATTTACTCCTCTCCGATCTGGCGTGGCTCAAGGAGCAGGGACTGGCCAATCTCAACGTTGTCCAGGAAATGACCATGGCCAAGCTCACCGCCCGTGGCCTCGATGTCGCCACCGGCGCCGTGGTGGTGCCTGGGGTGCAGCGGCCGGAGCCGGAGGCGTAGATGGGCCAGTCATCCACCATCGAGCGGTTGCCCGAGGATATTCTGGAGCGGCTGCACGAGCTGCTCCGCGATCCGCGCGTGACCCAGCTTGAGGCGACCCGCCAGATCAATGAAATCCTCGCGGCCGACGGGCACCCGGAACGGGTGACCAAGAGCGCCATCAACCGCTACGACCTCCGGATGCGCGAGGCGGGCGAGAAGCTACGCCAGAGCCGCGAGGTGGCCAAGATGTGGATCGGCAAGCTCGGGGCCGCGCCCCAGGGGCAGGTGGGCCACCTGGTCAACGAGATGCTGCGGACCCTGGCCTTCGACCTCTCCCTCAAACTCCAGGACACGGAACTGAGCGAAGAGAGCCTGCCGGGCGTGATCGACCAGGTCAAGGCCCTGGCCCTGGCCGTGCAGCGGCTGGAAACCTCCAGCACCATGAACGTCAAACGCGAGGGCGAGATCCGCAAGCAGGCCCTGGAAGACGCTGCCGCCGCCGTTGGTGAAACCGCCCGCGAGGCCGGTGTTTCCGCCGAGACCATCGCCACCATCCGCACGCGAGTGCTGGGGATGAGCGCATGACCACCGGCGCCGCCAAAATCAAGCCGCTCAATAAGGCTGCCCTCTTTCTGCCCTATCAGGAGCAGTGGATCAAGGACCGCAGCCGGTTGAAGCTCATGGAGAAGGCCCGGCAGATCGGCCTTTCGTGGAGCACGGCCTATGCGGCGGACGAACGCACCGCCGAGGCGGGGGCCAAGTGGGACCAATGGATCAGCAGCCGCGATGATCTGCAGGCGCGTCTGGTGATCGAGGATTGCAAGATGTTCGCCAAGGTGTTGCAGCTCGCGGCCGAAGACCTTGGCGAGCGGGTGATCGACGAGGAGCGCAAGATCAGCGCCTATGTGCTGCACTTCGCCAACGGCCGCCGCATCCACTCCATGAGCAGCAACCCGGATGCCCAGGCCGGCAAGCGCGGCGGCCGCATCCTCGACGAGTTCGCCCTGCATCCGGACCCGCGCAAGCTGTGGGCCATTGCCTATCCGGGCATCACCTGGGGCGGCAACATGGAGGTCATCTCCACCCACCGGGGCAGCGCCAATTTCTTCAACCTGCTGATCCGCGAGATCCGCGAGCACGGCAACCCCAAGAAGATCAGCCTGCACCGGGTGACGCTCCAGGATGCCCTGGACCAGGGCTTCCTCTGGAAGCTCCAGCAATCGCTGCCTGATGACCACGAGGTCAAGGGTATGACCGAGCCGGAATACTTCGACCTCATCAAGGCTGGCTGCGCGGATGAAGAGTCGTTTCAGCAGGAATACATGTGCATGCCGGCCGACGACGCCAGCGCCTTCCTCGAATATGACCTGATCGCGGGCTGTGAGTACGGCCAGGCCGAGGTCTGGGAGTGGAACGGCCTCATCGAGGCCAGACCCAAGGGCCGTCTCTTCGCCGGGCTCGACATCGGCCGCAAGAAAGACCTTACCGTGCTCTGGGTGCTGGAGCTGTTGGGCGACGTGCTCCACACCAGGATGGTGGTCGAGCTGAAGAACATGAGCAAGCCGGACCAAGAGAAGGTGCTCTGGCCGATACTGGCCAGCCTCGACCGCTGCTGCCTGGACTACACCGGCCTGGGTATCGGCTGGGGCGATGACGCCCAGAAGCAATTCGGGGAATACCGGGTCGAACTGGTGACCTTCACCCCGCGCGTCAAAGAGGCGCTGGCCTACCCGGTGCGTGGGCGGATGGAAGACAAGAAGTTGCGCATCCCCTACCGCCCGGCGATCCGCGCCGACCTGCGGGCGGTGACCAAGGAGACCACGGCGGCCGGCAATATCCGCTTCACCGCCGAACGCAGCGAGAACGGCCACGCCGACCGCTTCTGGGCACTGGCCCTGGCAGTTCATGCGGCCTCCACGCCGGCTACCGAGTACGCCTATTACCCGGTAACGGACAAGGATATGCGCGCGGGCCATCAGATCAACACCACTGCCGGCTTCGGCCGGGTGCATGGAGCATGGTGATAAATGGCGACCTTGGTTGACCAACACGGCAGACCGATCAGGAAGGAGCAACTCACCGAGGAGTTGGCGGCGCCGAGTATGGCCGGGGTGCGCACTGTCTGGACCAGCGCGGTCACCAGTGGCCTTACCCCGAGACGGCTTGCGGCACTGCTCCAGGGCGCGGCCGAGGGTGACATGCACGACTACCTGACCCTGGCCGAGGAGATGGAAGAGCGCGACCTGCATTACCGCTGCGAGCTGGGCAAACGCAAGCTGGCGGTATCCAGCCTGCCGGCCAACGTCGAGGCGGCCAGCGATTCGGCCCATGATGTAATGCTGGCCGACGAGGTGCGCGCCCTGGTGAGGCGGCCCGGCTTCCGTGGCCTGCTCACCGACCTGCTCGATGCGCTCGGTAAGGGGTACTCCGTGGCCGAGATCATCTGGCAGCGCGGGGCCAAGTGGTGGCCGGAACGCTACGAATGGCGGGATCCCCGCTTCTTTACCTTCGACCGCGAGAGCCGCCGCCAGCTCCTGCTGCTGGATGAGGCCGACATGGCGAACGGCGTGCCACTGGCGCCGTACAAGTTCATCGTCCACCTGCCGCACCTCAAGACCGGCATCCCAATCCGTGGCGGCCTGGCCCGCGTGGCAGCGTGGTCGTACCTGTGCAAGAACTACGACATCAAGGACTGGCTCGCCTTTGTCGAGGTCTTCGGGATGCCGCTGCGCGTGGGGCGGTATGGCGCCGGGGCGGGCGACAAGGACATCAACATCCTCAAGGCGGCGGTGGCCAACCTCGGCAGCGATGCGGCGGCGGTGATCCCGCAGTCCATGCAGATCGAATTTATCGAGAGCGGCAAGAAGGGCGGCGGGGAGGAGATATTCAGGAAGCTGGCGGAATGGCTCGACGACCAGGTGAGCAAGGGCATACTCGGCCAGACCGCCTCCAGCTCCGGAACTCCCGGCCGGCTTGGTGACGACAAGCTGCAAGCCGAGGTGCGTGACGACATCCGCGACGACGACGCCATGCAGCTTGCGGGGACGATCAACCGCTATCTGGTCAAGCCGTTCATCGACCTGAACCATGGGCCGCAGGAGAACTACCCGGAGCTGACCATTAAGGCGCTGGAGCAGGAGGACATCAAGACCCTGACCGCCGCCCTGGAGAAATTGGTGCCGCTGGGCCTGAAGGTTGAGCAGTCGGTGGTGCGCGATAAGATCGGCCTGCCCGATCCGGATGAGGGCGCGGAGTTGCTTGGTGTGCAATCCGCCACGGCACAGAACAGCCAGCGCCTCGGGCGAGCACGGAACAACCAGTCCGACGGCCAGGACAATATCGACAAGCTCGCGGAGCAGACCATGGCGGATGCGGATGGCGGCGACATGGTGGAGCAGGTGTACCGCCTGCTGGAGGAGTCCGGCAGTCTGGAGGAGGCAACGGAGAAGCTGCTCGATATTTATGACCGCCTGCCGGTGAACAAAACCGGAGCAGCTCTAGGCGACCGGCTCTTCCAAGCCGACCTGACCGGCCGGGCGGAGATCCTCGACGAGGCTGGCGGCAACAATGGGCGCGGCGATGGTTGATTACGGCAACTTGCCCTTTGATGAGGCGGAGAAGTTCTTCCGCGACAAGGTCAATATCCCGACCCGGCGGTGGGATGACCTCCAGAAGGGGATGCACGCCCGCGGCTTCATGGTGGCCGGCGCCATGCGCGACGACATGCTTTGCGACTTCCATGCAGCCCTGCGGAAGGCGAGCGAGCAAGGCTCCACTCTGGAGGCGTTCCGTAAGGACTTCGACCAGATCGTGGGGCGCTATGGCTGGAGCTACAACGGCGGCCGGGGCTGGCGCACCAGGGTGATCTACGACACCAATCTGCGCACCTCATACATGGCTGGCCGGTATGCCCAGATGACCGACCCCGACGTGCTGGCCTACCGGCCATACTGGCGCTACCGCCATGGCGATAGCCAGCGGCCCCGGCCGCAGCACCTGGCTTGGCACGGGTTGGTGCTGCGGTACGACGACGGTTTTTGGTCCAGCCATTATCCACCCAACGGCTGGGGTTGCAAGTGCTCGGTTGAGCCGCTTTCGAGCCGAGACGTGGAACGGCTGGGCAAGAGCGGGCCGGACACGGCGCCGCCGGTGGTGATCGACCCCAAGACCGGGGCGCCGGTGGGGATCGATAAGGGCTGGGACTACAACGTGGGCGAGGCCGCCTGGGGCCGGACCCAGGCGAAGCGGCTCATGGAGGATCGGGGGCCGTGGCGCGATCTTTATCCACGGGGGCCGGCGGGCCATGGCCGCCCGGAGAAGTTGTCTGTGGATCAGCCCCGCGCCGCCCTTGGTAATCCGGTTGCCAGGGGAAACGCGGATGGGCTGCGGGCTTCGCTCAGGGCGGCGATCGGCGGCGATGAGGCTGTCTTTGCCGACCCGGCCGGCGGGCGGGTGATGGTCACGCAGGCGATCACCGACCATATCATCGAGAAGCCGGAAACCCGTTGGGACGGCCGCGACGCATACTTCCCGTTCATCCAGGAGCTGATCGAAGACCCGGCCGAGATATGGATCAACTTCGCGCAGAGCGAGGTGTCCGGGCGGGTGGCGATCCGGCGCAAGTACGTGAAGGTCGTCGACCTGGGCAAAAGCAAGACGCTTGGGCTTTACGCCGAAATCCAGGACGGGGTCTGGGTGAGCGGAGACATGTTCAGGGGGAGCGTGAGCGGGGCCAAGAACCTGCGCAAGGGGCGCATGATCTATGGGCGGGAATGAGACTATGGCCTCCGCACTGGCCACGTCGCCCGGTCGTTGGGTTTGTTGTCGGGGTGCGGCCCAACCAACGCCTGCACAGACAACATAGCGTAATCGGTGGGAATTGTCAAATGGCAGGGGCCTCCATCAATATAGTCAGCAAGATCGATGACCGCGAGGTCGCCAGGGCTCTTGACCGTCTACACGCCAAAGCCGGCAGGATGGCTCCGGCGTTCAAGAACATCGGCGAGGCCCTGCTGCGCTCTACCCAGGACCGCTTCAGCAGCCAGGTCGATCCGGACGGCCGGCCGTGGCAACGGCTCAAGGCATCGACCATGGCGGCCAAGGCGGCGCGCGGGCACAGTAACAAAATTCTGCGGGCGCGCGGCTACCTGGCGGACACCATCCGCTACCAGGCCAATGAGGGCGGAGTGCGGATCGGCACCAACCGGGTGTACGGGGCCATCCACCAGTTCGGCGGCAAGACCGGCGCGCATGTGATCAAGCCGGTGCGGAAGAAGGCGCTGGCCTGGCCAGGCGGCCGGCACCCGGCCCGGAGCGTCAACCACCCCGGCTCGGATATCCCGGCGCGGCCGTTTCTTGGCCTCTCGCGGCAGGACCGTGAGCGGATATTGGAGGTGGTTGCCGACCACCTGGAAATGAAAACGCGATAAACGGCCCAGGAGCGTTTTCGGGGCAAGAGGCGACCGAGGTATAGGCGAGGGCTAAAGCGTTGAACCTGAGCAAAATTAAACGGTGTCTAAACGGGGTTGCGGTTGCCGGACCCGAAGGAGGGATGGTGGGCAGGGGACACTTGACGACAGCACGGAACAATGAGAGCACCACCGACCACCGCGCGGCCTTGAATTTTGAACTGCCGGCAGCCCCGGCGGCGGTGCCGGACTGGATTGAACTGTTGCCGGCCGGGCCGGAGGTAAGGGGGCGAGATGGGCGGAGCTGGCGGCTGGACGATCCGCAGGCAGTGGTGGTGGCGTTTGTGGCCGCTGGCGTTGACCTGCCACTGGACATCGAGCACGCCACCGAACTGAAGGCGCCGAAGGGCGAGCCGGCCCCGGCCGTGGGATGGATCACCGCCCTGGAGGTACGGAACGGCAGCGTGTGGGGGCGGGTGGACTGGAACAGCGAGGGCGGCTGGTCGGTGGCCTATCGTCAGTACCGTTACATCTCCCCGGTATTTACCTACGACAAGGTGACCATGCAGATCCTGCGGCTGACCTCAGTCGCATTGACCAACCAGCCGAACCTGGCACTACAGGCCCTCAACCGCGAGGAGCAAAAACAAAACGAGGAGGAACCAGCGATGAAGAAGATTTACGCGGCTCTCGGCCTGGCCGAGACAGCCACCGAGGCGGATGCACTGAACGCCATCGAGAAGATGCGGGGCGATCTGTCCACCGCCACCAACCGGGCGGAGAGCCCGAGCCTGGACAAGTTCGTGCCGCGCGCGGACCACGACGCCGCCTTGGCCCGAGCCACCAACGCCGAGAAGAAGCTCGGCGAGATGCAGGCGGCCCAGCTTGAAAAGGAGATCGAGACCGAGGTGGGCGATGCGCTCAAGGCGGGCAAGATCACCCCGGCCACGGCCGACTACCACAAGGCGCAGTGCCGGCAGGAAGGCGGCCTTGACCGCTTCCGCGATTTCGTGAAGGCGGCGCCGGTAGTGGGCGGCGCATCCGGCCTTGACGGCAAGAGCCCGGACGAGGGCGGCAAGGCGATGAACGCCGAGGAGGCCAAGGTTGCCGCGATGTTCGGCAACACGGCCGACGACCTCAAGAAGTACGGCAACCTGTAACCTACAGCCAATCCTAAGGAGGAGAGCACCATGGCACTCACTGCTGATCGCAACACCACCATGAAGGACGGCGAGCTGATCCCCGTCCCGGTGGCCGCCAACGTCAAGATTTACGCGGGCGCGCTGGTGGCGGCCAACGCCACCGGCTACGCCACCCCCGGCGCCACAACCACCACCCTCACCTACCTCGGCCGCGCCGAGGAGATGATCGACAACACCGGCGGCGCCGACGGCGCCAAGAGTGTGCTGGTCCGCCGCAAGAGGGCGTTCAAGTTCAAGAACAGCGGCACCGACGCGGTGACCCAGGCCGAGCTGGGCAAGGTCTGCTACATCGTGGACGACGAAACCGTGGCCAAGACCAACGGCACCAGTACCCGTTCGGCCGCCGGCACGGTGGTGGGCGTGGAATCGGACGGCGTCTGGGTTGAGTAACCGGGGCCGACAACAATAATCCAAGGAGGAACATGCAATGATCGTGAATGCGAGCACCCTGTCTCAGGTCTTCATCAACCTGAAGACCATCTTCAACAAGGCATTCGAGGCCGCCCCCAGCTTCTGGGACAAGGTGGCCATGCTGGTGCCGTCCGGCAGCGCCACCAACGACTACAAGTGGCTGGCCAACTTCCCGCGCATGAAGAAGTGGATCGGCGACAAACAGGTCAAGGCCCTGGCCGCCTTCGGCTATTCGGTCACCAACGACGACTGGGAGGCTACCGTCGAGGTCGACCGCAACCACATCGAAGACGATCAGCTCGGCATCTACGCACCGCAGGCGCAGATGGCGGGCTTCTCGGCCAAGCAGTTGCCGGATGAGATCGTGGCCGATCTGGTCAACGGCGTCTTCACCACCAAGTGCTATGACGGCCAGTACATGTGCGACACCGACCACCCGGTGACCGACAAGAACGGCGCGGTGCAGTCGGTATCGAACAAGGGCACCGTGGCGCTTTCCGCCGCCACCCAGGCTGCGGCTATCGCCTCGCTGGGCGCTGCCCGCACCGCCATGAAGAAGTTCACCGACGATGAGGGGCGGCCGCTCAATATCACTCCCAACGTGCTCCTGGTCGGCCCGGCCCTGGAGGACATTGCCAACGTGCTGGCCACCAACGACAAGCTCGATGACGGCAAGCCGAACCCGTACAAGGGCACCATCACCGTGGTGTGCGACGCCCGTCTGACCAGCGACACCGCCTGGTTCCTGCTCGACACCACCAAGCCGGTCAAGCCCTTCATCTATCAGGAGCGCAAGAAGCCGATTTTCGTGCAGCAGGTCGATCCGCAGGCGGACGACGTGTTCATGCGCAAGAAGTTCAAGTTCGGCGCCGAGGCGCGGGCGGCTGGTGGCTACGGCTTCTGGCAGCTCATCTACGGCAGCACCGGCGCATAATCGCGCAACCGAGCGGCTACCGGCCCCTGACGGCCGGTAGCCGACAACCCACAAGGGAGCGACCAAATGATCCGCATTACCGCAAAGACCGCCGGTTTCCGGCGCTGTGGCCTCGCCCACCCGGCGGCGCCGACCGAATACCAGGACGACCATTTCACCAAGGACCAGCTTGTGGAGATGGAGGCGGAGCCCGAGTTGCTGGTTGAGCGCGTGGCCGCCGCAGCCGGCGGCAGCCAGGCCAAGCCCAACGCCGCCGAGACGATCAAGCTGGCGCAGGCCGCCTCATCTGTCGAGGAGCTTGACAAACTGGCCGAGGGCGAGGAGCGCAAAACCGTGCTCGATGCCATCGCGGCCCGCCGCAAGGAGCTGGAGGCGTAAGCCATGTATTGTTCCTTGGGCGACATCCAGGCCACGGTGCCGGCCAACGACCTGGTCCAGTTGACCGATGACACCGTGCCGCCGGTAGCGGTCAACCAGGTGAACGTGGACCGGGCCATCACCGACGCCGGGGAGTTGATCGACGGCTATCTGCGGGGGAGGTACACCCTCCCCCTTTCTCCGGTGCCGGGGCTCATCAACACCCTGGCCGCCGACGTGGCGGTCTACCGGCTCTATGCCCGGCGGATCAAGTTGACGCCGCCGGAGGGAGTCACCGAGCGGTACAAGAACGCGCTGAAGATACTGGAGCAGGTCCAGGCCGGCAAGATCACCCTCGGCGCCGAGAGCACCGGGGGCGATGTGACGCCGGTGGCGGGCGGGCCGCAGTTTGTGGCGGCGGATCGTGTCTTCACTCGCGACACCTTGGGTGACTTCTGATGCTGGCGCAGATCGAGGAGGCCATTATTAATCGCATCAAGACGCAGCTCGGGGCCAGCGCCGGCACGCTGGCGGTGCAGCGAGGGGCGGAAGGCATCCCGCAGCCGGCGGTGTATGTCTCCACCGAGGCGGGGAAATTCCAGGCGGTTACCCAGCAGAGCTTCCGGCAGGAGTTGACCATCTTTGTCGATGTAATCTTCTCGGAGCTTTCCAGCGAGGGCGAGCGGCGCAAGGGCGTGTACCTGATTCTGCAAGGCATTATCCAGACCCTGCTGCTCCAAAAGCTCGGGCTCGCGATCAAGCCGATCGTGCCCACGGGCTGGCGGAATACCACCACCGAGGATTTTCGGGACAAGGGCCTCATCATCTACTCGCTGGAGCTGGCCACCTCGTATGTGGTGGAGAAGCTCGACGACGAGGCGACGGTGGATCTCCTGACCGTTGGCCTCAACTATTACCTCAAGCCTGGCGACGACACCGTCGATGCCAGCGACACCATAACATTAGCGCCATAGGAGGCAGGCCATGAAAGTGAAAGCCGCATCGGGCCTAAAGTGCCCGATGGAAGACAACCCCAGGAAATACATCACCGACGACCCCAAGGGCATCGTCGTGCCGGACACGAGCTACTACCAGCGCCTGGTTGACGACGGCTCGCTTAAGCTGGTGCCGGTAAAAACCAAGGGAGGTGAATGAGGATGGCATCCAAAAACATCAGCTTTGATACGATTCCGGCCAGTATCCGCAAGCCGGGCAAGTATTTCGAGTTCAACACCCGGTTCGCGGTGCGGACCCTGCCGGCCAACCTCCAGCGCATGTTGGTCATCGGCCAGCGCCTGGCTGCCGGCACCGTGGCCGCCCTGGTGCCCACCCAGGTATTCTCCGACGCCCAGGCGGCGGACTACTTCGGCAACGGCTCACTGGCCCACCTGATGTGCCGCGCGGCGATCACCGCCAACCGGTACCTGGACCTGACCGTGATCGCCATGGACGACGCCGGCACCGCCATCGCGGCCAGCGGCACCATCACCATCACCGGGCCGGCCACCACCAGCGGCACCCTGAGTATCTCCATCGGCTCCCGCCGGGTGGATCTGGGCGTTGCCTCCGGCGATACCGCCACCGCGATCGCCACGGCACTGGCGGCTGAGTTGGCCAAGTACCCTGACCTGCCGGTGACCGCCAGCTCCGCGCTGGGCGTGGTGACCCTCACCGCCAAGAACAAGGGCACGGTGGCCAACCAGATCGACCTGGCCGCCGAGTGTACCGCCAAGGGAGTTGCCGCCGCAGTGGCGGCCATGAGTGGTGGCAGCGTAGACCCGACGCTCTCCGAGGCTTTGGCCAAGGTTTTTGCCGAGCAGTACCATGTGGTGGCGACACCGTACAACGACCAGGCCAACCTGGTCACCCTGCGCGACCATCTGGACGCAGTCTCGGGCTCCATGGAGCAGCGCGGCGCGGTCGGGGTCTATGGTTTCGACGGGGCGCTGGCCTCGGCCACGACCCTGGCCGGCCAGGTCAACCATGGCCGGGTGGCGGGCGTATATCTGCGCGGCACCAAGAGCCCGGCCTACGAGATCGCCTGCGCTTTCGGCGGCGTGATGGCCTACGAGGAAGACCCGGCCCGGCCGCTCAACACCCTGGAGCTTAAAGGCATCTCGGCCCCGGCCATCGACCAGCGGCTCTCCCGCACCGAGCAGGAGAACTGCCTCAACAACGGCGTGGCCCCGCTTGAGGTCGGCCCCGGAGAGCGGGTGCAGATCGTGCGGGCCATTACCACCTACATCCAGGATGCCCAGGGTGTGGATGACATCAGCCTGCTCGACATCACCACCATCCGCACCCTCGACTACGCGCGCAAGGCGTGGGTGGACCGGATCTCGTTGCGTTTCCCCAGGTCGAAGAAGACCGGCCGGGTGAAAAGCGCCATCCGCACCGAGCTGCTCGACGTGGCCTACAAGCTCGAGGAGCTGGAGATCCTGGAGAACATCGACGAGCACAAGGGCAAGCTCATCGTCGAGGACGACTTGCAGGATCCCAACCGGGTGAATGCCGCCATCCCGGCGGACGTGGTCAACGGGCTGCACGTGTTCGCCGCCCGTATCGATCTGCTGCTGTAATACCGCGCCACAAGGCAAAGGAGAAACCCCATGGAATATGTCTCCCGCTGCACTCTGACCGCCAACGGCCAGAGTATCGAGGATTTCAAGACTGTAACGGAAAACGAGATCGAGAAGCACAAGCCGGTGCGGCTTATGAACAAGACCGGCGCCTGCAAGGTCACCCCCAGGTATGGCACCAAGGTGGACTACGTGGTGCCGGAGGATGCGCCCGAGTTTGATTGGGAGTCCATGAGCAATGGCACCCTGACGATCGAGTATGAGAATGGCCGCCGGACTACTTACACCGGCGTCTATGTCGCCAAGGTCGGCGAACAGAAGGTGGACGGCGAAAACGAAACGGTGCGGTCGATCGAGCTGATCTGTGTCGGCCGGGTCAAGGAATAACCAGGCATTTTGCCTTTTGGGAGGACGCGCATGTTCGAAGAGAAAGGAACCCTGCCCATCGGGGTGGAACACGATGGGAAGTTGTGCCGGGAGTTTGTGTTACGCCCGCAAAAAATACGGGACTCGGTGGAAGCCAGGGCCTCGGCGGATGCCGCGAGACTCGCCGATCATGATGAGTACATGGGCCTTTACCTGCTCGGCCGGCGGCTGAGCATCGTCGGTCTCCCGCGGGAAGCGATGACCCTCGATCTCATGCTGGATATGTGGGATGAGGACGTGAACGCGATCATGGCCGCCGATGCGAGGCTGACGAACGTCCTCGCCAGGTTTCGCGGAACCCATGCGGGTGCATCGGCAACTGGTGCTGGCGCTCATGAAGATGGGGTTCGGGTATCAGGAGGCACTGGCGATGGAGGAGCAGGAGGCGATGGCGTGGTTGGAGACCTGGGCGGAACTCAGGGATCCTCGGGCCGGCGGGGGAAAGACGTACAAGGTCCGTCGGCATCGCCGTAAAGCAGGACGTTGACGAATCGGCCGATGAGCCGTTCGGCGCCGTAGAGAAAGAGCAGGAACAGCACACCGCCAAGCAGGAAGAAAGAGAGATCGACCAACATGGGTATCGGCTCCGTTGCAATTCAATTTACCATAATCGACCTGCTTAGTAAAGGGGTGGAGCAGATCAAGGGCCGCATGCAGGCACTGGCTGGTGCCAACAGGGACGTGCAGCAGTCGTTTGACCGCATGACCCAGAGCGCCAAGCATGCTGCCATGGCCGGAGCGGCCACGGTGGCCATGGCCAGGTCGATGCAGCCGGCCATTGCGGCCGCGGGCGGGCTTGAGGCGGCCACGCTGAAGGTGAAGGGTAATCTGGCCGGCAGTGCCGCGGACGCGAAAGAGCTGCAACGCCAACTGCGCGAGGTCCGGGCCACCGCCATCACGGTCTCGGCCCAGGCTCCGTTCTCCGCTGAGGATGTGGTGAATATCGAAAACGCCCTGCTCAAGGCCGGTGTGGCGTTGGAGAACGTGGGGGGCAAATCCGGGGCCGCGTTTGCCGCCACGGCTCTAGCCACCCTTTCCGGCGAGGCGCCGGAGATGATCGGCGAGGCCATGGCCCGGATCGGCTCGCAGTTCGATCTCAAAGGCGGTCAGTATGGCGACCTGGCGGATTGGCTGGTGCGGGTGGATGACGCTAGCGCCACCAACATCCCCGAGTTGGTGCAGGGGCTGCGTATGGCTGGCGGCAACGCCAAGGCCCTGAATATCTCGGCCAAGGACAGCGTCACGACACTGGGCGCCCTGGCGCCCCTGGGTGAACGGGCCGGTAGCTCGTTCAACAACATGCTGATCGGCATGCTCGGGATGACCAGGGAACAACGGGCGCTGCTTGGCCAGTACAAGCTGAACTTTTTCGACAAGGGGAAGTTCATCGGCATGGATGCCGCAACCTCGCTCCTGCGCGACCGCTTTGGCGGGATCAAGGACGATCAGCAGCGGTTACTGGTCATGATGAAAATCTTCGGTGAGGAGGGTGGTCGGGCCGCCAACACCCTGGTCGGCGCAAAGTCCGGTTTTAAGGAGATCGAAAAGGCCGCCGACAAATCTCTTTCGGCAGCGCAAAAACTCGATATCTGGGCGGAAGGATTCAATGCCTCCATGACCAAGCTGCACGGCACCGGCCGCACGACCCTGGCCCTATTGTTCACTCCGGCCCTGGCTCCCCTGACCGCAGTGGGGAATAAGCTCAACGAGCTGCTTTCGCTGATCGGAGAGTTTGCGCAGAAGCATGAGCTTGTCGGTAAGGCGTTCTCCGGCCTGATGTATGGCGGGTTGGCGGCTGGCGGTCTGGCGGCGCTCGGTTATGGGGTCGATGCGATCCGCTCCGGCCGCAAGGTGCTCAAGGGGGTCGGTGGTTTCAAGGGCCTGCTTGGGAGTGCCACTTCGGTCGCGGGCGGTATTGCCACCGGCAAGGCGGTGGAAGCCGCAACCGGTGTCCAGCCGGTCTTTGTCACTAACTGGCCGAGTAGTTTCGGAGGCGGCGCCGGGGCGCTGGCTGACGCAGCGACAGGTGCGGCCGCTGGTGGCTGGCTGAAGAACAAGGCCGGTGCATTGGCTAAACTCGCGTTGCCGTTCGTTGCCTCAGCCGGAATACCGGCGTTGGTGGCGACAGGAACAGGCATGGTGAGCTACCGGGCTGGGCAGGTGATGAATGCGGGGATGGGCTGGGTGTCCGGCCAGGCTACTGGCGGCAAATACGGCGGCAGCGGCTGGCTGGGGGGGATGCTTTATGATGCCTTGCACCGCACGAACGGTCGGGACGTTAAAAACGACATCAACCTGACTATCGCGATTGACGGCAACGGCCGCGTCATGACCGAAACCAGCGACAAGAACACGCACACCAAGATCAACACCATGCGGCGCGGCAGTTTCACCCAGACTGCCTCGGCCCATTAGGAGCATAGCGCATGGCCGATTTGCACGCAGCCCAGCTTGACGGGTTCGCCCTGGAGATCGAGACGATCGACGATGCGGTCGAAAAGGCGATTGTCCGGCACGAGTACCCGTACCAGAACGGGGCGCTGCTGGAAGACATGGGCCAGAAGGCGCGGGTGGTGAAGTTCCGCTGCTACTTCTGGGACGATGGCGCGGACCATGCCACCTACGATACCCACACGGAGCTGCTGAAGCACCTCGACTCGATGGATATCTCCGAGCTGGTGCATCCGAAGTACGGCCCGATGAAGGGTCGCGTTGAGTCCATGGCTGTGCGCCATGACGACCGCGATCGATTCGCGGAGATCGACATCACCTTTGTCGAAGGGCTTATCGAGGATGGCGGGGATACCCGGCACGAGGATGTCGAGGCCGGAGCCGAAGAGGCGTATAACGACGGCATTGAAAAGCAGAAAGAAGAGTTTGCCAGAGATGTCCAGGATGCCCTGGGGCCTGAGTCTCAAAGCATTCTGGACAGGGTGCTGGACCCGGCAAGGGGTATCGTGGAGCAGTTTGGCGGCGTCACCACCAAGGCTCGGAACTACCTCAAGGAGGTTGAGTCCTACGTCGGCACCATGGATGCCGCGGTGAATACCATCGCGAATCCTGCCAACTCCCTGGTCTCCACCATAAATTACGGCACCGACCTGCCCGGCCGGGTAATCGGCAGCGTGAGCCGCTGCGTGGAACGCTATGCCCTGCTTTACGATTCGCTGAAAACCTCGCCGGCCCGGTTTGTGAACAGCATGGTCTTCGGCCTCAAGGGGTTGTCGAATGCCTCGGGTAAATTCGCGAAGACCACGACCATCGCGGCGGCAAGCCATACCGCGCTTCAGACTGCCTACCTTTACAAGGCCGACGAGACGCTGCGGGTTGCCCAGAAACAGCGCGAGGGTCAGCGGGCCTTTGACGCCGAGGGGAATTACACTGCTCCGGCCACGGTCGTCGGGGGCGGCAACATAAGCGGCGGCGCCGCTGCCACCGCCCCCGAAACGGCGATGACGGTGGGTGAGCTGGAAAGCAGTCTGGCCGCCGTGCGGTCCGGACTCCAGGAGGCCATCGATATTTCCCGGCAGAATACCAGCCTGAAACAGCAGGCCCTGCAACTCCAGACCCACGTGAACAGCATCAAGCTGGAGCGGGAGAAGATTATCCGGGTGCTGCTCGACAACCCCCTGCCGCTGCACCTGGTTTGCCTGCGGTACGGCCTCCCTTATAACGCCGCCGAGCGGCTGCTGACGATCAACGCCATCCGCAACCCCAATTGCGCCAGTGGCGAGGTGAGCGTCTATGCCTCCTGATAACGTTACCCTGGAAATATCCGGCCATCGGATTGAACGATTCGTGTCGTATACGGCGGAGGCGGACCTTTACACGGCCGATGACGCTTTTTCTCTGGAGCTGGCCGCCCCCGAGTTGGAGATCACGCGGGGTCAGCAGTGCAAGCTCTACGTGAACGGCGCGCTGGAGCTGACCGGTATTATCGATAAGCGTTCCAGAAAATACGACAAAAGCGGCTCGCTGGTCGTGCGGGTCGAGGGTCGAGACCTGATGGGGCTTCTGGTGGACTCGTATTGCGAGCAGTTCGTCACGGTCCAGGGCATGAAGCTCTCGGCCCTGGCGGAGATGCTGCTCAAGACGGTGCCCTTTATCAACCGCAAGCATATCCAGTATCAGGAGAACATCGTCGGCAAACTGAAAGGCAAGAAGCGCTCCGTCGATCAGCCCTTGGTCGGCTACCTGGACACCCCGCAGAAGATATCCCAGATCGAGCCGGGTATGACCGTCTTCGATGTGCTGCGGACCTACGCGGCCAGCCGCGGGCTGATGTTTTTCGCCCAGCCGGACGGCACATTTATCTTCGGGCGGCCAAAGGCCAAGGGGGAGCCGATGTTTACGCTCACCTGCACGAAGAGCGGGGTCGGCAACAATGTGTTGGGTGGTGAGGAGATCGATGACATCTCGAAGCGGTACTCGAAGGTGACAGTCATCGGGCAGCAACAGGGCCAGGATGATATGGGTATGGACGCCACCAAGATCACCACCAGCGGGGTGACGGAGGATAAGGGCTTCCCGTTCTATAAACCCTTTGTCTCCACCGATAACAACGATTCGCAGAGTCCGCAGCTTCACGCCAGGTTCCTGATGGAGCAACAGCGCCACCAGGGGTATCAACTGCTCTACCGAGTCCAGGGCCACAGCCAGAACAACAAGAACTGGCGGATCAATGAGCTGTGCAAGGTCCACGATGAGGCACTGGGGATTGACGGCGTCTATCTCATCTACGGCCGCACCTTCGAACGCTCCAAGCAAGACGGCACGTTTACCAGCCTGAAGCTCGGGCCGCCGGGGTTGGTGCAATAATGGTTCGCGTCATTATCAAATCGGTATGGGAAGGGGTCATCAAGCGCTTCAGCGCCACCGGCCGGCCGGGCGAGGAGTTCATCAACCGGGAATACTTCCAGCATTACGGCTACACCTCACGCCCGCTGCCGGGCGCCGAAGGGATCATTATCCGGGACGGCAACCACATCATTATGATCGGCTCCGACGATCGCCGGTACCGGGTCGCGATCGAGGAGGGCGAGGTCGCGCTTTATGACGACCAGGGCCAGGTGATCAGGCTGAAGCGCGGCAAGGAGATTCATATATATGGATGTGACAAGCTGTTCGCCGCCGTAGCCGTCGAGACCAAGATCACCTGCCCCCTGGTGCGGGTCGTGGCCGCCACGAAAGTGAGGATGGAGACGCCGCTCCTTGAGGTGACCGGCGAGATCAAGGACCGTTGCGACAGTACCGGCCGGACCATGAGCGAGATGCGCGGCACCTACAACAGCCATACGCATCCGGAAAACGACAACGGCGGCCCCACTGGGGCGCCGAACCAGGGGATGTGATGGACTTTGCGATTGCCATACCAGCAGTCAGCTCGACAGGAGCGCCGGAGCCGCTTGGCCAGATGTCCTTCGACGAGGCGGCCGACATCGGCAACAACATCTATCTCAGCCTGGCGGTGGAGAAAGGCGCCTTCTTCCACAATCCAGCATTCGGCCTGCGGCGGCGCGGGAGGCTGAAGAATACCGAGACCACGGCCGGCCTGATCCGCCAGGATTACCTGGAAGCGCTGCGATGGCTGGTTGACACCGGCCGCGCCAAATCTGTGGAGGTCTTTGTGGAGCGCGACCGGACGCAAGACTTGGGCCGCCTGAAGGTGCTGATCGAGGCCGTGCAGGCAGACGGCCGCACGGTGACGTTTACGACATTCAAAGAGGTGGTGTGATGGCCTTCGAAAGAACCTTTGACGAGATACTGAACGGCATCCTGGTTGACTTCCGGAACATTTTTCCGGGTGTCGATGTTTCCCAGGGCAGCCTGGCCTACATGAAGGCAGCCGGCTACTCCTCGGCACTGTGGGGGCTCTACAAATACCAGGAATGGATCAGCCGCCAGGCGTTTCCGGACACGGCGGAGACCGAAGCCCTGGAACATCATGCCTGGGTGCGCGGGATTGCCCGCACGGCTGGCGAGAGCGATGCCGTCTATCTGGCCCGGCTGCTGGATTACATCCGGCGGCCGCCGGCTGGGGGCAACAAATACGACTACGAGAAATGGGCCAAAGAGGTGGACGACGTGGCCGGGGCTTATGCCTTCCCGCTGGCCCAGGGTGGAGAGAGTGTGGACGTGGTGATCGTGGCCAACAAGACCACGACCGGCTCCGAGATACCGAATCAGACCTTGATCGATGCGGTGGCCGCCTATATCGAGGATGTGCGGCCGGTGGGCGCGAGGTTCGTGAGAGTGTTGGCGCCGACCATCATTAGCCAGGCGGTGACGATGACCGGGGTTGGCGGCACGATGACGGCGGCGGTGGCGGCTGACATCGAGGCGTACCTCTCCGGCTTCGAGCCGGGGCAGGAGCTGTATCTGCCGCAGTTGATCTCCATTGCCACCGACAACGGCGCGGCCAACCCGGCGGTTACTGTGCCGGCCGCCACGGTCACGCCCTCCTCCAGCCAAATGCTGCGGCCAGGGGCAATCAATGTCAGTTAGGGCCAACATCGATATCCTGCGACTGCTCTTCCCCGTTGAACTCGGTGGGGAGCACAATGCCGACTTGGCGTTGGACGCCAAACACCTGGACACGGCGCAGGCCAGCGCCGATACCCTGCTCGCGGAGGTCTTCCCAGATACCACCGAACGGTTGCTCGCGAGCTGGGAGCGGGTTCTTGGTTTGACGCCTGGTGCGGATGATCCGTTGCAGTTCCGGCGAGAGAAAGTCATGCGGAAGATTCGGGAGAGGGGCGGCCTGTCCATCCCGTATTTCATGACCTTGGCACAAACGCTCGGCTATGTGGTCGAGATCGTGGAGCCACTGCCGTTCATGGCCGGATGGGGCGCCGCCGGTGATGAACTGTTTGACGCCACGATCATCTATCAATGGGGCCTGGAGATATACAACCAGCCGATTTATGAGTTCCGGGCCGGCGAGTCGGTGGCTGGAGAAATGCTGACTTGGTGGGACTCGCGAACGTACCTTGAGGATCTGTTCCGGGAGCTGAAGCCCGCCCATACCTTTGTCTACTTCAGCTACATCGAATAGGAGGAACCATGGAGAGAATAGGAACGACAAGTGGGTTGTTCAGTGCCGGCGAACCGGCCACCAACACCAAGGGCACCGTGGTGACGGCTGCCTGGCTGAATGGCGTGCAGGAGGAGATTGTCAACGTCATCCTCGCCGCCGGTTTGGTTCCTGACGGTGCCGACCTGGCCCAGCTCACGCAGGCGATTAAACGCTACAAAGACACGGTGACGACCACCAAATACGATCTGCGCGTCGAGAGCGGCGTGCTAGTACTCAAGGAGGTGTAACGATGTACGGATACCCGAAGTTGATCGCCACCCGCCACGACGTCGACGTGCTGATGGGCTATCTCGGGAGCGAGTGGGCGACCGAGGAGAACAAGGCCAAGGGGGTGGCGTTTTTCCGCGGTCTTATCGCCAGCGCCCGGGCCTACGTGTTCGACCGGATGCTGGCCGAGGGCGAAGCGGCGGCCGGGCCGTTGCCCGAGTACATCGTGCTCGTGCAGGAGGATGGCACCCGGCGCCAGGAGCGGCTGGTCGATGATCCGGCCGGCCGCATTTACCGCCTGGGCTACACCGTGGCCGAGGTCGAGGCGATGATCGCAACTATCGAGGGAGGTGCGTAATGGCAGCTGGAGACAAGATCATCGTGCCGGCCATGGCGGCCGGGTTTGTATCGCTTTTCGGGCAGATCAGCAAAGGGGCGGGCGATACGGTCCACCTGCCCGAGGGCATGGCCAACATCGGTGGCAACGGGTTCGGTTATCTGCTCGCCCCGGCGGTCAACTGGGACCCGCTGGCGGCCGGCAACAACGACGGCTCGTTTGCCGCGCTCGCCCTGGGCGACAACATCTATATCTACGCCGTCCGGCAGGCCTCCGGCACGGCGAAGTGGGTCGCCTCCAAAAACTCCACCGTGCCCACCGGCTACGATGCGGCGAGCAGCCGCAAGATCGGAGGGTTCCACGTGGGACGCTACCGGGGCGTGGCCAACCGCTACAATACCGCGTATGCCCCGGTGACGCAGATTCTCCCCAACTCCTGCTGGGACCTCGCCCACCGTCCGACCTGCGACCCGACCGGCATGGTGGAGGTGATCCCGGGCAGTCTGTGGGTGGATATCTACCCCAACTCCGAGGGCGCCGGCCTCTGGCCGGAAAATGTTCCGGTGAGCGTCTACGGCGCCACCATCATCCGGGATACCATTTACAGCCGCTCGGATTTTCACCAGCTCATCAACAACGCCGGCAAGCGGCTGCCCACGGTCGAGGAGTTCCTCCGCTACGCCGAGGGAGCCCCGGCCGGGCTCGATGGCAGCAACGACCAGGCGTGGTCGATGACCACCAACACCGGCCCTACTACGGCCGGCGGCGTGGCCAAAGCGGTGAGCCAGTACAACGTGGTCGACGCGGTGGGCAACGTCTGGGATTGGCTCGACAGCCATCATGACATCGGCGACTACAATGGTTCCGTGACCCCCTACGCCTGGGATGCCGCCGTGGTCAACGTCGGCAAGGATGCCGCCTATCCCCGCGGCAGCGTGGACCACGCGGCGTGGGGGGCGTTCATCGGCGGGGGCCCTTGGCTCGGCGGCGTGCTCGACGGTGCGCGCTGTCTGTACTCGAGTGCGGTTCCGTGGGATGCGGATGGCCGTGTGGGTCTGCGCGGCGTCTGTGACTCCCTGTAGCATGAACCCTGATGAGGCCCCGCGGCAGCGGGGCTTACTCCTGCTGGCCAAGGCACAGCGGCGTGCTCGACGGTGCGCGCTGTCTGAACTCGAATGCGAATCCGTGGAATGCGAATGGCAATGTGGGTCTGCGCGGCGTCTGTGACCACCATCATGCGAGAGGGCGGCGATGGTTCGCCGTCACCCAGCACCCCACCAGGGGGTCAGCCTGCCCGGCCTGGTCCCGCACAAGCGGGCCGAAGATTTGAAAACGGGCACGCCGCGCGAGTAGCCGAAAGGCGAAAGCCCGGCGTGGCCACCTCTCATATTAATGATAAGGGAAGCATGGGCCAGAAGCACAAGCGACTGATTGAAAAGATTGTCGACTGGGATAACCTCATCGAGGCCCACCGACTGGCACGCCGTGGCAAGCGCAATCGCGAGGAGGTGATCCTTTTTGAGGCCAGCCTCTGGGAGGAGTTGGGCCGGCTGCAGATGGAGCTGCTCTGGGGCACCTATCGGCCTGGTGGCTACCGCACCTTCGTGATCCGCGAGCCCAAGCGGCGGGAGATCGCCGCGCTGCCCTACCGCGATCGCGTGGCGCAGCATGCCATCTGTAACATCTGCGCGCCCATCTGGCACAGCGGCATGATCAATGACACCTACGCCTGCCGCCCCGGCAAGGGCACCCATGCCGCGGCCAATCGCTGCCAGCGCTGGCTGCGCGATATGCACAAGAGCGGCCGGCCGGTGTGGCTGCTCAAGATGGACGTGAGCCGCTATTTTCCGAGCATCCGCCATGCCCTGGCCAAGCAGGTCGTGCGCCGCAAAATTGCCTGCCCGGCCACCCTGCGCCTGCTCGATACGATCATCGACAGCACGGCCGCCTGCGGCGAGACGGACCCCGTGGGCATCCCGGTGGGCAACCTCACCAGCCAGTGGATCGCCAACCTGGTCGGCAACGAGCTGGACCAATGGGCCAAGCGCGAGCTGCGGCTCAAGCGTTATATCCGCTACATGGATGATATGGTGGTGCTCTGCTGGAGCAAGGAGGAGGCCCTGGCCGTCCGCGACCGATTCGAGGGCAAGCTCGCCTCCATGGGGATGACCTTCAGCAAGACCAGCGTGCTGCCGGCCGGCCGTGGCCTCAACTTTGTGGGCTATCGCATCTGGCACGATCATCGGCTGCTGCGCCGCCAATCCATCGTCACCATGAGGCGGCGGCTGAAGGCGCTCCAGGGGCAGTTCCGGGAGGGGCTGATCAGCCTGGACCGGGTCCAGGCCACTGTTTCGTCGTGGGTGGCACATGCCGCTCATGCGGATAGCTATCGCCTGCGATCCAAGGTATTGGGCGCCGCTGTTTTCCGGCGAGAGAACTGAAGGGCGGTTATTTGCTGGGGAAAAAAAGAGCGGCTAAATCAATGGATCGGGCTGGAGAATGTTGACATTCGCCGTTTCTCGCGAAGCACCGACAGGCAAGGCCCAGCGAGAGGCCACAGGTCGCGCACTGGGCCTTGCTGCCCATTAGTCCTGTGGTGGGCTGGAGTCCGTCGGGCGAATATGCTGGGTACCGGTGTGTATGGATGGTTTCGCTTTTTTTCATTCTTGGTGCTCCTTGTTGCCTTTAGGTGATAAGATGATATTCCTTTTTTTTAAAAGGAACAAGAGGGCACCAAGATTATTTTGATCGCTAAGTGTGGGGTGGTGTTTTTTTCTGCGTTTACTTGCAAAATTTTCTTATTTTGCGTGCGCGCTTACACCTATAGCGCCCTTTAGCGGAGAAATTTCGTCAAATTTTCAAATCTCCTCTCAAGGCCACCGGTCTTGTTTCAAGACTCCCCAAGAAGACATTCGTAGGGGATACGCATTCCTTTGTGCAATTTTTTAATCTGCGGCACAGAAAGACCGCGTTTCCGGTTCAGCACATCGCTTACTCGACTTTTCGGTCCCAAAAATTCCTGAAGTTTTTTTCGGTCTATCCCCATTTGATCCATTTGGAAAAGAATCGCATTTACTGGATCGGACGGGGGAATTGGATAGTGCTTGTTTTCGTATGCCTCGACAAGCACCATTAAAATTTCCAGTTCATCGCCT
Source organism: Deltaproteobacteria bacterium (assembly GCA_021802775.1). GTDB lineage: Bacteria > Desulfobacterota > Desulfobulbia > Desulfobulbales > Desulfurivibrionaceae > JAJZRJ01. Next base: position 49,182 of record JAJZRJ010000003.1, read on the forward strand.
TCAGGGGTATTGGAGGCAGCGCCCCAAAGCTCTTCGATGCGCTCAAGGGCCTCTTGGTAGGCATGTTCATTTTTTAACGGTTTCATTTCACCACCTCGGTTTCTATTTCATCGTATTCCTTGTGGGTTCCTACAAATTTGATGAACATTGCCTGCCTTTGATAATCCATCGCGCAGACTACCCTGTAGCTGTTCCCTTTCACATTGAATACGACCCGATTTTCTGCCACGATCGAGGCATGGCTGAATGTATTTTTAACATCTTGTGGAGTTGCCCATTTTTGTTTTTTGCAAAAGTGATACCATTCCGTCAGAAATGGTTGGGCCTTTTCGTTGCCGGGTTTTTCCCAGTACTTTCTCAATCTGCTTTTGGCAATTATTCGCATCCATGAACCCGGTTGTTCCCAATATGGTAACAACCTCCCCATTTGTTGTCAATGATGAAAATATCTTTTCAGGGCGAGCCTCTTGCAAAATGACGAATCAAGCCTTTTGTGCAGGCGCGGTAGGTAGAGTAATACCGATCCGGGAGAAGGCCGTGCTTCCGGGTTGGATGCTCCCGCTAACGCACCCCAGGCGAGGATGTCTTGACCCAATTTGCCATGGTTTGCACCATAAATTTGTCCCGCCTATGTCCAGCTTTTTAGGCTGGCAGGCAATGAAATTACATGAAAGGCAAAATATGGTTTTTTTTCTCGTAAAGTCAACGAGTTTTGTGGCTGTTTCGGAGGGGTTGAAAGGGGATGAAAAGGGTTGAAAAGTGTTCCGTTTTGAATGGGGGTTCACGGGCCGGAGGTTCGAATCCTCTCATCCCGACCAGTAATATGCAAGAGGTATGGCCTGATGGTCATACCTCTTTTTGTTGGTGCGTGGGGCGGCTTCCGGGGAAGATCCAGGTCTAGCCAGCGCAGCACCCCCGGGTCTCCCGGGTCTCGGGCACGCCCAGTTTTTTCAGGATGAGGCCCAAGGGGCAGACCTTGGTGAAGCCGAACTGGAAGAGGTTGGCCCCGACAAGGGCGGTGAAGAAGTACCAGTAAGGATGTATCCAGGTGCCGAGCGCCAGGCTGATCAGGATAAAGGAGCCAGCGAAGACATGAATCCAGTCGTTGACCGTCATGGGGTTATCTCCGTGCATGGGTTTGGTTATGCATGGCATCAGCGCCGTGCGAGTTGCCGCGGCAGTTGCCGGTCTTATAGATAATAGATAAGTACGACTGTGCGAGAGGACAAGGGGAAAAGACGCCATAATGATCGCCAGCGCGCCGTGGAACGCGAGGCTGTTATTTCGTTTCGGCTTTGCAGAAGAGATCGCGCATGGTGCGGATCAGATCGGTGACCCGGCCTTCGGCGATGCGGTTGTAGATGAAGTTGGCATCCTTGCGGTAGGTGATGATCCCCTGGTTCCGGAGGATGGAGAGATGCTGCGAGACGTTGGCGTTGGTGGTCTGCACTTCCTTGTGAAGGTCGCCGACGGTCAGTTCCCGATCCTGAAGCAGGCAGAGAATCTTGAGCCGAATGGGATGGGACATGGTCTTGAGCAGCTTGGCAATGTCCTCGATCTGGCTTTCTTCCATTCGTGTCCCCTTTATTGCCTCGTTAAGAACTTACTTTAATACTGAGCGCCCGAGGTTTTGTAAAGAAAATTATTTGTGCCCTGAATTGGTGGTCAGGAACACCCGACTGCCGATGGGTGCCTGCAGCCGCAGGGCGGCGTTGCCTTGATTGACCGCGATTTCGAGGGTGCCGCGGCTGCCGAACAGGGCCACCGTTTCGTTAAAGGCGACAGCGGCGTAGGAATGGCGGATTTTTCCCACGGCCTGATCATTGACGCTGACCACAATCTGATTGAGGTGACTCGCCAGAGTGGCGAGGTGTTCGCGGCGCAGGTTGGTGAGCAGATTGCCGAAATGGTCGATGGCCACCACCTCGCCGGTTGCCGTGCCGGTGGCGGCATCGATCTTCGGCTGCGGCAGCGGTAAGCGGGTGAGTGCCGAGGCGTCCAGGGCCGGGCCGACGCTGGCCGGATCAGCGCCGTTGGCCAGGGCGGCGGCGACCGGCGCGAAGATGTCGCGGCCGTGGAAGGTACCGCTGACCGGGTTGAGGAAGAGCGCCTGATTGCTGACTACATAGGCCTGCCGTAGCCCCGGCTCATCCAGCAGCAGGGTGAGCACGCCATTGTCCGGGGCGAGAAAACGGCCATGATCCGTGTCGAGCAGCAGGATGCGGCGTTCCGTGCCCACCCCCGGGTCCACCACCACCACGTGGAGGGTGGCCGACGGAAAGTAGCGCCGGGACGCGTGCAGCAGATAGGCCGCGCAGCGGAGATCCTGGGGTGGCACTGTATGGCAGAGGTCGATGATGCGGGCCTGGGGAGCGCGGGCGGCGATGACCCCGTGCAGCACCCCGACATATTCGTCGGCCAGACCGAAGTCGGTGGTCAGCGTGATGAACGGCGGATCAACGGCCATGGGTGCGGAAGATGGTTCCGATGCCCACCACCGCGGCCCGTTCGGTGAGCGCCTGCTGGCGCGCGGTCAGGGCGGCCAGCGTTGCCGGGTGGGGATGGCCGATGCCCACGGCCCAGCCATTTTTCTCCGCCAGGGCCAGGAGGGCGTCCACTTGCTTGACGACGGCCGCCTGGCTCTGGTCGTTGTCGAGAAAGAGGTGCCGGGAGAGGCAGGGTACACCAGCTTCCTTCGCCACGGCGCAGGCCACGCTCTTGTTCGAAGTGCGGCTGTCGAGGAAGAAAAGACCACGCTGCCTGACCTGGGTGAGCAGGGCCGCCATCGCTGGCCGTTCTTCGGTGAAGCGGGAGCCCATGTGGTTATTGAGGCCGATGGCCATGGGCACGGCGGCCAGGTCCTCGGCGAATTTTTTTTCCAATTCCTGGGGGTCCATTGCCACGGCGAGAGTACCGGGGCCGGGGTCCACCTTGCGGTCGGTCGCCTCCAGGGGCAGGTGGAGCAGGATGTCGCGTTTCCTGCTTTTGGCCGCGCTGGCCAGCTCCTTGGTCTGCGGGCCGCCAGGCAGGAAGGAGAAGGAGAGAGGGAGAGGCAGGTCGAGCATCTTGCGGCCGATGGCCGGTTGATAGCCCATGTCGTCGATGATGATGGCCACCATCGGTTTCTTGCGTGGGGTTGCCGGTGGTTCCTTGTGCGCGGCGGGGGTTGCTGCCGGCGGCGGGACTTCCGTTGCAGACGTTGATTCGGCGGCCTGTTTGGCAGGTGCCGCGGGGGCGATGGCCGGTTCGGACGGCACGGCGACCGGTGGTGCCGCAGGCGGTGCCATAACCGGCGCCATGTCGGCTGCCGGTGCCGGCGGAGTCGTTTCCGGCGGTGTGGGCTCGGGCGGCAGTGACTCAGCCGCGGGCGGAGTGGTCAGTGGTTCGTCAACGGACGGTTGGGCCTGAGGCGTTTTCGCCACTTCGCTGGTCGGCGTTTGCTCTGCTGCCGGGGGAAAAAGCGGGACCTGGAGAAAGACGAAGTAGCCAATCCCGGCCAGGCTGGCCAGCGCCAGGAGGATCAGGATGAATCGGCCGTAGGGCCGTGATTTCGATTTTTTCTGGCGGGTGCGGGCTTTGGTCGCCATGGGCTCCTACTTGGTGCGGGTGAGGACGTAGCCGGCCAGCCCGGTCAAGACCTGGCGGGCGGCAGTGTCCGGAAAGATGGCCAGGGAGGCAATCGCTTCGGTGATGAGGGTTTCCGCCTTGGCACGGGCGTTGGCAAAGGCGCCGCTGGCATCGAGCAGGCGTCGCGCCTCGGCAAAGGCGGCTCGCCGTGTTTCGGGCGTGGCGGCCAGCAATGCCTCAAGGCGGGCGCGGTCGGCGCCTCCGGCGTTGGCCAGGGCCATGAGGAGCGGCAGGGTCATCTTGCCCTCCTGAAAGTCGTTACCCACCGCCTTGCCGGTTTCATTGGGGTCGCCGTGATAATCGAGGAGATCGTCGATGATCTGGAAGGCGAGGCCGAGGTTGGTGCCGTAGGTGCGAAGCGCCCGGCGTTGTTGCCTGGTGCCGCCGGCAAAGACGATGCCCACCTCGCAGGCCGCGCCGATCAGGGCCGCGGTCTTGCCCTGCAGGATGGCGAAGTAACTCGCCTCGGAGGCGTTTCTGGTTTCGGCCACGCGCATCTGGAGAAATTCCCCTTCCACCATCCTCCGGATGGCCTCGCTGACGAGGCGCTGGCATTCGGCTCCGCCGAAGGCGGCCACCAACTCCATGGCCCGGGCGAGAAGATAGTCGCCGGCCAGGATCACCGCCTCATTGCCCCAAAGACGGTTGGCGGTCTCCTTGCCCCGCCGCAGGTCCGCATGATCGATGACGTCGTCGTGGAGCAGGCTTGCGGCATGGAGATATTCAAAAACGCTGGCCAGGGTGTTGACGTGAGCAGGCGGCTCACCGATGAGGCTGGCGCTGTAACGGACGAGCAGAGGGCGGATACGTTTGCCCCCCTGGAAAAGGGCGTGGCAAAGTACTTCGTGGAGCAGCGGACTCTGGACCGCGACGAGATCGGCCTCCATGGCGGCGTCGATGGTGGCGGCCTCGGCCTTCAGGATATTCCGTAAGATTTGATCCATCTCACTTCCCGGCGAAGAATGCCTGTACGTCGGCCAGATTGCGGGTGACGGGGCTGGGGGGCAGGCTCTGGCGGAACAGACGGCCGTACTGCTTGGTAAAGAGCCGGACATCGAGGATGGCCAGCAACCCCCGGTCGGTGGCGGTGCGCATCAGCCGGCCGACCCCCTGGCGCAGCATGAGGATGGCGCGGGGAATCTGGAACTCGACGAACGGATTCGCCCCCTCCTCCTTCATCTTCTCTATCCGGGCCATGATAACAGGATCGCTGGGAACTTCAAAGGGGAGTTTGTCGATGATCACCGCGCTCAAGGACTCGCCCGGCACATCGACCCCCTCCCAGAAACTTGCCACCGCGAGCAGCACCGAGTGGGTCTCGGCCGTGAAGCGTTCGAGCAGCCTGGGCCGCGGGGCCTCGCCCTGGACCAGCAGCGGATAAGGCAGTTCCGCCCGCAGCGCCTTGGCCGCCTTATGCATGGCGCTGATGCTGGTGAAGAGCAGCAGAGCCCGGCCGTTGCTGCTCTTCGCCAGTTCGGCGAGGGTCTTGGCGGCGGCGGTCGAAAAGGCGGGCTGATTGGGCTCGGGAAAATCGGCGGGCGGCACGTAGAGCAGGGTGCGGCCGGCGTAGTCGAAGGGGGTGTCCACGACCAGGGTTTCGGTAGAGTCGGGCAGCCCGAGCCGGGTGGCGAAATAGGTGAAGGTGCCGGCCGTGGTGAGGGTGGCGGAGGTGAAGACCGCGCTTTTCACCTCGGGGTAGAGCGCCTCCCGGAGTTCCGCTGCCACCTCGATGGGCGAGGCGGAAAGGGCCACGGTCTTGTCGCGCCGTTCATACCAGTAGACGTGGCGGGAGTCGTGGTCGCCGGTCACGGTTTCCAGGGTTCGCGATAGTTCCTCGCCGCGGCGCATGATGCCGCCCCAGGCCTCGGAGACCGGCAGGAGGAATTCCGCCTGCTCGGTGAGGGACAGCAGGGCCTCGGCCAGCGCCGCCTTTTCTGTCTCCCATTCCCGGCACGATTCGATGAAAGGGGCCAGGGCAAAGCGCCCTCGTTCCTTGGGAAAGACGGCGAGGAACTGCTCGGCCTGCACCGTAAGCGCCCGGGCGAGTTGCAGGGTTTTCCGGCGGTCGCGGCCCGAAAGATCGGATTCGGCCAGGCTCTCCACGTCGGCGGCGAGATCGGCGAGTTGATAGTGGCTGATGCTCGCACCGAAGTAGCGGGTGGCGACGTTTTCCAGGTGATGCGCCTCGTCGAAGATCACCGATTCGTAGCGGGGCAGCACCTCGGCGTGGCCGAAGCGGCGCAGGGCGAGATCGGAGAAAAAGAGGTGGTGGTTGACCACCAGGAGCTGTGCCTTGGCCGCCTTCTTGCGGAGCAGGTTGAGGAAGCAGTTGCCGCTTTCCGGGCACTGGCTGCCCAGGCACTGGCTGGTGGTGGCGGTGATCCGGTGCCAGAGCGGCGAATCGTCGGTCAGCCAGTCCAGTTCGGCACGGTCGCCGGTGGTGGTGGTCTCCAGCCAGTCGGCAATGGCGGCCAGCTCCTCGCCCTGGGCAAAGAGGCGACTCTGGGGGGCGGCGTAAAGTTGGTGCCAGCGGTAGAGGCAGAGGTAGTTCTGGCGCCCCTTGACGCAGAGCGCCGAGAGAGTCGGGACCAGGTGTTCGATCAGGAAAGGGATTTCCTTGGCGAGGAGCTGTTCCTGGAGGTTGATGGTGTTGGTGGAGACAATGATCTTCTGGCCGCTCAGGGCGGCGGGGATCAGGTAGGCCAGGGTCTTGCCGGTGCCGGTGCCGGCCTCCACCGCCAACAGGTTGGTGGTGCTGGCGGCATCCGGTTCGAGAGTCCGCGCCACGGCGGCGGCCATGCGGGCCTGGCCCTCCCGGAGTTCGAACTGCGGCAGTTGTTGGGCCAGAATGCCATCCGGGCCAAAGATCTCTTCGACCCTGGCGATCAGTGGGCGCATGGGCAAGGGGGCGGGGAGAGGGCGGGCAGTGGCATTGGTCGGGCTATCTTGTTAGAAATATTTGTAAAATTTTCTGACCGCCTTGACAGGGCGGCCGGGAACTTGCTACAAATAAGAGAGGCCCCGCGCTTGGTGAGGCCACCCGATCTATACCATACAGGAGGGGTTATGAACGAGATCAAAAAGATTCTGGTCCCGGTCGATTTTTCCGAGAACTCCCAGAAGATCCTCCGGTCCGCCATCATGCTGGCCGGCAAGTTCCAGGCGCAGCTCAGTGTGGTCTTTGTGGTGCAGAGCTTTGACGACTATTCCGGCTTCTTCGTTCCCCATATCCCCATCGCCCAGTTCGAGGAGGAGATGGTGCAGGCGGCCCAGCAGAAGATGACCGCCTTTGTGGCGGAGACCATGGACCCGGCCCTGCCCCACGAGGCCACGGTGTTGCGCGGGGACGTGGCCAACGAGATTCTCCGTCACGCCGAGGAGACCGGAATCGACCTCATTGTCATGGGCACCCACGGCTACAAGGGGCTGGAGAAGGTGCTTTTCGGCAGCGTGGCCGAGAAGGTGGTGAAACTTGCTCCCTGTCCGGTATTGACCATCAACCCGTATCACTAAACAGGTTCCGCGAAATGCGCGAGCAGGCCATGGGGAAATGCCCCATGGCCTTTTTTGTTGCTGCTCCTGGTCAGCCGGCTGAAGAGGCCGACCAAAGAGGCACCGGGCAGGGCCGAGATGGTGAGCAGCCGCTGGGACTGGCCGGCAAAGTGGCGCTGATACGCCTGCTCCCACTGTTGGGCCACCGCCTCGCATCCCGCCGTATCGATCACCCCTTCGCGGGCAAAGGCGAAGAGCAGGGAGTGGAGCCGGGCGAGCAGGTCGGCCTCGGTGGTGCGCCATTGCTGGCGAGCCTGGGCAAAATCGGTTTCGCCCAGTTCCGGCACCGGCAGGGTGAGCAGCGCCAGCGGGCGGGCGTCGCTCACGGAGGCGGCCAGATCGAGCAGCAGCAGGGCGGGGCCAGGATGGCTCACGGCCAGCAGGGGGAACTCGGCACTGTCCCGCAGGAAGAGCTGGCCCCAGGCCCTGGTCAGTTTTTCCTGATTGAGCCCGGTGGCGGCTGTTTGCTCCTCCGCCGCAAGGGCCGCGAGCTGCGCGGCAACCTCCTCGTCACCCTTCAGTTCATCGAAGAGCGCTGCCTGCTTGCGGTCGACTGCCGCCAAGTGTGCCGCGATCTCCCGCTCCTCGGCCTGGTGCTGCTCCGCCAGTTTGAGGAGCAATAGGGTATTCCAGACCGTTTCCAGTTCCGGTTCCGTTGCCGGCGTCCCTTTGCCCTGCCGGCGCAGGTTGGCCACCAGCGACCAGACCGCGGCCTCGTCCGGATGAGGCTCACGGGTGCGGGCCAGGGCATTCAGGGAACCGCCGTAGAACTCGCCGCCGGCCCGGCCGAGTTCCTGGAGTAATTGCCGGAAGCGCGGCAGATGTTCGCCCAGGTCGACCGGGGTATGGCCCGTGCAAAGACCGGCCGTTGTCAGCGGCGCCAGCTCCGCGGGCGTCGGGTCATCGGCCAGGAGGCGGTAGTAGGCGAGGGTATCCGCCAGCCAGAGCAAGGCGCGGCAGGCGGACACCGCGGGCTGGGTGTCGGGGCAGAGCAGCAGGGGAAAATCACTCATGGTTGTCCGCCGGGTTTTGGTGCTTTTGTGCGTCCATCATCTTTTCATTTCGTGACAAATCGGCTAAGGTAGGGCGCCTGTGATCCACACTGGGGATACTGAATAAATGGACAACGTACGCCGGATTGTTGGTTTTGTTCTGCTCCTCGCCCTCTACCTGCTGGCGAGTTTCCGCTATTTCCCCGGCCGTCCGCTGGATTCGCTCCAGGCGACCGGACTCCACATCATCCGTTCCGCCCCGTTTACCGTGGGATTGACCCTGATCACCATTTCCATGGTGCAGCGGATGGCCAAGGAGCGGTTGCCGTGGCCCCGCATCCTGCGGTTTTTTCTCACCATCAGCCTGTTCTACGAATTCCTCTTTGCCCTCTACCACTATCTCGGCAAAGGCCAGGCCGGCATCTAGCGGATCAGCATATTGGCCGGGTGATAGCCGGAAGGCGCGGTGGTGTTGGGCAGCAGCACGCATTTTTTCCCCAGCACTGTGCCGGGATTGGTCACCGAGTTGCAGCCGGTCTGGCAGCGGTCGCCCAAAATACCCCCCAGTTTCTTGAGGCCGGTGGGCATGGGGCCGTCAATGGTTTTCACCTGCACCTCGCCGCTCTGGAAGCGCAGATTGGCGAGTTTGGTGCCGGCGCCGAGGTTGACGTGGTTGCCGAGGATGCTGTCGCCCAGGTAGGCAAAGTGGCCGGCCTTGGCGTCGTCGAACAGGATGGAATGCTTCACCTCGGTGGTATGGCCGACCACGCACCTCCTGCCCACCAGGCAGTAGCCCCGCAGATAGGCGCCCTGGCGGACCTCGGTCTGGTCGCCGATGATGGCCGGTTCCTTGAGGTAGGCGCCGGATTCCACCAGTACCCCCTGGCCGAAGCGGAAACGGCTGCCGACCAGCACCGCGCCGGCCATGAGGACGCTGGCCCCTTCGAGCAGGATGCCGCCGCGGCTGACCCGCAGCTTGCCCTTGGTGGCGTCGCCGAAGTCGATGGCGCATTCGGTGCCATCGAGTAGGGTCCCTTCATGGAGCACCAGGGTCCGGGCCAGCGGCCAGTTGGCCGCCAGGTCGGCGAAGCACTCCGGGTATTCCTGGCCGTTCATGTAGGCCTTGAGTCCGGCGAGCGCCTGCCAGACCGGTTTGTCTTCGTCAAAAAGCGGCTGGTGGCCCCAGTCGGCCAGGTCGAAAAAAAGCGATGGGGGCAGGGACACAGCGGCCACCTCACGGGCATTGTGTTTTGACGGACGCCATGGCATGATGGGGGCAGGCAGGGCATCCGCGGCCGGCGTTTCTTGCCGGCGTCGCCAAAGGCCGCGTCGCCGGCGGGCACGCATTGTAACGCCTTGCCTTCTCGTGACCGCCCGCCGGGGATTGGTGCTTTTGGCGCGTCCGTTTTTCTTGGCCACCACTATGGTGCAAAGTGGTTCGTTGTGCAAGATTTTTGTCGGTATGGCCGGCAGAGCGAGCCGCTAAGGCAGCGTTCTGGCAGGAGGTTGGCGTCGGGTGAAACGGCGCCGAGAAAGCTGGTTGACTTCATTTATTGTAGTGCTTAGTGTTGCCACTCCGGAAGAGCAGGATGCCGTTCTGACGGGTAGCGGCCCATGGGCTTACGGGTGCCGTTCCCCTACACTATAGAGGAGGAAGGTCGTGGATATCGATGATCCCATGAACCCCATAGTCAAAGACGACGACGAGCCGAGCGAGCGCGACATTCCCGGGCAGTTGCCGGTGATGGCGGTGCGTGACGTGGTGGTGTTCAATTATATGATCCTGCCGCTTTTTGTCGGCCGCAACGCCTCGGTCAGCGCGGTGAACGACGCCATGGCCGGCGATAAGCTGCTGATGCTGGTGACCCAGCGGGATGCCTCCCTGGACGAGCCCGGCATCAACGAAGTGTACGACGTCGGCATGGTCTGCATGGTGATGCGGACCCTGAAATTGCCCGACGGCCGGCTCAAGGTGCTGGTGCAGGCCCTCCACAAGGCGCGGGTGCTCTCGTATGTTCAGGAGACCCCGCACTTTATCGCCAAGATCGAGGTGGTCAGGGACGAAGAGGAGTCGGAGATCACGGTGGAGATCGAGGCGCTGATGCGCAACGTCCGCGAGCAGACCGAGAAGATCCTGGCCCTGAAGGGCATCATGTCCTCCGACCTCATGGTGATCCTGAACAACGTCGATGAGCCGGGGCGGCTGGCCGACCTGGTGGTTTCGAACCTGCAGCTCAAGGTGGCGGAGTCCCAGTCGGTGCTGGAGACCTTCGAACCGGTGGCGCGGCTCCGCAAGGTGGCCGAGTTCCTGCAGAAGGAACTCGAGGTCTCCACCATGCAGGCCAAGATCCAGTCCGAGGCCAAGGAGGAGATGAGCCGCTCCCAGCGCGAATATTACCTGCGCGAGCAGCTCCATGCCCTGAAGAAGGAACTGGGCGATATCGACGAGCGCTCCCAGGAGCTCGACGAGCTGCGCGAGAAATTCACCAAGACGCGGATGCCGGGCGAGGTGAAGAAGGAAGGGCTCAAGCAGCTGAAGCGGCTTGAGATGATGCACCCGGATGCCTCCGAGGCGGCCCTCATCCGCACCTACCTCGACTGGCTGCTCGACGTGCCGTGGCGCAAGTCCACCAAGGACCGGCTCGACCTCAAGATCGCCAAGGAGGTGCTGGACGCCGACCACTACGGGCTCGACAAGGTCAAGGAACGCATCCTCGAATACCTGGCGGTGCGGAAACTGAACAAGGAGACCAAGGGGCCGATCCTCTGCTTCGTCGGCCCGCCGGGGGTGGGCAAGACCTCGCTCGGCCAGTCCATCGCCCGCGCCATGGGCCGCAAGTTCCATCGCCTCTCGCTGGGCGGCATGCGGGATGAGGCCGAGATCCGCGGCCACCGCCGCACCTACATCGGCGCCATGCCCGGCCGCATCATCCAGGGTCTCAAGACCGTGGCCTCCAACAACCCGGTCTTCATGATGGACGAGATCGACAAGGTGGGGGCCGATTACCGCGGCGACCCCTCGTCGGCGCTCCTGGAGGTGCTCGATCCGGCCCAGAACAGCGATTTTTCGGATCACTACCTCAATCTGCCCTGCGACCTTTCCAAGGTCATGTTCATCACCACCGCCAACATGACCGACACCATCCCGGCGCCGCTGCTGGACCGCATGGAGGTGATCCGTCTGGCCGGCTACACCCAGGAGGAGAAGATCGAGATCGCCAAGCGCTATCTGGTGCCGCGGCAGCTCAAGGAAAACGGCATCACCGCCAGGCATCTGCAGATGGATGACGCCATGATTGCCCGCATCATCACCCACTACACCCGGGAGGCGGGCTTGAGGAACCTGGAACGGGAGATCGGTTCCGTCTGCCGCAAGGTGGCGCGCCGGGTGGCCGAAGGCGGCAAAGGGCCCTATGCGATCTCCGCCCGGACTCTGAGCCAGTATCTGGGGCCGCCCAAGTTCCTGCCCGAGGAGGAAACCGAGACCATCGATCAGCCCGGCATGGCCACCGGGCTGGCCTGGACCGAGGTGGGCGGCGAGATCCTCTACGTCGAGGTCGCCATCGTCAAGGGCCGCGGCAACCTGACCATGACCGGCCAACTGGGCGAGGTCATGAAGGAGTCGGCCCAGGCCGCCGCCAGTTTCTGCCGCTCGCGTCTCGGTAAGCTCAAGTTCAAGGACAACTATTTCGACGAGGTGGATATCCACGTCCATGTGCCGGCCGGGGCCATTCCCAAGGATGGTCCGTCGGCCGGCGTCACCATCGCCACCGCGCTCTATTCCGCTCTGGCCAAGAAGACCGTGCGGCAGGATCTGGCCATGACCGGCGAGATCACCCTGCGCGGCCGGGTGCTGCCCATCGGCGGCTTGAAGGAAAAGGCGCTGGCCGCCCTGCGGGCCGGGATCACCACGGTGATCATCCCGGACCAGAACCAGAAGGATCTGGTGGAAATCCCCAAGGACCTGCGCGAGAAGATCAAGTTCGTGCCGGTCAAGAACATGGATCAGATTCTGGCCCTGGTCTTCCGCAAGAAGTAGGCCCTTTGGCCTTTCGGGCCGCAACCTTGGTGTGACCATGGCTCTTGATGCCAGTCTGACGCGCCGTAGGAAGAAGAAAACCGGCAGCCGCCCGCTCGGGGGGTGGTTTGCCGGTTTTTTATTGCTGCTGGTCCTGCTGGCTGGCCTGTTGCTGTGGCGCTATGGTCGTACCCCTGGCCCGCTGCATGAGGGCGAGGTGGTGGTCTTGATTCCGCCGCGCTCCTCATTGAGTGCCATTCAAGGCTATCTGCAAGCCGCGCGGGTCATCCCGCCGGATGGCCGTTTCCAGTGGTATGCCCGGCTACGTGGCAAGGCCACCCGGCTTCAGGCCGGAGAATATGCCTTCCGGCCGGGCCAGACGCCGGAGGATGTGCTTCAAATCCTGGCTAGCGGCAGAGGTATCCGGCACAAGATCACCATCCCGGAAGGATTCTCCATCGCGCAGATCGGCGGCCTGGTGGAGACGGTGGGGCTAGGCACCCGCGAGCAGTTCATCGCCCTGGCCAAGGACCGAGAGATTCCCCAACGGTTGGGAATCGAGGCAGAGAGCCTGGAGGGCTATCTTTATCCCGATACCTATTATTTCAGCCGGAATCAGACCTTGTCGGAGATGGTCACGAGCATGGCGGAGCGGGGGCGCAGGGTACTCGATGAGATGGTGGCCGCCGCCCCGGCCAACCACGGGCTGACCCCGCATCAGGTGCTCACCCTGGCCTCGATTGTCGAAAAGGAAACCGGCCAGCCCCAGGAGCGGCCGCTGATTGCCAGGGTCTTTCTGAATCGGCTCAGCCAGGGGATGCGGCTTCAGGCCGATCCCACGGTGATCTACGGCCTCCGCCAGTTTGACGGCAACATCACCAAGGCCGATTTGAAGGCCTCAAACCCCTATAACACCTACGTGAACTCCGGCCTGCCCCCCGGGCCCATCGCCAGCCCCGGCCGGGAGGCGATTGCCGCTGTACTCAACCCGGCTCCTGGCGCCTACCTTTACTTTGTCTCCCGCAACGACGGCTCGCACCAGTTCTCCGCCACCCTGGCCGAACACAACCGGGCAGTGAACACCTACCAGCCGAAAAAACCGCCAACGGCGGCAGTTGCCAGATCTCGTCGAGCAGCCCGGAAATAGGCGCTTGGCGAATTCCCCAGCTACACGCCGAGGCTGTCCATCTTGCCCAGCAGGGTCCAGGCGTTGTTGAATTCGGGGTTCTGTCTGAGGATGCGGTCCAAGGTCTTGCGGGCTCCAGCGTATTCCTTCATCTCCACCAGCAGCACCGCGTAGTTGTAATTGACCAGGTCGTTGTTCGGGGTGATCTTGAGCGCCCGCTCGTAGTAGTTCCTGGCCCGCTGGTATTCCTTGCGTCTGCGGCAGACAATGCCCATGTGGTTCAGGGTGACGATCTCCTCGGTCTCGGCGCCGAGGTTTTTGCGCATGATCTCTTCGGCCTCTGTGTCGAGCCCGCAGTTGAGGCATGCCTCGATGAACTTATGGGGCAGGGTGCCGGCCTTTTTGCTGAGTTTTAATCCGGCCGCCAGCGCCTCTTTGGCCGCTTCGCTCTTGCCCATCCGGTTCTGTTCCAGTGAAAGATCCACGTAGCGGTCCGCGTTGTTGGGCGACAGTTCGATCCCCTTCTGCAAGGCCGCCACGGCATCGGCGTGGTTATGTTTTTTGATATGGATTCGGGCAAGGCCGTCCAGGGATTTCACGTAGAGGTCGTTGCTGCAATCCTTGCAACGCTGGTAATTGGCCGCCGCCTCGTCGAGTTCGTCCCGTTTTTCCAGGAGATGGCCCAGGTAGTAGTAGGTGGCGGACTGGCCGGGCTGGATATCTTTGGCCTTGGTGAGCGATTGCTGGGCGGCATCGAGGCGTCCTTCGTAGAGGTGGCGTTTGCCGGCGTAAAGGGCGCGATGGTACGGGTCCGGATCGTAGACCTTTTTGAGAGCGGTTTCAACCTTCTGCCGCAAGGCAGCCGGGGTGACCGGCTTGACCAGATAGCCGTCCACGTGCTCCTCGGTGATCGCCATGATCCGGTCCATGTCGTCCACCACGGTGATCATGAGGAAGGGCAGATGCCAGTGGTTTTCCGATTTCCGGATGCGTTGGAGGAGTTGCAGGCCGTCCATTTCCGGCATCAGCAGGTCCGAGAGGACGATATCGATGGGTGGATGGGGGACCTGCACCTTGTCCCACCCCTCCTTGCCGTTTCTGGCCATCACCACATTGTCGTACCCAAGATTGCCCAGCATGTTGACGAGCAACTGCGCCATGGCGAGGTTGTCCTCGACGACAAGAAAATTGTAGTGGTGATTGCTGGGCATGGGGAATGGCCTCGTGGGCTGGTTTTTCCTGTTCCGGTTGTGGAAGGGGGCAGGCAGGGCATGGTTATTCGCCCTTGATGAACTCGATTGAGCTCTCCGCCGGGGTCATGGCCGGGTCTGCCTCGATGACGATCTCGGCCTGGTGGCGGCTTTCCAGTTCCACCAGGTCGGCCCGTTTCTTGTTGAGGATGTACTGGGCCACCTCAATGGGCAGCCGGCAGAGCACCTTTTTCGCCTGGCGCCGGCTCATGCCGGTTTGGATCTGGCGCAGATGCATGAGCGCCAGGGTCTCCACCGAGCGGATCACGCCGCGGCCCTCGCAGTAGGGGCAGGTCTTGTAGGCGCCGGTGTGGATGGGCGCCGCCATCTTCTGCCGCGATATCTGCATCAGGCCGAACTTGGAGATCTTGGAGAAATCCACCTTGGCCTTGTCGCGCTTCATGCACTCCCGCACCTTTTTTTCCACCTCGCGGGTGTGGCGGGCATCGCGCATGTCGATGAAATCGACAACAATGAGGCCGCCCAAGTCGCGCATCCGCAACTGGCGGGCCAGTTCCTCGGCTGCTTCCATGTTGGCCAGGAAGATGGATTCCTCGAAGTCCTTGTCCTTCGAGGTGCGGCCGGAGTTGACGTCGATGGCCACCAGCGCCTCGGTGGGGTTGATGACGATGGAGCCGCCGGAAGGCAGCGGCACCGTGGGCTGGAACATCTGCTCCACCTGCTTTTCCACGTGGTACTGGTGGAAGAGCGGTTGGGCGCCCTGATGTAGGCGGATCGAGGTTTTGTTGCGCTGGGTGGCCGGCAACAGCTGGAAGAAGGCCTTGACCTGTTCGAGCGCCTCGGGATTATCCACGAGAATCTCGCGGATATCCGGGGTGTAGTGGTCGCGGAGGAAGCGGGAGATGATGTTTTGCTCCTTGTAGACCAGCGACGGTGTGGCTTGAGTCTGGCCGCGCTTCTTGATCTCCTCCCACAGGTTGAGAAGGTAACGCAGGTCCTGGGCAAGGCCGGTTTTGGTGATCTCCTGGCTCGCGGTGCGAACGATGTAGCCGATGCCCTCGGGAATATTGAGGCTTTCCATCATCGCCCGCAGTTCGCGGCGTTCGGCTTCGTTGTCGATCTTGCGCGAGATGCCGGCGCTGTCGCTGCCCGGCATCAGCACCAGGTAGCGGCCCGGCAGCGAGAGGTAGGTGGTGAGCATGGCGCCCTTGTTGCCGGTGGCCTCCTTGACCACCTCCACCAGCACCTCCTGCCCTTTTTTGACCACGTCCTGGATGCGCAGATCCTTCCAGTGGGTGTCGGGAGCGACGTCCACGGCATAGTATTCGGGATGGATGTCGCTGAAGGGCAGGAAGCCGTTTTTGACGTGGCCAATGTCCACGAAGGCGGCCTGGAGATTGGCCTCCACCGCGGTGATCCGTCCTTTGTAGATATTGCCTTTGACCAGGGCCTGGCTCACTGTCTCGATGTGGAAGGATTCGACCTTGCCGTTTTCCACCACGGCCAGGCGGCATTCCTCCGGTTCATCGGTGTTGATCAGCAGTTTGCAGCCGCCCTTGGAGGGGGGGAGGGCGGATGATGGCGTTGTTTCGATCGGCTGCTCCGCCGATTCGGCCTGCAGCTGTTGTTCGGCGGCCGGGGGCTTGTCGCGGCGAGAGCGGCCACCGCGCCGGGAAGAACGGCGGGAGCGCGAGGATCTGCTGCGCGGCTGGGCGTCATCCGTTGCCGGCGGTTCGTTGCCGGAAGGGGTGGGTGAGGTGGTCGGTTGTTCCTTGGGCATGGCGGTATGGGCCTCAGGGTGTTCGGCAGAGCCGGTGGTGTCTGGGGTTGCTTCCGCGGTGGCCTTTTTGGGCTTCAGCCACTGGCTGACGCGGGAGAATACGGAAGATGACTGGTCGTCTTGCATGGTGCGTTGTTATGCCTTTTCCGGTTGGTAGTATTCCTTGTGGTGGTGGGCGGTCTTGACCAGCAGGCCCTGGGCCACCATCTGCTCCAATGCCTCTGCGGCAGGAGCGGTTTCGAGGTTCAATGCCTCGGCCACGTCGGCCGCGGTGCAGGGCCGCCGGCGGAGCATGGCGAGGATGGCCGTTGCGTTGGCCGGTTGAAATTTTTCCCGTTCACGGGTGGTGAAATCGGCGAGAATCTCCACCGGTACCGTGAAATGTTGCGCCGCTGCCGTAAGCTCCGATTGGGAGAGTGGCAGGGCGAAGGATTCCAGCGGTGGCCGGGCCACGCTGTTCAACTGCACCCGGGTCGGGTTGATGCGGGCTACGCTGTCGCGCAGGGCGGCAAGATCCTCGGGGCCGTCGTTGATTCCCTTGGCTAAGAGGATTTCGAGCCAGTACCGGCCGGCAAATTCCTCGCGGAAGCGAATGAGTCCGTCGATCACCAGATCGAGCGGCGCGCAGGCTGCCGACCGGTTGATCTTACGGTAACTCTGCTCACGGGCGGCATCCAGCGAGGGGATGACGATGTCGGCCGGCAACAGGTCGTGGCGCACGGCCTGGTCGTGGAGCAGGGAGCCGTTGGTGAGTATGGCCACGGGCTTGGCGGTGCGGTCCTTGAGGTGGCGGATGACAGTGCCGATGCCGGTATGGAGCGTCGGCTCGCCCGAGGCGGTGATGGTGAAGACATCGAGCCGCTGGGCTGCCGCGGCATCGGCAAGAAACGTGTCGATCTCCGCGATGATCTCGCTGGTCGGCACGTATTCCCGGCGTTCGCAGGTGAACTCGGTGGTCGGCCCGATCTCGCAATAGATGCAGTTGAAATTGCAGATTTTCGGGGGCAGGAGGTCGATACCCAGCGACAGTCCGAGCCGCCGGGAATTCACCGGGCCAAAGATATGCTTCATGCGGGTAACAGTGCCTGCGTGGGGCGTTCGTCGAAAGTTGGGGGCCATGGACACGGTGCCCGCGCCGTGAGAAAGCCCTAGGCCTCATGGCAGCGCTATCGCCACCAACCGCTCCGCCAACGGTTTGTGGGGTGAGGCTTTGCCGGATGCCGATGGATTCCCGCAGGCGGAGCATTTTTGTGAATCCATCACAATCTAATTGGCTGATTTTTAACTTAAATCACATCCTGCCAATTGGCAAGCCCAATTGTGCATGACTTTTGCCTTGACACCTGGGTGCCGCACTGCGTAGATTCGAAGCGGAGAAGCAGGCAGTAACCGTTGAATTTTGTAAGGATTCGCAAAAGGCTCCAAATCCGGCGAGCGGGAATGGGCAGGCAATGTGTTGCCTGCCGCCGCCTGGCGGCGCATTTTTTGCGACGCCGACACTGTTAAAGGCAAGCCACAGGACGATACCATGCGCAGCGATGCATTGCGAAAAGGACTGGAACGGGCTCCCCATCGGTCACTCTTGAAGGCCATGGGCTACACCGACGAAGAGATCAACCGGCCGCTCATCGGCATCTGCCACGCCCATAACGAGATCATCCCCGGTCACGTGCACCTCGACAAACTGGTCGAGGCGGTCAAGGCCGGGGTGCGCATGGCCGGCGGCACGCCGGTCGCCTTTGGCACCATCGGCGTCTGCGATGGGCTGGCCATGAACCACGCCGGCATGAAATATTCCCTGGCCAGCCGTGAGGTGATCGCCGATTCGGTGGAGATCATGGCCATGGCGCATCCCTTCGATGCGATGGTGCTGGTGCCCAACTGCGACAAGGTGACGCCGGGCATGCTGATGGCCATGCTGCGGGTCAACATCCCGGCGGTGATGGTGAGCGGCGGACCGATGCTCACCGGGCGTTTCCGCGGCAAGGACGTGCATCTGGTCAGCGTCTTCGAGGGGGTCGGCCGCGTCAAGGCCGATACCATGAGCTATGAGGAACTGTGCGAGCTGGAGGAAAAGGCCTGCCCGGGCTGCGGTTCCTGTGCCGGCATGTTTACCGCCAATTCCATGAATTGCCTGGCCGAGGCCATTGGTCTGGCCCTGCCCGGCAACGGCACCATCCCGGCGGTCTCCGGTGCTCGCATCCGGCTGGCCAAGAAAGCCGGCATGGCGGTCATGCACCTCCTGCAAGAGAATATCCGGCCGCGCGACATCGCCACCCGCGAGGCCTTTGAGAACGCGATGGCGGTGGATATGGCCCTGGGCTGCTCCACCAACACGGTACTTCACGTGCCGGCCATTGCCAAGGAGGCGGACGTCGAGTTGCCGCTGGCCCTTTTCAACGAGGTGAGCGGCAAGGTTCCCCACATTTGCAGCCTGATTCCCGGCGGCAGCCACAGCATGCAACAGCTCGACGAAGCCGGCGGCGTGCCGGCGGTGATGGGCGAACTGCTCAATACCGACGAGGGGTTGAACCTCGACGCGCTCACCGTCACCGGCAAGACCCTGCGGGAGAACCTGGAGGAGGTCAAGGTGCTGGATGCCGATGTCATCCGGCCGGTGGACGAGGCTTACCACGAGGTGGGCGGTATTGCCGTACTCTACGGCAACCTGGCCCCGGAGGGCGCGGTGGTCAAGCAATCGGCCGTGGCGGATGAAATGCTCATCCATACCGGCCCGGCCCGGGTTTTCAATTCCGAGGCCGAGGCGCAGTCCGCGATTCTGGATGGCAAGATCAAGAGCGGCGACGTGGTGGTCATCCGCTACTGCGGCCCGAAAGGCGGCCCGGGCATGCCGGAGATGCTCTCGCCCACCGCGGCGATCATCGGCATGGGGCTCGGAAAGAAAGTGGCCCTTATCACCGATGGCCGTTTCAGCGGCGGCACCCAGGGCGCCTGCATCGGCCATGTCTCGCCGGAGGCGGCGGATGGCGGCCCCATTGCCCTGATCAACGAAGGGGACAAAATCAGCATCGACATTCCCAGGCACACCCTGGAATTGAAGGTCGCGTCGGCGGAACTGGAAAAACGGCGCGAGAAATGGCAGCCGCCGGCCCCGCGGATCACCAGTGGCTACGCCGCCCGTTACGCGCGGCTGGTAACCTCCGGCAGCACCGGCGCGGTACTCAAGGATTCTTTCTAGGCACGGCGTACGGGCGGCAATCAATGCACCGACGCGTGGCAACAGAAAGAAGGGCAGGGCATTGGGCCGCCGCGCTGGTGGGGTTCCTGGCACTGCTCTGCCCGCTGGCCGGTTGGGCCAAGCCGGTACCGTGGGAAATCACCGCCGATACCCTGATCCATTACGAAAACCCCAAGAGCATTTTTGCCGAGGGCAACGTGGTGCTGGTCCGTCCCAAGGAGGCCGGTCCGCCGCTCACGATCACCGCGGACTGGATGCGCTACGACGTGGAACTGGGGCTGGTCAAGGCTCGCGGCCATGTCTTCATCGAATCGCCGGGCGGCGATGAGGTCTCGGCCGAGGCGGCCAAGCTCGATCTCAATACCCAGATCGGCACCATGGAAGACGCCACCATCTTCACGGCGGACAATCATCTCTACATCAAGGGCAAGACGGTCGAAAAGACCGGCGAATTGACCTATACCCTGCATGGCAGCCGGATCTCCGCCTGCGAACCGGTCGAGGGCAAGCGCCAGGCCTGGGCCATCGAAAGCAAGCGGGCCAGGATCACCGTGGACGGCATGACCCACCTGTTGCACCCCAGGCTGGAGGTGAAGGACGTGCCGGTGGTCTATTCCCCCTACATGGTCGTGCCGACCAAGACCAGGCGGGAGACCGGTTTTCTTTTCCCGGAATGGTCGCATTCCAGCCGTGATGGTTTTACCCTGCTGGCGCCCTTTTTCATCAACCTCTCGCCCAGCGCCGATGTGACCCTCTACCCCAACTACATGACGGAGCGTGGGTTGATGTACGGCGGCGAGTTCCGTTATGCCGCCGGCCCGCGTTCCCAGGGGCTTTTTTTGCTCAGTTATCTGCGGGATGACCTGGCTGATACCGATAACGACGAATACAAGAGCGACCGCCTGGTGCGCGATGCCCAGAGCCGCTACTGGCTGCGCGGCAAGGCCGACCACGACTTCGGCAGCGGCCTGGTGGGGCGTCTTGATCTGGACCTGGTTTCGGACCAGGATTTCCTGCAGGAGTTCAAGGAAGGATCGCTCGGCTACGACAAGAACAAGATGGAGTTCAGCCGGATGTTCCGCCGCGATCTCCAGGAGGCGAGCCTGACCGACCGGGAGTCCACGGCCCAGCTGGTCAAAAGTTGGGCCGATATGGTGCTGAGCGGCGAACTCCGTACCATTCAGGATGTGCGGAACGATCTGATTCTGAGTACCAACGACGGCGACGGAACCCTGGAGTCGGGAGAGGTCGTCAGTCGTGACAAGCGCGTCAGTCCGCTGCAGGCCCTGCCGCGTCTTGATTTCACCGGCCGGGTGCCGTTGGGCATGAAACGGCTCAGCTTTGCCTGGGACACGGAATATGTGAACTACTGGCGGGAGCGCGGGACCGGCGCCCACCGGCTCGACCTCCACCCCCAGCTCATCACCCCGCTGCCCCGCGGCGGCTGGATCGAGGGCAAGATCACTACCGGCGTCCGGGAAACCGCCTATGAGATCCAGACCAACAAGAACAGTGACTGGACCTACGATCGTTTCCAGGAGCGCACTGCCTTTGACTTTGAAGGAAACATCGCTACCCTGCTCATGCGGGACTTCGATGTCGCGCTGGGGGGCGCCACGTGGCTGGAGCACACCATCCGGCCCAACCTCATCTACTCCTATGTGACCCGGACCAGTGAGGCGGAGTTGCCGAGCCTCGACAGTGTGGATCGCCTTGAGTATGGGCAGCGCAAAAGCATTAAAAATTGGCTTACCTACGAGTGGAATAATTATTTCGACATCGGCGGTGATGACGGCAAGGAGAACTTCTGGAATCGGCAACTGGCGCAGTTCAAGGTGTTCCAGACCTATGACCTGCGCGAGAACCGGATCGAGTTGACCAGCCCAACCGATCAGCGCCGGGAGTTCTCCGATGTCCGGTTCGATCTCCAGGCCTATCCCTGGGCGCCGCTGCTGCTTCGCTACCAGACCAATCTGAGTGTCTACGGCCAGGGGGTCACCCGCTACGAGCTCATGGGGCGCTACACTACCCCCTGGAAGGCGAGCTTTTCCCTTGATTACCGCTACCTCCGGCACAGCGGTATGCTGGAGCCTTATTTCTACACCACCTTGGGCGAATCGCAGCACGACCTCCAGGCCACGGTCAATACCCCGCTTACCGCGACCCTTACCGCCTACGGGTATATCAACAAGTCCTTTTCCACCGACCACACGGTGGAATCGACCCTCGGTTTCCTCTACAAACCGGAATGCTGGCTGATGGAGGTGGAGATGCGGCGTTCCACGGCCGGTGAACAGAGCATCATGATCATCTTCTCGTTGGATGGCATTGGCCGGGCCTTCCGCTGGGGGAAGGATAACGTCTAGTCTTTTCATGCATAGCGATAGACAGCTTTTCGATCTCTTCAACGGCGATGCCGATGGCATCTGTGCCCTGCATCAGTTGCGGCTCCACGAGCCGCGGCAGGCGCAACGCATTACCGGCGTCAAGCGCGACAACACCCTGCTTCGCCATCTTGCCGGGGTCAGGCAGGCGCAGATCACGGTGCTCGATATCTCGCTGGACCGCAACCGTGACCATCTCGTGCCGCTGCTCGACACCTGCACGGTTTTTTATGCGGACCATCATTTTCCCGGCGAGATCCCTGCCTCGGCGAATCTTACGGCCCACATCGACCCGAGCCCCGAGGTCTGCACCTCGCTCATCATCGACCGGCTGATCGGTGGCCGTTTTCGGGCGTGGGCCGTGGTCGGCGCCTTTGGCGACAACCTGTACGGGGTTGCGCAGCGGGCGGCGCGGGAGATCGGCCTTGCCGAGGCCGAGATCGCGCAGCTCAGGGAACTGGGAGAGTTGATGAACTACAACGGCTATGGCCGGAGTGTGGCGGATCTTTTTTATCATCCCGCAGCGCTCTACGAGGCAGTGCACTCTTTTGCCGATCCCCTGGCCTTTGTCCGTGAATCTTCCGCCTTGCCTGCGTTGCGGGAAGGCTATCAAGGCGACATGGACAGGGCAGCGGCAATGCCGCCCTATCTCGACAATCCTGCCGGCCGGGTTTATACTTTCCCGGATAAACCGTGGGCCCGGCGGGTGGCGGGGGTGTTCAGCAACGACAAGGCGCGGGAGCGGCCAGCCCAGGCCCACGCCCTGCTGGTGGACAACGGCGACCACACCACCATGGTGAGCGTGCGGGCGCCGCTCACCACGAAACAGGGGGCCGATACCCTGTGCCGCGCCTTTCCCACCGGCGGCGGCCGGACCGGCGCCGCCGGGATCAATGCCCTGCCCAACCCGATGATCGAACAATTCCTGAAGGCATTCCAGGAGGTTTTCGCCCCATGAGGATTTTTCGTTGCGGCCTGCCGCTGTTGTGTTTTTTGTGCCTGATTTCCGGCTGTGCGACGTTGCCGGCGCCTGAGCCGGAGGCGCCACCGGTTGTCGCCCCGCCGCCGGTTGTTCCGCCGAAGGCCGCCGATCTGGTCGAAGACGGCCAGCCCATCGATCTGGCCAGCGAACGGTATCAGGCCCTTTTCGTTGAACTACGCTCCAAGCACGGCTTCAGCGACGAGGAACTGACGGCGCTCTTCACCGGCGTGGCCATCAAGAAGCGGGTGCTCGAACTGATGGACATGCAGTGGGAGGCCAAGCCCTACTACCAATACTACCCGCGCTTCATCACCCTCGGGGTCATCAGCAAGGGCAAGAAGCTGATCCGGCAGCACCGCGAGGTGCTGGACCGCATCGAGGCGGAGATCGGCGTGGAGCGCGAGATCGTGGTGGCGATCTGGGGCATCGAGACCCAGTTCGGTAATCATGAAGGGGGCTTTTATCTCTTCCAGACCCTGAACACCCTCTTTGACGCCTATCCGCGGCGCAGTAAATTCTACCGCCAGCAGCTCGTCGAGTTTCTGCTGCTCTGCCGGGAAAACGGGGTGGACCCGCTCAAGGTGACTGGCTCCTACGGCGGCGCCTTTGGTCAGACCCAGTTCATCCCGTCGAGCTTTCGCGCCTATGCGGTGGATTTCGACGGTGATGGCCGGCGCGATGTCTGGCAATCGGTGCCGGACGTCCTGGCCAGCATCGCCAATTACCTGAAAAAATCCGGCTGGACTCTGGGGGCGCCGGTCTATTGGGAGCTGGGGCAGGAGCTGCAGGATGAGCGGCTGATGGAGGCGTATAAGGCCGGCCGCAAGGGGTTGGTGCCGTGGCGGCTGGTGGAGGAAGCGCAGGGAATTACGCTGGCTCAACCGCCGGCCGACAAGCCGCTGACCATCGTCGGTCTCGAGTTGGAGGGCGGCGGCATGCGCTATGTCGCCGGGTACCCCAATTTCCAGGCGATCACCAAGTGGAACAACTCGAACCGTTACGCCATGGCGGTGAGCGAGCTGGCCGAGATGTTCCGTGCGCCGTTATCCTTAAGCCCAGCCGCCGTGAACGGTGGTGCCAGCGAATAAGGTCTTTTCCGCCAGCCATCTTCGTCGCGACCGGAACAAAAAAAGGAGCCGGGAAATCCCGGCTCCTTTTTTTTGATGCCATGTCTCGATAGGCGGTTACTTCTTGATGAATGTCTTGCTGCCGTCCACCAGGTGGGTGACCACCGATGGATCGGCCAGGGTCGAGGTGTCGCCGAAATCGTGCTCCTCGGTCTCGCCGGCCGCGATCTTCCTGAGGATGCGGCGCATGATCTTGCCGCTCCTGGTCTTGGGCAGGCCGTCGGTGAACTGGATGAACTCCGGCGTGGCGATGGGGCCGATTTCCTTGCGCACGTGGGTCTTGAGGGCGGCGCGCAACTCGTCGCTCGGGCCGATGCCCGCCTTGAGCGTCACGTAGGCGTAAATGGTCTGGCCCTTGATCTCGTGCGGCGCGCCGACCACCGCGGCCTCGGCCACTTCGGGATGCGCCACCAGCGCGGACTCCACCTCGGCAGTGCCGAGGCGATGGCCGGAGACGTTGATGACGTCGTCCAGGCGGCCCATGATCCAGAAATACCCCTCTTCATCCTTGCGGGCGCCGTCTTCCGGATCGTAGATACCCGGGTAGCGCGTGAAGTAGGTTTTCTTGTAGCGGGCCGGATCGCCGAAGACGCCGCGCAGCATGCCGGGCCACGGCCGACGGATGACCAAGTGGCCGCCCTCGTTGGGACCGGCCTCGGTGCCGTCCTCACGCAGGATGGTGGCATCGATGCCCGGCAGCGGCCGGGTGGCGGAACCGGGCTTGAGCGGCGTGGCATAGGGCAGGGCGGAGATGAGGATGCCGCCGGTCTCGGTCTGCCACCAGGTATCGACGATGGGCAGCTTGCTCTTGCCGATGTGCTCATGGTACCACATCCACGCCTCGGGGTTGATCGGCTCACCGACCGAGCCCAGGATGCGCAGGGAGGAGAGGTCGTGCTTTTCGGTCCACCGGGTGCCTTCGCGCATGAGCGAGCGGATGACGGTGGGCGCGGTGTAGAAGATGTTGGCCCGGAATTTCTCGCACACCTGCCAGAAACGGTCCGGCTTGGGGAAGGTGGGCACGCCTTCGAACATCAGCGAGGTGGCGCCCAGGGCCAGCGGCCCGTAAAGAATGTAGGTGTGGCCGGTGATCCAGCCGATGTCGGCGGTGCACCAGTAGACGTCGTTGTCCTTGAGGTCGAAGACCCACTGGCAGGTGTGGGCTGCGTAAGTCAGGTAGCCGCCGGTGGTGTGGACCACGCCCTTGGGTTTGCCGGTGGAGCCGGAGGTGTAGAGGATGAACATGGTGTCTTCGGCATCCATGCTCTCGGGCGGGCAGTCGGCGGTAATACCCTCGGCGGTCATCTCCTCGTGCCACCAGGAATCGCGGCCTTCCTGCATCGGCACCGCGTTGCCGGCCCGCTGCACCACGATGCAGTGCTTGACCGAATCGCATTCCTTCAGCGCCTCGTCGGCATTGGGCTTGAGCGGGATGGTCTTGCCGGCGCGGAGCACGGCGTCCGAGGTGATGAGGACCTTGGCCTCGCAGTCCTGCACGCGGCTCTTCAGGCTCTGGGCGGAAAAACCGGCAAAGACCACGCTGTGGATGGCGCCGATGCGGGTGCAGGCCAGGAGGGCAATGGCCAGCTCCGGGATCATCGGCAGGTAGACGGCAACGCGGTCGCCCTTCTTGACGCCCTTTTTTCGGAGGACGTTGGCAAAGCGGCACACCTCGGTGTGCAGCATCTGGTAGGTGTAGACCTTGACGTCGTTTTCCGGTTCGCCCTGGAAGATGATGGCGGCCTTGTTGCGGCGGCCGTTGGTGAGATGGCGGTCGAGGCAGTTGTAGGAGACGTTCAGCTTGCCGTCCACAAACCATTTGATTTCCGGTTTGTGCATGTCGGCATCGACCACCTTGCTCCACTTCTTGTCCCAGGTCAGGAGCTCGGTGGCGCGGTCGGCCCAGAAGCCTTCCGGGTCATCCATGGACCGTTGGTAGTGGGCCTCGTACTCCGCCATGCTTTTGACGGCGGCCTGGTCGCGGCCCGCGGCGGGAGGGTCGAACAGCCGCTTTTCCTGCATCAAGCTTTCGATCTTTGTTTCTTCTGCACTCATTTCTTTCTCCTAGCAAATTGTTGAAATCACGGCATACACCCGCCTGGGTGGTGTTGTCCCCCTGAGAACATTACGTGTATGCGCCCTGCGAACAAATAGCCGGAAAAAAGCGTCCCTCCGCCTCCCTATTTAGCATACGGGTAGAGACGGTCACAAGGGAAAAAATGGCGGGTTGTGAATTTCGCTTGTCAGGCAACACGGCATGGGGCTGTACTTTTCCGTTGGTCCTGCTATAGTCTGGCCATGCATTTTTCTTCTCCCTATGGATACCGCCTTGTGACCCTGCGGGTGCTGCTGCGTCTTGGCGCGTTGCTCTTCTGTTGCGGTTGGCCGGCTGTGGCAGCAGCCCAGCCGGGTTGCGAGACCTCCTTGTTGCCGGCGGGCGCGGCGGTTGCTTTCCAGGATGATCTCAATTTCGCCGACCTTGAGCCGGCCATCGACCAGAGCCTGCGGCTGCTCGACAAGCTGCCGGCCAACCGCGAATACCGTCTTTGCAACGAGGCGTACACCGTGGCGTGGCTTAAGGATTCGCTGCGCGAGTTTCAGCAGATCGCCAGTCAGGCCCCGAATAATGAGGCGCTACGGCAGGCGCTGGCAGAGCGTTTTACGATTTGCCGCGCCGGCAGCCGGGAAAAACCGGGCAAGATTCTGCTGACCGGCTATTTCGAGCCGTTGGCCGAGGGGAGCCTGACCCCGCACGGGGCATACCGCTACCCGCTCTACCAACGGCCGGCCGACCTGGCCGAGCGCGAGGGTACGAGCGGCAAGGAGTGGGGCCGTTATGCAAACGGCGAGTTTGTCCCCTACTGGAGCCGGGCCGAGATCGAAAACGAGAAACGGCTGGCAGGGCGGGAACTGGTCTATCTTGCCGACCCGCTGGCCCCCTTTATTCTCCAGGTGCAGGGTTCCGGCAAGGTGCGGCTACCGGACGGCTCTATCCGCCGCGTTCAGTTTGCCGGCAAGAATGGCCGACCCTATCGCAGTATCGGCAAGGTGCTCATCGAGGAAGGGGCCCTGCGCCGTGCCGAGGTGGACCTGCCCCGCATCGTCCGGTATCTCGGCAAGGTGCCGGCCACCGAGCGCGACCGCATCCTCCACACCAACGAATCCTACGTTTTTTTCCGCTGGGGCGACAACAGCGACGCCGGGCCGCGCGGGTGTTTCGGGGTGCCGCTCACCGCCGGCCGCTCCTTGGCCTTGGACCAGAACTGTTTCCCGCCCGGCGCCTTGGGCTGGTTGCATTCGCGCAAACCGCGGGTCAACGCGGCAGGGGAGATTGTCGGTTGGGAGCCATTTTCGCGGTTTGTGCTGAATCATGATCGGGGTTCGGCCATCGTCGGCACCGGCCGGGCGGATCTCTTCTGGGGCGCCGGGCCATACGCCCAGACCGCGGCCGGGGCGGCCAAACATCCGGCGGAATTGGTGTTCCTGATCAAAAAGAAAGGGTTGTCAGGGCCGGCGAAAATTCGGTAGGATTGGGGTGGTAGCCAGCGAGGAATGAGCCGAACGGCTGGCGCGACAAGGGAGGGGGCGCATGAAACAACCGGAAGTGGATTACTGGATCTCGGCGATGCTGGAGACCTACGGCAACGTCTCCGACCTCAACATCACCGTGGGCCGGCCGTTGCAGGTCGAAACCGGCGGCCAGCTCGTGCCGGTGAAGGTGGAACCGGAAGTGACGGCGCTGACTCCCTTCCAGACCGAGGTCTTCGCCCTGAACCTCATCCGGGGCAACCAGCGCCTGCTGACCGACCTGGTGACCCACGGCTCCTGCGATCTTTCCTACTGGCTGGGTGACAAGGCGCGCTTCCGCGTCAACGTCTTTTCCCAGAAGGGCAACCTCTCCACCGTGCTGCGCCAGTTGCCCACCAAGATCCCCACCATCAGCCAGTTGAACCTGCCGCCGATCTTCAACAAGATGACCCGCGAACGCAACGGCTTCATCCTGGTGACCGGCGCCACCGGTTCCGGTAAGACCACCAGCCTTGCCGCCCTGCTCGATAAATTGAACAACGAGCGGGCCGAGCATATCGTCACCCTGGAAGACCCCATCGAGTTCGTCCACCCGCACCGGGTCGCCACCTTCAACCAGCGCGAACTGGGCAATGACTTCGACGCCTTTGCCGCGGGCCTCCGGGCTGCCCTGCGCCAGGCCCCGAAGATCATCCTGGTGGGCGAGATGCGCGACCGCGAGACCATGGAGATCGGCATGTCCGCCGCGGAAACCGGCCACCTGGTGCTTTCCACCCTCCATACCGTGGATGCCGGCCAGACCATCAACCGCATCCTCGGCATGTTCGAGCAGGAGGAACAGGCGCAGATCAGGAATCGCCTGGTGGACACCATCCGCTGGGTAATCTGCCAGCGGTTGCTGCCCAAGATCGGCGGCGGCCGGGTGGCGGCCTTCGAGATCATGGGCATGAACCTGCGGGTGCGGGAACTCATCATGAACGGCGAGAGCGAGGATAAGACCTACTACGACATCATCGCCGATGCCAAGGCCATGGGCTGGCAGACCTTTGACCAGCATATCCTCGAACTCTTCGAGCAGGGGATCATCACCGAGGAAACGGCTCTTGGCTACTGTACCCGCAGGACCAGCATCAGCCGCGGGCTCGATCGGATCAAGGCCTCCCGCGGCGAGGAAACCACGCAGATTACCGGCCTGGGCATGGAAGAACAGGAAGACCCCCGCAAACGCAAGGGGTTCTAACTCGACTGCGGCTCAGTCACACGGAGGAACCACATGCTGTCCCATTGCCCCCATTGTCGGAAAGAGTTGAACCTGAACGAGGCGCAGAAGGAGAAGCTGCAGAAGGCGGTGGACTCTCTGGCCGAAGGCAAGACCCTGAAGATTGCCTGCCCCTTTTGCAGGCAGCCGATCAATCTGCGCCGGGACGGCACGGCCGAAGAGGGCGGGGTGATGAGCAATGTGCTCTATTCGGAGCACAGCGGTACCGAGGATCAGCCGGTCGAAAGGATGGTCGAGGAGGTCAAGAAGCCACCCCAGCCGCTGAAGCCGCCGCCGGCCGCCCCCAAGCCGCCGGAGGTGGGCTGGCTTGCCGCCGGCGAGTATCAGGCCCAGGAAGTGGTGAAGGATGTCCCGCTGGTGATGATCCTCATGGCGGACGGCCCGGCGCGGGCCACTGTCGCCGAGGCCTTCAGCAGCCTCGGCTACCAGCCGGAGTTCCCCCAGGCGGTGGAGCAGGCGGTGGAGCGCATGCGGTTTGTCAATTTCGCGGCCGTGGTGCTGCATGCGGGCTTTGAGGGGGGCAAACTCAAGGAGTCTGCCTTCCATCGCCATATGTGCGAGCTGCCGATGGCGACCCGCCGCTCCATCTATTATGTGCTCATCGGTCCGGAGTTTCACACCCTCTATGATCTCGAAGCACTCTCCTTCAGCGCCAATCTGGTGGTGAACGATCAGCAGGTGCCCCGGATGCCCATCATCCTCAAGAAAGGGCTGCGCGATTATGAGGATCTTTTTGGCCCCTACCTGGAAGCACTAGAGGCGCATGGGAAGAAGAAGTAGGCGAGGCGCTCAGGCGGCCTTGGTGAATGGTTTGATCTCCTGCGCCAAGGTCTCCTCGATGGCGTCGCGCGCCACTTCAAGGTCGAAGCGGGCCTGCAGGTTGATCCAGAACTGGGCGGTCGTCCCGAAATAACGGCCAAGTCGTAGCGCGGTGTCCGCCGAGATGCCGCGTTTTTCCAGCACGATTTCGTTGATGCGCCGCGCCGGCACATGAATTTCCTTGGCAAGCCGATACTGACTGATGCCCAGCGGCACCAGAAATTCCTCTCTGAGGATTTCGCCGGGATGAATGGGTGGGAAGTCTCTTTTGTTCATAACGCACTCTCCCTAATGGTAGTCCACGATCTCCACGTCAAAGGCGTTGCCGTCGCGCCAGATAAAACAGATACGCCACTGACCGTTGATGCGAATGCTGTGCTGACCAGCCCGGTCGCCATGCAGTGCCTCAAGACGATTGCCTGGTGGTGATTTCAAGTCGTCAAGTTCTCCGGCGCCATCGATCATTTCCAGCTTTCGTGCGGCAAGGCGTTGAATGCCCTGCGGAAGCCTGGAGGAGAACCGGCCATTGAATATCTTTTGTGTCTCCCTGCCCTTGAAAGACTGGATCATATTTAAACAATAACGACAAACGTTAATAGCGTCAAGCGTTAACGTGGTGGTGCATGATGAAATAGGGGGCGCTCGATGGAGGGGTGGGCGTCTCTAGTATAGGGACGCTCTTAATCTAGTATAGGGACGCTCTTAAGAAATTAAGTTGACAATCATTTCTGCTGAAGATAGCTTCGATTTATGCCTCGAACTGCACGACTTGACGCGCCCGGAGTATTCCATCACGTGATGATCCGGGGGATAGAGCGCCGGAACATATTTCGCACCAGGAAAGACCGGGAGGATTTTCTGCAGCGCCTGGGGAAATTGCTTCCGGAAACCCGCACTGCCTGCTATGGCTGGGCTTTTTTATCCAATCACGCCCACTTCCTTTTCAGAACCGGCAGTATCCCGCTGTCCAACCTGATGCGCAGGTTGCTGACCGGCTATGTCGTCGGTTTCAACCGACGCCACGGCCGACACGGACAGCTTTTTCAGAATCGCTTCAAATCGATCGTCTGCCAGGAAGAGGTTTATCTCAAGGAGCTTGTGCGCTACATTCATCTGAATCCTGTTCGGGCCGGTCTGGTAACTGACCTTGCCGGATTGCAGCGGTACCGTTATTGCGGCCATGGCGCGCTTGCCGGCGCTGCCGAGGTGGAGTGGCAGGACGCGGAACATGTCCTGGCCTTTTTCGGCAAGAGGACTTCCACCGCCAGGCAGGCTTATCAAGCTTACATGGAAGAAGGCCTTCAGCAGGGGCATCGCAACGACCTGGTTGGAGGCGGCTTGATTCGCAGCCTCGGGGGCTGGGCGGAAGTAAAGCGGTTGGGGCGGGACCACGGGATGAGCGATGAACGTATCCTGGGTGAGTCGGATTTTGTCGAGACGATTTTGTCCGAAGCGGGTGAGGCCTTGACCCGGCAATATACCTTGAAGGCCTCTGGTTACGATTTGCAAAAAATCGCCGGGAGGGCAGCATCGCTATTGGGAATCGAGGCGGCTGAAATCTTTTCCCCCGGCCGCCGGAGTGTCAAGTCCAAGGCAAGAAGTCTCGTTTGTTTCTGGGCCGCCAGGGAACTGGGCATGTCGCTGGCCGACCTGGCGCGCGCCTTTGCCATAAGCATTCCGGGCATCAGCTATGCCGTCAGGCGAGGCGAAGCCCTTGCGTGGATCAATAAGTACAAGCTGAAGGATTAAATTTCTTAATTTCTTAAGAGCGTCCCCATTTTTTCATTTTTTCGGCCAAGGCGTGGTCAGTCTTGTCGAGATATCCCCGCACCTCCTCGTTCATACCTCGACGCCTTCCCGTTCTACGTTCCGGTAAAAGGAATATCCCTTTGTCGCAGCGAGTCGGAACTGTGCTTCGGTGAAAATCTTGAGC
This sequence comes from Deltaproteobacteria bacterium, assembly GCA_021802775.1. Lineage (GTDB taxonomy): Bacteria > Desulfobacterota > Desulfobulbia > Desulfobulbales > Desulfurivibrionaceae > JAJZRJ01. The sequence continues at coordinate 80,739 of JAJZRJ010000003.1, forward strand.
GAGATCACCGGCCGGAAATCATGGTCCCACATGACGCGATAGGCAACTTCGTCAATCGCGTCTTCCAGGGCCGGTGTTTTTTCGTCCACCAGGGCAACCAGGTCGAGGTCGGAATCGGCTGCGGCATCGCCACGTGCCCGTGAACCGAACAGGATCAGCTTTGTGATGTGACGCCGGACTTCCTCGGGCAGTCTGCTTCTCAATTCGTGTATGAGTTGTTTATCCAGCTCGCCCATCGATTCCTCCTGATCGCCATGTTCTGCACTATCTCCTAACCTTGTATATAGCGTAATCTCGCGGTGGAATAAAGCCTTTCGCGAGCAAGAGGCTACGATACCCGCTGGCGCAATGTCTCGTAGTCGGCCGGGGTGTCCATGTCGAGGAAGATGCCTTCGTCGTTGACCGGTAGCCGGATCACCCGTGTGGGGTCTTTTCTGACCAGATCGCGCAGGATGGCCTCGGGCGCCAGTTCATCCAGTATTGATTTTGGAAAGAGGGTGGGGTGGCCCTGTCGGCCGTTGCAGGTGGGGATGATGATCGCCTGGGGCGTGGCCACGTGGGCGGCGCAAATGGCCTGCGCCGTGGCAATCGTCACCAGCGGGTGATCGACCAGCTGGATCAAAACCCCGGTGCACTCCTCCGGCAGCAGCGCCAGCCCGGCGCGCACCGAACCGGCCATGTCGGTCTCCGGGTCGCGGTTCCAGGCAATGGTGACGGGAAAGGGGGCGATGGCCTCCTGCACCGCCTCGCCGCCGGGGCCGAGCACGACCACGAGGGGCCGCGCCGGCGTGGCGAGCAGGGTGGCGAGGCAGAGGTGGATAACCGGCTTGTCAGCCAGCGGCAGCAATTGCTTGCTGGTGCCCATGCGCCTTGAGCGGCCGGCGGCAAGCAACAGCGCTGCGATGTGCGTCTGCATTGTTTCTACGAATTTGGATCATCTGGGCCACCACGCTGACCGCGATCTCCTCCGGGGTTTCCGCTTGGATGTCGAGACCGGCCGGGGAGATGACCCGCTCGATTTCCGGCGGCTGGAATCCCGCCCGTTGTAAAAATTCCTCCATGGCCTTGCGCTTGCGGGTGCTGCCCAGCACCGCGATGTGGCGAGCCGGAGTAGGCAGGACGGCCTGGACGGCGAGGAAATCCTGCTGATGGTCGCTGGTGCAGATGAAGAAATAGGTGTGGGAATCGGCACGGCGGACGAGTTCCGCCCGGTTGTCGGCCTCGTCGAGGAGACTCACGAGAAAGCCGGCCCGGCCGGCCGCTTCGGCCACGGCCCGGCCCACGTGGCCGTCACCGATGATCACGCACTGCGGCGCGGCAATCAGGGGTTCGAGATAGACCGTCACCTCGCCGCCGCAGACGCTGCCGTGTGCTTCGGTGAGGCTGAAGGAAAGGGTGCGGGGGGCATGGTCCCGCAGGGCCTCGCCGGCGGCGATGATGGTGTCGGCCTCGATCTTGCCCCCGCCGATGGTGCCGCTGATGGCACCATCGGCGTAGACCAGCATCTTGGCGCCGGCCTTGCGGGGTGAAGAGCCGTTGGTTTCGATCACCGTGGCGAGCACCGCCGGCCGTCGCGTTTTTTTGAGCCGGACGATCTCTTCATATAACGCCAGTTCATCCATTCCTGCGGCCTATTTCTTTTTTTTGTTTTTCTTGCCGGCCGGCTTCCTGGCAGCCCGGGCTTTGGGCGCGGGCTGCGGCGCCGCCAGGTTCAGCGGCATGGTCCGCAGGCGCACCTTGGTGGCGGCGAAGACCGCGTTGGCAATGGCCGGCGCAATGGGCGGCACGCCGGGCTCGCCGATGCCGCCGGGTTTTTCTTTGCTCGGCATGATGTGCACCTCCACTGCCGGCATCTCGGCCAGGCGGGGCATGGGGTAGTCGTGGAAATTGCTCTGCTCCACCCGGCCGTTCTTGAAGGTGATGGTGTCGTGGAGCGCCGCCGCCATGCCGAAGTAGATGGCCGACTGCATCTGGGCCGCGATGGTGTCCGGGTTGACCGTCTGGCCGCAGTCCACCGCGCAGACCACCCGCGGCACCCGAATCTTGTTGTTCTCCACCATCACCTCGGCGACCTGGGCCACGATGGAGCCGAATGATTCATGGATGGCGATACCTTGGGCCGTACCCTTCTCGGGTTTACCCCAGCCCGCCTTTTGGGCGAGCAGGTCGAGGAGCGCGATCTGGCGCGGGTGCTCGCTCAAAAGCTGCTTGCGGTAGTCGAGCGGATCCTGGCCGGCGGCATGCGCCAGTTCGTCGATGAAGCATTCCTTGACAAAGGCGGTGAAGGAGTGGCCCACCGAGCGCCACCACAACACCGGCACCACGGCCGGCGCCATCTGGTATTCGACCTGCAGGTTGGGCACCGCGTAGCTGAGATCGGCGACCCCCTCCACCGCCGTCTGGTCGATGCCCTCCTTCATCAGCCCCTCCTCGAAGGGGGTACCCTTGACGATGGACTGGCAGACGATGCGCTGTTGCCAGGCGGCCGGCAGATTGCCTTCGTCCAGCGCGACGCGGACCGTATGGTAGGCGCGGGGCCGGTAGTAACCGCCGCGGATATCGTCTTCCCGCGTCCATATTACCTTGACCGGCGCCTGCATCGCTTTGGAGACCTGCACCGCCTCGCGGACGAAATGGCTGTCGCCCACGGCCCGGCGGCCGAAGCCGCCGCCGAGGAAGGTGGTGTGCAGTTTGATCTTCTCCGGCGCGAGGCCGGTCACCTCGGCCGCGGCGTTGCGGTCGAGGGTCTGCATCTGGGTGCCGACCCAGATCTCGCAACTGTCGGCGCGGACGTCGGCCACGCAGTTCAATGGTTCCATCGGCGCGTGCGCGAGGTAGGGCACTTCATAGACCGCCTCGATCTTCTTGGCCGCCGCGGCAAGCGTCGCGGCCGCATCCCCCCGGCTGGTGGCAACCAGCCCCGGTTTTTGCGCCAGGGCCTGGTATTCCTTGCCCTGGGCGATGCTGTCGAGTCTGGCAAGCGGCCCTTGGTCCCACATCACCTTGAGGGCGTCACGGCCTTTTATCGCGGCCCAGAAATTCTCCGCCACCACTGCCACGCCGGTATCCACCGGGACTACTTCCTTAACACCGGGTACCACCTTGGTCGCCTCGGCGTTGAAGTCCTTGAGTTTGGCGCCAAAGACCGGTGGCCGGGCAATGACCGCGGTAAGCAGGTTGGGCCGCTTGACGTCGATGCCGAACTCGGCGGTGCCGTTCACCTTGGCCGCGCTGTCGAGGCGGGGCCGCGGCTTGCCGATGATCTTGAAGGCGGTGGCCGGTTTGAGCGGCACCTGCTTGGGCGGCTGCAGCTTGGCGGCCGCGCCGACCAGGGTGCCATAGGAGAGGGTTTTTTCGCCCTTGGGGTGGATGACTTTGCCGGCCTCAGCCTTGCACTGGTCAGGTGGCACCTCCCAGATCTGGGCGGCGGCCTGGATCAGCATGGTGCGGCCGGCGGCGCCGGCGGAACGCAGCTGATCCCAGGTCGAGCGGATGCTGGTGCTGCCGCCGGTACCCTGCAAGTTGCCCCACTGGGTATGGTTGTATTCCGGCGCCACCGGGGCGGCCTCGACCTTGATCTTCTGCCACTCCACCTCCAGTTCCTCGGCGATCAGCATGGGCAGCGAGGTGTAGACCCCCTGGCCCATCTCCGATTTGTTGATGAAGAAGGTAATGGATTCGTCCGGCGCGATCTGGATGAAGGCATTGGCCTTGAACGGCCCGCTGGCCGGGGGAATGATCTCTTTTTTCTGGCAGCCGGGTAGATAGAAGCCGAGCACCAGGCTGGTGCCGAGAAGCGCCCCGTTTTTACAGAAGTCGCGGCGGCTGCAATTGAAGATTTGGCTCATTGCTTCCCTCCTGTGGCAGCGGTTGGGGTGGGGGCGGTTGCGGGAGCGGCCGCGGCCGCGGGGGCCGGTGCCGGGGCGGACTTAGCCGCGGTCTTGGCAGCGCGGTGGATGGCGCTCCGGATGCGGGGATAGGTGCCGCAGCGGCAGATGCCGGTCATCTCCTTGTCGATGTCGGCATCGCTCGGTTCCGGGAACTTGGCCAGAAAGGCGGCGGCCTGCATGATCTGGCCGGGCTGGCAGTAGCCGCACTGGGGCACCTCTTCGGCCACCCAGGCGGCCTTGACCGGATGGTTGGCCGGCAATCCCTCGATGGTGGTGATCTTTCTGTTCGCCACCTCCTGCACCGGCACCTGGCAGGAGCGCACCGCCTCGCCGTCGATGTGCACGGTGCAGGTCCCGCATTCGCCGATGCCGCAACTGTATTTGGTGCCGGTGAGCTGGAGCTGGTCGCGCAATACCCACAGGAGCGGGGTATCGGGCGCGACATCCAGCTCGAAGACTTTGTTGTTGACGTTGAGTGCGATCATAATTCCCCTCATATTTAGGTAGGAAAGATGCGGAAAAAAAACACGCCAGGACTGGTGCCGTTGCTGCTGGCCGTAAGCCCTTTGGTGCCGATGACGCTTGGTACCACGTTAGCGCGGGGTAAAATGAGATGTCAAGGGGGAAATAAAGAATAACCGTTTGAATTATAAGTGGTTTTGCGGGAAGGACCCTTTGCGCCTGCGGTGATGGCGGCAAAAGCCGTTTGCTTTGTTCGGGTTGGGCATTATATAATTTATCCCAAAAGGGAGGGAACTATTTGGCAGACTCCTTGTCTCACCTTTGAAAACGGCCTGAAAATCGAGGCCGGTGTTGACCGCGACGTTCGGGTTTCACCGCGTATGTTAAATTTTAAAATGAAGGAGGGGAAAAGATGCTGCGCAAAGTTATCAAACCCATGAGTTGTTTGGTGATTCTCGGTTTCCTGTTGTTCGATTTTTCCGCCCCGACGATGGCGCAGGCGCAACTGATCGGCACCGATGCCGTGATGACGGTCAAGGCGGCGGAGGGAAACCGGGGCAAGGTTATGGCATTCCTTGACCGCGAGGATGTGCAACAGGCGATGGTGGCGCAAGGGGTTGATGTGTCAGAGGCGCGGAAGCGGGTCGCCAGCCTTTCCGAGGCCGAGCTGGCCAAGGTGGCCCAGGCCATGGACCAACTGCCGGCCGGCGGTGACGGACTCGGCGCGGTTATCGGCGCGATAGTTCTCATTTTCCTTGTGCTGCTGATCACCGACATCGCGGGCCTTACCAATGTCTTTAGTTTTGTCCGCCAGCGCTAACCGGAAGCAACAACAGCGCAACATGCAGGCCGGCAGTCGCACCATTGCCGGCCTGCTTTTTTTTGTGCTGCTCGGGCTATTGGCCGGTTGCGGCCTGTTGCCCGGGGGCCGGCTGCCCCAGTCGCCGGCCGGCCCGGCAGCGGCACGGGTCGAGGGGGTGCCTTTCTTCCCCCAGGATGAGTTGCAGTGCGGCCCCGCGTCCCTGGCCATGGTGCTCAACTGGAGCGGGGTTGCCATACAGCCGGCGGCGCTCAACCCCGAGGTCTTCACTCCCGGTTTGCAAGGCAGCCTGCAGAGCGCCCTGATCGGCGCTGTCCGGCGGCATGGCCGGGTGGCCTATCCCCTGGCCGGCAGTGAGGCCTTGCTGGCCGAGGTCGCGGCCGGCCATCCGGTCATTGTCCTGGTCAATCTCGGTTTCTTCTGGTATCCGAAATGGCATTATGCCGTGGTGGTTGGCTATGACCAGGAGCGAGGCGAGGTGATTCTCCACTCCGGTCGCACCGCCAACGAGCATTTAAGTTCGCGGACCTTTATGAATATCTGGCAACGCGGTGACTACTGGGGGCTTCTGGTGCTGCCGCCTTCCCGTTTGCCGGTCACGGTGGCCGAGGAACCTTGGCTGGCTGCCGTTGCGGGCCTGGAGAGGGCGGAGCAATGGCAGGCCGCGGAGCAGGGTTTTGCCGCCGCCCTCGGGCCATGGCCGGGAAGTTACGCTGCCTGGATGGGGCTTGGCAACAGTCGCTATCAGCAGCAGGATTTTGCCGGGGCGGCGGATGCCTTTCGCCAGGCCACTGTGCGCCAGCCGGAAAACGCGGCAGCCTTCAATAACCTGGCCCATGTGCTTGCCCGGTTGGGGCGGCGGGAAGAGGCTCTGGCGGCGGCCCGGCGGGCCGTGGCCCTGGGCGGGGCGTTTGCCGAACAGTCCCGCAAGACGCTGGAGGAAATCGAGGCGCTGCCGGTTCGCTGAATCGCCCTGATTTCCAGCCGGATGGTCAAGAGGCGGGGAACGCTTGGCGCAGAAGGAGCAGAACCACGAGGGTCAGGGCGGCGGCAAGAAGGATCAGGCGATTGGTGCGGCGGATGTCCTGCGGTTCGATGGTGCGGTGCGCCTCGCCGATGGTCGGTTTGTGGAGCGTTTGGCCGAAGTAGATGTTCGTCCCGCCCAGTCGGATCGTGAGCGCACCAGCCACGGCGGCTTCCGAATGGCCGGAGTTGGGGCTGGCGTGGTTCAAACGGTCGCGCCGGAAAATGCGCCAGGAGTTGCGCCAGTCCAGTCCAAGCAGCAACGCTGCCAGCGGGATGAGGCAGCCGGTGAGCCGTGCCGGCAAGAAATTCAGCAGATCGTCGAGCCGGGCTGCACCCCAGCCGAACTCCCGATACCTTTCATTCTTATAGCCGAACATCGAGTCCATGGTGCTTGCTGCCTTGTAGAGCGTCATCCCGATTGGTCCGCCGAGGAAGGCGAAGAAGAGCGGGGCGGTGATGCCGTCCACCAGATTTTCGGCGATGCTTTCCACAGTGGCACGGCTTACTCCCTGCGCATCGAGGTGGCTGGTATCGCGGCTGACCATGAAAGCCACCTGTTCCCGGGCTGTGGTCAGATCGTCATGCCGTAGCGCCTGAAAGACCCGGGTTGCGTGGGCCAGCAGGTCCCGCACCGCGAGGCTGGTATAGAGCAGCAGGATCGACACGGCAGTGCCGAAGGCGGGATGGATGGCGGTGGCGCCGTGCAGCATGCCCCAGGTAACCAGGCCGGTGACCGTCAGGGTGAGGAGGACGGTGGTAATTCCCGCCGCCTTGGCGGGTAACAGGGCGCGGCTGATCCCTTCGAGCCGGGCGGTGAGCCAGCCGATGCCCCGCACCGGATGCGGCAGCCATCGCGGGTCGCCCAGCAGCAGGTCGAGCGCAATGGCGGCGATGATCTGGTGTTCGAGCCGCATCAGAGGCTAAGCAGCCGGTGGATGGCGGCCAGGTCGAGCTGGCGGCGCACGGTGTCGGCCAGGCGGTCGAAGGCGACCTCAAGGTCGTAAGGGGCCAGGATCCGGCCCACTGGCGCCAGCCCCCGGCGTTCCCGTAATTGGTCGATGAACCAGCGGCGGAAGGGATCGGCATCGAAAAGGCCGTGGAGATAGCTGCCCCAGATGCGGCCGTCAGCCGTGGCATGGCCTGCCGCGCTGGTGTCGGCCAGGGTGATGCACGGCCGGGCTTCCTCGGTGCGACTCTGGCCGTGGTGGATCTCGTAGCCATGCACCGTAAGGCCCGAGGCGCGGTGGGTGCCGGTCTGACGGGTCAGGGTCTTGTCCGGTTCCAGCACGGTGTCGATGGGCAGCAGTCCCAACCCCGCCAGGGTTGCCCCGCTCTCTGATTCGATCCGGTGGGGGTCGCGGATACTCGTGCCCAGCATCTGGAAGCCGCCACAGATGCCGATGATCTCGATGCTCGCGTCGGCGGCGAGTTCCAGGATGCGGGCAGCCAACCCCGATTGCACAAGCCAGGCGAAATCGCTCATCACGTTCTTGCTGCCCGGCAGGATGACGGCGTCAACCCGTTGGCCGGCGAGATCAGCCGGCTTGCGCAGCATCATCAGATGCGCATCCGGTTCGGCGAGGAAGGGTTCGAGGTCGGTGAAATTCGAGATATGGGGCAGATCGACGAGGGCGATGGTGACATGGTCGCCGGCCGGTTTCGGCTGTTCGTAGAGGCCGGCCTTGAAGCTCACCGAGTCCTCCTCCGGCAGCCCGAGATCGGCCAGGTTGTCGATCACCCCCAGCACCGGCTTGCCGGTCTTGCGCAGCATATAGGTCAGGGCATCGTCGAGCAGCGACTTCTGGCCGCGGAAGCGGTTGACCACATAACCGGCCACCAGGTCCCGTTCCGCCGGGTCGAGAATTTCCATGGTGCCGACAAAGGAGGCGAAGACCCCGCCCCGGTCGATGTCGCCCACCAGCAGCACGTGGGCGCCGGCGTGGCGGGCCATGGCCATGTTGACGATGTCGTGCGCCTTGAGGTTCACCTCGGCCGGGCTGCCGGCCCCTTCGAGCACCATGACGTCGCATTCGGCGGCGAGTTCGTCGTAGGCCGCGGTGGCCGCGGCAAAGGCCCGCGGTTTGTAGGCCACGTATTCGGTGACGCTCATGTTGCCCACCGGCCGCCCCATGACGATGACCTGGCTGCCGACATCACTCGACGGCTTGAGCAGGATCGGGTTCATGCGCACGTCCGGGTCGAGGCGGGCGGCTTGGGCCTGCACCACCTGGGCCCGGCCCATCTCCCTGCCGTCGCGGGTGACAAAGGAGTTGAGCGACATATTCTGCGCCTTGAAGGGCGCGACTTTAAAGCCGTCCTGGAGCAGAATGCGGCACAAGGCGGCGGTGAGCACCGACTTGCCGGCATTGGAACTGGTGCCCTGGAACATCAGGGCCGGGGTGCGGCGGGGCATGGCGGGTGTCATCCGGTTTTGGTGAAGCGCAGAAGTTGCCGCGGGATGCCGGAGAAAGGCAAGGCGGTCGTGAAGGTCCTGGCGAGGGTGTAGGGGCTGCCTGGCGACAACGCCTGCCACTCCGCGATTTCTTCCGGCGCCCGGCGCCCTTTCATGCAGATCACCGCCCCGCCCGGCGGGCTCAAGGCGGTGCAGCAGTCGAGAAAGGGGGCAATGGCGGTGAAGGCGCGGCTGGTGATGATCGGAAAACTGCGGACTTCTCCCCGGAGGGTGTTCTGACCAGGCTCGATCCGTTCCTCGATTACCTCGACGCCGGCGAGTTGCAGGGTGCGGATCACATGGCGCAGGAAGGAGACCCGTTTTTGCCGCGGCTCGACCAGGGTGACGGCGAGGCCCGGACGGGCGATCTTGAGCGCCAGCCCCGGGAATCCGGCACCGGTGCCGATGTCGAGCAGGGGGCCTGCGGCCGGCAATTCGTCCAGCACCGGCAGCAGGGTGAGGGAGTCGAGGAAGTGGGTCTCGACCACCTCACGGAGCGGCGCCCTGGCAATGAGGTTCATCTTCCGGCTCCATTTGGCCAGTTCCGCCTGATAGCGGCAGAGGCCGGTCACGCCGCCGCCGTCGAGGGCGAGATGCATGCGGGCGAGTCCTTCCCGCAGTATGGTGTCGCAGGTCTCGATCATCGCTATGCAATAGCAGGTATCAAGGGTCGGGGCAACCGGATTCGTGCCGTGGGGGCCGCGAGCGGTGTTCGGTGGCAGAAAAAGGAAGAACCCGGCAGCGGAAAAATTTTCTGCCGGGTTCTCGATAAGCCGCTGGTGGGCGGAGTCTGTCGCTCCACCCGATCCGGGCTTATGCCACGGAGGTGTTCAGCTTCTTGCCGGCCTTGAATTTGGCGACCTTCTTTGCCGGGATGGTCATCTTCTTCTTGGTCCGCGGATTCATGCCCTGACGGGCAGCCCGTTTGCTGGTCGAGAAGGTGCCGAAGCCGACCAGGGTCACGGAATCACCCTTCTTGAGCGCGCCGGTAACGGCGGCGATCATGCCGTTCAGCGTCTTCTCGGCAGCGGTCTTGTTGATCTTCGCGGCTTGTGCCATGGCGGTAACCAGATCACCCTTGTTCATTACTTCCTCCCCTACATGTGTGGATGGTTAATGCGGAGGCCCCTACCGGGAGCCCGCTGCGCATGATTTTCCTGCCGGCGCGGTTGGTTCCGATCCGGCAAGCCTTTCGGCGTGGACATCGTCGGCATCACTGTACTGGAAGTAGTTGCAGAGCAACTCTTCGCCCCGGCGGATATCGCAACGGGCCAGCATGGTGTTGTGCGGGGTGTTCACGACATTATATCCTGAATCGCTGTGGTTCATGAACTGTGCGTTGTCGATGCACAGATGATAGCGATCGTTTTCCTTATAGCTGTAACGCTCCAGCGCGGTAAAGCAGGGCGGTGCCACCGCCTCCTGCAGCGAGCGCCACTGATCCGGGGTGTAGGTCAGATCGACTTGCGGATTGTATTCCCAGACCAGGGTGCCCTCCGGGATGTCTTCCGCCGCGAAGATGCCGATCCCGTGGGTGGCGGAGCGGTCGAGGTAGGTGTTGATCTTAAGCATGGCGGTAGCGCGGCAGGCTCAGGGCGTTAAGATAAACGTACGGGTCGGGATTGATCATTTCCTGGAAGAAAAAGTCGCTGGTGTCGTAGGCATGGAGGTAGTTTTCCAGCAGCTCTTCATGGGGCATGATCTCGCGGGCCGCGATTTCCGTATAGTCATTGCTGAAGACGATGTTGTCATGGTCTGCGGAATGATTGATGAAACGGGCATTGTCGGTCAGGTAAAAATACCGGCCGCCGCGCCGGTAGGAAGAGTTCAGCAGGTGGCGCAGCGAGCACTGGTCCACGCCCTGGCAGATGGCAAGGAAGACCTTCTTGCTGAAGGTCTTGTCGATGTGACGGTTGAACTTCCAGACAACGGTACCCGCCGGGATGGATTCCGCCGCAAACAGGCCAATCCCGTGTACGGGCGACGGAGCCAGATAGGTATTGACGGTGAGCATCCTGATGCCTCTCAGCTATGGCTGCCTCGGGGCGGGATGATATGGTTGGACAATTTTGTCATCCCGATCCGGGCGAAAGGCGCTCAGGCGGCCCCTCTCCCCGTTTTCAACTCCCCTACCCCACGCTAATACGTGAAGCCGCAGGGCTTGTCAATGGGAATTGAGGGTGGGGGCCACTTTTTTCAGGCGGCGAGGATGAGCAGGATGCAGAGGGTAAGGGCGGGATAGAGCAGATAAAGGCCGACAATGCCATGCTGGAGCCGGTGGCGGAGCCAGGAGGCGCCGGCGGCAAGGAGCGCGCAGAGCGGGGTGACGCCCAAATCGAGGATCAGGTCCGGGGTGCGGGTTTCAAGGTGTGCGGGGCTGGGAAAACAGCCCTTGGGTTTTACCTCGTCGGTCCGGCTGCGGAGAAACCAGCCGAAGAGCCCGGTGATCAACTCGGCAAAGGAGGAGGCGGTGTACTGGGCCCGGGGCAGGGGGCGGGCATAGGCGCAGCCCCAGGTCGGCACCCTCGGAGTCTCCCGGCGTTGGCGGCGGTTGCCGGCGAAGAGGCCCAGAAGAATGATGAACAGCAGGGCGGCAAGGCTGATGGAACCGGCCGGGGCCAGGGCAGCCAGGGCCGCAGCGGGCGCGGGCGCGGCCGGCAGCCAGGCAAGGGTCGCACTGTGCAGCAGGGGGAAGAAGGCCTTGGGCAGCAGGCCGATGGCCAGGCAGGCGGCCAGCAGAGTCCCCATGCCGATGAGCATGCTCCGCGGGGCCTCGTGCGTTGCCATGGCCTCGCTGCGTGGCGTACCGAGAAAGGCCAGGCCAAAGACCTTGGCGAAGCAGAGGAGCGCCAGGCCGCCGGTCAGGGCCAGGGCCGGCGCGGCTAGCAAGGCGGGCAGCAGGTTGGCGGCCAGCGGCTGGCTTCCCTGGAATAGTCCGAGGTAGATGAGCCATTCGCTGACAAAGCCGTTCAAGGGCGGCAGGCCGCAGATGGCGATGGCGCCGCCGAGAAAGAAGAGGCCGGTCAGCGGCATGGTCCGGAGGAGGCCGCCATAGCGGTTCAGTTCCCGGGTGCCGGTGGCGTGGATCACCGAGCCGGCGCTCAAGAAGAGCAGTGCCTTGAAGAGGCCGTGGTTGATGACATGGAGAAGGGCGCCGGCCAGGCCGAGAGTGACCATCGCCTCTATGCCGTAGCTCCGGCCCAACAGGGCAAGGCCGAGCCCGAGCAGGATGATGCCGATATTCTCGACGCTGTGGTAGGCGAGCAGCCGCTTGATGTCGTGCTGGGCAATGGCGAAGACCACGCCCAAGATGCTCGAAAGCACTCCCAGCGCCAGGATCGTCCAGCCCCACCAAGCAGGGATGGCGGCAAAGAGGCTGGTGGTCCGGATGAGCCCATAGATGCCCATCTTGATCATCACCCCGGAGAGCAGGGCGGAGACATGGCTGGGCGCGGCGGCATGGGCCTTGGGCAGCCAGATGTGGAGCGGCATGACCCCGGCCTTGAAGCCGAAGCCGAAGAGGGCGAGCAGAAAGATGGCGCTGGCAAGCGGGGCGGCGCCATCGAGGGAGCCGGCCGCGGGCAGGGCAATGAATACGGCCTGATCGCCCAGCAGGGCAAAGAGGGCGAAGAGGGCCAGGGTCGCGGTATGGGTGGCGGCGATATAGAGGAACCCGGCCTGGTAGACCTCATCCTGTTCGCGTTCGGTGGCCACGAGGAAGTAGCCCGAGAGCGCCATGATCTCCCAGGCAAAGAGAAAGACGAGGCCGTTGCCGGCGGTGAGCACAATGGCGATGGCCGCGCCGAGCAGGGGGTAGAAAAAGCGGAGCCAGGCGCTGCTGGCCGGCTTGGCCTGCATCGGCCAGTAGCCGCTGCCGTAAAGGAGGCCGACGCCGCAGATCAGGAAGGCCGGGAGCAGGAAGATGGCGGCCAGGCCATCGAGCCGGAGGACAAAGAGGCCGCCGACCCCGGACCACGGCAGGGTCAGCACCGCGCTCCCGGGTTGGTTGAGGGCCAGGAGTGTTGCGCCCATGCCGAGCAGGGTGCCGCCCAGGCCGCAGGCCAGGGAACAGCGGTCCCAGAAGGCGGAGCCCTTCCGGGTGAGCGGGGCCAACAAAGCAGAAACAAGGATGAGGCAGATAGCCGTAACAAAGAGGGTCATGCGGTCTCCTTCTTTCTTTTCCCGTGCCGATTCACCTGGGGCGGATCGGCCGGTCCGTCAGCGCGCCACCTCTCGTCTGCCGAGCAGCCGCAGCAGGCCGTCCAGGATGGTGTACGGGTGGGGCGGACAGCCGGGGATAAAGAGATCCACCGGCAGGATATTGCCCACCCCGTTATGAACCTCCGGCGCATCGATAAAGGGGCCGCCGCCTATGGCGCAGGCGCCGGTGGCGATCACTACCTTCGGCTCCGGCACTGCCGCGTAGGTGGCGAGCAGGGCCTCCCGCATGTTCTCGGGGACCGGGCCGGTGACCAGGATGCCGTCGGCGTGGCGCGGCGAGGCCACGAACTGGATGCCGAAGCGGCCCAGGTCGAAGACCAGGGTACCGAGCACGTTGACATCGGCCTCGCAGGCGTTGCAGCCGCCGGCCGAGACCTGGCGGAGCTTGAACGAGCGGCCGAACAATTTTTTGAGCGGCTGGTCGAGCGGGGCGGCAAGTTCGGGCCCGCGGTCGGCGGTGATGGTCAGCTCCTGACGGCGGCGGACCGCCAAGCGGTAGTCGGTGGAAAATTCCAGGCCGCCGTGCGGGCAGGCCGGGCAATCGGCGCAGAAGAGGCAGCGGCCCAGATCGAGAGCAATTTTGCCATTCTCCCGGCGGATGGCGCCGAAGGGGCAGCGTTCGGCGCAGTCGCGGCAGCCGGGGGCGCATTGGTCCGGGTGCAGCCGCGGCAGGCCCCGGAAGCGGTCGGGAAGTTGCGGCTCCTGCCGGGGAAAGGGTCCGGTGCGGTAGCCCTGCTGAAAACGTTCGTAGAGAATGCGTAGCATATCTTCCTCGTAGTAGCCCCGCTCTTACAGGTCAAACCCGCAATAAGAGAGGTTGAAACTCTTGTTGCACAAGGGAAAGTCCGAAATCTGCTCGTCGCGGAGCGCCATGGCCAGGCCGCTCCAGTTGAAGAAGGAGGGATCGACCACCTTGTAGCGCCGGAAGCGGCCCTGCCCGTCGGTCAGCGCGATGTGGGCCAGCCGGCCGCGCCAGCCTTCGACCAGGCCGAGGGCCAAGGTGTCGGCCGGCAAGGAATTGAGCGGCGCGGTGATCGGCCCTTCGGGCAGGTTTTCGAGGGCCTGGCGGACAAAGGTAAGGGCGTGCTCGATTTCCCGCTGGCGGACCCTGGCCCGGGAGAAGACGTCGCCGTTTGCCTCGATGATGGCCGGCACGTTTTCCGCGTTGTATGGGTTCACGGGATAGTGCCGCCTGGTGTCGCAGTCGAGCCCGCAGGCCCGGGCCGCCACGCCGACCAGCCCCAAGCCCAAGGCATCGTCGGTCATCACCTTGCCGACCCCTTCGAGTCGGCCGAGCACCGAGGGCGCCTCGAAAAAGAGGCTGAGGGCTCCCCGGGTGTTGGGCACGACGTCCGCCAGGGTGTGCAGCAACCGTTGCTGGCGGGCGGGCTCGGCATCGAAGAGCACGCCGCCCGGCCGTACCATGCCGCGGCCGAACCGGCTGCCGCAGAGGGCCGCGGTCATGTTGAGATAGTCGCCGCGCAACCGGCCGCAGTAAGAGGCCGTGGGCAGAAAGCCGACATCGCCGGCCAGGGCCCCGATGTCGCCGACATGGTTGGCCAGCCGTTCGAGTTCCAGGGCAATGGCGCGCAGGGCCTGAGCGCGAGGCGGCGCCGTGGTGCCGCTCAGGGCCTCCAGCACCAGGCTGTAGGCGGTCATGTGGCCGATGGTGGTGTCGCCGGCCATGGTTTCGATATGGCTCGGGGTCTGCGGCCAGGGTCCGCCCAAAAGCAGGCGTTCGATGCCGCGGTGCTGATAGCCCAGCGAGATTTCGAGGTGGAGCACCTTTTCGCCGAAGCACTGGAAGCGGAAATGGCCCGGTTCGATGATGCCGGCATGGACCGGACCCACGCCGACCTCGTGGACTTCCTCGCCCTCGACCCGGAAGAAATCCATCACCCCGGGCTGGGGGTGGCGGGCGGGGTCACGGCCCCAGGCATCCTTGCCGCCCTGCCATACCTGATGGAAGCGCACCGGCTTCATCCATGGGTGGTCGTTGAACGCGATGCCGTACTGTTCCGCGATCTCCCGTTCAAAGAGATGGAATTGCGATACGCGCGGAGTGAGAGCGTTGAAGCCGGCCTCGAGCCGGCTGCGGAGAACGGTGAAGGTGCCGGGCTCCGCAGCAGTGAGCACGGCGAAGAGCTCCGGCGCACCATCCGGCTCAGCCTGGTCGGCGAAATAAGCGATGGGGGTGGCGCTGTGGCGCATGAGATCGATGACGCCGCTGGCAAACTCCGGAAACGGCAGCACCGGGATGGCAGCCAGCGGCAACCGGCCGCCGTTGACGAGATCAATCGTGGTCTTCACGGGGCCACCTCAACGAGTTTGGCCGCTTCGGTGAACATGAGCCTGAGCGGTTCGGGCAGGTAGATGCCGAGGCAGAGGACCGCGGCCAGCAGGAGCAGCGGGCTGGCGACGGTGAGGGGCGTTTCCCGGTAGTCGGTGGCCTCCTCCGCCTCCTCCATGTGGGGGCCCATGGCCACCGGCAGCACGGTGCCGCCCATGCCGATGAAGATCACCACCAGGAGGCCGATGAACACCGCGCTCAAGGCGAGGTGGCCGCCGGCGAACATGCCGCGGAGGATGGTGAACTCGCTCATGAAGGGCGCAAAGGGCGGTGAACCGGTGATGGCGAGAAAGCCGGCCAGGAAGAGGCTTGCCGAATAGGGAAGCACCGTGAGCGCCCCCTGGGTTTCGCACATCCGCTTGCTGCCGTAATAGCGGTGGATGTTGCCGGCGGTCATGAAGAGCACCCCTTTGGTCAGGGCGTTGTTGAGTACATGGAACATGGCGCCGTAGGTGGCGACCCCGCCCACCGCCACGCCGATGACCAGGATGCCCATGTGTTCGACGCTGGAGTAAGCGAGCATCCGTTTGATGTCCCGCTGGCGGATCACGAAAATGGCGGCGAAAACGAGCGACAGGACGCCGAGGGCGAGCAGCATCTGCCGGACCAGCGCCTGTTCGCCGGCCGCGATCATGATCTGTACGGAGCGCAGGATGGCGAGAAAGGCCACACTGGTGAGCCCGCCGGCCAAAAGCCCGCCCACCAGGCCCGGCGCCTCGCCGTAGGCATCCGGTTTCCAGGTGTGCAGCGGCGCCAGGCCCATCTTGGTGCCGAAGCCCACCAGCAGAAAGACGAAGCCGGCGCGCAGCCAGGGCTTGGAGTAAAGCGGGGCGCTGGCCAGCATCCGGTCGAGCAGCAGTTCCTGCTCGCCGCCGCCGTGCAGGCCGGCGTAGCCAACGAAGAGGATACCGAGCATGGCCAGGGCAATGCCAACCGAGCAGAGCAGCAGGTATTTCCAGGTAGCCTCGATGGAAAAACGGTTGCGGTTGTAGTAGATCATCGGCGCGCTCAACAGGGTGGTGGCCTCCACCGCCACCCACAACAGGCCGAGGTGTTGGGCCGCGGCAGCGATGGTCATGGCGCCCGGGAAGGTGAGCAGGGCGGTGATGAAGATGCGGTTTTCCCAGTCGGCATGGCAGCGGAAATAACCCAGAGCGTAGAAGGAACAGGCGGCGTAGAGCAGGCTGACCACAAAGAGGATGAAACGGCCAAGGGCGTCGAGGCCGATGAGGCTGCCGGCGCTCGCGGTCGGCGTTGCCGTAAGCTGCAGCACCAGGGAGAAATGGATGAGGGCGGTAACCGGGATCAGCCAGGGCCGCAGCCGGTCGGACGGCAGCAGGACGGCGATCAGGGCCGCGGCAAAGGGCAGGAAAATGGCGGCATAAAGCAGCATGTTATTCCCTCAGCAGACTCAGTTGTTCCGTGTTGAGCGTCGAAAATTCCCGGTTGATGTGGTTCATCACGATGCCCATTACGAAGATGGCGACCAGCATGTCGAGCAGCACGCCCATCTCCACCATGAAGGGCATGGCCTCGGCCAGCAGGGTGCCGAAGATGAAGATGCCGTTTTCGAACATCAGGTAGCCAAGCACCTGGGTGATCGCCTTGCGGCGGGTGATGAGCATCAGGAAGCCGGCCGCCAGGGTGGCAAGCGCCGCCGGGATGAACAGCGAGTGGAGATGCGCCGGCAGCAGGGGCAGGCGGTCGCCGAAGATAAAGGCGCCGGCGGTGGTCAAGGCGCCGAGCAGCAGGGTGGGGATATAGCCGATGCGCGGCTCGACCTCCCGCCGGATCCGTACCTGGCGGATGGCCCGGAAGAGCAGCCAGGGCATGAGCAGGCCCTTGAGGATGAAGGCGCCGCCGGCCAGCAGATAGGTGTGGAAGGTGCTGGTGTGGAGAAAGAGCGGCAAGAGCGACAGCAGTGCCCCCTGCAGGGCGACGCTGCGGATGCAGGTGGCCAGCCGGCTGGTGCCGAGGATAAAGAAGTTGAACAGAATCACGAAGAGCAGGATGAGATTCGGCGGCGTGTTCATGGCAATTACCTCAACAGCAGCACAAGGGCGAAGAAGGAGAGGAGCGAGGTGCCGATCAGAAGCTGCGGCACCTTGATGAGCCGCAACCGGGCCATGCCCGATTCCACCAGGCCGATGCCAGCGGCCAGCGCCAGCAGGGCCGCCACGTAGAGGCCGGCATCAAGAAGCAGATGGCCGGTGGCCGGCGGCATGACGAAGTTGACCACCAGGGTGCCCATGACCATGAGCTTCATGGCGGCGCCATAGAGGATCAGGCCGAAATCCGGGCCGCTGTGGTCCAGCACCATCACCTCGTGGATCATGGTGAGTTCCAGATGGGTATTGGGGTCGTCGAAGGGGATGCGGCAGTTTTCCGCCAGCATGATGATGAAGAGGCAGATGGCGGTGAGTACCAGTGATACGCCGTAGACCGTTTGCAGATTGTTGGCGAGCAGGGTGCCGAACATGGTGTCCAGGGTAAAACTTCCCGAGATGCGGGCCAGCACGATGAAGGCCACGAAGAGCGTGGGTTCGGCCAGGCAGGAGAAGGTCGCCTCGCGGGCGGCGCCCATGCCTTCGAAGCTCGAACCGGTGTCCAGCGCGGCCAGCACGGTAAAGAAGCGGGCGAGGCCGAAGAGGTAGACAAAGAGGACCAGGTCGCCGGAAAAGGAGAAGGGGGCGCCAATGGCGCCGAAGGGAATCAGCAGCGCGGCCATGAGCGGCACCGCGATGCCGACCACCGGCCCGGCCCGGAAGACCCAGGTGGTGGTGGAACTCAAGACCATGTCCTTGCGGAAGAGTTTCCCCAGGTCGCGGTAGGGTTGCCACAACGGCGCGCCCCGGCGGCCGGCGATGATCGCCTTGGTTCGGGTGATGACGCCAATGAGCAGCGGCGAAAGACCGGCCAGGAGCAGCAGGTGCAGGAGCAGGCGGATGAACATGGCGGTTTCCTGGGTCATGATTTCATGGTGCCATTATGCTCCATCCCAGCAGGAGGATGGTAGTCGTAAAGATGTAGAGGACGTAAATACTCAACTGCCCGGCCTGCAACCTGCGGAAGGCATAGGCCTGTTCCGCGAGTTTGCGAAAGAGGGGGAGGAACCAGCGGGTAAGCACCGGATCAAGCCGTTCCTGGCGGAATTGGGCTGCCGGCGGAAAAAGTGCGGCGCTGCGGGTCGAGGCGGCCGTGGGGGTGATACAGGAGCAGAAGACGGTATCCTGGGCGAACTGGCTGTAGCTGCCGGCGGTGTAGGCCATGCGGGTGTCGGGTTTGAGATAGCCGCAGCCCCAGGTGCCGATTCGGCCGGCGGCGCGGCGGCGCACCGTGCGTACTGTCACGATAATGGCGAGCAGTGCCAGGGCCACGAGCATGGTGAAGCTCCATGCCGGGCCAAAGGGCGGCAGCAGGGTGGTATCGGCCGCGGCGAAGTTGGGCAAGAGCATGGCGATGAGCGGTCCGTTGATGAGTTGCAGCGGGAGCTGAGGCGCGATGCCGACCAAGAGGCAGAGTCCGGCAGGGATGAGCATCGCGGCAATGAGGAGGACAGCGGAGGATTCGTGGGCCGTGGCCGCGGCCTGGCTGCGGGGTTCGCCCTGGAGGGCCACGCCGAGCAGGCGGGTCATTACCAGCATCACCAGGCCGCTGACCAGGGCCAGCAGGATGGCGAGCAGCATGAAGAGGACGGCGGTGCCGGCAAGGGTGTCCTGGCCGGCCTTAAAGAGGCTGAGGTAGAGCAGCCATTCGCTGATGAAGCCGTTCAGCGGCGGCAGGGCCGAGATGGCGGCGCCGCCGAAGAAGAGCAGCGAGCCGGTCAGCGGCATCCGCCGCAGCAGGCCGCCCATGGCCGAGAGTTCCCGGCTGCCGGTGGCATGGACCAGGGAACCGGCCCCGAGGAAGAGCAGCCCCTTGAACAGACTGTGGTTCCAGATGTGCAGCAGGGCGCCGATCAGGGCCAGGAACGCCGCGGCCTCGTGGCCGGTGGCCAGGCAGAAAAGCCAGAGGCCGAAGCCCAGGAAAATGATGCCGATGTTCTCCACGGTGGAATAGGCCAGCGACCGCTTGATGTCGGTCTGGGTGGCGGCCATGGCGATGCCGAAGAGCGCGCCAATGATGCCGAGGATGGCGACCGCGATCCCGATCCAGCCGGGGATCGGCGGCAGAAAGGTCAGCATCCGCAGCAGGCCGTAGAGGGCGGTTTTGATCATGACGCCCGACATCAGTGCCGAGACATGGCTGGGGGCCGCGGGGTGGGCGTCGGGCAGCCAGACGTGCATCGGGAACAGGCCGGCCTTGGCCCCGAAGCCGATCAGGGCGGCGAAAAAGAGCAGCAGCGCGGAGTCGGCCGGCAGGGTCCGCAAGGCGGTAAAGCTGGCAAAGTCGAGGCTGCCGGCCGCGCGGGAGGCCGCGAAGAAGAGAAAGAAGAGAAAGGCCGCGCCGATGTGGGTGGCCACCAGATAGAGCCAGCCGGCCTGACGCACCTTTTCCTCCTGATAGTCATGGGTGACGAGGAAAAAGGAACTGAGCGACATGATCTCCCAGGCCAGCAGGAAGACGAGGCCATTGGCCGCGAGCACCACCACGGTCATGCTGGCGCCCAGGCTGTTGTAGAAGAACCAGTGCAGGCCGGCGCGCCAGGATCGATCCGGGAAATGGAGGTAATCGATGGCGTAGAGGGCGCCGCAGAAGGTGAGCAGAAAAATGGGCAGCAGGAAAAAGGCGGCCAGCGGGTCGAGGGTGAGGGCGAGATCGACCCCGGCGGCCGGCCAGGAGAGCGCCACATGCTGCGGCGCTACGGCGGACAAGGCCGGCAGGGTGGCAATAAAACCGAGTGCCGAGGCAATAGCGGCCGTGGCCGCGCCGAGCGGATGAGCGAGCCGGGCCCGGGGGCCGGAGATGAGGCAGAGCAGGCCGCCGGTGAGGTAGACGGCAAGGACCAGCAGCAGTCCGTTGATATTGGTGAAAAACGTTGGGGTCATGAAGTCGGTCCGGGCAAAGGCAGGCGTTACGCCGGGTTCGCTGCTCGCCCCGAAGGCGAGGCGGCCATCCGCTTGGCCTTGTGGCCGCGCGCGGTGTCGCTCCCGAAAATCGCTTTCTCCTTCTGGTCGAGGTAGTGCAGCAGTTCCCGGCGGGGCGGCTGTTTTTTCATCTCGCGGTGAAAGTCCGGTTCCAGGGCCAGGCGGCGCAGCCGGCCTTCGATCAGGGCGCCTTCCGCCAGGCTGGCCGGCAGCACCAGAAAGATCGCCTCGGTTTTCTGGTGGTCCAGTGCCTTGAAGTCGGCGGGCTTTTCCAGGAAGGCTACGAGGGTCATGGTCTTTTCAAAAAAGATCGGCCGTTCCGGGCTGGTGCCCATGAAGGCGATCCCCTTGAGCGACGAAGAGCAGAGCGATTCGCGGGCGAGGATGGAGATCTTGGTCTGCAGCGGGTCGAAGCGGCTGGAGTAGGTCAGCGTGGCGAGGAGTTCGTCCAGGGCCTCGTCGCGGTTGCTGCCGTGGATGCGGTAGAGGACCGCGCCGTTCCCCAGGGTTTCGGCCAGGGTGATATCGATATTGGTGGTCTGGCCGCCGGGCCGGTTGCCGCTTTTGGCATTGAGCCAGCTTTCCACCGTGTCGCTGCGGAAGCGCCATTGGCCGCCGATTTTGACGGCAAAGGGGATCTGGCTGTCGCCCACCATCCGGTAGACGGTCTTTTCCGATACCCTCATTTTCTGGGCCAGACTCTTGACGCTGATGAATGTTTTGTCCATTGTTGTCCTAAATTGTCCAAACGTGCTGTAAGCAGATACCGCTGCCGGCCTTGCTCTGTCAAGTGATATTCCAGGGGTGGAGCGGGGCGAATGGAAAAAAGGAACGGGAGGGGCTAACGGTTACGGAAAAAATCGGCGTGGGTGAATTCTGCCACGGGCCGCCGTTTCGGGGCACCGGGCGTCTGGTCCGGATAACCGGGCGGGGTGAGGGCTACGCCTCGTTGCCGGGCAGGCGGAGGATGGTCATGGGCGCCTCCGGGAGCTATCAGCCGCCGGCCTGCTTGACCCGGTAGCCCTGCTTGGTGAGTTCGTCGAGCAGCAGGCTGCGGTGATCGCCCTGGATCTCGATCACCCCGTCCTTCACCGTGCCGCCGCTGCCGCAGCGCTGCTTGAGCTGTTTGGCCAGGTGCTGGAGGCTGGCCTCGTCCAGCGGCAGGCCGCTGATGAGGGTCACGCCTTTGCCCTTGCGGCCCTTGGTTTCGCGGCCTACCCGGACGATGCCGTCGCCCTTGGCTACGGATTGCTGCCGCGAGCAGGCGCACCGTGCCTTGGGGTGGCCGCACTTGGGGCAGATAGCGCCATGTTCGGTGGAATAGACGAGGCCGGGGGAGGTGATTTTGGGCGGCATGGCGGCGGGACGGCGGTCAGGCCCCGCTCTTTTCCTCCGGGGCGGGCTCCGGGGCGGAAGCGGCGTCCTCTTTGTCCTTGTTCAGTTTGCGCAGCCGTTTTTCTTCGTTCTTCTTCTGGCGGGCGATTTCCTTCTGGCGTTTCTCGTATTGAAAATTTGTCCGTGCCAATGGGGCTCCTTCGGGCCGCTGCCCGTGCGATGGTTTTTCCCACTCTACCCGGTTGGGGTGAAAAATACCAGACCGCTATTTCTTGCGGCGGGTGGGTTGCGGTTTGGTCGCGGATTTTGTCGATTTGCGCGTGGTCGCTGGTTCTTCTTCCGGCGCCAGGATGAAGCCCAGGCCGGCGCACTCCGGGCATTCCTCCACCGTGAAGAAAAAGCGGCTCACCCCGCCGAAGAAGGTCCATTGGCCGGTGCCGTGGCAGGCGGCGCAGAGGGTTTTTTCTGGTGGCATGGCTCCACTATAGAAGCGGCCGGGGCTTCGCGCAAGGGATGTTCAGTGGTCCGTGGCAGAGGGATAGTCCGTGCGCCGGTTCTGGAAAAGGATGCCGGAGAGGGAGAGGCCGACGAAGAGGATGGCGCCGAGGAGCAGGCCCGGGTGAAGCCCGCGGACGATGGCGCCGGCCCCCACCAGCGAGGAGAGGATGATGATTGCCGGGTCCATGAGCAGAAGGGCCGCCAGCGCCCCGCAGGTGGCGCCGATCAGCAGCACGAGAAGGCCGCCGCCGAACAGGCCGAAGATGTGCATGAGCACCAGGGTGAGATAGCCGCCCGCGAGAAATCCCGCCAGGCCAAAGGCGAGCCGCTGGGCGAGCGTGGCGATAAGCGCGCCGAAAATTCCCGTACCGATTGCCACCGTGACTTGCAGCCATGCCGGTTTATGCGCCAGCAGCACCTGGGCGATCTCGATGCCGGCCAGGAATCCGGCGGCCGCCACGAACAGCCAGAAAAGCCGGCGGCCGAAGAGGAGCAGGGCAACGCCAAGGAGGATGGTGGCAAGGTTCATGGCCGTGACTCGCTGGGCGGCGGAATGAGATGCACATCCCGCTGCGGGAAGGGGATGGTGATGCCCTGGTCGTTGAAGGTTTTGTAGATTGCCTTGAGCAGGTGGTGGGTGACCGGCCCCTTGAGGCTCGGGTCGTCCACCCAGAGAAGCAGCTCGAAATCAAGCGACGACTCGCCAAAGGCGCGCATCCTGACGCGCGGCTCCGGCTCCTTGGCAACTTGGGTGTCGGCCAGGGCCACGGCCAGCAGGATCGCCTCCACCTGATCCACCTCGCTGCCGTAGGCCACCCCCACCGGGATGCGGATGCGGAAGCGGGGGATGGGTGCGCTTTCGTTGATGATCTTGGTGGTGGCCAGTATCGAGTTGGGGATGGTGATCAGCACGTCGTCGCGGGTCTTGATCCGGGTGGAGCGGACGCCGATCTCCACCACCTCGCCGCGTTCGCCGCTGTCGAGGATGATGTAATCGCCCACCTTGAAGGCCTTGTCGGCAAAGATGCTGATGCCGCCGAAGAAGTTGGCCAACGTGTCCTTGGCTGCCAGCGCCACCGCGATCCCGGCGATACCGGCCGAGGCGAAGAGCGGGGTCAGGTTGACCTGCCAGATGGCGAGCAGCCAGAGCAGCCCGGCCACCACCGCCACCACCCGCAGCACGTTCTTCAGCAGCAGGAAGAGGTCGCTGCCGATCTTGCCGCGTTCCGTTATCCGCTGGCTGTTTTCCTCGACAAACCAGTGGATGAAACGGAAGAGCGCGGCGAACCAGAGCAGCAATATGGCGCTTTCGATGATTGCCGGCAGGATGTTTTTCCACGGCGGCGTCAGTTTTTGCAGCACCAGGGCATGCTGGAGGCCGAGGAGAAAGATGGTCCAGCAGATCGGCCGGTGGGCCAGTTCGATCAGGGCATCGTCAAAGGTAATGGCAGTGCGGGCGGTGAGTTTTTTGAGCACCCGGTCGATGAACAGATCGGCGACCTTGGCCAGCAGCGCATAGACGAGAACAATGACAAACTGGCGCGGCAGGGTGGTGCCGGCTACGGCGTAGATGGTGTCGAGCAGGCGGGTGGTGGTGTCCATGGGCTCCTGGGCGGGTTGGGTGCAGAGTGAAGATGCCGTTTGTGTTCCTTGTCTTGATGTATAGACACTGCGGGAAAGTGCGTCAAGGTCTGTCCGCGGGGAGTGCGGTTATCCTGTACCGGGCGCGGCCAGCAGCCATTTCCAGGCAGGGATCACGGTGATGTTGCCTTCCAGTTCCGTTTCGGCATCCCAGGTGACAATGGTGCCGCTGCCGATGGAGAGTTCCTGCATGGCACTTTGCAGGCCGCGTACTTCCCGGTTGAAGGTTTTTGTGTCCGCCATGTCAAAACAGGCCTGGGTCAGGAGGCGCTCCCCGGTGAGTGGATGGCGGGCCAGAAAATCGGTCTCAAAGCCATCCTTGGTTGCGACGTATTCCATTGTAAAGCCGTGGCGGCGCAGATGCATGAAAACAAGGGTTTCAAGCAAGGGTCCCTGGTTGGCCGCATTGCGGAAGAGGATGGCGTTGAGTAGGCCGGTGTCGATGGTGTAAACCTTGGCCGGGTTGAGCATGCGCGACTTTTCCGACCGGGTGTGGATGGGTACCCGGTAGAAAAGGTAGGCGTCCATCAGATGGTCGAGATATTCGTACAGGTTGTTTTTGGTGCAGCGGACGGACATGCTTTTCAGGCTGTTGTAGAATTTGTTGACGCTGAATCTGCCGCCCGGCGTGTTCATAATGTGGCTGACGAGATGCTTCAACGCCACGACATTGCTCACACTGTGCCGTTCGATGATGTCCCGGAGCAGGACGGAATCGATATAGCCTTGCAGCACCTCGATGCGGTGATGGCGTTCCAGAGCTTGTGCCTCGGGGAATCCGCCGATCGCAAGATAGTCGCCCGCAGCCTTGCGCAGTCTGGAAACGGTGCGGGAGCCGAATTGGGTAGGAGGGGAGTTGAAGATGCCATGAGCGCGGAGAAATTCCGTGAAGCTGTAGGGGAAGATTTCCGTGGCCAGGGAGCGGCCTCGGAGGCTGGTGGCGATTTCCCGGCTCAAGAGCTTGGAAGACGAGCCGGTGAGCACGATGCGGATGTTGTTTTCGGTGTCCAGCAACCGCCGGATAAACATCTCCCAGGTGCCGATCCGCTGGATTTCGTCAAAGAAAAAATAACACGGCACTGTTCGATGGTCGGGGTATCTGGCGAAATAGACATCAAGAATGGTTTGGAAATCCTCGACCCGGAAGTCGAGCAGGCGATCATCCTCGAAGTTCAGGTAGAGGATGTTTTCCTTCGGGGTACCGGCGGCCAGGAGGTCGTTGATGGTCTGGAAGCAGAAGTACGTTTTGCCGGTGCGCCGCATGCCGATGACCACATCGACCTTGCCGGGCACGGCCGGAATCCGGCTGCTTCTCCTGGTCAGCGCGGGAAGTTGCCGCTCGTGGAAGTCATCGATGAGCAGGGCGATGATTGTTTTCATGTGCCGTAGTTTATCTCTAAAAAAGAGATAAATCAATTTATTTTTGTCTCTTTAAAAGAGATAAAAAATCGGTGAGAAGGAGCCGGGGCCGGAGTCCCGTCTTATTATTGTACCAATAAATATTATATGATGGTGTCGCATTCAAGGATGGAGGTGCGCCATGCCCAAAAATACCAGCGTTATCAATGGCAATCATTACGAAAAATTCATCGCCCAACAGGTTGCCCAGGGCCGTTTCGGCTCCGCGAGCGAGGCGATCCGGGCCGGGCTGCGGCTGCTGGAGGAGCGGGAAACCAAACTCTCCCTGTTGCGCCGGGCGCTCAAGGAAGGCGAGGAAAGCGGAACCGCGGAGTATTCGCTCAAGGGCCTGCTCGAAGAGCTTGATGGCGAAGGGCGCAACTGATGGCGGGTTTTACCCTTACGGGGAAATAGGGGAGTGTTTGAATGGATAAGTAGAAAAAACGGGAGCCTCCAGGTGGCGGACAGCTCATAATGAGCGGCAGGGTCGAATAAATCGCCCCGAGTCAGACCCACAAGGAGGCTCCCATGGA
>JAJZRJ010000068.1 GCA_021802775.1 Deltaproteobacteria bacterium
AGGCGCTGAGCAGAACAGGTTGGGTAGGGAGGCCTGGTCTGTGCGACGCCGGCCGTTGCCGGTGTCGCTCCTGCCCTGCTCAACCCACCAGTTGGTGCGTCCTGCCGCCGGGGTGTTCGTCAGACCCCGGAGATCGCGCCAATCCAGGCATTGAACAGGGCCAGCGGACCGCCTGCCTCGACCACCGCTGCGACCATGCAGCTCAGGGCCCAGGCGCCGACGACGCCCACCACCAGAGCCCCCGTTGCCACGGCCGACCCCTTCAGGATGTCGTTGCCGATGCCGTCCGTCACCACGCTGTTTGCCAGCCGTTCCCTTGTCTTGACCCGTTCCATAAAGGATGCCTCCCCTTGTTGTGTGTGGAAGATTTTCCCCACTGTACGGAGACGGCCGTTTTTTGTAAAGAAAAAAATGCGTAAAATCAAATAGTTAGCTAACAATCGGCAGTGGCAGTATTCGGGGCGGCTTTTTGCGCAGCATTCGCGGAAGCATGAGTGGTCGCTTTGCCTGCCAATCGAATTTTATACGTCCCATAGGCCAGCAGGTTCTATAAAACCGATAAGACCGATAAGAAAAAAGAGGGATCAGAAACCCTTGAGCGGGCAGGCGTCGCAGGCGGGATTGCTTTTGCGGCAGAATTCCTTGGCCGTGCGGACGATGAGGGCGTGGTATTCGTTGAACAGGGTCACATCCGGCTCCAGATGGTCGAGAAAGAGGGCCTGGAGTTCGTGGTAGTCGCTCTCGTCGGCAACGAGGCCGTGGCGGTTGAGAATGCGGTGGGTGTAGGCATCGACCACAAAGGTCGGTTTGTTGCCTGCGTAGAGGAGGATGGAGTCGGCGGTCTCCGGGCCGATGCCCTTGATGGCGAGGAGTTCTTCGCGCAGGCTCGCGGTGGGGCGGCGGTCGAAATAGCCCTCCACCGAGCCGGCCGATGCCGCGATGTGGTGCAGGAGGTTCTGGAGCCGCACCGCCTTGAGGTTGTAGTAGCCAGAGGGGCGGATCTGCTCGGCGAGCAGCGGGGTGGGCAGGTGCACCAGGGCGTCGAGGGAAAGAAGCCCCGCGCGCCTCAGGTTGTCGATGGCCCTGCTGACGTTGCTCCAGTTGGTGTTCTGGGTCAGGACCGCGCCGACCAGGATCTCCAGCGGGGTTTCTCCCGGCCACCAGTGCTGCGGCCCGAAGCAATCAAACAGGGCCTGGTAGATGTCGAGGAGACGCTGCCGCACGCCCGGTCATTCGGAGCGCATGAAGAGGAAATAGACGACAATGGCCAGCGCCGCCACCACGACGCCGGCGAGGGGCAGGATCTTGCCGAGCTGGAGCTGGCCGTCCACGATGAGATCCCTGGTCAGCGGGCTGCCGGAGAAGATCCAGAGACCGATGGCCACGCCGGTGATCACCAGGGTGTTGATCGCCTGCTTGTAGAGCTGGTAGCCGACAAAGAGGACAAAGGGCACCAGGAACCACGGGTTGGTGAAAAGCCCGGCGGCGTCCACCTGTCGGAACTGCTCCGGGATGTTGGTGCTGGTGAAGAACTCCGCGATGGTGGTGAGAAATTCCATACTCGTCGTTGCCCCCTTCCCGTGCTGGTTTGCCGGACCTATCCCTGCCTCCTGGCGGACATGGCCTGCTTGTACACCTTTATAGCACAATAGGAACCGCACATGCTACAGGCATCGCCCTTGTAGCTGCCGCCCTCGTCGCGGTAGCGCCGCGCCTTTTCCGGATCGACGGAAAGGTCGATCTGTCCCTTCCAGTCGAGGTTGTTGCGGCACCTGGCCATGGCGATGTCCTTGGCCATGGCGCCGGGCACGCCCTTGACGATGTCCGCGGCATGGGCCGCGATTTTGGAGGCGATCACGCCCTCGTGCACGTCTTCCGGGGTCGGCAGCTTGAGGTGCTCCGCCGGGGTGACGTAGCAGAGGAAGTCGGCGCCGGCCGCGGCGGCGATCGCCCCGCCGATGGCGCCGGTGATGTGGTCGTAGCCAGGGGCGATGTCGGTAACGAGCGGCCCCAGCACATAGAAGGGCGCGCCGTGGCAGAGGCGCTTCTGGAGGAGGATGTTGGCCTCGATCTGGTTCATCGGCATGTGGCCCGGCCCCTCGATCATCACCTGCACCCCGGCCTCCCAGGCGCGCTGGGTCAGCTCGCCCAGGTGGATCAGCTCCTGGACCTGGCCGCGGTCGGTGGCGTCGGCAAGGCAACCCGGCCGGATGCCGTCGCCCAGGCTCAAGGTCACCTCATGCTCCTTCAAGATGGCGAGCAGGTCGTCGAACCGCTCGTACATGGGGTTTTCCTTCTTGTTGTAGCTCATCCACTCGATGGTAAAGGAGCCGCCGCGGCTGACCACGCCCATGAGGCGCGGATCTTTGCGGATGCGCTCCAGGGTGTTGCGGGTGATGCCGCAGTGGATGGTCATGAAATCGACGCCATCTTTTGCCTGCTCCTCGATGGTCTTGAAGATCTGGTCCACCGTGACCTCGCCGATCTTCTTGCCCTGCGTCTCCACCACCTCGGAGATGGACTGGTAGATCGGCACGGTGCCCAGCGGGATCGGGCAGTTCTTCAGGATCTCGCGCCGGATTTCGTTGAGGTTGCTCCCCATGGAGAGGTCCATGACCGCGTCGGCCCCGGCCTTGAGGCAGACGCAGAGCTTCTGCAGCTCCTGGCCGATCTCGGGCATGTCCTTGGAGGCGCCGATGTTGGCGTTGACCTTGGTGGAAAGCCCCTTGCCGATGGCCATCACCTTCTCGAAGTCGTGGTGGTTGTTCCTGGGCAGGCAGATGGTGCCCTCGGCGATGCCGGCGATCAGGGCCTCGACGCTGATCCCCTCGCGGGCAGCGCATTCCTGGAACAGGGGGGTCACGGTGCCCTTGAGGGCGTCTTCACGGATGCTCATGCGGGAACTCCTCAGCGCCGGTGATTGTTCTCAACCCGGTGCGGTTGCGGCAAAAATTGAATCTGGTTTTCCGAAGAGAGGCACTCTACCAGCGCCTGCCGTTGGCGTCAATGCAAAAGAGGGAAGGCAAAGGGGCCGTCAGAACACACCATGTTCATTGATATAACCAAGGATTTCATCCGCCGGCCGCTGGTCAAGATCGGGCAATGCCTTGCAGCGTCTGGCAATGGCGCGCAGTTCCTTTGTTCGCTCTGCGGTTCGTTGTTGGTCGGTGAGCCGCTGCAAACGCTCCTCCAGGGAACGGATGATTGCCCTGGTGATGTTTTCGCCGCTGCGGGCGGCAACCTCACGTGCCAACCGTTCGGCTTTGGGATCGTGTATGCTGATAGCCATGGTTTTCCGCCTTTCGCTGGGTATGCGTTGTGATGCCTCTGGAAAAGTCAACGTCAGGGCGCTATCAGTTTCCGGCGAAAAAAGCATTTGCCGGCCAGGAAGGCGGCTTCCCAGGCCACCGGCCGTCCTCTTCCAGGATGTCGAGCAGTATGTTGCTTCCACCAGCACCCCGGCTACCATCATTCCGCTCGGGTCAACTGCGTGATTTCGTCGGTGGTCATCCGCACCGTGGCCCGGCCGCGCATCCGTTCCACCAGGGCGCGGCCAAACTTGGCGGAAGCCTTGCCTTTGACAATGGCTTTGAACTCTTTCAGACTCTGCGCCAGAGTCTCAAGCAGTGTTTTTCCCATTGCGTAGCGCATCCCCAGGTTCTGGTTCCACATCCGGTACGGCGGCCAGGAATTGCTCGAAATCAGCGCGCTTACCCTGAGCCGCTTCGGTGCGGAGATAGGCAATTGTTTGCAACACCGCCATCTTTTCACCGGCAGCGCTGGCAATGAACTGATTGACGGAGATTCCCTCCTTGCGCGCCAGTTCCTTGATGCTGCTGTGCAGGGATTCCGGCAGGCGAACAGTCAACGCGGTCATGGTTTCCTCCTTCTTAACAGGTTGCAAAAATCGGCAGGGACAATTGGCTTAACGCCCAATTGGACAGTTTTCTTGAAGTCCCGCGTATTGTGCGTCACGATATAACGGCAACCAGCTGCCACCGCCAACTCCAGTACCATGTCATCATCCGGATCGTGCAGGAACGGCCGCCAGAGGAAATGGACCTCCTGCAGATGCGCCTGGCTTGCCAGATAGCGCAAAAAAGCTTGCGCCTCTTGAGGTGTTGCCCCTCGCGGAAGATGTTCGGGCCGCGTGAGCACGGACTGCCATTCCGTATAGAGTGGCACGGAAAGGCATATTTTGAAATCAGGGCTGGGAATCGCCGACACAAGGGCAAAGCTCGCACCCCGACGTGAACGCGTTGCCGCAACCAGGACCGAGGTATCCATCACGATCTTCATGGTTATATATATATAACCAAAAATCGCATTGCGCAAGCGAAACGATACGGAGGAGGGCGGTGTGTCACAACAGCGGTACTGGGAGCCTGATGCCAGTACCGCTGTGTGGCTCAGGCCTTGGGGGGCCCGAGAGGGGCATTGGGCGGGGTTGGTACTTGGTGTTTGTCACCGGAATTCAATTCATGTTCAGCACGACAAGGCGTACCGGAAGTGATGAAACGACAATCCTCTCCCCGTAACAGACGGGGCGAGTTAGTCAACTAATCAACAACGTCCCTTTTACCCGCTTTTACCCGCAGGAGAACCTCCAATCAAACCACAAATGGGGAAATGGGCATTGCCCCGAATAGCCTCCCGTGTTATATTAAAACAAAACAGGAGGACACCAGCCATGTTGGTACAAACAGACGCCAGACGCCGCATCACCCTACCCCCTTCCCTCGGCATCCAGCCAGGAGACGCCATTGACTTAGAAATCCTGGAGGATGGCCGGATCATGCTGATCCCGGTGGAAGCGGTTCCCAAGCACCAGATGTGGGCGTGGACCACGGAGAGCAAAGAGGCTATCGCCGCATCGCTTGCCGACCCGCGCCCTTCCATCACGGTCGAGACGCCGGAACAGGCGGATGCGCTCGCCAAGCGGTGGACCAGTGCGAATTGAGGTCCGTCCCGCCTTCGACGAGGCAGTCATGGCCGCCGAACTGCCGGTGCGCAAGGCAGCGGCCAAGATGCTCCAGCTTCTTCACGCTCTCGACCTGCCGCAACTCTGGAGCCACCCTGGCCTCCACTTCGAAAAATTGCACGGCATGATCGAACCGACCAGCAACGAACAGCTCTACTCCCTGCGGGTAAGCGGGGCAGCACGCGCCATTGCCTGCCTGCGTCAGGGGCCAATCCTGGTCCTGGTCAGCCTGCATGTCCAGCACGACAAAGCGTACCGGAAGTGATGACCCGATAGCCCTCACTCCTTGCCCCCTGCGGGACGAGTTAGTCAACTAATCAACAACGTCCCTTTTACCCCTTCTAGTTTAAGGACGGGGGCCAGCAAAACCGGGACTGTCCCCGGCCCCATCGGGGGCTGTCCCAGGCTTTTGCGAGTTGAAGCCACAGCAGTTGCAAAAAGCCTAAAACTCAGACTCTTGCGGCGCTGGCCACCATGGTTGCATAAAACCCGTAAACTTCCGGGACAGCC
>JAJZRJ010000036.1 GCA_021802775.1 Deltaproteobacteria bacterium
ACGGAGGGAAGGCCAACAAATAAGGCCGCCGGATGACGTCCGGGGGGTTGACGGGAAATCTCCGTTTTCCCCTTGACTTTACTTATCATGGATGTCCCTAATTTACCTAATTTATTGGGCGTTACTGTGATGAGAACGCCCGCGGGCCACGATGGCATCCCGGTGTTTCTCACGGTATTGACTGCCTTACGGACCGGGCAAGGGCCAGTGATGCTGGAAGAAGTTGAGATGCCGCCAGGTGAGTTCCTTGACATCATGGCCCCTGCCTTCCTTGCCGCGCTCGGGACAGGGATACCGGGCGCCACGGTCGGCGGCAATGCGGAGATGGGAAAGGGATGTCGCTCAACATAGCCATTTCCGCAAAATGCCCCATCCATGATTGAGGAGCTCTTAACCCGGCAGTCGAGAGGGACGCTTCGCAGCGTAGTCGCTCGCGCCCCTCACTTCCGCGTTATGCTATAATAAAAAAAACCTGAAGCCGTCACGGATTCAGGAAAAACAAAAACTGATTAACGAAACGAAAAAGGAGAACACTGTATGAAACAGACAGTAATCAGTTTCATCTTACGAACAGCGCTTGCAGCATTACTGATGGCCTTAGTCGTACCATCCGCAATCGCGCAACAGGCGGCTTCTGCCGAAAAGGCAGCGATAATTTTAAAAGCTTATGGCCCAGGCGGTCCGGCCCCGGCTATGCGCGAAGCTGCGAAGGCATTCGGAACAAAAAAAGGATATACGGTGGAAATAACTGCCGGCCCGACACCGACCTGGAAGGATCAGGCAATAAAGGATGCTGACCTGATTTTCAGCGGTTCCGAGTATATGATGACTGATTTCGTGCGAAAGGATCTTCCCGGGCTAATCGACACTTCAACAATCCGCACCCTTTACCTGCGACCTTCCGCAATTCTCGTCCGCCCGGGCAATCCAAAACAAATCAAAGGCACTAAAGACCTTGCCAAGCCGGGCATCAAGATTCTTGTGGTTGAAGGAGCCGGACAGGTCGGAATGTGGGAGGATGTGGCGGGTCGAACAGGCAGTGTCAAACTTGTTGACGGCATACGCCGCAACATCGGTTTCTTCGCAGCCAATAGCGCCGAAGCAAAAAAGATATGGAATAGCGATATGAGCTATGATGTATGGCTCATCTGGACTATCTGGCAGAAAGAGAGCCCCGCGGCGGCCGAGTTTGTCAACACCGAGCCTAAAAACACGATTTATCGCTCATGTGGTGTCGCACTGACAAATCGATCGAAACAAAAGGCATTGGCTAAGGAGTTTGCGGATTTTCTGCAATCGGCCGAGGGGAAAGATATTTTTGTAAAATGGGGCTGGATTGCACCTTAGACGTCACTTTTGCTGAACTTTGTTGAGTTGAAAACTGTCTTTATAAAACGTGTTTGGCATAACAATTCGCTCAAGCGGGACGCGGCATGAGAACCGCCGCGTCCCTTAGCAGAAGCTCACGATGGCATAGATCTAATCTCCAAGGGCCGTCACGAGCGGTTCGTTATCAACAAGGAAAGATTTAATGCCAAGTTCGGCACCAAAAGAGGCAACGCATAACAGCGCGTTCAACTCGGATCGCCAAAGCGCCGCTTCGCCCTGCTTTGGCGATCCGGTTAACACGAAGGAAAGGAGGGCAGAGATGAAAAAAAATAGCAAGTGTCCGGTAACGGGCGGAGCTGACAAACCCGCTGCCGGCAGGGGCACGTCGAATCAAGACTGGTGGCCGAACCAGTTGAACCTCAAGATTCTTCATCAGAATTCTCCCATGAGCAACCCGATGGGCGAGGAGTTCAACTACGCTGAGGAATTCAACAAACTCGATCTGGAGGCACTGAAGAAGGACCTCTATGCGCTGATGACCGACTCGCAGGACTGGTGGCCGGCTGATTACGGTCACTACGGGCCGCTCTTCATCCGGATGGCGTGGCACAGCGCAGGCACCTACCGCACCGGCGACGGCCGCGGCGGCGCCTCCTCGGGTACGCAGCGTTTCGCGCCGCTCAACAGCTGGCCGGACAACATCAACCTCGACAAAGCGCGCCGCTTGCTTTGGCCGATCAAGCAGAAATACGGTAAGAAAATCTCCTGGGCCGACCTGATGATCCTCGCCGGCAACTGCGCTCTGGAGTCGATGGGCTTTAAGACGTTCGGCTTCGGCGGCGGGCGCGAAGACGTCTGGGAGCCCGAAGAAGACATTTACTGGGGGGCTGAGGACACCTGGCTTGGAGACAAGCGCTATACCGGCGACCGGAAACTCGAGAACCCTCTCGCCGCCGTGCAGATGGGCCTGATCTACGTGAACCCGGAAGGCCCGAACGGCAATCCGGATCCGGTCGCCTCCGGCCGTGACGTTCGAGAGACCTTCGCGCGCATGGCGATGAACGACGAAGAGACCGTCGCGCTCATTGCTGGCGGGCACACCTTCGGTAAGTGTCATGGCGCGGGCAATGCGGCGCTTGTCGGTCCGGAACCCGAGGCCGCCGGCATCGAGGAGCAGGGACTGGGCTGGAAGAGCAGCTTCGGCAGCGGCAAAGGCGGCGATACGATCGGCAGCGGCATCGAGGGCGCCTGGAAACCGAACCCGACCAAATGGGACATGGGCTATCTGAACGTGCTGTTCAAATACGAGTGGGAGCTGGTTAAGAGCCCGGCCGGCGCGCATCAGTGGCTGGCCAAGGACGTGGCCGAAGAGGACATGGTGGTTGACGCGCACGACCCGTCGAAGAAGCACCGGCCGATGATGACCACGGCGGACCTCTCCCTTCGCAACGACCCGATCTACGAGCCGATCGCGCGGCGCTACCAGCAGAACCCCGAGAAATTCGCGGACGCTTTCGCTAGGGCGTGGTTCAAGCTGACCCACCGCGACATGGGACCGCGCTCGCGCTATCTCGGCGCGGAAGTGCCTGAAGAAGATCTTCTGTGGCAAGACCCCGTTCCCGCGGTCACTCATAAATTGATTGACGAACAGGACATCTCCGCCCTCAAGGGCAAAATCCTCGCTTCGGGGCTGTCTGTCTCCCAACTGGTCTCGACGGCTTGGGCGTCGGCGTCCACGTTCCGCGGCTCCGACAAGCGTGGCGGGGCGAACGGCGCGCGGATCCGTCTCGCGCCGCAGAAAGACTGGGAAGTTAACCAGCCTGCCCAACTGGAGACTGTGCTGCAGGCCCTTGAGGGAATCCAAAAGCAGTTCAACAGCACGCAGTCAGGCGGGAAGATGGTTTCGCTCGCCGACTTGATTGTTCTGGGCGGATGCGCAGGTGTCGAGCAAGCGGCGAAGAATGCCGGCCACGACGTGACCGTTCCCTTCACGCCGGGACGCACGGATGCGTCGCAGAAGCAAACCGACGTGGAGGCGTTCGCCGTACTCGAGCCGGCTGCAGACGGGTTCCGTAACTACCTGAAAACCAAATACACCGTATCCGCAGAGGAGCTGTTGGTTGACCGGGCGCAATTACTGACGCTGACCGCACCTGAGATGACGGTTCTACTCGGCGGTATGCGCGTTTTGAATGCCAACTTCGGACAGTCCCGACACGGCGTCTTCACCAAGCGGCCAGAAACGCTCACCAATGACTTCTTCGTGAATCTGCTCGACATGAGCACCACGTGGAAGGCGGCCTCGGAAGCCGACGACATGTTCGAGGGCCGTGATCGCGCAACGGGCGAACTCAAGTGGACCGGCACCCGTGTCGATCTCATCTTCGGTTCGAACTCCCAACTCCGGGCCTTGGCGGAAGTCTACGGATGTGAAGACTCCCAGGAGAAGTTCCTGCATGATTTTGTAGAGGTGTGGAAAAAAGTGATGAACCTTGACCGCTTCGACCTCGCCTGATCGTAGCATAAACATCTTCGAGGGCTTCTCTCGGGGCGGCAAGAAATAGTCAAAAGCCTTTGCGGATTTTCCGGGTCGCGCACCCTTTTCCGCGGCTGTCACACCTATCTTTCACCCTCTGTTCACCGGTCACGTTTGGCCGTGACGACTTCCACCAGCCCCCACCGGACCGTTTCGGGCAGGTGTCCGAAGCCGGGCATTAAGGTGCCGGGGTAGCCGTTGCCGATCACCTCGAACATCCGCCGGGGTGTGAGGCTGTACGCTGTAAAATCAGGCGGTGGCGGGCGGTAGCCGCGGGATTGTTCCGTGCCCTTGCCGTCATTGCCGTGGCACGGTGTGCAGGCCTGGGCATATAGCTGTTCGGCCTGCTTAAGCGTTGCCGCAGAAATGACAACAGGAAGAGGCTCCGGTTTTTCGATCAGATGATGGCTGGTGTTGAGATATTCGGCAAGGGCATCAAGCTTGTTCCGGTCCAGGAAGGTGAAGTACGGCATGGCCGAGCCGGGGACCCCCTCGGTAAGAATTTTGTGGAGATAGGGCGCGGTAGTCCTTACGGCAGCAATGTTTTCCGGCTTCACCTCCAGATTTTTCGCCTCCGGGCCGGCGCCGTCCGCCAGTTCGCCGTGACAAAAGGCGCAGCTCTTGGCATAGATGGTGGCGCCGTTGTCGTAGACAACGTTGAGCTTTGCTTGATACCGCGCAAGGCTTTCCCGGGTGAAAGCGCCTATTTCACGGCTGTGCTCCCGGGTGTTTTCCTGCAGCGCCGCCATGACCGGCAGATATGCCCGATTCTGAATCAGCTGGCGGCCCAGCAACATCGAAACCAGGATAAACATCATCGTGGGAACGGTGATCTCCAACGAGAGGAGAGCATCCCCCTTGCTGCCGACGGCAAACAAGTACCAGAGAAAGAGAGCGGCACCGCCTACCCCGATAAAGAGGGCGAAATTGACAATCATCTCCGGCCGATCCGGTAGTGATGCATAGAGCGGGACACCGAGGACGATCTGCAGCAGGGTGCCGGCCACGAGCAGTCGCAGCAGGGATTTTCTCTCCTCCTTATCCTCAGCGGCGAAAAAATAATGGAATGCCGCACCGGACACCACCGCAGCCCCCAGGACATGCAGATATCTGAACAGCCAGTGAATAGCCAAAGCCCCGTTTAGGCGGTACCCTTGCTCAATAATGGTAATCCAGCCGGCCGGATGTTCGGAAGCCGTCAGGATCAGGACGAAGATGCCTGGGACCACCAACAGGGTGAGCAAGCCGGTAATCCCCAGAATCAGCGGGATAAGGCGGTGGCCGTCAAGGTAATGGGCCAGCAGGTCGAAGGCGAGAAAGGCCACGATGAGCAGCACGATGATGGCAAGCCAGTACGGGGCAAAGAGATTGACACTGGTGAAGAAGGGAAGAGTAAAGGCGACCTGGATCAAGAGCAAGGGGGCAACGCCCAGCACCACGGCAAGACTTTTGTGGCCCATGAAGGCTTTGGCAATCCGGCCGGCCAGGCGAAGGGCCCGGGGGTTGCCGCTCCAATGGCCGATCAGCAGGTAGGAAAAAGCAAGAATCGCCGTGCCGAGCGTGAACAGGGCAAAGAGCAGGTGCAGGGTGAAGGAGACAAAAAGAAGGCCCTGCAGCCATGGATCGGGCAAGGGCTTTTGCAGAAGGAGGTCAAATAGGTTATTCATGTTCCGGGCCTCCGTTGAGCGGGGCAAATCGAGAGGGAGCGCCGAGTTTGATGGCGCCGTCCGCGAGCCGGAAAAGGAAATCGGCCATGGTCCGCCGCTCCTGATCGGTGCCTGAAAAAGGGGGCATGAAGGGCACCATTTCCTGGGTATGGCCGATGATGACGTAGAGGCCGTCCGCTGTTCTGCCCTGCACCCGGTCAACGATATCGTTGATCCCGCCGATGGTGTGGCAGGCGGAACAGTTTTGGGCAAAGAGATAGGCGCCCTGGCTGACCGAATCGCCCTGTTTGGTGGCGGTGGCCTTATACCAGTAAGAGCTCGGCAGCATGCCCTGTTTGGCAAAGAGAGGCGTTTCCTCAAGCAGCACCTGATTGGCATACATATAGCCGGGCATCAGATACGGGCCGCGGATAAACTCCCGCACCCGTTCGAACTGGGCCACGAAAAGAATCGAGACGACAATCGCCGGAATCACCAGGAGCCGGACGGAGATGACGGACCTGCGCAGGGCCACAAGCCAGAAAAGCAGCAGGAACACCGCGCCGCCGATGGTGATTTCCCAAAACAGTTCGGGCTGCTGGGAAAAGCGGGAGGTCATAACCGCATAGAGCGAATGGGTCTTGAAGGTGGAGGGGACCACCGTGAAATACCAGACAGCGCTGAGGAGCGTGACCGTCAGGCTGACAAGGGCGATTTTAGCGAAAACAGCAAAGGCCTCTTTGCGAAAATCACGTTCCCGGCGGGTAAAGACAAGGTAACCGACGGAAAAGAGGGCGCCCAGGGAATAGGCGATGCCGAGGCGCAGGACAAGTTGCGGCAGGTAGCTGGCATTGAAAAAGGCCGACCAGAGACTCTTGTCCCATGGCCAGCCGTCCGGGGTGAGCATGAAGCCGAGAATGCCGGTGATCAGCAGGGCCGAGCAGATGGCTGCCGCGACATAGCCGAGGCCGAGCCGCAGGTGGTGTTTTTTTCTCTCTCCGGTCCAGCGCTGCCAGGTGTAGTAGTAAATAAGGACGAGGACTACTTCGGCGGCAAAAACACCCCACTCAATAAACCAGGGCCAGAAAAAAACCCGGAGCAGCGAGCCGATCCCGCGCGGCGCCAGAGCGCTGGTGATGAGCCAGATGCCGACCCCGGTCATGGCGCCGACGCTGGTGGTCAAAAAAACGATAACGCGGAGAAAATCCTTGGCAAAGCCTTCCCAGTCCCGGGATGCCCGGCGCTGCCCGAGATATTCGCTGACCACCACCATGGAAACCGCGCCGATCGCCAGACCGTGGCTGATAATGACATGCAGCACGGCATCAAGCGCAATGGTCATGCCGTTGCCCAGATAGGGTACCTGAAAGATGGGAAACTCCATGCTCTGCGCTCCTCGCTATTGCCTGCCGCTAAAATGTGGCCGCGGCTGGGCGGCAATATACTCCGCCACATCAAGGGCATCCTCATCGGAAAGATCCGGGTTGCCCAGCGGCATGTTGAAGCGGGCAAAGGCCGCAAGGTTTGCCGGCTTGCGCATGCCGGCCCCGTCGTTGAAAGAGGTGTCGCCCCAGAGAGGAGGAGCGGCGCTGGTGCCTTCGCCGTTCTTCCCGTGGCAGACGGCGCATTTGGCGTCAAAAACCTGCCTGCCCTTGGCCTTGTCCGGCACATGGCTGCTCTTGAGATGCTTCAGTCCCAGCCAGGGGATTTCCGCGTAGACCGGCAAGCCTTTCGATATCCATTGGTAGTAGGTGACAATGGCGGTCATTTCCTTGCTTTCTTCGGGCAATGGCCGGCCGTTCATGCTTCTTTTGAAGCAGTCGTTGGTGCGGGTCACCAGATCAACGGCATAATTTTGCCTTTTGCGGAATTGCGGATAGGAGGCTCCCACGCCCACCAACGACAGGCCGCCGTTTTTGCCCCCCTGGGTGATACCGGCCTTGAAGTGGCAATTGGTGCAAGAGAGCTTGTTTCCCACATACCGGGAGGCATATTTGCCGGTTTCTGCGAGGATGTTGGCGCCGAGCAGCACCGCTTCCCTGATTTCCGCCGGCGCGTCCCGGGGCGAGGGGGGCGCGTAGGTGACTGTCGCCGTCTTCTCCAGCCGCGGGGCAGCCGGCGGAAGGACGGTTGCCTTCGGCACCGGCGTCGTGTCGCCCACGCCACCGGTGAGATCGATGAACCTGTTGAAAAAAATGGACAGGCCGGCGCCGACAATGGCGATGGCAACAGCGGTGACCAGAACGAATGCCGGTTTGTTGTTTCTCATTTCCTTTCACCTGCTCGTGATGGGGGAGGGGGTGTGAGAGCGTCTCCGTCTGTAATGCCAACCAGTGCCTTCCATAAACCGCTGGTGCGCAGATGCGGTTTGCGACCGAGTGAAATGAGCGAATCACCATTTACCACCTTGGCCCGAAACAGTAAAGTGGGAAGTCGAGAGCCATCCCGCGAGCCGCTGACCCTGACGGCCCAGCACGGGAAATGGCGGAGGATTCGTTGAAAAAAAGAAAACAGGCTTCCTCCCCTGAAATTTAGTATAATTTTTTTCGTGTTTTGAATTTGAAACTTCATCCGCAAACAGCTTTGTTGCCACCATGACCGAGCATCTTTGCCCTTCCGACAAATTCCGGCAACCGCGCTCCTCGCCGGCTGAGATCGAGAACCAGAGCAGGGCCATCAGCAACAATCGTCAATTGCTGGAGATTCTGAATGGCTTCCCTGGCTTTGTCCTGGTCCTCAACCAGACGCGGCAGATCGTCTTTGCCAATCAGTCCTTTCTGCGCTTCCTGGGCGCAACCGGCCTTGCCGGGGTGCTGGGGAAAAAACCAGGGGACGCCCTGGCCTGCGAGCACGCCGTGCACAGCGCGCGCGGCTGCGGCACCACCGATTTCTGCTCCACCTGTGGCGCGGCCAAGGCCGCTCATCCTTCGTTGCAATACCAGCCGGCCAACGCCGTGGCCCGGGAATGCCGGATCAACCAGGAGGGCAGCGGCAAGGCCCTTGACTTCCGGGTGCAGACCGCGCCCTTTCCCGGCGCCGACAATAATCTCTACCTTTTCTTTCTCAC
Organism: Deltaproteobacteria bacterium; assembly: GCA_021802775.1. Taxonomy (GTDB): domain Bacteria; phylum Desulfobacterota; class Desulfobulbia; order Desulfobulbales; family Desulfurivibrionaceae; genus JAJZRJ01. The sequence goes on from JAJZRJ010000036.1 coordinate 8,579, forward strand.
CGATATCTCCCATGAGAAAAGGCGGCGGGCCCTGGAGCGCATCTTTTTTCACGATGTGGCCAACATCGCCAACGGCATGGTGGGGTTAAGCCGCACCCTCTGCGAACGAGAGCTGGAAGCGGATAAGAAGAAACAGTTTCATGAGGTGCTGCATCGCTCGGCGCACCGGTTGGCCGAGGAGGTCGAGGCGCAGCGCGTCCTGGCTGCGGCGGAAAACAACGAGCTGCGCCTTGCGGTAAGGCCGTGCGCGAGTCGTGCCCTGCTCGACGAGATAGCCGCCTTCTACAATAATGGCGGCAACGGCCAGACCTGCCGGGTGGAGGTTGCCGGCGAGGCCGTGGACGCCGAGTTCGTGACCGACCAGCGGCTCCTGCACCGCATCCTGATCAACATGACCAAGAACGCCATCGAGGCCTCACCCAATGGGGCGGTGGTCCGCCTCGGCTGCGAGCAGGCCGGCGACGACCTGGAGTTCTGGGTTCACAACCAGGGGTGCATGCCGGAGAAGGTCCAGCTGCAGATCTTCCAGCGTTCCTTTTCCACCAAGGGTTCTGGCCGGGGGCTGGGCACCTACAGTATGAAGCTGCTGGGCGAGCGCTATCTGAAAGGGCGGGTCAGCTTTACCTCCTCCCCGGAAAACGGCACCACCTTCCGCTTCCGCTGGCTTGGCAATAGCGCGGCACCCGGTTCGTAGGCCGTTATGAAACTCCCGGTTCAGGAGGCGCGGGAACTCACCACGCCATACTCCTGGCCTGCTGTCATGCCCGACTATCTCCGCCGGTTCGCCTGAATCGGCGAAACTTCCAGGGACGCTATTCTGATTTGGTAGCGGATGTGCCGCGGCGCAGGCAGCGCTTATGCCCCGTAGTCGAAGGCCGCGGAAAAGAGGGTCTTGGTGTAAGGGTGGCGGGGCCGGGCAAAGACCTGGGCGGCCGGGCCAGATTCCACGATGCGGCCGTTCTGCATGACCGCCACGTCGTCGGCCAGGGCGCGCACGGTGCGCAGGTCGTGGGAGATGAAGAGATAGGTCATCTGGTGGCGTTCCTGCAAGCGCTTCAACAGTTCGATGATCTGCGCCTGGATGGTCATGTCGAGCGCGCTGGTCGGCTCGTCCAGCACCAGGAAGCGCGGTTGCAGCACCACGGCCCGGGCAATGGCGATGCGCTGGCGCTGGCCGCCCGAGAACTCGTGGGGGTAACGGTCCGCCATCTCCGGCGTCAGCCCCACTTCGTCCAATGCCTGTTCCACCAGCACCCGCCGTTCCTGGCGGTTCTTGCCGATTTTGTGCACCTTGAGCCCTTCGCCCACGATCTGTTCGATGGTCAGCCGGGGGGAGAGCGAGGAATACGGGTCCTGGAAAACCACCTGCAGTTCGCGCCGCAGGGGCCGCAATTGCTGGTTCGTGGAGGCGGCGAGATCGTGCTCCTGGTAGCGGATGGAGCCGTGGCTGCCGATCAGCCGCAGGATGGCGAGGCCCAGCGTGGTCTTGCCGGAGCCCGATTCGCCCACCACCCCGAAGGTGGTGCCTTCGCGGATGACTAACGTCACGTTGTCCACGGCCCGTACCGTTGCCACGGTGCGGCGGAAGAAGCCGGTCTTGATCGGGAAATGGCAGCGGAGGTTCCTGACCTCGACGATCGGCGTCGTGGGCTCCTTGGGGGCAGGCTCGCCGTGGGGCACGCTGTTCATCAGGTGAACGGTGTACGGATGGCGCGGCGCCGTGAAGATGGTCTCGGTTGGCCCCTCCTCGACGATGGCGCCCTGATTCATGATCGCCACCCGGTCCGCCACCTTGCGCACCATGTTGAGATCGTGGGTGATGAGCAGCACCGCCATGCTCATCTCGACCTGGATCTCCTTGATCAGCGCGAGGATCTGCGCCTGGATGGTGACATCCAGCGCGGTGGTGGGCTCGTCGGCAATGAGCAGCGCGGGCTTGCAGGCCAGGGCCATGGCGATCATCACCCGCTGGCGCTGGCCGCCGGAGAGCTGGTGCGGGAAGCTGTCGATGCGGTGTTTCGGGTCCTGAATGCCGCTGCGGCGCATGATGTCGATGGCGTATTCCCGGGCGGAATCCCTGGGCAGCTTCTGGTGGAGCATGATCGGCTCGATGAGCTGATCGCCGATGGTCATCACCGGATTGAGCGAGGTCATCGGCTCCTGAAAGATCATGGCGATGCGGTTGCCACGCACCGTGCGCATCTCCGCCTCGGGCAGGGTGAGCAGGTCGCCGCGCTCGGCAAACAGGATGCGGCCGCTGGCGCTGACGGTTTCCCGCTCCAGCAGTTGGAGGATGGAAAGGGCGGTGACCGATTTGCCGGAGCCCGACTCGCCGACCAGGGCCACGGTCTCGCCCTGATGGATGGCGAGCGAAACCTGGTTGAGCACCGGGGTTAGACCGCCAGCACTCTTGAAGCCGAGGGAAAGGTTGTCGATGGTGAGCAGTTTTTTCATGGCTAGATCTTGCGCGGGTCAAAGGCCTCGCGCAGGGCCTCGCCGATGAAGATGAGCAGAATAAGGGTGCCGACCAGCACGATGAAGGTGCCGAGCGAGAGCCACCAGGCCTCGATGTTGGCCTTGCCCTGGGCGAGCAGTTCACCCAGGCTCGGCGCCGGCGGCGGCACGCCCAGGCCCAGGAAGTCGAGGCTGGTCAGGGCCAGGATCGCACCGCTCATACGGAAAGGCAGGAAGGTGATCACCGGGGTCATGCCGTTGGGCAGCAGGTGCCGCAACATGATGGTGACGTTGCTTACCCCCAGCGCCTTGGCGGCCGTGACGTAATCGAGGTTGCGGCCCTTGAGGAACTCGGCCCGCACGTAGTCGGAAAGGCCCATCCAGCCGAAGAGTGAAAGCAGAATCAGCAGCAGCAGCGCGCTCGGTTTGAAGATCGAGGCAAAGATGATGAGCAGATAGAGTTCCGGCATCGCGCTCCATATTTCGATGAAGCGCTGGAGGAAGAGGTCGGTGCGGCCGCCGAGATAGCCCTGGATGGCGCCGGCGATGATGCCGATTACCGTGCCCACCAGGGTGAGGCCGAGGCCGAAGAGGACCGAGAGCCGGAAGCCGTAAAGCAGGCGGGCCAAAACGTCGCGGCCGCGGTCGTCGGTGCCGAGCAGGTTGACCGCGCTGGGCGGCGAGGGGACCGGCCCCCTGATGTTCAGATTGATCGAGGCGTAGCTGTGCGGATTTGGCGGCATCAGCGCCCAGTTGCCGTTGCTGGCCAGCCGCTCGCGGATGACGGGGGCGCGGTAGTCTGCCTCGGTATCGAACTCGCCGCCAAAGGTGGTCTCGGGGTAGCTGGTCAGCAGCGGAAAGTAAAACTGCTGGTTGTAGTAGACCACAAAGGGCTTGTCGTTGGAGAGCACCTCGGCAAAGAGGCTGGCGACGAAGAGCAGGCTGAAGAGGATGAGGCTCACATAGCCGCGGCGGTTGGCCTTGAAGCGCAGCCAGCGGCGCCGGTTCGGGGTTTGTTTTTGGCTCGTGCTCATACGGTCAGTGGGACTCGATGCCTTCGAAGGTGATGCGCGGGTCTACCATCACGTAGCTCAGGTCGGTGAGCAGCCGCGAAATCAAGCCGATGATGGTGAAGAAATAGAGGGTGCCCAGCACCACCGGGTAGTCGCGGTTCATGATCGACTCGTAGGCGAGTAACCCCATGCCGTCGAGCGAGAAAATGGTCTCGATGAGCAGGCTGCCGGTGAAGAAGGCGGTGATGAAGGAGCCGGGAAAACCGGTGATGATCGGGATGATGGCGTTGCGGAAGACGTGGCGGTAGAGCACCCTGTTTTCGGAGAGCCCCTTGGCCCGGGCGGTAATGACGTACTGTTTGCGGATCTCTTCGAGGAAGCTGTTCTTGGTGAGCAGGGTCATCACCGCGAGACTGCCCACGGCGCTGGAGATGATGGGCAGCACCATGTGCCAGAGATAATCGAAGATCTTGCTGAACAGACCGAGTTCGTGCCAGTTGTCCGAGACTAGGCCGCGTAACGGGAAGATGCTCCAGAAGCTGCCGCCGCCGAAGAGCACGATGAGCAGGATCGCCAGCACGAAGCCGGGGATGGCGTAGCCGATGAGGATGGCGGTGCTGGTGATGACGTCGAAGCGGGAGCCGTCGCGCACCGCCTTGGCGATGCCGAGCGGGATGCAGGCGCCGTAAACGATGAGGAACGACCAGAGCCCCAGCGACATCGAGACCGGCAGCTTGGAGATCACCAGCGAGGCAACGCTGCGGTGGTGGTAGTAGGACTCGCCGAAGTCGAAGAGGAAGTAGTTCTTCATCATGGTGACGAAGCGGGTCATCGGCGGCCGATCGAAACCGTAGAGTTTTTTAAGCTGGGCCACGCGTTCTTCGTCGAGCCCCCTGGCGCCCTGGTAGAGGTCGCTGGTTCGCGCTGCCCGCACCTCGCCGCCCATACCGGCGCTGTGCCCCTTCATCTCGGCCAGCATGCGTTCCACCGGGCCGCCGGGCACGAACTGGGTGACGGTGAAGGTGACGAGCATGATCCCGACCAGGGTGGGGATCATCAGCAGAATGCGGCGGAAGATATAGGCGGCCATGGGCGATGGGTCAGGGGGCGGCGTTGGTTTGGTCGAGCGTTTCGGTGATGATGTTTTTCAGTTCCTGCATCTTGAAGGGCTTGGCAAGGTAATTGTCCACCAGGATGTGAAGCGGGTTGACCATGGGCTGTAGTGCTGCCCCGGAGAGCAGATTCTCGTTTCGGGTTGCGGATGACCAACGCCGCAGCGTGGAAACCGGCGGCAACCGGCCGTTGTCAGCCGTTTGTTACCATTACCGTGTCGCCTGGTGCTTGTCAACCGCAAACGCGGGAAAAATCCGCAATTATCGCGGGGGTAACGCGGTGGTCCCCGGTTTTTTCCACCACGTCATCAGGGCCTGCATCGGCGAGTAGTAAAGGGGCAGCGTCGCCGGCCGGGCAAAGACCGTGCGGTAGGCGATGCGGTGGTGGTCGAGATACCAGTTTGGCACCACATAGTAGCCGTACCAGAGCACCCGGTCCAGGGCGCGGGCGGCGGCGGTCAGTTCCTCCTGGGTGGTGGCGTAAATAAGACGCTCCACCAGCTGATCGACCACCGGGTTCTTGAGGCCGATCAGGTTGCGGGACCCTTCGCGGCCGGCCGACGAGGAGTGCCAGTAGTCGCGCTGCTCGTTACCCGGCGATTGCGACTGGCCGAAGACATTGACCGTCATGTCGAAGTCGAAGGTGTTCAGCCGCCGGACATAGAGGGCCGGATCGATGGTGCGGTAGGTGGCGATGATCCCCAGTTTGGCGAGGTTCTGCACGTAGGGCTCCATCACCCGTTCGAACGAGGAAGAGGAGGAAACCAGCAGAATTTCGAAGGTAAAGGTGCGGCCGTCCTTGTGGGTGAGTACCCCATTTTTCACCTTCCAGCCGGACTGCTCGAGAAGTTTTTTGGCGGTCAGCAGGTTGGCGCGCAGGCTCGCCGGCGGCGCGGTGCTGAAGGGAGTGGGCGGCGTGGAGAAGACCTCGGCCGGCAGCTGTTCCTTAAAGGGGGCCAGCAGTTTCAGCTCCAGCCCCTCGGGCACCCCATGGGCCGCCAGTTCCGAGTTGCTGAAGTAGGAGCCGCAACGGGTATATTCGCCGTAGAAAAGGGCCTGATTGGCCCATTCGAAGTCAAAGGCCATGGTCAGCGCCTTGCGCACCGCCGGGTCCCGGAAGAGGGGGCGGCGCAGGTTCATGACAAAGCCCTGCATGCCGGCGTTGTTCTTGTGGGGCAGGTTTTCCTTCTTGAGTTCTCCGCGTGCAAAGTGCGGCCCCTTGAGGTCGCGGGCCCACTGCTTGGCGATGTTGACCGCCATGAAGTCGAACTCGCCGGCCTTGAAGGCCTCCAGAGCCACGATCTGGTCTTTGTAGTACTTGTAGGTGATGGTATCGAAGTTGAAGAAGCCGCGCCGGACGTTGAGGCCCCGCGCCCAGTAGTTGGGATTGCGCTGGTAGGTAATGGTCTTGCCGGGTACAACCTCCTTCACCACATAGGGGCCGGAGGCGACCGGCGGGGTGAGATTGGCGGCATCGAAAGATGTGGTCCGGTAGAATTTACTGGAGAAGATCGGCAGCTGGCCGGCGATCATGTGCAGCTCGCGGTTGGCGCGGGCAAAGTGCATGCGGACCCGCAGCGGGTCGAGGATCTCGGCGCTGGTGATGTCCTGGAGATAGGCCTGATAAAAGGGGTGGGCCTTGCCGCCCTTGAGGGTGTCGAGGGAGAACTTGACATCCGCGGCGGTGATCGGCGAGCCGTCCGAGAAGCGGGCCTGCTCGTTGATGGTGAAGGTGACGGAAAGACGATCCCTGGCCAGCTCGATATCCTTGGCAATGAGGCCGTAGGCGGCAAAGGGTTCATCGAGGCTCGGCACGGTCAGGGTCTCGAAGACCAGCTCTTCGAGACCCGCCGGGGCGGTGCCCTTGAGGGTAAAGGGGTTCATCTTGTCGAAGCTGCCCAGATCGTGCAGGATCAGCCGGCCGCCCCTGGCGGCGTCGGGTGAGACATAGTCGAACCGGGCAAAGCCGGCCGGGTATTTGAGCTTGCCATCGATGCTGATGCCGTGAGCCGCGAGGAGGAGGGACGGCTGGAGAAACAGGGAAACAAGGGCAGCAAAACCCACCAGCCAGAGGCCGGAGCGGCGGGGAAAGCACATAGGGGTCTCCGGGAATCAGTGAGCCAGATGCTCGTGGATGATGCTCAGCAGGGCCGAAGAAACTATGTTGGCCAGCATCGTCAGGATATGCATATCATGTTCGGTGAAATTGTCATCCCTTTTGTTCACCGCCTCGATGACCCCGATGCAGATGCCGTTGATTCGCAGTGGAACCGCGAGCAGGGAGCGGGTTTCGAAGTTGAAGCAGCGATCCACCGCCTTGTCGAAGCGGACGTCGTAAAGCACGTTGGCGGTGATGGCCGGCCGGCCGTTGCGGAAGACCCAGCCCGCCAGCCCCATCTCGACCGGGATGGTCTGCCCCTGCCATGCCTTGTCCCGGCGGTCGGTGGGCAGGGAGATCAGCATCTCTTCGGTGCCCGGCTTGGCCAGCAGGATGGAACTGGCCTCGCAACCGATGAGTTTGCTGGTCATTTCCAGGGCCTCGTGGAGGATACACGGGCCTTTGCAGATGTTATTCAGCAGCAGGGAGATACGGAAGAGGGTGATCAACTCCTGCCGGTTCATTTTCTTGAGTAGCGACTCGGGCATCATCTGATGGATCAGCCCGGTGGCCAGGGCGGAGGGGCTGATGGCGTTCATGTCCATCAGGATGTCGCCCAGGCACTTGCCGTTGGCGTGGCGGTCCAGCCACGGCAACAGGCATTCCTTGATCGCCGAGATCAGGTGTTCGTTGCCGAGGCGGGCGTATTTTTTCCGCTGCTGGGCGATCAGGGCGGCGTTGATCTGCTCGTCCGAGGCAAGCCCCAATCCCCGCAACACCTCGCCCAGGCGGCGCCACTGGCCGCGCAGATCGAGCAGCTGCGAGGAGAGGTTGGCGGCGATGTTTTCGTGGTAGGGGTTATGGCCCGCCCCGAAAAAGACGGTGAGATAACGGTCCATGTGGCCGTAACGTTCCAGTCGCGGGGCCACGAAGTCTTCATAAAACTGGAGTACCCCTTTTTTCAGTTCCTTGGCGGATTTGTAGACCGGCGCGCCGAACTGCCGGATCTGTTCGGCGCCTTCGCGCTCGTAGACCTCCTTGAACTCGACAAAGAGATCCTTGAGCCGTGGCAGGTACTCGGTGTCCGCCATCTGGGCCACCAGATCGGCCGAAGGGACCATCTTGGCCATGGCCAGTTCGAGCGGGTCGTGGAACAGGGTTTCGGCGTCGGGTTCCTGGCGGTAATCGGTGAGCGAGATCATCGCCGGCACCAGTTTTTGGGCCTTGTCCGGCCACCGGGTGTCGGCCAGATACCGGCCGGCCATCTCCATGCCCCGCTGGACATGGGTGAAGGTGTATTTTCCACCGTGGCCCTCGCGATCACCCTTGTCTTTGATGTAGCCGGCGTCGTGGAAAAAGCCGGCAGCAATGCCGCAGAGAAAGAGTTCTTCCGGAAATTTCGACTGCTCGCCCGAGCGGTTCCAGCCGGCGGCCATCCGGGTCACGGTGAGGGCGGCGTCGAGGGCGTGGGCAAAGTTGTGGTAGGGCGCCTCGCATGCCTCGTAGGCGGGCCAGCGCCCTTCATAGAGATCGGCAACGGCCCGGATCAGGCGCTTGAGCCGGGCGGGCACCCGGCCGTATTCCTCTTTGACGATGGCCAACAGGAGATCAATGGCGGTCTGTTTTCTGGTGGCCTTGGGGTCAACCGAGGTTTTGAGGCGCTTCGTCGCTGTGGCCATGAGATGCGGAGGAACACTCACCCTGTTGATTTTTTTCATGGTATATGGGGGGGCGCAAATGGTCAATCGGATATTGCCGGTCGCGGCAATCTTTTGTGAGAGCGGCTCGAGCCGGAACTTCCCGGCATGGGGGCGGCGCCAGGATAGACCCGGCGCGGCGGATGCGTTTTTCAGATGCATCCGCCGCGGGGCGTATGGTAAATAGTAAAATTCATCACGAAATAAAACGGGCTTGATTTCAGAGGCCTGATCCGGAGGCATGCCGTATGGGAAAGACCATTACCGAAAAGATTTTTGACGCCCACCGGCGCGACAACCCGACGCCGGATAATGTGATTCTCGATCTCGACGTGGTCATGTGCCACGAGATCACCACCCCGATTGCCATTACCGATCTCGAGACCCGCGGCATGGACCGGGTCTTCGATCCGGACAAGATCAAGGTGGTGATCGATCATGTCACCCCCTCCAAGGATTCGAAGACCGCCACCCAGGCCAAAATTCTGCGCGACTGGGCGCGGCGCCACAAGCTCCGCGACTTCTTCGACGTGGGCCGCAACGGCGTCTGCCATGCGCTCTTTCCGGAGAAGGGCTTCATCCGCCCCGGCTACACGGTGATCATGGGCGATTCGCACACCTGCACCCACGGGGCCTTCGGCGCCTTTGCCGCCGGGGTGGGCACCACCGACCTCGAGGTCGGCATCCTCAAGGGCGTCTGTTCCTTCAGGCTGCCCAAGACCATCAAGATCACCGTCACCGGCAGCCTGCCCAAGGGCGTCTATGCCAAGGACGTGATCCTCTCCATCATCAAACAGCTTACGGTGAACGGCGCCACCGACGCCATCATGGAGTTCGTCGGCCCGGTGGTCGAGAAGATGAGCATGGAGAGCCGGATGACCCTGTGCAACATGGCGATCGAGGCGGGCGCCACCTGCGGCGTCTGCCTGCCGGACCGGGTCACTGCCGAATATCTCTGGCCCTTCATCAAGGATGAATATGCTTCCCTGGAGCAGGCGGTCACCGACTTCAAGCAGTGGCATTCCGACCCGGATGCGGTCTACTGGAAGCAGCTGGCTTATGACGTCTCCGAACTGGTACCGCAGGTCACTTACGGCTTCAAGCCGGACGAGGTCAGGGACGTCACCGAGATGGAGGGGCGGCCGGTGGATCAGGTCTACCTGGGCTCCTGCACCAACGGCCGCATCGAGGATCTGCGCGAGGCCGCCAAGGTATTGAAGGGCCGCACCATCGCCGACACCGTGCGCGGCATTCTCTCGCCGGCCACCCCGCAGGTCTATAACCAGGCCCTGGCCGAGGGGATCATCAGTATCTTCATGGAGGCGGGATTCTGCGTGACCAACCCCACCTGCGGCGCCTGCCTCGGCATGTCCACCGGGGTCCTGGCCGAGGGCGAGATCTGCGCCTCCACCACCAACCGGAACTTCAACGGCCGTATGGGCAAGGGCGGCATCGTCCACCTGATGAGCCCGCTCTCTGCCGCGGCCGCCGCGGTGGCCGGCCACCTCACCGATCCGCGCAAGTATCTGTAAGGGGAAACGATCATGAAGAACTTCAGCGGCAAGGCCCTGTTTCTGGACCGGAGCGATATCAATACCGACGAGATCATCCCGGCCAAGTACCTGACCGAGAACACCAAGATGGCACTTCAGCCCTTTGTGCTCGAAGACCTGAAATTGGGCGGCTTCGACCCCCGGCGGGATGTGGCGGGCAAGGGCGTCGTCGTCACCCGCGCCAACTTCGGCTGCGGCTCCTCGCGCGAGCATGCGGTCTGGGTCTTCGAGGTGAACGACATCAACGTGGTGATCGCCGAGAGCTTTGCCCGCATCTTCCGGCAGAATATGTACAACTGCGGCATGCTGGCCATCGAGCTGCCCCGGGAGGAGATCAATACCCTCTTTGGCCTGGGCGACGACGTGGAGATCTCGGTGGACTTGGCCAAGGGCGAACTTACGGCCAAGGGCAGCAAGAGCGTGACCTGCCGTTTCATCCTGAACGAGTTCGACCGCAAGCTGGTCGTGGCCGGCGGCTGGCTCGCCTACGCCGACAAGAATTATTGACCGTTGCCGCCCGGAGCGGCAGCTGAAAAAACGCCGGCCTTCGTTGCGGAGGACCGGCGTTTTTTGTTGGTGGTTGCGCGCAACGGCGCTATTTGTCCCAGCGGTTCAGCCGCTTGCTGTTGGCCAGGCTGGCGCCCTGATAGTAACAGATCGCCTCTTGAGTGAGTTCCGGCTGTTCCGCTACCTTTTCCAGCACGCTGTTCTGCATGCCTTCTTCCTTGATCCGGTACTGGTTCACCGACTGGCGTTCGTTGAGGATGGTGAGGTAGCCGTTCCTGAGATAGCCGAGCCGCTGGTAGGTGCTGATAAAGGCGCGCGGCGTGAAGTCCGGCCGCAGGATGTCCTGGCCAAAGAGTTTGGTTTTATAACGCCATTGGAGCAGCCCGAGCAGGGTGGGCACCACATCGATCTGGCTGGCGAGCTTGGTGTTGACCCCGGGGGCGATGCGGTTCGGGGCATAGAAAAGCAGCGGGATGTGGTAGCGATGGACCGGCAGCTCCTGGCTGCCGGCGCTGCCGGCGCAGTGATCGGCCACGATGACGAAAACGGTGTTGGTGAACCACGGGTGCTGCCGCGCCTCCTCGATGAAGCGGTTGATGGCATAATCGGTGTATTTGACCCCGCCGTTTCTGCCGGTATGGGAGGGGATGTCGATCTTGCCGTCCGGGTAGGTGAAGGGGCGGTGGTTGGAGGTGGTCATCAGGTAGCCGAGAAAGGGTTTGCCCTGGGCGTGGGAGGCATCGAATTCCTTGAGCGCCCGGCCATAGAGATCCTCGTCGCAGACGCCCCAGATGTTGGCAAAGGTGATCTCGTTCGATTGCAGATCGCTCCGGTCGATCACCTGAAAGCCGTTGCCGCCGAAATAGGCATTCATGTTGTCGAAGTAGCCGAAGCCACCGTAGAGGAACTTGGTGTCGTAGCCGCGATTCTTGAAGAGGTAGCCCAGGGAGAAGAGGTGGTCGTTGTTCGGCCGCCGGACAATGGCCTGCCCCGGTGTGGGCGGCTCGGAGAGGGTTACCGCCTCCATGCCGCGCACCGTTCGGGTGCCGGTGGCGTAGAGGTTTTTGAAGAGGAGCCCCTGGCTGGCGATTCGGTCGAGGTTGGGGGTGAGTCCCTCCTTGTTGCCGAAACTGCCGAGATATTCGGCGCTCAAACTCTCCACCATGACGAACACCACGTTGGGATGTTCTTCCGCTCCGGTGCTGGCCACGATCCTGGTCAGATCTTCCGGCTTTTGCCCCACAAAGCGGCTGTTGCCCTGGCTCAAAAGGGGCCTGAGACCGGCCAAGGCGGTCTTGTCGTCGATGTTGAGGTAGAAGGTCCGGTAATCGAGGGAGTTGCCGCGAAAGGCGGCAAAAAGCTGGTAGAGGCCGTTTTCGGCCAGTTCCGTTTCATAGCGGTTGCTAGCGGCGCCGGCTGGGCTGGAAACGGTGACAAAGGCGAGAAGCGGCAGCAGGAGGAAGGCAAAGGCGCTCACGAGGCGCCGGCCCGGCCGAGCATCCTTCCAAGGCGCCAGTCCTTCGTTGGCAATGATGCGGTCCAGCCGGAGCCGGAGCGCCGGAAAGAGCAGGCCGCTCACGATCCCGATTCCGGTGAGCAGCGTGGGGATGGGGTAGGATTCGGTGATGTTGCCGATCACCTCGTGGGTGTAGACGAGATAATCCACGGCGATGAAGTTGAAACGCGCCCCGAACTCGTCCCAGAAGAGCCATTCCGCCACCGCCAGAAACCCGAGGAGGTAGAGGAAGGCGAAAAAGAAAGGGTACAGGATGAGCCGATGCCATCGGCTCCGTAGCAGGCGGCGCGGAGCTGCCAGCAGGTAGAGGACGAGCGGGATGACAAGATAGAGGCCGCTGATCAGGTCGTAGAAAAGGCCGATGCCCAGAATGGCCGACAGAGTGAGGGGGGAGTGGCCGATCAGGGACCAGTTCGTGACCATGAGCGCCAGCCGGGTGAGGAACGCACTGGAGACATAGAGCACCAGAAGGAGCGGGAGCAGCCGGAAGCGTGTCGGCACCTGGGCGACACGGGCCGGTACGCCCGAAACTGGTAGCAGCCACGGGGAACCGGCGAAGATGCTATGGGGTAATCTGGGCATGCGATTTTACTCCGGATCGATGGTGGACTGTCGGCCTGCCGGCTGGCCGCGGATGGCCGAGGCGGGAGTCAGGATATCGGGAGGATGATTACAAGAGCCTTGCCGCAACCTTACAGTTTGGAAGGGTTCGCGGGGGGGGGGGCGTGAGGGAATCGGTGTGACGGGTGGCGAAATAACGTTGGATCAAAGGGTTGGCTTCAGATGTTCCACCAGTTCAAGCAGCACGATAAGCCAGGAAAACCAGCTCGCATCGACAACCGCCCTCATCAGCGAACGCGGATTCAGCGTGATTGCGCCGCGCGAAACATAACCGCTGAAACGGCGAGGGACGATCGTGTTGGTGCTGGCCCGATAGGCTTCGTACCTTTTGCCGAAGAGACGTGTCAATCGATGCTCCTCGGCGCGGATGACCGGAATGTAGTAGGCCACGAAGACCGGCACGGCAATGGGCAGCAGAACCAGGCGCCGCACCCCGCAGAGGATGCCCCGACAAGCCCCAGCAACGAGAAGGCATAGAGCGGATTCCGCACCAGGGAATAGGGACCGTCCGTGCAGAGTTCCTCGTCCTTGCGGCCGACAATGTAGATGGAACACCAGATCCTGCCCGGTGCCGCGACCAGGAGCAGGGCATAACCGGAGATTTCGAGACCCTCGTCGAGAATGGTTTCGGCCCCGCTTGGCCGATTGAAGACGATGAGCGCCGCGAGGAGGCCGCCGCTGAGCCAGCTGAATGGCTGCCGGTAGCGTTCGATGGCCGTAATCACGGGTTTCCTTTTTCGGCAACCAGAAGCACCGGGTGACGCCCCGCTGTTGCATCGTCTTTCATGGTTACGGTAATTGCGTCGTTGACGGCCAGCGATCGGACGAAAAAAGCCAAAGCCTGGTTGTAGTCACGACTGGTTCGGGGCACCGTCAGCAGATTTTCCAGGCGCCGGCTTTTCTGTATCTCGGCAGTCCCGATCCACAGCGGCATCCCTGTTTCCCGGCAACGGATATTGGTGGACCAGAGACGCAGCACCCAGCGGCCGCCCGGGGCAGGGTGAATCAGCAGAAATGTCTCTGGCCGCCCATCATGAAGGCGTGGCAGCACTGGCAACGCGGCAGAATCAGCGTCCGGAGCCAGCATCGCGAGCACGGACTTGAGCCCGAGGGGAGGGGCCGGATGCCAGTTCGCGGACGCCAGATGGCGTGCCAACTGCGTCTGGTCTCCTGCCCCTTGCACGGTGAGCGGTTGTCCGTCGTCTCCCGCGAGATCGAGGCGCCAGGCCGGCATGGTTGTCCAGCCCGTCGTCCGCCAGGTTGCCTGGTCGATGAGCCGCACTGGTGGCCGGATGGCATAGCGTTCCATGTCGGCCTCGTGGCGTTCGGCAATGTGCCAGGCGGCGGCAATGGCGAAGACAACGACGACGACCAGCACCAGGATTTTGCGGGAAAAGGGTTCCGCTTCGCTTTTCAACAGCACAATGCCGGCGAGGGCGATCCAGAGCGAACCGAGACTGAAACCGCCGAGCACGTCTGAGAGCCAGTGCGCACCCAGGTAAAGGCGGGAAAAGGCGATGAGCAGGGCAACGACCAGGGCGCAGCCGAAAACCGCCCAACGTTTTGGCGACCGGCTACGGCCGCCGATGAGCAGAGCGAGAAAGCCGTATAGGATGACGCTCATTGCCGTATGGCCGCTGGGAAAACCGAAGGTGGAAACACCCTCGTAGATGTCGACGGGCCTGGGAAGGTGGAGCGCCCATTTGAAGATTTGGGTGAGCAGCTCACCGCCGACAATCGTCACCAGCCACAGGCCGCCGGTGCGAACACATTGTTCTGCCACGAGAAACAAGAGAACGGCGACCGCCACCGCGGTGCTGACGAAGCCGTCGCCAAGTTCGGTCAGGAAGACGAAAAGCCGGTCGGTCGCCTGCGTCCGCATCGCCTGGAAAAAGTGATAGACCGCCTGGTCGATGCGAACCAACGGATCCCTGGTAAGCACATCTTCGGTGATCCCCAGGAACGCCCAACCCATAAAAAAAAAGGCGAGTGCCAGGAAGATGAGCAGGTGGCGCTCCTCCCGCCGCGGCGTGAGGAAAAAGGCGATCAGGCGGCGTGCCGCCGGGGTGGAGTTGCCCGTTGGCCGTTCGGAAGCAAGCCACTGCCCGATCCGCTCCTGCCAGTAGTGCCGCCAGTAACGGTCGTAGCCAAGGAAAAGTAAACGGCAGAGCCAGGCGGCAAACCAGAGTGCGCCAACGAGCAACAGGAGGAGAAAAGTCAGGCGGGCGCTGATCGCTCCGGCCACTGCCAGCGAGGTGCCGAAAAGAACGCCGGGCAAGAGGACGGCAACAGCCCAGGCAACGGCGGAGGCGATATTGGTCAGGGCGAAGAGCGGTGCCGGCATGCCCAGCATGCCGGCGATCAGAGGGATCACCGGCCGGATGGGACCGATGAAGCGTCCCATCAGCACGCTTGCGGCGCCATGACTGCGGAAATACTCCTCGCCGTCGGTCAGAAGCCGCGGGTGGCGGTTGAAAGGCCAGAGGTTCCTGAGTCGCTGATGGTAAATACGGCCCAGCCAGTAGCTGATGGCATCGCCGGCAATGGCGCCGGCAATGGCCATGAGCAGGGTTGGCGTCAGGGAAAGGGCGCCGGAGGCAACGAGCATCCCTGCTCCGAAGATGAACACGGTACCCGGCACTAGCAGGCCGATCACGGCAAGCGATTCGGCGAGCGAGATCAGCAGCACCAGCGGATAGGAGATATGGGGGTGGGTGGCGATGATCGCCGCCCATTCTTCAAAAAACACGACTCATCCCGATGTGAAAGGGTCATGGATCATGGATCACGGTCCGTCTCAGGACTTCGGTCGTCTTATCATAGACCGCGATGAGGCTGCGGCTCGCCGGTTCCATTACGGTCCGCCAGCGGTAAACCAAAAGGGCGCTGGCCGTGCCGACGGCGAGCGAGCCCAGCATGTCGAAGGGGAAATGGATGCCGCAGTAGATTCGTGCCCACATGGTCAGCAGGGTGACGATGGCCAGGGAAAGCAAAAGTCCGGGGCGGCCGGCGGCCGTGGCCACATAGACGGCGGCGGCGACGAGCAGGGTGGCGTGGTCGCTGGGAAAGGAGGTCTCCGGATCGTGCGGAAAAAGAGGGGTGCACAAGCCGATCATGTAGGGACGGGGATGAAAATACCACCAGCCGATGAGTTGGTTGACCAACAGCCCGATGGCGACGGCGACGGCGGCACCGATGAGGGTCATGCGGCACGGGGCGTCGCCACGCAACCAAGCCATCGTGAAAAGAACGGCAAACAGCCAGGGACCGGCTTCGGCCAGGAAAACAGCGGCGTGATCGAACAGCGGCCGAAAGCCGGCACCGGCGTGAAGCCATTGGAAAAGCAGAATGTCCGTCGTGGCAGGCATGGTTCAAATCCTTTCGGGTTGTCGTGCGGAACGTGGCGATGAGACTAACGGAAGTTGTGTTACCACCTGATTGCCGGATGATTACAGTTCGGTAACCGTTGGCGCGCCGGGCGACAAGAAACCGGAGAGGGTGAGAAAATACGGGGGACAAATCAGTCCGCCGCCGGGAAGCCGTCGACGGGGAGGTGGATGGTAAAACGTGATCCCTGGCCGGGGTGACTGTCCACGGTGAGCCGCCCCTGATGGGCCTCGATCACCGCCTTGACCAGGCTCAGGCCCAAGCCGAGGCCGCGTTGGGAGCGGCTGGTGTCGCCCCGGTAGAGCCGCTCGAAGATGCGGGGCAATTCATGGGGGGGGATGCCCACACCGTTGTCGGTGATGGTAAGGATGACTTCACGCCCCTCCTGTTTGACGGTTACGGCGACAATCCCTTTGTCCGAGGTATACTTGACGGCATTGTCGAGCAGGTTGGCGACGACCTGGCGCAACCTGCCCGGATCAGCAATAAGGGTAAGCTCCGGGGGGGTATCCGTCGAGATGGTGATCCCTTTTTCTTCGGCCACGTATTGATAGAGGTCGATTATCTCGGCAAGCAGGGCGACAATGTCGGTCCGGCAGAGTTTGAGCCGCATGACGCCGGTTTCCGCCTCGGAGATGTCCATCAGCGTATTGAGCATGGTGACCAGCCTCTCCGATTCCTCGGCGCAATCCATCAGCGCCTCGCGCAGCATGATTATGTCGCTTTTCGGGCTCTGCAGGGCGGTTTCCACCGCCCCTCGCAACCGGGTCAACGGAGTGCGCAGGTCATGGGCTACATTATCCAACGCTTCCCGCATGCCGGTGATCAATAACCCGATCTGCTCCAGCATGGAGTTGAACAGTCGTCCCAGTTCGTCGAGTTCGTCGCCGGACTGGCCGACCGGTACGCGTGCATCCATGTTGCCGGTGTCGATGCTCCGCACCGTTTGAATCAGATCGCGTACCGGCCGCAGCGCCCGGAAGGCGAGAAAAAATCCGCCGCTGAACCCGAGCAGGATCACTGGCACGATAATCGTTGCAAAGATGCGGCGGAAGCGTTCGAGAAGTTTGTCCTGTTCTTCCGAGCCCTTCCCCACCTGGAGGAGGAAGCCGTTCGCCAGTCGGGTGGTGGCGATCTCCAGCGCTTCGCCTCCCTCGCCTTGCCGGCGCCAGCGCAGCCATTGCTCCGGGGTTGCGTTGGCGGTGAGCGCTTCGATTTCCGACTGGTTAGTCCTCTGCCAGCGTTCGGGCAGGGTGAGAAAGACGGTGTGATCCGCCGGTTCGGCGATACGGACGAGAAAGCCGGCCTCCTGGTTGCTGAAGCGTTCGAGTTCGGCTTCATGCAACAAGGCGTCGAGGCCGCCGATACGGTCCTGCAGGGCATATTCCTTGAGTTTGGTCTGGATCATCTCGCGGTCTTTTTCCCGGATCGAGGTGGCGAGCAGGAAATAGGCGAAAAGAAAAAGCACCAACGAACTGAGGATGAAGATCGTCGAATACCAAAGGGCCAGACGAAAACCGGCCCCGCGCGCGAGACGGCTAATCGCCTTTAAGGACATAACCGACCCCGCGGATGGTCTGGATGAGCTTGTGGGGGAAGTCGCGGTCGATCTTGTTGCGTAGCCGGCAGACCAGGACATCCACCACATTGGTCTGCGGGTCGAAGTTGTAGTCCCATACATGCTCCAAGATCATGGTCTTGGAGACCGCCCGTCCGTGGTTATGCATGAGATATTCAAGGAGGGCGAACTCGCGGGGTTGGAGGTCGATCTTCCGGCCACCCCGTGTTACCTCCCTCGTGAGTTTGTCGAGGGCGAGGTCGGCGGCCTTGAGAGCGGTTGTTTCGGGAATATTGCTTGCCCGCCGGATCAGGGCCTGCACCCTGGCGAGCAGTTCGCTGAAAACAAAGGGCTTGGTGAGATAGTCGTCGCCGCCGGCCTGCAACCCCTTGACCCGATCCTCCACCGACCGCTTGGCGCTCAGGATGAGAACCGGCGTATTGATCCGGCGGCGGCGCAGTTCGTCGAGCAGCGCCAGGCCGTCGATCCTGGGGAGCATGATGTCGAGGATGGCGGCATCATATGCCTCGTGGATGGCGAGGTCGAGTCCCGCTTCGCCGTCGGCGGCATGGTCGACGGCGAAGCCTGCCTGGCGGAGGCCCATTCGGATGAATGAGGCGATTTTGGTGTCGTCTTCCACCACGAGGATACGCATCAGGCTCACTCGCTTGTTTGGGTTCGCAAGGGGAATGGCTTGAGGAAGCGGGGCGGATGCTGTATGCTGCACCCGGCGCTTGCTGCCGTAATACCCCTTGCGTTCCGTCAGCTTACCGTGCGCCACCGCCGAACGCAAGAATGTTCCGGGCCGGCCCTGTCGATTGAAAAAACGGCAGGCCTGGGAGGAGATTGGAGCAGATGCAGGTAAGAGACGCCTTCTGGTGGACAATGGTGACGCTGGTGGTCACCGTGCTTTTTTTTGAATGGACCGACGTGGATGTGGCGCTGCAAAATCACCTGTTCGACCAGGTTGCCCGGCGCTGGCTCATCGATGCCCAGGCGCCGCTGCCGCGCCTGTTTTTCTATAACGGCGTCAAATGGCTGCTGATCGCCATCGGCAGTGCCGTGGTCCTCGGCTGGCTGGCCACTTTCGCGGTGAAAAGCATCAGGCCCCAGCGGAAACGGCTCCTTTTTCTCATCCTCTGCATGGGGCTGATCCCCCTGGCAGTGGCAGCCGGCAAACGGCTATCGAACGTTTTCTGCCCTGCCGATCTCATCATTTACGGCGGCGACAAGCCCTATGTCCGGCTGCTTGAACCGATGCCTCAAACCGTGACCGAGGAGGGGCGCTGCTGGCCGGCGGGCCACGCCTCGGGCGGTTTCAGCCTGATGGGTCTTTTTTTCCTTTGCAATTCCCGGCGCCACAGAAACCTGGGACTGGGGGCGGGGCTCCTTTTCGGCTGGCTCATGGGCGCCTACCAGATGGCCAAGGGCGCCCATTTTCTCTCCCACACCCTGGTGACCATGGAACTGGCCTGGCTCATGGCGCTTGGCTTCTACGCCATGCTGTATCGCGGCTGGCGCACTCCCCTGGCAAAGGCCCGATGCGAATAAGGCCGGCCAGTTCGGCAAAGCGACCAAGCATCTTCCCCTGGTAAGTCGATGCCCCAGACCATCCACACCACCATTGAAAAAATCATCGCGGGCGGCTTGGGCCTGGGCCGGCTGCCCGACGGTCAGACGCTCTTTGTCCCCTGCGTCCTGCCGGGCGAGACGGTGCGCGTGCGCCTGGTTCGCCATCGGAAGCAGTACAGCGAGGCGCGGTTGCTCGAGGTGGTCACCCCGGCAGTGGAGCGCCGGGAGCCGCCGTGTCCCTGTTTCGGCACCTGCGGCGGCTGCGACCTCCAGCATGCCGACTATGCGGCGCAACTGCGGATTAAAGAAATCATCCTCCGTGAGCTGTTGGATCGTGGCGGAATCAGCGGGGCAGGGGAGGCTTTTCCCTTGACCGTGGCTGCCTCCCCGGAGGAATTCGGCTATCGTCAGCGTATCCGGCTCCAGGTGGCAGCGGGTGGCCGGCTCGGTTTTTATCGGCCCCATTCCCACGAGGTGGTGGCGATCACGAGTTGTCCGCTGGCCGCACCGGGGATCAACGGGGTGGTGGCTGGCCTTGGGCGGGAAACGGCGGCCCGGCAACTGCTTGACCACACGACGGCCCTGGAATGTATCTTGAGTCCGGAAGACGGGCGAGTAGTGCTGTTGCTTCACACCACGCGACAGGTGCGGGCGGCCGACCGCCAGCACGCGGCCGCCCTCTGCGCCGCTTTTGACCTGGTCAAAGGCGTCCTTTTTGCCGTGCCGGGAAAGTCCCTCGGCCCATGCATCACCAGGGAATCCGGTCCCAATGGCACCACGGATTTTTCAGTCCTTGCCATCCGCTTCACCATCCCGGCCGCCATTGCCGGCCAACCACTCACCCTGACGGTGGAACCCGGCGGTTTCAGTCAGGTCAACCCGCAGCAGAATGAAGGGATGATCGCCACCTTGCTGGCGTGGCTGGCGTTATCCGGTAGCGAAGCGGTACTCGATCTTTTCTGCGGCATGGGCAATTTTTCGCTGCCGCTGGCGGTGCGAGCGCGGTCGGTGGTGGGCATGGACCTCCAGGGGGCGGCCATTCGCAGCGCCCGGCGCAATGCCGAGATGAATAGCCTTGCTAATTGCCGGTTCGAAAAGTGCGGAGCGGAAGAGGGGGCGCAACGATTGGCGGCGGCAGGGGAGAAGTTCGACGTGGTGCTGCTCGATCCGCCCCGGGCCGGCTGCAGGGAGGTGATTCAGCATCCGGCCTCTTTGGGCGCCGGCCGACTTGCGTACATCTCTTGTGACCCGGCGACCTTGACCCGCGATCTCGGCCTGCTCCTGGCGCAAGGCTATGCCATCGAGCGGATGCGGCTCTTCGACATGTTTCCCCAGACCCACCACCTGGAAACCATGGTGTTGCTGCGGCGATAGGCGGAAAAATCAAAAGCCGGCGAACAGGAAATCGAGCGCGGCGATGATCTCGGTCCGGTGTTCTTTCCAGCAAATCCGACTGGAAGATTCCGCACTGGCGATTATGTCCAGTTTGCCGAAGATAGACCATGTCAGCAAAATCAAAAAGAGTGCCGCGACCAAGAACATCAGGGTCCGAGGCAATTTGGCTGGGGGGCGCTCCTGGATGGCCA
>JAJZRJ010000037.1 GCA_021802775.1 Deltaproteobacteria bacterium
GTGGATTTCGGGGTCAAGGTTGGCCTCAACCACGCCGAGCCTGATTATTCGCTGCTTGCGGGGGTGGCCTTCACGTTTTGACGGATTGGCGGTTGAGGCCGGCAAGAACCAAGCCCGGTGCCTGAGCAATCAGGGCCGGGCTTTTTGCTGGACGCTATTCCCTGCCGATATCGCGATGGGTGATGGTGCATGGCGCCAGATCGGCCAACTGCCGGCCCAGCTCCTCCACCACCGCCACCGAGCGATGGCGGCCGCCGGTGCAGCCGATGGCCACGGTGAGCGCCTCCCGGTTCGCCTGTTGCGCGGCAAGAATGCAGAAGCGCAGGAAAGGGAGCAGCCGGTCGAGAAACTCCCGGCCCAGGTCGTTGTCGAGCACATAGGCCGCGACCCGCGGCTCGGTGCCGCGGTGCTCTTTCAGCTCTTCTACCCAGTAGGGATTGGGCAGCAGCCGGGCGTCGAAGACCAGATCAGCGCCCACGGGCGGGCCATGTTTGTGGCCAAAGGAAAAGAGGGTGAGGGTCATGGGGTGAGCAATGCAAAATTTAAGAATTAAGAATTAATAATTAAGAATGAAAAGTGAAATCACCGCGCGGGCACCGCGCCACGGAGATCGCCAGATGAAAAGGATAGTTGCTTTTGCATTCTTAATTCTTCATTCTTAATTCTTAATTTTCTTCATTGCGATTCCGCCAGAATCGCCAGCAGTTCCTCGTCCCTCCCGGCCTGCATGAGCCGGTTTCTGGTCTGGGGGTTCTTGAGGAAGCGGGAGAGTTCGGCCAGACAGCTCAGGTAGGGGGCCGCCACCTCCTCCGGCGCCAGGAGCAGGAAGAAGAGGTGGGCCGGCTTGCCGTCCAGGGCGTCGAAGGGGATGCCCTGTTTGCTGCGGCCGAAGCAGATCGTGATCTCGGCCAGCCCCTTGATCTTGCCGTGGGGAATGGCGATGCCGTCGCCGATGCCGGTGGAGCCCAGGGTCTCGCGCTCCTGCAGGATGGCGTAGAGCGCCTCGGTATCGAATTCCGGCCGGCCGGCATGGACCGCGGCAGCCAGTTCCCGCAGCGCCTCTTTTTTCGAAGCGGCGCGCATGGCGGGCAGGATCATGGTTGCAGGAATCTGGCTGATGATGCCCATGGCGTTACGCGAACTTGGTCCGCTTGCGGAGTTTGGACGGCAGAATCCCCATCTGCTCCCGGTACTTGGCCACGGTGCGCCGGGCAAGCTGGATCGACTCCCTGGCGAAGATTTCGGCAATGGTGCTGTCGCTCAGCGGTTTTTCCGGATTTTCGTTCTGAACGATGGATTTGATCCGCTGCTTGATGCTCTCCGAGGCGAGCGATTCGCCGCCGTGGGTGGAGATCGCCGAGTTGAAGAAGTATTTCAGCTCGAAGATGCCCTGGGGCGTGTGGACGTATTTGTTGCTCGTCACCCGGCTGATGGTGGACTCGTGCATGCCGAGATCCTCGGCCACGTCGCGCAGGACCATGGGCCGGAGATGGGCCACCCCCTTTTCGAAGAATTCCCGCTGGAACTTGAGGATGCTTTCCACCACCCGGTAGATGGTGCGCTGGCGCTGCTGGATGGACTTGATCAGCCACATGGCGGAACGGAGCTTGTCCTGCACATAGTCCTTGGTGCCGCTGGGCGCGGCCGAACCCTTCTTGAGGATCTCCCTGTAGTAGTTGCTGATCTTGAGCCGCGGCAGCCCCTCGTCGTTGAGCATGATGACGTATTCGTTGCCCAGCTTGTAGATATAGACGTCGGGCACGATGTACTGCGGTTCCTCGTCGGAATAGACGCGGCCGGGATGGGGATCGAGGTTGACGATGATCCGCACTGCGGCCATCACCTCGTCCACCGGCCGGCCGGTTGCCCGGGCCATGGCGTGGTAGTTTTTGGTCTCCAGCAGGTGCAGGTGGCTGCCAACCAGGTAGGCGGCCAATGAATCGGCCAGCCCCAGCCGGGCCAGTTGCAGCAGCAGGCATTCCTTGATGTCGCGGGCGCCGACCCCGGCCGGGTCCATCTCCTGGGTCATGGCGATCATGTGGCGGGCGGTCTCCTCGGAGCAGCCGGTCTCGCGGACAATGTCCTCGATGGTGGCCTCCAGGAAACCGTCGCGGTTCAGGTTGCCGAGGATGAACATCCCGGCCTCGCGCTCCTCCTCGGTGATGTTGGAGAGGTTGAGCTGCCACTGGAGGTGGGACTGGAGATCGGGCTTGGCCGTGAGGATATCGAGGCGGGAGGGCAGGTCGGCGTCGTCGTGCTGGCGGCCGCTGCCGGAGTAGCCGCTGTCGTATTCGTTGGCGTAGTTCTCCCAGTCGATTTCGCCAAGCGACGAGGTGCTTTCCATCTGCACCTCGCTGGTCCGCTCCGGTTCGGGAAGAGCGGGCTCCTCGGCCAGGCCGAGAGAGGCCGCCTCGTCCGCCGTGAATTCCTGTTCCGCCTCGGCCGCGGCGGCGGATTCCTCCAGCACCGGATTTTCCTCGATCTCCTGCTGGATGGTCTCGGCCAGCTCGAGCCGGGAGAGCTGGAGCAGCTTGATCGCCTGCTGGAGCTGCGGCGTCATGATGAGCTGCTGGCTGAGCTTGAGCTGTTGTCTGAGTTCGAGGGCCATATCGATGCCGGTCAAGTTTGATGGATTCGTAAAAAAATCTTTTTTAACGCAACGACGCGATGTCGCAATGTTTTTTATTATTTTGTTTCGCTATGTTACCTTTGCGACCCGGCGTCTTTGCGTTTTTCAGTTGTTGCGAGCTTATCAAAGCTTGCCGTTCGTCATTATACCGTGCGGTCGTCGGAACGCACAAGCGTTGCTCCCGGGCTACAGGCTGAAGTGTTCACCGAGGTACATCTTGCGGGCCGCCTCGCTCCGGACCACTTCGTCCGCCGTGCCGCTGGTCAGCACCCGGCCCTGGCTGACGATGTAGGCGCGGTCGCAGACAGTCAGCGTTTCCCGGACGTTGTGGTCGGAGATCAGCACGCCCAGGCCCCGGTCCTTGAGGCCGCGGATGATCTGCTGGAGGTCGGCGACCGAGAGCGGGTCGATGCCGGCAAAGGGCTCGTCGAGCAGGATGAAGCGCGGGTTCATGGCCAGCGCGCGCATGATCTCCACCCGCCGCCGCTCGCCGCCGGAGAGGGAATGGGCGCGGTTGCCGGCCAGATAGCCGATCTTGAGGTCGTCGAGCAGTTGGTCGATGCGGCCGTTGATCTCCGCCTTGGGCAGCCCCAGCGGTTCCAGCACGATGCGGATGTTCTCCCGCACGGTGAGCTTCTTGAAGACCGAGGGCTCCTGGGGCAGGTAGGAGAGGCCCTTCAGGGCGCGTTCGTGGATGGGCAGTTTAGTAATCTCCTTGCCGTCGAGGAAGACGCTGCCGCCATCGGGCCGGACAAAGCCGGCAATGGTGTAGAAGGTGGTGGTCTTGCCGGCGCCGTTGGGGCCCAGCAGCCCCACCACCGCGCCGGTCTCCACCGAGAGGCTGACGCCGTCCACCACCCGGCGCTGCTTGTACTGCTTGACGATCTCCCTGGTTTCTAGAACGGACAAGAGGGCCTCCGGAGAAGCAATGCAGAATGAAAAATTAAGAATGAAGAATGAGCAAGCGCCGGCAGCGGGCTGTGGCGCTGGTGACCATGGCCGCACCGTCTGAAATGTTCATCCCAAATTATACATTTTTCATTCTTCACTCCTTTGTTCTCTGGAAGCAATGCAGAATGAAAAATTAAGAATGAAGAATGAGCAAGCGCCGGCAGCGGGCTGTGGCGCTGGTGACCATGGCCGCACCGTCTGAAATGTTCATCCCAAATTATACATTCTTCATTTTTCATTCTTCACTCCTTTGTTCTCTCCCTCGCTGCCTGGATAGAAGAAGGCCTTGACCCGTTCCCCCTTCTTCTGGCTGCGCTCGACAATGCTCTTGCCCTGGTCGAGGTAGAGGGTGACCGCCTCGCCGGTGACGATGTTGTTGTCCTGCCACACCTTGGTGTTGCCGGTGAGGTAGACCTTGCGCTCCTGCTCGAAGTATTCCATGTTGTCGCCGGTGGCGATCCACCCTTCATTCTGGAGTTCGACGTGGCCGGTGGCGTAAAGTTTCTTCATCTTGCGGGTGTCGCTCGCCGGGAGCCTGGCCTTTTCCTCCTCGCTCAGGTAGTAGACGATCATGCGATCGGCGTGGATGATGAGCCCCTCCTGCTTGGCCACCACCCGGCCGGTGAATTCGACCGCGTTCTCGTTTTGGAGCGATTCCATGCGATCCGCCTCGACATGGACCGGACCGCTGCTCTTCTTGGCAGGGGGCGCCTGCTCGGCCAGGGTGGCAACCGGCCGGATCAGGAGCACGGCGCAGACGACGATGACGGTGGCAAGGGCAACGGCTGAAAGGCGATGTTGGTTCATGTCCGGAATGAGTTCCTTGGCAGGGGCAAAAAAGAAGGAGTTCCAACAACTTATTCTTTACAGGGGCCCTGGTGCTTTGTATATATCCTCATGGATGGCGGCGGCCGTATTCTGCCAGAAAGGGCCTGGAAAGGGCAATGGAAATAACGTGCCGCGCGTGCAAAAAACGCACCGGCCCCAATAATTTTCAATTATATCACATAAAACAGCCCATGAAAAACAGCATCGACAAAGCCAAGACCCTGATCGAGGCCCTGCCCTATCTCCGAAAGTTCGCCGGCAAAACGGTGGTCATCAAGTATGGCGGCCACGCCATGGTGGACGAGGAGCTGAAGAAGAACTTCGCCCTGGACATCATCCTCATGCAGTACATCGGCATCCGGCCGGTGGTGGTCCACGGCGGCGGCCCGCAGATCAACAAGTTCCTCGCCAGGATGGACGTCAAGCCGAGCTATGTCCAGGGCATGCGAGTGACCGACGGCGAGACCATGGACGTGGTGGAGATGGTGCTGGTGGGCAAGGTCAACAAGGAGATCGTCAGCCTGATCAACTTCCACGGCGGCAAGGCGGTGGGGCTCTCCGGCCGCGACGGCGACCTGGTGCGGGCCAGGAAGATGCAGGTGATGAAGGAGTTGGCCGAGAACGCGCCGCCGGAGTTGATCGACCTCGGCCGGGTGGGCCAGGTCACCGAGGTGAACCCGCAGGTGCTGGAGACCCTCGACGCCCAGGGTTTCATCCCGGTGATCGCGCCGGTGGGGGTAGGCGAGGACGGCCAGGCCTACAACATCAACGCCGATCTGGTGGCCGGCGCGGTGGCGGCGCATCTCAAGGCGGCCAAGCTCATCCTGCTCACCGATGTCGAGGGGGTGCTTGATCCGGATGGCCGGCTCATCTCCTCCATCCCGAGCAGCGAAGTGGAGGGCTACATCAAGAAAGAGATCGTGCGCGGCGGCATGATTCCCAAGGTCCGCTGCTGCTGCCAGGCAGTGACCGCCGGCGTGGGCAAGGCCCATATCATCGACGGCCGCAAGGAGCACGCCATTCTGCTTGAGATGTTCACCGAGCAAGGCGTGGGCACGGAGATCACCGCATGAGCAACCAGGAATGGATCACCAGGGGGGATGCGCTCTTTATGCAGACCTATGGCCGTTTTCCGGCGGTGATGGTGGAAGGCCGGGGCTGCCGGCTCAAAGACGCCGACGGCAAGGAATACCTCGATTTCCTCTCCGGCATCGCGGTGTGCAGCCTGGGCCACTGCTATCCGCCCATCACCGAGGCGATCTGCCGCCAGGCCGCGACGCTGCTGCATGTCTCGAACCTTTATTACACGATGCCGCAGACCGAACTGGCGGAACTGCTCGTTGCCAACTCCTTTGCCGACCGGGTCTTTTTCTGCAATTCCGGGGCCGAGGCCAACGAGGCGGCGATCAAGCTGGCGCGCAAGGCAAGCCCGGCCGGCAGGTACGAGATCATCTCGCTGGAAGGCTCCTTCCACGGCCGCACCCTGGCCACGGTGGCAGCCACCGGCCAGAAGAAGTTCCACGAGGGGTTCGAGCCCCTGCCCGAGGGGTTCCGCCATGCACCCTTCGGCGATCTGGCGGCCCTGGAGGCGATGATCACCCCGGCCACCTGCGCCATCCTCTGCGAGCCGTTGCAGGGCGAGGGCGGAGTCCGGCCGCTGGCCAGGGAATACCTCCAGGGCATCCGCGCCCTCTGCGACCGCCATGGCCTCTTGCTGCTTTTCGACGAGGTCCAGGTCGGCATGGGCCGCACCGGCAGCCTTTTCGCCTACGAGCAGTTCGGCATCGTGCCCGACATCCTCACCCTGGCCAAGGCCCTGGGCAACGGCCTGCCCATCGGCGCCATGCTGGCTGCGGAAAAGGTGGCTGCCGCCTTTACCCCCGGTACCCACGCCTCCACCTTCGGCGGCAACCCGGTGGCCTGCGCCGCCGCCGTGGTGGCGGTCCGGACCATGCTGGCCGAGGGGTTCCTGGCCGGGGTGACGGCCAAGGGGCGGTATCTCGCGGCCCGGCTCGACGAGCTGGCCCAGCGCTATCCGCGCTTAGCGGTCCGGTCTCGGGGCCTGGGGCTGATCCAGGGGCTGCTGCTCACCGATCAGGGCAAGGAGCTGGGGCCGCGGATCGTGCAAGGGTTGTTCCGGCAGGGTCTGCTGGCCAATTTTGCCGGCAACATCGCCCTCCGCTTCCTGCCGCCGCTCATCGTCACCGAGGCGGAGATCGACGAGGCGATGGCCATCCTCACCGCGCTTTTCGCCGAAGTGGCAGGCTGATCGCGCGGCCCGGCCGCGGCAAAAAATCCCTTTGCAAAAGGAACGCTTTTTTTGTAAGGGTTCATACTTAGCTCAATTTGGCTCAATCTTCGGGCATGGGAAGTCTGTCCGCCGCCCGAGGTTGGGCCGACATTTTTTGAAGCAGGGTCGGTTATGGCAAAACATCTGTTGGCATTGAGTGCGTTCAGCAAGGGCGAGTTGCTCGCTTATCTCGATCGGGCCATGGTGCTCAAGCGCGAGGCCAAGGCCGGCGTACGTCATCAGCAGCTGGCGGGCAAGAGCGTGGCGCTCATCTTCGAAAAGCCCTCAACCCGCACCCGGGTTTCCTTTGAATCGGCGATGTACGGCCTGGGCGGCCAGGTGATCTACCTCTCCGGCCGCGACACCCAGCTCGCCCGCAACGAGCCGCTCAAGGACATGGCCCGGGTCATGGCGCGCTACGTCGATGGCATGGTGATCCGCACCTTTGGCCAGGAGATCGTGGACGAACTGGCGCGCTACTCCACGGTGCCGGTGATCAACGCCTTGACCGATCTCTACCATCCGTGTCAGGTGCTGAGCGATATCATGACCGTGATCGAGCACAAAGGCGCGGTGGAGCAACTCAAGGTGGCCTGGATCGGCGACGGCAACAATATGGCCAATGCCTGGATCGAGGCGGCGAGCCGGCTTGGCTTTGCCCTGACCCTGGCCTGCCCGGCGGGCTATGACCCGAATCCGCAGATCCTCGCCAAGGCGCAGGCCGAGGCGAGCCAGCCGATCACCGTGGTGCGCGAGCCGGCTGCGGCGGTGGCCGGCGCCGATGTGATCAACACCGATGTCTGGGCCAGCATGGGCCAGGAAGCGGAACAGGCCGCGCGGCTCAAGGTCTTCCAGCCCTATCAGGTGAACGCGGCCCTGGTGAAAAAGGCCAAGGCGGACGCCATCGTGCTCCACTGCCTGCCGGCCCATCGCGACGAGGAGATCACCGGCGAGGTGCTGGAAGGCCCGCAGAGCGTGGTGTGGGACCAGGCAGAGAACAAGATGCACATCCACAAGGCGATCCTGGCGATGCATCTTTCTTAATGCGGAATTCAGAGTGAAGAATGAAAAATGAGAGGCAACAGCGGTAGCCTGATTTTTCATTGTGCATTCTTCATTATTAATTAAGGAGTTATCGTGACTTCCAAGATCAATAAAATCGTTCTCGCCTATTCCGGCGGGCTGGATACCTCGGTCATCCTCAAGTGGCTCGGCGAGCGCTACCAGTGCCCGGTGGTGGCCTTTGCCGCCGATGTCGGCCAGGAGGAGGATTGGGACAAGGTCCGGGCCAAGGGGCTGGCCACTGGTGCGGAGAAGGTGGTGATCTCCGACCTGCGCGAGGAGTTTGTCCGCGACTATGTTTTCCCGGCCTTCCGCGCCAATGCCATCTACGAGGGTTCGTATCTGCTCGGCACCTCCCTGGCCCGGCCGGTGATCGCCAAGGAACAGGTGCGCATCGCCCAGGCCGAAGGGGCGGATACGGTCAGCCACGGCGCCACCGGCAAGGGCAACGACCAGGTGCGCTTCGAGCTGACCTACCTGGCCTTGAACCCGAAACTCAAGATCATCGCGCCCTGGCGGATCTGGGACCTCAATTCCCGCACCAAGCTGATCGCCTATGCGGAGCAGCACAACATCCCGATCCCGGTGACCAAGGAAAAGCCCTACAGCTCGGATGAGAATCTGCTGCACATCAGCTTCGAGGGCGGCATCCTGGAAGACCCGTGGAACGAGCCCGAGGCGAGCATGTTCAAGCTGACCGTGGCCCCGGAAGCGGCGTCGGACAAGCCGACCTATATCGAACTCGACTTCGAGCAGGGCAACCCCGTGGCCATCGATGGCGAGCGGCTCTCCCCGGCCCAGATGCTCGGCCGGCTCAATCAACTGGGCGGCGCCAACGGCATCGGCCGGCTCGATCTGGTGGAGAACCGCTTTGTCGGCATGAAGTCGCGCGGGGTCTATGAGACGCCGGGCGGCACCATCCTGCGCACGGCCCACCGCGATCTCGAGACCATCACCCTGGACCGCGAGGTGATGAAGATCCGCGACGGGCTCATTGGCCGCTACTCGGAACTCATCTACAACGGCTTCTGGTTCTCGCCGGAGATGAAGCTCCTGCAAGGAACCATGGACGCGGCCCAGGCCACGGTGAACGGCACGGTGCGGCTCAAGCTCTACAAGGGCAACTGCATCCCGGTGGGCCGCAAGTCGGCCAACTCCCTCTATCAGGAGAGCTTTGCCACCTTCGAGGAGGATGCGGTCTATACCCAGGCAGATGCCGAAGGATTCATCCGTTTGAACGGCCTGCGCCTCAAGATTCAGGCACTGCTGGGCCGCAAGGCGTAACGAATCGCCAGGGAGAGCGCAGGTGATGCAGTCCAAAAAGAAGCAACCAGCCCGCACCGGCGCGAAGAAGCGGGCACCCGCCAAGATGTGGGGCGGCCGTTTTGCCGAAAAGACCGCTGCTGCGGTGGAGGCCTTTACCGCCTCCATCCATTACGACGCCCGGCTCTACCGGCACGACATCGCCGGCAGCCGGGCGCACGCCAGGATGCTGGCCAGGCAGGGGCTGATCACCGCCAGCGAGCGCGATCAGATTTTGAAGGGGCTCACCGCCATCGAGCGTGAGATCGCGGCCGGCACCTTTGTCTTCCGGCGGGAGCTGGAAGACATCCATATGAACATCGAGAAGTCCCTGGCTGAACGGATCGGGCCGGCCGGCGAGAAGCTGCACACCGCCAGGAGCCGCAACGATCAGGTGGCCCTCGACGTGCGCCTCTACCTGCGCGAGGAGTGCGGCAGGCTCATTGAACTCGTCACCGAGCTGCGGAAGGCCTTTGTGGTGCTGGCCCGCCGCTATCGGAAAACGGTGATGCCCGGCTATACCCACTTGCAACGGGCGCAGCCGGTGCTGGTGGCGCACCATATGCTGGCCTACTATGAGATGTTCGGCCGCGACCGCGAGCGCCTCACCGACTGCCTCAAACGCATCAACGTGATGCCGCTGGGGGCCGCGGCCCTGGCTGGCACCGGGCTGCCCATCGATCGCGAGTTCGTCGCGAAAGAACTGGGCTTTCCAGCGGTGACTGCCAACTCCATGGACACCGTGGGCGACCGCGATTTCATCGTCGAGTTCGTGGCGGCCGCCGGCCTGATCCAGGTGCACCTGAGCCGCCTGTCGGAAGAGCTGGTGCTGTGGACCACCGAGGAGTTCGCCTTTGTCAAACTGGCGGACAGCTTCTGCACCGGCAGCAGCATCATGCCGCAGAAGAAGAACCCGGACATCCCGGAGCTGGTGCGCGGCAAGACCGGCCGGGTAGTGGGCCATCTCATGGGGTTGCTCATCCTGCTCAAGGGGCTGCCCCTCACCTACAACCGCGACCTTCAGGAAGACAAGGAGCCGCTCTTTGATACGGTCGATACGGTGAGCCAGTCAGTGGCCATCATCACCGCCTTGCTTTCGAACCTCACCTTCAACGAGGCGCGGCTCAGCGCGGGAATGGGCGGCGGCTACATGACTGCCACCGATCTCGCCGATTACCTGGTGCGGAAGAACATCCCCTTCCGCCAGGCCCACGCTATTGTCGGCCGCACCGTGGCCTATGCCATCGAGAAGGGCAAGGAATTGAGCGCGCTGTCACTGAAGGAACTACGCCGCTTTGCGCCGGAGATCGACGAGGACGTCTTTGAAGTTCTCACCGTGGCCGGTTCGGTCGGCAGCCGGAATTCCACCGGCGGCACCGGCACCAGGCAGGTGGCCGCCGCCATCCGCCGGGCGGAAAAGGCGTTGGGGATCACGGGATGACAGCCATGCGGCGGCAATGCTTCCTGCTGGTGGTGCTGGCCCTGCTGGCGCTCACTGGTTGCGGCAAGAAGACGCGGCCGCTGCCGCCGGGCGACGTGCAGCCCGCCGCCGTCAGCGATCTGGCCTATGAACTCGATGAGAAGGGCGTGACCCTCACCTGGTCGCTGCCTACCCAGACCGCGCGGAGCGGCCGGTTGCCGTATCTCATCGAGAAATTTGAACTTTACCGGGCGGTGGTGCCGGCCAAGGACTATTGCGAGGGGTGCCCGCTCCATTTCGGCGAGCCGCTGGAAATTCCGGTAGCCGAAGGAACCAAGGGGCAGATCACGTATCAAGAAACGCTGCTGCGGCCAGGGCACCGTTATGTCTACCGGGTGCGCAGCCGGGCTGGTTGGCTGGTGGCGAGCGATCTCTCCAACCAGGTTTCCTTTTTGTGGGATACCCCACCGCAGGCGCCGGATGGTGTGCGGGTCGCCGAAGGGGAGCAAATGCTGACCATCAGCTGGCAGCCGCCGCCTGGCCTGCTGGATGGTACTGTGGTCGGTGACCCATACTGGTATCAGGTCTATCGCTCCACCGACGGCAAGAACTTTACCGTCCTAGGTGAGCCGGTGTCCGTCACCCAATTGGTGGACAAGCAGGTCAGGAACAACCAGCGCTATTATTACCTGGTCCGCGCCATTCGGATGCACGACAACACCGAGGCGGCCGGCCTGGCCAGTGCTGCGGTCAGCGGCATGCCCCGCGACCTGACCCCGCCGGCGCCGCCCCAGCAGGTGACCGCGGTGGCGGCGGCCGGGGGCGTCAAGCTGGTATGGGATGCGGTGGCAGAGGGCGACCTGGCAGGCTTCCGTATTTACCGGCGCCTCTCCGGCGAAACCAAGCCCAAGCGGATTGGTGAGGTGCCGGCGACCAGTCTCGCCTTCATCGACGGGGCGCCGCCGCGCGGGATGTCGCTCTGGCACTATGCGATCACCGCCTATGACCAGGCCGGCAACGAGAGCCAGCCCTCCATGGAAGCGACCTTCGGCAAGGCCGAATAACGGATACGGAACGAAACACATGCATCATTTTCACTACACCAACGGGGTGTTGCACTGCGAGGAGGTGGCGATACCAGAAATCGCCGCCGCCGTGGGCACGCCCTTCTATCTCTACAGCGCCGCGACGCTCACCCAGCATTTCCGGGCATTTGACGGAGCCTTTGCCGACATGCCGCATCAGACCTGTTTCGCGGTGAAGTCCTGCTCCAATATCGCCATCCTCCGCCTCTTCGCCTCCCTGGGCGGCGGGGCGGACATCGTCTCGGGCGGCGAACTCTACCGGGCGCTGGCCGCCGGGGTGGACCCCGGGAAGATCGTCTATTCCGGGGTGGGCAAGAGCGCCGAGGAGATTCGCGCGGCGCTGGCCGCCGGCATCCTCATGCTGAACGTCGAGTCGGTGCAGGAACTGGGCGCCATCCAGGCGGTGGCGGCCGAACTCAAGGTGCAGGCGCCGGTCTCCTTCCGGGTCAACCCGGACGTGGACCCCAAGACCCACGCCTACATCTCCACCGGGCTCGCCAAGAACAAGTTCGGCATTCCCATCGAGGAGGCGGTGCAGGTCTATCTCACTGCCCGCGAGATGCAAAATATCAGCATCATCGGCGTGAGCTGCCATATCGGCTCCCAGCTCACCGAAGTCTCGCCCTTTGTCGAGTCCCTGCGCAAGGTGAAGCGTTTCATCGGCCGCTTGGCCGAGAAGGGAATCACGATCAGCATTCTCGACCTGGGCGGCGGGCTCGGTATCCGCTACCATCAGGAGACCCCGCCGCAGCCCGCGGAATACGCCGCGGCGATCAAGAAGGAGATGCAGGGGCTCAATTGCACCCTGATCCTCGAACCGGGCCGGGTGCTGGTGGGCAACGCCGGCATCCTGGTGACCAAGGTACTTTACATCAAGGCAGGCACCAAGAAGTTCATCATCGTCGATGCCGGCATGAACGACCTGGCGCGGCCGAGCCTCTATGGGGCGCACCACGGCATGCTGCTGGCCAACCGCGAGGAGGCCGCCACCGAGGAGGCCGATGTGGTCGGCCCCATCTGCGAGACCGGCGATTTCCTGGCGCGGGAGAAAGAGGTGCCGGCTGCGCGCCGCGGCGATCTGCTGGCGGTGATGAGTGCCGGCGCCTACGGCTTTTCCATGTCGTCGAACTACAACTCCCGGCCGCGGGTGGCGGAGGTGCTGGCCCACGGTGCGGAGTTCCATGTGATCCGCGCCCGCGAGACCTGCGAACAGCTGGTGCAGGGCGAAACGATCCCCGAGTTCCTCAAGGCGAAGTAGACAGATGGCGCTTTCCTTTCCCATACCGTTCACCAAGATGAGCGGCGCTGGCAATGACTTCATCCTCATCGACCACCGGACCCCGTTTCTCCCGAGCGTCGAGGCGATGCAGGATTTTGCCCGGGCGGTGTGCGAACACAAGTTTTCGGTGGGCGCCGATGGTCTGATTCTCATCGAAAATGCCGCGGGTGCTGATTTCCGCTGGCAGTTCATCAATGCCGACGGCAGTATCGCCGAGATGTGCGGCAACGGCGCCCGCTGTGCCGCGCGTTTTGCCCATGCCAAGGGGATTGCCCCGGCCCGCATGCGTTTTCAGACCATGGCCGGCATCATCGAGGCCGAGGTGGTGGGCGAAGGGGTGCGGCTCAAGATGACCCCGCCCCACCGCCCGCGGCTTAACGAGACCATCACCCTCGACGGGCAGCCCCGGACGGTGCACAGCCTCAATACCGGCGTGCCCCATGCGGTGCTCTTCATGGAAGACAATACAGCGGCGCCGGTGCTGGAGTGGGGCCGGGCCATCCGCTTTCACGAGCACTTCCAGCCCGCCGGCACCAATGTCAATTTCGTCCAGCACCTGGATGGCAACCGCCTCTCGGTGCGCACCTACGAGCGCGGGGTGGAGGGCGAGACCATGGCCTGCGGCACCGGCGCCGTGGCCAGCGCCATCATTGCCGGCATCCTCGGCCAGGTGGCGCCGCCGGTGGCGGTGACCACTTCGGGCCGCGAGGAACTCATTATCCACTACCGTCTGGCCGGCGGGGCAGTGGACGAAGTCTTTCTCGAAGGGCCTGCCAACTTCATCTACGAGGGCCGGCTCCACCCCGAGGCCTTGCGACGCATGGAAGCGGACAGTGTCCGTTAAGCGATTTCTATTGAGCAACTGAGCAGGAGGAAGATCATGACCAAGTTTCGCGGCGCCTTTGTGGCCATTGTCACGCCCTTTACCAAGGAGGGCAAGCTGGACGAAAAGGGACTCAAGGATCTCATCGAGTTCCAGATCAAGAACGGCACCCACGGCATCGTGCCCTGCGGCACCACCGGCGAGTCCGCCACCCTGAGCCACGAGGAGCACCACCGGGTGGTGGAGCTGACCATCAAGACCGTCAAGGGCCGCGTTCCGGTTCTGGCCGGCACCGGCTCCAACTCCACCGACGAGTCCATCGAGCTGACCCGCCACGCCAAGAAGGCGGGGGCCGACGGCGCCCTGATGATCACGCCTTACTACAACAAGCCGACCCAGGAAGGGCTTTATCAGCACTTCAAGGCGGTGGCCGAGGCGGTGAATATTCCCATCATCCTCTACAACGTGCCCAGCCGCACCAGCGTGAACATGCTGCCGGAGACCGTGGCCCGCTGCGCCAAGATCAAGAACATCGTCGGCGTCAAGGAGGCCACCGCGGATCTGAACCAGATCAGCCAGGTGATCCGCCTCTGCCCCAAGGACTTTGCCGTGATGTCCGGCGACGACTTCACCTCCATGGCCACCGTGGCCATCGGCGGCACCGGCGTTATCTCGGTCACCTCCAACGTGGCGCCCAAGGACATGGCCGCCATGATAGACGCGGCCCTGGCCGGTGATTTTGCCAAGGCCCGCAAGCTGCACTACAAGCTCTTCCCGCTCATGGGGGCGATGTTCATCGAGACCAACCCCACCCCGGCCAAGACCGCGCTGGGGCTCATGGGCAAGATCAAGAACAGCGACCCGCGGCTGCCGCTCTACAAGATGAACGACGCCAACGTCGAGAAGCTCAGGAAGGTTCTGGCCGCCAGCGGCCTGCTGTAAGGAAAAAGAGAGAACGCCAAGGCGCAAAGTCGCAGAGAACGTATTTAAAGACAGTATCTTTGCGTCTCTGCGTCTTTGCGTTGATGTTTTTTGTTCATAAAGGAGAACGATCATGACCAGGGTTATTGTTGCCGGAGCCGCAGGCCGCATGGGGCGGCGCATCTGTTACATGGTGAGCCAGAACCCGGAACTCAAGCTGGTGGCCGGCTTCGAGCGGGCCGACAGCCCGGAGGTCGGCAAGGATCTAGGCGAGACCGCCGGTATCGGCACCATCGGCGTTGCGATCGCCGGGAGTTTCGAGGAGGTGGCCGCCCTGGGAGATGTGGTCATTGACTTCACCTTCCACGAAGCAACCATGGCCCTGGCCCGCAAGGCGGCCAAGGAGAAAAAGGCCATGGTCATCGGCACCACCGGCCTTTCCGCCGAGAATCTGGCGGAATTGAAACAGCTTACCGCAAGCGGCCTTACCTGCGTGCAGTCGCCCAACATGGCCATCGGCGTCAACGTGCTCTTCAAGATCGCCAAGAAGGTGGCCGCCATCCTCGGTGACGGCTACGACATCGAGATCGTCGAGGCGCACCACCGGATGAAGAAGGACGCGCCCAGCGGCACCGCCTTGAAACTGGGCGAGATGGTGGCCGAAGGGGTGAACCGCAACCTGGCCGAGGTGGGGGTTTATAGCCGCCACGGCATCATCGGCGAGCGCACCGATCAGGAGATCGGCATCCAGACCGTGCGGGCCGGCGACATTGTCGGCGAGCACACCGTCTATTTTGCCGGCCCGGGCGAGCGGCTGGAGATCACCCACCGGGCGCACAACCGCGACAACTTCGCCCGCGGCGCGGCCCTGGCCGCTGCCTGGGTGGCGGGCCAGCCCAGCGGCTTCTACACCATGTTCGACGTGCTCGGCCTGCAGGACCTGTAGGCCATCATGCGTATTGTCCGCTGCCGCATCGGCGGGGCGAGCCGCTATGGGGTGCTCGATGGCGAAACCATCCAGCTGCTGGCCGGCGAGCCCTATGGCGGAATCGGGAAGACCGGCGAGGTAGCGGCGCTGGCCGAGGTCGCGTTGCTGGCCCCCTGCCGGCCCAGTAAGATCGTGGCGGTGGGTATCAACTACGCTGCCCACGCCCCGGAATTCGGGCTGGCCGTTCCTGGTGAGCCGCTCATTTTTTTGAAGCCGCCCAGTGCGGTGATCGGGCCGGAAGAGGCCATCGTGCTGCCGGCCATGAGCGATCACGTGGAGTACGAGGGCGAGCTCGCGGTGGTAATCGGCCGGCCCACCAAGGCGGTGGACGAGAATGAGGCCCTGGCCGCGGTCTTCGGGTATACCTGCATCAACGATGTGACCGCGCGGGACCTGCAGAAGCAGGACGTGCAGTTCACCCGGGCCAAGGGTTTCGATACCTTTGCCCCGCTCGGACCCTGGATTGAAACGAAGCTCGATCCAACCGATCTGGAACTGATCACCACGGTGAATGGCGAACGCCGCCAGGCAGCCCGTACCAGTGCCATGGTCCGCACGGTGCCGACCCTGGTCAGCTTCATCTCGCAGGTCATGACCCTGCTGCCGGGCGATGTCATCGCCACCGGCACCCCGGCCGGGGTCGGCCGACTGGTTCCGGGCGACCGGGTGGCGGTGACCATCGCGGGGATCGGTACCCTGTCTAACCCGGTGGTGCTCCATGGTTGAGGCCTTTATCGGTCTGGGTTCCAATCTCGGCGACGGCCAGGCCAACCTGCGGGCCGCCTGGCAGCGGCTGGGCGCGGTGCCGGGGGTGACGCTGACCGCCCTGTCCCATCCGTACCGCACCGCGCCGGTAGGGATCGAAACCAGCCATTGGTTCACCAATGCGGTGGGCAGCCTTCGCACGGAGCTTACGCCGGATAAATTGCTTGGCGTGCTGTTGGCAATTGAGCTAGAATTGGGGAGAGACCGGGAGCACGGGCGCGACCGCACGGTGGACCTTGATCTCCTCCTCTATGGCAACGCGGTGGTCGCGCTGCCGGGGTGTGTGGTACCCCACCCGGAATTGGCAAAGCGCCTCTTTGTGCTGGCGCCCCTTGCCGAGTTGGCCCCGCAACTGCTGCATCCGCAATTGGGACGCACGGTGCGGGAATTGTGTCACGAAGTCGAGCAGGCCGGCCAGCTGGTCGAGCGGAACGAATGGCGGGCCGGGGAGTAGGACGTGCATCCACTGAGAATCGTTATCCTGCTCCTGCTGCTCTATATTTTGTACCGTCTGCTCACCGGCGAACGGCGCCGGCCCGCGGCGGAACGCCCGGCGGCCAGCCCGCCGGAGCACCATGACGTGCTGGTCGAAGATCCGGTTTGCCACGCCTACGTTCCCAAGGGGCAGGCGGTGGTGCTCCGGGAAGGTGAGGTTTTTCGGTATTTTTGCAGCGAACACTGTCGCGAGGCCTTTTGCGCGCATCGAGGAGAAGAGGCATGAAGTTTTTTATCGATACCGCCAACATTGACGAAATCAAACAGGCTGTCGCCATGGGGATGGTCGACGGGGTTACCACCAACCCGTCGCTCATCGCCAGGGAGTCGAAGCCCTTTGAGCAGATACTCAAGGAGATCACCGAGGTGGTGGATGGCCCGATCAGTGCCGAGGTGGTGAGCCTGGACGCGGACGGCATGGTGGCCGAGGGCAAGAAGCTTGCCGCCATCCATCCCAACATCGTGGTCAAGATTCCGATGATCACCGAGGGGTTGAAGGCGGTGCGCGCCCTGGCTCAGGAAGGCGTCAAGACCAACGTCACCCTGGTCTTCTCCTCCTCCCAGGCGCTGCTGGCCGCCAAGGCCGGCGCCAGCTTCGTGAGCCCCTTTGTCGGCCGGCTCGACGACATCTCCCAGAACGGCATGGACCTGGTCCAGGACGTGCTGACCATCTACGACAACTACGGCTATGCCACCGAGATCATCGTGGCCAGTGTCCGCCACCCCATGCATGTGGTGGAGTCGGCGCTGATCGGTGCGCACATCGCCACCATTCCCTTCAAGGTCATTGCCCAGCTGGCCAGGCATCCGCTCACCGACCTCGGCATGAAGCAGTTCCTGGCCGACTGGGAAAAGCGGGTAACCGGGTAGGCGGCAAGGGCGGCGTATGCGGCGCATGGTCTGGGTCATCGGGTTTGCTCTGTGGCTGCTGGTTCCGGCCAGCAGCCAGGCGGAGATTTTCACCTATAAAGATGGGCGCGGCAAGGTCTTCTACACT
Organism: Deltaproteobacteria bacterium; assembly: GCA_021802775.1. GTDB lineage: Bacteria > Desulfobacterota > Desulfobulbia > Desulfobulbales > Desulfurivibrionaceae > JAJZRJ01. The sequence goes on from JAJZRJ010000037.1 coordinate 17,836, forward strand.
AACATCCCGGTGGGCGCACCTTACCATCCCATGATTTTCCGGGTCGGCAAGGGTGGCCGACGGTCGAGCATCAAACCGGGGAATCCGGCGGATTTCGAACAGCATGTCCGCGCCGCCGCCAGCCATTACGACATCGATCCGCAGCTCATCAAGGCGGTGATCAAGGTCGAGTCTAATTTCGACCATCTGGCGGTCTCGGAGAAGGGGGCCAAGGGGTTGATGCAGCTCATGCCGGGTACCGCGGCGGACATGAACGTCTGCAACCTCTTTGATCCGCGGGAAAACATCATGGGCGGCACCTGCTACCTTAAACAGTTACTGGGGCGGTTCAACGGCAACCTGCCGCTGACCATTGCCGCCTATAATGCCGGACCAGGGGCGGTGGAGCGGTGCGGCGGCATCCCTAATTTCGAGGAGACCCAGCGCTATGTCCGCTCGGTGCTGCTCTATTACCGAAAACTGGCCGCTGCCGGCCCGGCGCCGTCCAGGCCGTGGCATTTGGCCGCCAACTAGCCATTAGCCATGCCACATCGCCAACTTCTGACCCTGCCTAATCTGCTCACGGCCTACCGTTTTGCCACGGTGCCGTTGCTGCTCCTCTGCCTCCGGCCCGATGCCGGCACGGCGATGAGCCTCTTTGCCTTCTGGCTCTTTCTTTCCGGCGCGCTCACAGATCTGGCCGACGGTTATTACGCCCGCAAGCACCAGAGCGAGACGGTGTTCGGCAAGCTCATGGACCCGCTGGCCGACAAGGTGATGGTGGCGGTGGCCCTGATCATGCTCATTCCCATGGCCCGGGTGCCGGCCTGGGTCGCCTTTGTCATCATCGCCCGGGAGCTGGTCATTACCGGATTCCGCGGCGTGGCGGCCTCGGCGGGCATCGTGGTGGCGGCCAGTTCCGCCGGCAAGGTGAAGAGCGTTTCCCAGTATGTGGCGCTCTGCGTGTTGATCTTCCCGCTGGGCGTCCTGCCCATTCCGTTTCTGCACGACCTGGGGCGGCTCATCCTCTATTTTGCGGCAGCGCTTACGGTCTGGTCGGGGTTCGGCTATTTCTACCGCTTTCAGAAGGTGTACCTGCCCGCGGCCTCTGGCCACTGAGCCAACGGGCTTTTGCTTGACAGGCCGGAACAAGATTTCTATAGTGGGCGGCGGCGTCGGGCACGCGAAGCCTGTTGACCAAGACAACAAGAGATGTGCCGGAGTGGTGAAACTGGTAGACGCACGGGACTCAAAATCCCGCGGGGGCAACCCCATGTCGGTTCGATTCCGACCTCCGGCACCACCTGAATATCGCAAGCGCTTTGTCGCAGCAAAAAACCCGCTTGCCGGAAAGGCAGCGGGTTTTTTGCGTCCAGCGCCGAGAGCTGGTCACAGTGACTGTTCTTTCCGGAAACCGCTCGGATGAAGGCCTCCCGCACCCGGCACCTCTTCCGCGCGCTTCGTTCCCGCAATTACCGCCTCTTTGTGGCAGGGCAGGGGGTCTCCCTGCTGGGCACCTGGATGCAGCAGGTGGCCATGAGCTGGCTCGTCTATCGGCTGACCGGCTCGGCCCTGCTGCTGGGCGTGGTCGGTTTCACCAGCCAGATCCCGACCTTTCTGATCTCGCCGGTGGCCGGGGTGCTGGCCGACCGCTGGGATCGCCGTCGCCTCCTGCTCGCAACCCAGACCCTGGCCATGGTGCAGGCGGCGTTCCTGGCGATTGTCGTTCTGGCCGGGGTGGTGCAGGTGTGGCAGATCGTGGTGCTGAGTCTGCTGCTTGGCGTGGTCAATGCGGCGGACATCCCGATCCGGCAATCCTTTGTGGTCGATCTGGTCGCGGAATCGGAGGACCTGAGCAACGCCATTGCCCTCAACTCCTCCACGGTCAACCTGGCGCGGCTCGTCGGCCCGGCCATTGCCGGTATCCTGGTGGCCACCGTGGGCGAGGGAATCTGTTTCGCCCTGAACAGCCTGAGCTATCTGGCGGTCATTGCCGCCCTGATGGCCATGCGGGTGGCCCCACGGCAGCGGCCTCCTTCCCGCCGCCACATTCTCCATGAGCTGCGGGAGGGCTTCCAGTACGCCTTCGGTTTCGGGCCCATCCGCAGCATCCTGCTGCTCATTGCCCAGACCAGCCTCATGGGCATGCCCTATGCGGTGCTGGTGCCCATTTTCGCCAAGGAGATCCTGCACGGCGATGCGCATACCTTTGGTTTTCTCATGAGTGCGGCCGGCTGCGGGGCTCTGGCAGGGACGTTTTATCTGGCTTCCCGCCCCAGCGTCCTCGGTTTGGGCCGGGTGATCGTGCGCTCCGAGATCATCTTTGCCGGCGGGCTTATGCTCTTTGCCCTCTCCGGCCATCTGCTGCTGTCGCTGGCGGCGTTGACGATGGTCGGCTTCGGCGGCATCACCTTTGTCGCCTCCTGCAATACGATCCTGCAGACGATCCTCGATGAAGACAAGCGCGGCCGGGTCATGAGCCTCTTCACCATGTCCTTCATCGGCATGGTGCCCATCGGCAGCCTCGGCGCCGGCACGGTTGCCGGCCTGATCGGCCCGCGGCAGACGCTGCTCGTGGGTGCCGCTGCCTGCCTTCTGGGCACCGCCTTTTTCGTGCGGCAATTGCCCGCCATCCGGGAAAAGGTGCGTCCCATCTATCGGCGCAAGGGGATATTGAGCGACCCCGCCGCGGCCGACAGGCTGCATCGTTGATAATTCCATTGGACCAGCCCGGTGCGCACGGCTATAATGGAAGAGACCAGGGCGGGATGGCTGAACGGGTCTCCCGCCGCGCCGCCTTTTGGGGGAAACCGTGACCACCCAGTATGTCTACGTCAACATCGACACCTACCGCTGCAACGGCTGCGGTACCTGCGCCGCCCTCTGCCCCGCGGTCTTCCGCATGGGCGAGGATGGAGAAAAGGCGGAACTCATCGATGGTTGCGTGGCGCTCTCGGAGGAACTGGAAAAGGCCGCATCCATGTGCCCCGAGAAGTGCATCGAGCTGGAGGCGTGCTGACGCCGATTGATGCATCATGCCGACCACCACCCGGTTGATCTCCTCCTCACCGACGGCCGTCTCGCCACCGGGACCGCGCCCGGTTATGTCGCCATCCGCGGCGGCATGATCGCCGCGGTCGGGGCCATGGCCGAAATGCCGCCAATCCCGGCCGTGGAGACCATCGACGCCACCGGTTGCCTCATCATGCCGGGGCTCGTCAACTGCCACAACCACGCGGCCATGACCCTCTTTCGCGGCCTGGCCGACGATCTGCCGCTCAGGCAGTGGTTGACCGACCACATCTTCCCGGCCGAGGCGCGATTCGTTTCGCCGGAGATGGTTTACTGGTGCAGCAAATTGGCCGCGGCCGAGATGCTGCTGAGCGGCACCACCACGGTGGCGGATGCCTATTTTTACGAGGAACAGGCGGCCCAGGCCTTCAGCGACGCCGGGATTCGGGCGGTAGCCGCCCAGGGCGTCATCGATTTTCCTGCCCCCGGCGTACCGGAGCCGGCGGAGAACGTGGCGGCGGCCCGCCGCTTTGTCGCCGCTTGGCAGGGGCGCGATCCGCGCATCACCCCGGCGATCTTCTGCCATTCTCCCTATACCTGCGGCCGGGAAACCCTGGTGGCGGCCAAGCAGGCGGCCGTGGACGCGGGCGTTCCCTTCTTCCTCCATGTGGCCGAGACGGCCGGTGAGGTGGCGGAGAGCCGGGCGCACCACGGCCGTACGCCGGTGGGCTATCTCCATGACCTCGGCCTGCTTGACCGTCACACCGTCTGCGTCCACGGGGTATGGCTCGATGAGGCGGATATGGATTTGTTGGCTATGAGCGGCAGTCAGGTGGTGGTCTGCCCGGAAAGCAATATGAAGCTCGCCTCGGGCAGTGCGCCGCTGCCGGAGCTGCTTGCCCGCGAGATTGGCGTTGGCATCGGCACCGACGGTTGCGCCAGCAACAACAATCTCGACCTCTTTGCCGAATTGGCCCGGGGTGCCTTGCTCCATAAGGGGCAGCGTCTGGACCCCACCGTGTTGCCCGCAACCCGGCTGCTGGAACTGGCCACGGTCGGTGGTGCCGCCTGCCTGGGCCTTGGCGGCCGGCTCGGCCGGCTCTTGCCGGGGTCGCTCGCCGATCTCGTGGTGATCGATCTGGCCCACCCGCGGCTGACCCCCTTTTATGGGATAGAGACCCTGGTCTATGGGGGTGCCGCCAGCCAAGTGCGGGATGTGGTGGTGGGTGGCCGGCTGGTGGTGCGGGAGCGGCGCTGTCTGACCCTTGATCTGCCGGAGGTGCTGGCGCGGGTGCGGGAACTGGCGGCGCAGGTAAGGGCGGGCAGTTAGCGCGGGGTCCAGCCGTGGGAGCCGACCAGCTTGACAAAGCGTACGCTTTCCACGGCCTGGGTGGTGACCCGCCCCTTGTCCTTGCGCACCACGGTGAGCACCTGGTTGTCGCGGTCGCCCACCGGGATCACCAGCACCCCTGGGTCGGCGAGCTGGTCCACCAGTGGCTGCGGGATCCGGGGGCCGGAGGCGGTGACGATGATGGCGTCGAAGGGCGCGTGTTCCGGCCAGCCGTGGGTGCCGTCGTCGGCCCGGCTGAGGATGTTGTAGATGCGCAGCTTGTCGAAATTCTTGCGGGCGCGGGCCAGCAGGGTCTTGATCCGCTCCACCGTGTAGAGCTGCTTGCAGAGCGAGGCGAGCACCGCCGACTGGTAGCCGCAGCCGGTGCCGATCTCCAGCACCCGCTCATGGCCTTTCAGTTGCAGGAGCTGGGTCATGAGCGCCACGATGTAAGGCTGGGAGATGGTCTGGCCCTCGCCGATCGGCAGCGGGAAATCGCCGTAGGCCTGCGGCCACAGCCCCTCCTCGACAAAGAGGTGGCGGGGCACGGTGTTCATGGCGTAGAGCACTGCCGGGTGGGTGATCCCGCCGGGAATGAGCTGTTCCTGCACCATGCGGGTCCGGGATTTTTCGTAACCGTTGGTGGCCGAGCGTCTCACAGAGCGGGAATTCCCAGGGCCTTGAATTCCTCTTCCTTCAGAGCGCGGTAGGCGCAGGTGCGGACCTGGCCGCCGACAAAGGAGATGGTGATCACCTCGTAGTCTTCCTCACCGAGGCGGTCGCCGATGTAAGGGGTCTTGCGCAGCACGCTCTTCTTCACCTCGTAATAGATCCAGGTCTCTCCCTCCTCGGCCGATTTTTTCTGGTGGTTGGGCGGGCCGAGGATGTCGAGCACCTGCTTCTGGGTCAGGTCCGGGGTGATGAGGCAGACGTCGGAGGCGAGGTGGCGTACCGGCTCGCGGGAGAAGAAACAGCCGGAGAGGGCAAAGAGGAAAATGGTCGCGACGAGCAACGGAAGGCGATGCGGAGTTCTGACCATGGGGTGCTCCAAGGCTGAATGATCGGATGCAGCGACGTTAGCCACCAAACATATCGTGATCCGGCGGGTTTTGCAATATTTCATCTTAGCGCAGGCAGTCTGCCGCGCCTCTGGCGGCGAGAAAATCTTGACCGTGCTAAGCAATCTATACTACACTTGCTACGGTATCGGCGCGTTCCGCCTGTGCAATCTAGGAAAAAGGATCGGCTATGCGGTGTCCCAAGTGTGGTTACATCAGCTTTGATCGCGTGGAGCGGTGCGGCAAGTGTGCCCATGATCTGCTGGCGGTGGCGGCGCAGTTGCGCGGTCCCATGGCCAAGGTGTCGGCCCCCATGTTTCTGGGCGGTCTGTTGCGGGCCGGCGGGGCCAGCGAAAGCGGGGTGGCAGAGGTCGAGCCGGTAACGTTTGATCTGGATGAAGAGGCGCTGGACCTCGGCGAAATGGGCGTAGAGGCAGGGGTAGTCACCCTCGAGGAGGAAGAAGAGCCGGTTGCCGGGCAAGAGGAAGAAGAGATCGGGATCGAGATGCCGAGCCTGGGCGGCATCGATGTTTCCGATCTGATGCCGCCCCGGGAGGAGGCCGCGCCGGTCGAGATGCCGGAAGAAGGGATCAGCGGTATCGCCATGCCGGAAACGTTGGCCGCGGAAGCTGCCGCACCTCCGGCTGTACCGGAGAAGGACGACACCTTTTCTTCCCTCAATTTTGACCTGACCGGCGGCGAGTCGCGCGGCGAGGCAGACCGTGACGCCGATCAGGAGCCGGCTGGCGAGGTGCTTGACCTGACCGGGTTGCTCGGCGCGGGACCGGAAGAACCGGCCGAGGACCCGTCCGACCCCTTTGCTTTGCCCCTGGGGTCGTCCGATGCCGGTGGCGGTTTTGATCTTACCCTGGATGATGCCGGGCCCGCGGCTTCCCCGGAGGCGAGCACCCCGGAGCAGCACGACATCCCGGACCTGGGCCTCAGCCTGGAGAGCGACGAAGAGGAAGAGGCGCCCACGCCCTGAAGCGAGCCGCGATGACCACCATGGAACCGGCACCGCCGGCGGCAGTTCCCGCCGGCGCTCGTTTTTGGCCGCGGGCCGTTGCCCTGCTGGTTGACCTGGCGGCACTGGCATTGCTGAACGGCGCCTTTGTCGCCCTGCTCGGCGGTTCCCTGTTCAGCAAAGCACCCCACAACCTGCGGACCATGCTGACCCTCTCCGGCACCATGCTGGGCGTTGCCCTCATTGTGCCGCCCGTGGTGGGCTTGGCCTATTTCACCATCTTCCACGCCTGCGGCGGCCAGACCATCGGCAAGCTCATTCTGAGGCTGCGGGTCGATGCTGTCGAAGGCGGGCTGCTGCCGTGGGGCCGGGCCTTTCCGCGGGCCGTGGGCCAGCTTGCCTCCGCCCTGCCGCTCGCGGCCGGTTTTCTCTGGGTGCTGGTCGACCGGGAGCGCCGCGCCTGGCATGACTATCTGGCGATGAGCCGGGTGGTTGCGGTCGAGAAAACCGCTATTGATTAGGGGTTGACAACTCGCGCAAAATTTACCATATAGTACCGTCTCGCAGCATGGCGATGTAGCTCAGCTGGTCAGAGCATGCGGCTCATATCCGCAGTGTCCGGGGTTCAAGTCCCTGCATCGCCACCATTACACAATCCAGTATCGTTCGATACTGTCCCGAAAAGGCCCGAGAAATCAGGCCTTTTTTTTTGCGTTGTCCGGCACGGCATCATCGCGATATGGTAAAATTTGAAGGTTTTGGGGCCTTTTTGCCTTCAAAAAGGCCCCATATGGAAAATGGAAGCCCCGGAAATGGAGGAACCCATGCCGAAACGGATCGCGCCTCTTACCGATGAAGATTACATGGGCAGCATAGTCACCCGTTGCGCCCTGCAACTTGCCCCACCGGTCTTTGTCCGGCCCGGAGAGCTGCGTCATGCGGGATGGACGGAGATCAATTTTGACGAAGCCGAGAGGAGAATTCCTGCCGGGAAAATGAAAGGCGGACTTCAGCATATTGTGCCATTGTCCCGGCAGACCATGGCTGTACCGGGTGAAATCCATCCCTTGACCGGGCATGACCGCTATGTCTTTTCCCGAGCCCCCGGACAAATTCAAGACCGATGAGCAGCAACGCCGTGTTTTCCGCATTGCGTGCCATGGCTCCGACACCCGGAGATTGACAATGGAGCAGAACGCCGAACTTGCCGCCGTATTGATGCCGGATGGCTCCGTCCAGCTTGAGTGGACTCTTCCCGCTGCCCAAGGGCTCAATCAACGCAGCCACACGATGCAGAATAACATCCTGGCGCGTTCCGTCGAGGAACCGGACGGCTGGCTCTTTTTTCTGGGGTTCTGCTCCAGAAGCATTCCCCTGTCGCCGTCGCTCACCTTCTGGCGCACCTTTGCAACTCTTTTTGTCCAGAAACTCAAACTCACCCCCGATCTGGAGGAGCAACGCGCCAATGTGGTCATCCCCCTCGCCGATGAGGAACGCGCCCAGCTGCTGGATACAGCTCCACCGATGCCCGGTGGCGAATATCTTGCCCCTGAAACGCTGACCGCCTTGTGGGAGGAGCTTCATGAGACATTTTGCCGGAAAATAGACGCCTTCAACGGGCCTGTTGCGGACTTTTTCAAGGAATACAGCCCGGACGTCCATCTCGCCGGCCGCATCTATTTTCATCTTGTTGAAAACAAGGGCCATGAAGCACCATTCGCTTTTCTCGCCACCTACTCCACCCGGTTGAACGAGGAAGGCGAGTCCAGGCACCTGCCCTTGAAATACGCACTTGAGGAGTACAAGGACGACAACGAAAAACTGCTTAAGCTTCTGGTCACCGTTGACGACGCTGCCCTGAAAAGCGAACTGGTGGCAAACTTACGTGACAGCGGTGAGTTGTTTTACCCCTTGGCCTGGTCCTCAAAAGAGGCTTTTGTCTTTCTGCGGGAGATTCCGATTTACGAAGAGGCCGGCATCCTCTGCCGCATCCCCAATTGGTGGAAGAAAAAGACCGCCGCCGTCACCATTCATCTCAGCATCGGTGAAAAGCCTGCGTCCATGGTCGGCATGGATGCCCTGCTTGATTTCTCTCCACGGCTGATGATCGGCGATACGGAAATATCCGAGGAAGAGGCCCGCCGGCTGCTGAACGAGTCGGATGGGTTGGCTTTTCTGAAAAACAAATGGGTGGCGGTCGATCCGGAAAAACTGCGGCAGACCCTGGAGGCGTTTGAAAAGGCCGGCGAGCTGGGCTCGGAAGAAGGAATCACTCTTCTTGATGCCATGCGTCTTTCCATGAATCCGCAGAAATTGCTGGGAGTTGCCGCAGCGGATCTTTCCGGCATCTCCCACGGTGAATGGCTGCAGACGGTTTTTGCCCGGCTGCAGCGGCCCGAGACCATGGCCAGGGTTAAAACCAGCCGGGCCTTTACGGCCAGGCTGCGGCGCTATCAGCAGGACGGCCTGAACTGGCTTTTTTATCTGCACGGGATGAAACTCGGCGCCTGTCTCGCGGATGACATGGGCCTGGGCAAGACCGTGCAGGTCCTGGCCTTTCTTGACGCGCTCAAGGCCGGGAAAAAGAAAGGCAAACAGACGGCCACGTCACTCCTGATCATTCCGGCCTCGCTTCTTGCCAACTGGGCGAGCGAAATAGAGACCTTTGCGCCGGGGCTTTCCTTTTTTGTCGTCCACCCCGACTTCCACCGGCCCGCCCCGGTCCCGGTTCTTTCCCCGGGAGAGCTGGATGGTCTGGACCTGGTCATTACTACCTATGCCCTGGTGCAGCGCTATGAATGGCTCCAGGATCACCGCTGGAATTACGTCATCCTCGATGAGGCTCAGGCCATCAAAAATCCCGGCGCCAAGCAGACCAGGGCGGTGAAAAATCTTAAGGCCCGCAACCGGATCGTCATGACCGGCACCCCGGTGGAAAACAGATTGTCCGATCTCTGGAGCCTGTTCGATTTTATCAATCCAGGGCTTTTGGGCAATGCCAGAGAGTTTGGCGACTTTACCAAAAGACTTGCCGACAATCCCAACGGCTACGCGGGGCTGCGCCGGGTGGTCAGCCCCTTCATTCTCAGGCGTTTGAAGACCGACAGATCTATCATCTCCGACCTGCCAGACAAGGTGGAGATGAAAACCTGGGCCGCCATGAGCAAGAAACAGACGGTTCTCTACAGCGATATTGTTGCCGGCATCCGGGAGACCCTTGAACATACGAAAGGCATGCAGCGCAAAGGGCTCATCCTGTCGGCGCTCATCAAGTTCAAGCAGCTCTGCAACCACCCGTCGCAGTACCTGGGCCTGGACCATTTCGATGAAAAGGAGAGCGGCAAGTTCCAGCGGCTGCGGGAAATCTGCGAAACCATCCATGAAAAGCGGGAGCGGGTGCTTGTCTTCACCCAGTTCAGGGAAATGACCGGCCCGCTTTCCCGGTTTCTGGCAGCCATTTTCAACCGGGAAGGCCTGGTCCTGCATGGCAGCGTGCCGGTCGGCAAAAGAAAAGAGCTGGTCGAAACATTTCAACGTCGCGATTATGTGCCTTTTTTTGTATTGTCTCTGAAGGCGGGCGGGGTAGGACTCAATCTGACGGCGGCCAGCCATGTCATCCACTTCGACCGCTGGTGGAACCCGGCGGTGGAGAACCAGGCCACGGACAGGGCCTTCCGCATCGGCCAGAAGAAAAATGTCATGGTCCACAAGTTTCTTACCAGAGGCACCATTGAGGAAAAGATTGACCAGATGCTTGTCGAGAAGGCAAAACTTTCAGATGAAGTGGTTGCCGCCTCCGGTGAAAACTGGCTCACCGAGATGAGCAACGAAGAATTGTTCGAACTGTTTACGCTGAATATATAGCAGCCCGTTGAAAAACGGGCTGCTGGCACCACCGGGAGGTGGCGCCGAATTTTGCCGGCCCGAAAGGGCCAAGAAATTCGCGAGGTTGGCCAAAGCTCCTTTGGCCAACCGA
>JAJZRJ010000038.1 GCA_021802775.1 Deltaproteobacteria bacterium
TCAAGTTCGTTACGTTCTTCTTCGGTCAAGGTAACTCGGTATCTTGGCGACATGGCGGCCTCCTTTGTTCGGTGCCGCCAGTATATCATGGTTTATGGTAAACACGAACTAAATAGTGTTACATGGTGCTAGTGTTCTTTTGCGCGGCCTTGTCGCTTTCCTGGTGGGGGACCGGAATGCTCCAGCGCCATGTCGCGGAACGGTTGGGCATGATCGATCGGCCCAACGAGCGCAGTTCCCATACCACCCCGACCCCGCGGGGCGGCGGTTTGGCCATTGTGGCCGTCTCTCTTTCGTTGTGTCTTCTTCTCTGGCAACAGAGGCTTCTTTCCCCTGCCTTTGCGATGGCTCTCGTCGGTGGAGGCGCAGCCGTTGCCTCCATCGGTTTTTGGGACGACCGAAGACATGTCCCGGCGGCAGGGCGATTGCTGGTGCACGGTGGCGCGGCAGCATGGGCACTTTTTTGGCTGGATGGCCTGCCAGCCATTGATGTCGGCAAGGAAACGATTGTCTTGCCGGCCTGGGGGGCGGTTCTGGCGGTATTTTTCCTTGTCTGGCTGGTCAATCTGTACAACTTCATGGACGGCATCGATGGTATCGCCGGCGTTGAGGCGGTAACCGTTTTTTTGGGCGCGGCCGTGATTCTTCACGCCGTGGATACCGAGGCCGATCTGTCCGTTTTTTTGGCTCTTGCCGGTGCCGTGGTTGGTTTCTTGCGCTGGAACTGGCCGCCTGCTAAGATATTCATGGGCGATGTCGGGAGCGGTTTTCTTGGGTTCGTGTTGGGGGTATATACCTTGTATTGGCCGATGCACAGTCGGATGAGTCTCTGGAGTTGGGTGATTCTCCTCGGCGTGTTTCTGGTGGACGCCACGGTGACTCTGCTGGTTCGTGCAATGCGGCGGGAAAAGGTGTATGTGGCCCATCGCTCGCATGCCTATCAGCGACTTGCCCGTAAATTCCAAAGTCACCAGAAGGTCACCGTGGGAGTCCTTGTTGTCAATACATGCTGGCTGTTTCCGTTGGCTTTGGGCGCAGCCTTCCAGCCCGCGCAAGGTGTTTGGTTGACCGCGCTGGCCTTCACACCCCTGGTAACCCTTTGTTTTTGGGCTGGGGCAGGGAAAAGGTTAGGAGGGAGAGCCATCTGATGCGGAACGACCTCCGGCGACAGGCGAAAAACGTAAAATTTTGGCTCGTTCTGCTGACCGATATCCTTCTGTTGGCGGTTGCTCTTGTACTTGCCCACCTTGCCAGGTTTGAAGGCCATCTTACTTCCGAACGCTGGCACTCCATCCGTACCGTTCTGCCCTGGTTGGTAACCGGAAAGATCATTGTTTTTTTCTGGTTCGACCTTTACCGCGGCATGTGGCGCTATACCGGGGTGGTGGATTTTCTGAACATCCTCAAGGCCACTGCGGTCGCCACCCTGGCGACCTTTGCCATCCTACTCCTCTTCAACCGTTTTGAGGGGCTCTCCCGTTCGGTCTTCCTGCTGGACGGCGTGTTTACCTTCCTTTTCATCAGCGGCCATCGGATTGCGATCCGCCTCTTCTATCAGAAGTTTTCCGGGAGCCGGGCGGGCATGGCGAATCCTCATCATGCCCGGCGCGGCAAGAAACTCCTCATCATGGGCGCCGGCGATGCAGCGGAAAAGGTGACCCGTGAAATCATGGACAACCTTTCGCTGCCGTACCAGATCGTGGGGTTTCTGGATGACGATCCGCTGAAGACCGGCAAGCGCATCCATGGCATTCCTGTCTTGTCCGTCACCTCGCAGCTTCAGGAGGTGCTGGACAAGACGGAGGCGGACGAGATCCTTATTGCCATGCCTTCCGCCTCCCGGGACCAGATGGGTCGGATCGTTGAACTGTGCCGTGCCTCTGGTTTGCCGTACAAGACCGTTCCTGGGCTCGGCGAAATCATCAACGATAAGGTGAGCATCAAGGCGATCCGCGATGTCTCCTACAAGGACCTGCTCGGCCGGCCCGCGGTGCGTTTGGAATCGGAAAAGATCGGCGAGATTCTCCGGGGGAAGACGGTTCTGGTGAGCGGAGCGGGCGGGTCGATCGGCTCGGAACTCTGCCGGCAGATTTTAAAATTCCAGCCACGACTGTTGGTGCTGTGGGATGCCAGTGAGGAAAATCTATATCAGTTGGAGATGGAGATCCTTCACGAGCATGGTTTCACCAACTACGTTGCCGTCCTTGGGCGGGTGCAGGATCATGAGGTGTTGTCCGGTGTTTTTACGCATTATCAACCCCAGATCGTTTTCCATGCCGCGGCCTATAAGCATGTGCCCATGATTGAAAAAAATCCATGGGAAGGCGTCTATAATAACATTTTTGCCACACGCCGACTCATTCGCGCTTCGGTCCGGCAAGGAGTGGAGCGATTTATCCTGGTCTCCACCGACAAGGCGGTGCGGCCCACCAACGTGATGGGCGCCACCAAGCGGATGACCGAACGGATCATGCAGGCATACTGTGGTTCAGGGGGCAAGGATCAAGGGTCAAGTGTCAAGCGTCAGGGAACCGAAGAAAGGCTAAGAACGGAGGGTCAAAGGCAAACCCGTTTCATGGCCGTGCGATTCGGCAACGTGCTCGGCTCCTCCGGCTCGGTGATCCCACTCTTTAAGCGCCAGATCGAGATGGGCGGCCCGGTGACCGTGACCCATCCGGACATCACCCGTTACTTCATGTCCATTGAGGAGGCGAGTCAGCTCATTTTGCAGGCCGCCTCCATGGGAGAGGGGGGCGAGATTTTCATCCTGGAGATGGGTACGCCGGTGCGCATTGCCCAGATGGCCCGCGATCTCATTCGTCTCTGCGGCAAGGAACCGGACACCGAGATCGAGATCAAATACACCGGGCTCCGGCCCGGGGAAAAGCTTTTTGAAGAGCTGATTACCGAAGGCGAAGGGATCGTTCCCACCGGTCACGAGAAGATCATGGTCTTGCGCGGAGATGGCTGTTCCCTGCAAGAGCTGGAGGCACCACTTGCACGGCTTAAGGAGTATGCGCAGCAGCATGACGCAGCCGGCATTAAACGGGTACTGCAGGAAGTGGTGGCGGAATACGCCCCCGAAGAGGTGGCGGCCGTGTTGCCGCCGGGTGGCATGGATCAGGGGGGAGTCCCGGCCCCCCGGGCCAAGATCATCCCCCTCCAGTAATTCCGCCTTGCGGAGTATTTTTTTTGCGGGTATTATGACCACCTGGTCATGCGCTGAATCCGTGACGGCTCACTTGATTAGAGTGCGGATTTAACTGAAATTAATAGATGGAATGTTGCATATTCCCCCAAGTTTTCGCTTCGCCAATGAAGGTACGCCGCCTTGCGGGCGCCCGGAAACGGCCCGCCTGCTGTGTCGATCACTCTTTGATATCGCACAAGGATAATCAAACTCGTGTCCTCCTTGCATCCGAACCGTTTCCGAACGCTCACGGATTCAGGCATATGAAAAAGTACGCAGCCACCGCCAAGGCCACCTTTGCCAATCTGCCGTCGGACAAGCAGCAGCGGGTGGTGACGGCGGCAATTCGTGAATTTGCCGCCAGCGGCTATCAGCGGGCCAGCCTGAATACCATCGTCAGGCAGGCCGACATCGCCAAGGGCTCGGTCTATCAGTATTTCGCCAACAAGGAGGCGTTGTTCCTCTACGTCTTCGAGCAGTTTTCTCTCGCGGTGAAGCGGGAGGTAAAGGCTCACGCCGGCAAAGGCAAAGGGGCGATACCTGGTTTTTTTGACCAGGTACGCGAAGTGCTCCTGGCAGGTATTGCCTTCATCGATGCCAATCCCGAGGCCTTTGAGCTCTACCTCAAGATTCTCTTTGAGCAGGAGGTGCCGCAGCGGGAGAAACTGGTAAGTCAGCTGCGGCTTTTTTCCGCCGAGTATTTTACGCCGTTGCTTGAGGAAGCCAAGGCGCGCGGGGAGATTCGCGCCGATGTCGCGACTGCCACGGTGATTTTTCTGCTCGATGCGGTGATCGAGCGATTCTTGCAGGGCTATGCCAAGCCCTATCTGGACAGCGGGCTGGGCTTGGCAGGCAAGGACCGGTCGCTGTTGATCAATGAAATTGACGCCGTCATCGCGATTTTGCGCGATGGGTTGGCGCCCGAACAGAACGGAGCATAACACGATGGAACAGATGATCAATCAGGCGGGCCTCGGCGATATCCTGGCCAAGGTGAAGGATGGCGAACGCCTCAGCGTGGATGACGGAGCGCGCCTCTACCGGAGCCCCGATCTCCTTGCTGTCGGCTCTCTTGCCAATCTGGTGCGGGAGCGGAAAAATGGCGACAATGCCTATTTCATCTACAACCAGCATGTCAATTACTCCAACATCTGCACCAACCTCTGTAAGTTCTGCGCCTTTGGCAAGCCCAAGGAATCGGAGCAGGCCTATGAAATGACCGTGGAGCAGGTCAAGGCCAAGATTCGCGAGCGCCTCCACGAGCCGATCACCGAGGTGCATGTGGTGGGCGGCATCCACCCCGAGTTGCCGTATTCCTACTACCTCGACATGCTGCGGGGTATCAAAGAAGTGCGGCCGGAGATCCACATCCAGGCCTTTACCGGAGTGGAGATTGCCCATCTGGCCGACCTTTCCGGTCAATCTCTGGAAAAGACCCTGCGCGATCTGGTGGATGCGGGCCTGGGCTCCATCCCCGGCGGCGGGGCCGAGGTCTTCAGCCCGCGCATCCGCAAGCTCACCTGCGAGAAGAAGCTTTCCGGCGAAGGGTGGCTGGAGGTGGCCAAGACTGCCCATCGCCTCGGTCTCCGCACCAACGCCACCATGCTCTACGGCCACATCGAGACCATCGAGGAGCGGCTGGAGCATCTCGACCTGCTGCGGCAGGCCCAGGACGAGACCAACGGTTTCCTCACCTTTATCCCGCTCGCCTTCCACCCCAAGAATACCGAGCTGGCTGATCTCTCGAAGACGAGCGGTATCGAGGATCTCAAGAATATCGCGGTCAGCCGTCTCTTTCTCGATAATTTCCCGCACATCAAGGGGTATTGGGTGATGATCGGTCCCAAACTCGCCCAGGTGGCCCTCTCCTTTGGCGCCGATGACATGGACGGCACGGTGAAGGAGGAACTCATCACCCACATGGCTGGCGGTGAATCCGGCGGCCACATGGCCGATACCGAGCTGATCCGCCTGATCCGCGAGGCTGGCCGCAAGCCTATTGAGCGCGACACCCTTTACAACGTGATCAAGGAGTATTGAGGGCCGAGTGCTGAGGACTGAGCCACGAAATCCGCGAAATACACCAACAAGAATGTGACATGGATATGCAACAGATAAACGAAAAAATTCTGGCTGGCGCGCGCATCAACGGCGAAGAATTTCTCGCTCTGGCCGAACGGGCCGATTTGTACCAGCTCGGTTTTCTCGCCAACAGCATCCGCAAGCGCCTCCATCCGGAGCCGATGGTGACCTATGTCATCGACCGCAACATCAACTATACCGACATCTGCATCTCGGCCTGCAAGTTCTGTGCCTTTTTCAAGGCGCCGGAGGACGCGGCCGGGTCGGTGCTGACCAACGAGGAACTGGGCCGGAAGATTGAGGAGACCAAGGCCTTGGGCGGCACCCAGATCCTGCTCCAGGGCGGCCTCCATCCGGACAAGCCGTTTGCGTTCTATGAGGAGATGCTGCGTTTCATCAAGGGCTACGATATCCATATCCACGGCTTCTCGCCGCCCGAGGTGTGCCACTTTGCCAAGCTCTCCGGCCTCCCAGTGCGCGAGGTGCTGATCCGCCTGCAACAGGCCGGGCTCGATTCCATCCCCGGCGGTGGGGCCGAAATCCTCTCCGATCGCGTGCGGCAGGAGACTGCGCCCCGCAAGTGTTCGGCCGACGAGTGGATCGGCGTCATGGAAGAGGCGCACCACCTGGGCATGCGTACCACCGCCACCATGATGTTCGGCCATATCGAGACCATGGTGGAACGCCTGGAACATTTGCAGCGGGTGCGTGACCTGCAGGACCGTACCCACGGCTTTACCGCCTTTATTCCTTGGCCTTTCCAGCCGGACAATACGGTACTCGCCCATCTGCCCAAGACCACGGCAATGAACTATTTGAAGATGCTGGCCCTCTCCCGCATCTTTCTCGACAATGTTCCCAATATCCAGGCCTCCTGGGTCACCCAGGGGCCGAAGATCGCCCAGCTCTCGCTCTTCTTCGGGGCCAACGATTTCGGCAGCACCATGATCGAGGAAAACGTCGTGGCCGCGGCTGGCGTCGGTTTCCGGCTCTCCGAGCAGGAAATTCGTACCCTGGTGCAGGAGGCGGGCTTTACCCCGCGTCAGCGCCGGATGGACTACAGTCTGGTGTAAGTGCTGGGTGCTGGGGACTGAGTGTTGCGTAAAAATGGCCACGAAACCCACCAAAGACACGAAAGGGGGGCAGGGTGGTTGCCATTGCGCGGCGCAGGCGTTGAGAAACGAGCCAGAATGGATCGCAACCTCTGCCAACCTCTCTCAAATTTTCGTGTTTTTGGTGGATTTCGTGGCTGAACTGGCTTTCGTGGCAAGGGATCGATGATGCAAGAACCGGATCGCTACATATACCGCGCCCCTTTCGTGGTGCCGGTCTGTGCTCCGGCTATTGCCGACGGCGCGGTGATCACCGAGCAGGGCAGGGTGGTTGCGGTGGGCCGCTATGCCGACCTCAAGGAGGCGGATGCGGAATTGGTGGATTACGAAGGCCATGTTCTTACCCCGGCCCTGGTCAATGCCCACGCCCATCTGGAATTGTCGCATCTCGCTGCCCTGGGTCGTGAGCCCCATGGACAGCCCGGCGACATGCCGGCCTGGATCAGTGCCTTGCTTTCTGCCCGCGCCGCGGCAACTGATCCCGAAGAGGCGGCGGATGCTGCCCGTTATGCCTTGGCCCGGCTTTATGCCGGCGGCTGCGGGGCGCTGATCGACATCGGCAACCAGCCGGAGAGTCGCGCCTTGGGCGAGGGTTTCAAAACCAGAATCTCTTTCTCTCTTGAGTTGCTTGGCGTTGCGCAGAAATCGCAAACAGAAGCATTGGAACGACTGGCAGCCCTGCCGGCAGATCTCTGCTGTACTGCCCATGCTCCCTATTCCACCGGCAGGGAATTGTTGCAGGCCCTCAAGGAACGCGCCCGCCGGAGTAATTGCCTTTTTCCGATTCATGTCGCAGAATCGGCCGACGAGATTGAACTGCTCATGAGCGGTACCGGTCCTTTCCGTGATTTCCTGGCCGCGCGCGGCGCTTGGGACGGTTCCTTCGTCCCCCCGTCCACCGGCGCTGTCCACTATCTCGACGCCCTCGGACTGCTCGATGCCCGGACCCTCTGCGTCCACTCCGTCCACGTCACCGGGGACGAGATTGCGCTCCTGGCCGAACGTCAGGCCACGATCTGCCTCTGTCCCGGCAGCAACCGCTACATGGGAGTGGGCAGGGCGCCGGTGGCAGCGATGCTGGCCCACGGCCTTCAGCCTGCCCTCGGCACCGACAGCCTGGCCAGCAATCCGAATCTGAGCATCTGGCAGGAGATGGCGATCCTTCGCGAAGAACATCCGGAGGTGCAGCCGGCCGAAGTTCTGGCCATGGCCTCACAAAACGGCGCCCGCATCCTTGGCATCGAGGGGGAACTCGGCGTGATTGCCCCTGGGGTCTCCTCCTCGCTGCTGGCGGTGGAATGCGCGGCGCAACATAGCGACGAGGTTCTGGAATATCTCACCACCGCCGGACTTGGCATCACCCTGGAGTGGATCGAATAACCATGGCCGCCACTTCGCACATCGCCCGCATCGGCATGGTGAATTTCCTCAATACCGCGCCGCTCTATGAGATATGGAAGCGCACGGTCTCCCGGCCGGACTGGCAGGTCACCGAGGCGCCGCCATCGACCCTGAATCGCCTTCTGCACCAAGGAGCACTCGACCTCGGCTTCATCTCTTCCCACGAGTATGCACTCCATCCGGAGGAATACAAGATCCTCGGCAACCTCTCCATCTCGGCCACCGGCAAGGTAGGGAGCGTTTTTCTTTTCAGTCAGGTGCCGCCCATGGAATTGGATGGTCGGTTGGTGCTCTTGAGCTCTCAGTCCCAGACCTCGGTCAACCTGATCAAGATCATCCTGGAAAAGTTTTACCGGGTGCAACCGCGTTACGAGACTGGCCTGGCCACCGAGCGCTCAGACCTTTCCGGAATCGACGCCGTGCTTTCCATCGGCGATGAAGCCCTGTTGCTGGCCAGTGAGGGACGCTACCCTCATCAGCTTGACTTGGGCGAGGCGTGGCAACGCGAAACCAGCCTGCCTTTTGTCTTTGCGGTCTGGGCGGTGCGCGAGGAGTTTTGCCGGAACGAGCCCGATCAGATGGTGGCCATCCATCACGAACTGCTGCGCTGTCTTGACGAGGGTCGGCAGGGCCTCATGGAGATCAGCCGGATCGTTGCGCCGCGAATCCCTATGCCGGTGGAGGCATGTTTCAGCTATTTGAGTGGTATGGAATATGATCTCGACAGCCGCAAGCAGGAGGGACTGACCCTCTTTTATCGCTATCTCATCGAGCGGGGCGAAGCGAGCCCTGCGGCCGTACCGCTCAAAATCTGCGGCTGAGTTGCCAAAGAGTGGCCACGAAATCCACCAAATCACACGAAACTTTTTGTGTTTTTTCGTGGGGTTCGTGGCAAGGTGTTCTTATGAAAAAAACGAGTAAATGATCTCATGACAACGACGCCAGACGAAAAAAAGGCCTTTGTCCGTTCCAAGTTTTCGGCCATCAGCGGAAAGTACGATCTGCTCAATTCGGTGCTCAGTTTTCAGATCGATCGCTACTGGCGCTGGGTCACCACCCGCGAGCTCAAGGCGTTTCCCGACGGCGCGGTACTTGATCTTTGTGCCGGCACCCTGCCGTTGTCGCTCGAATTGACCAGGCAGGCCAAGCAGCGCAAGGTGCTGGCCGTGGATTTCTGCGAGGACATGCTGCGGGCCGGGGTGGAGAATCTGCCCCAGGACGACCGCCGGTCGCGGATCCAGCCGGTCTGTGGCGACGGCGAGCAGATTCCGGTGCGCGATGATTCCGTCTGGGGCGTCACCGTGGCCTTTGGGGTGCGCAATCTGGCCCGCACCCAGCAGGGGCTCAATGAGATGCACCGGGTGCTCAAACCCGGCGGCAAGCTCCTGATCCTTGAATTTTCCCGGCCCAAGAACCCGGTGATCAAGCCGGTCTACAACTTCTATCTCAATACGGTTCTGCCACGGATTGCCGGCGTGGTCTCCGGCGACAAGGAGGCCTATGAATACCTGGCCTCTTCCATCGCCGCCTTCTATGAGCCGGATGCACTTTTGGGCATGATGCGCACCGCCGGTTTCAAGGCCCTGTCGTGCAAGCAGTTGACCTTCGGCATCGTCACTGTCTACATCGGGGTGAAATAACCGAGGGAATGGCCACGAAATCCACGAAAGACACCAAAAGGGCAGGAACGCTCTCGGTCGTGAAAGCGAACACGGAACACCGTGGCTGAGTAACGAGAAAACGCGTCATGGAGTCCACGAACAGACCCGCAATGTTCGTGTTTTTTCGTGGATTTCGTGGCTAAAGACCAACTGACCGGAGGTTGCTACCGAAATGAAGAAGAAAATCATCCTCGGGATCACCGGCGCCACCGGTTCCCTCTATGCCTTGGAGTTCCTGAAGCTCATGGCCGCGACCGGGGCCGAGGTGCACGGCATCATCTCGGAGGCTGGCGAGCAGGTGGTGCGCCTTGAACTGGGGATCGGCAAGGCGGAGTTATCGCCCTACGTGGCCCAGTGGCATGATATAAAAAACTTTGCCGCGCCCATGTCCAGCGGCTCCAGCCGGTTCGACGGCATGGCGGTGCTGCCCTGCACCATGGGAACGCTGGCAGCCATTGCCAACGGGTTGACCCGCAACCTGATCCACCGCGCTGCCGACGTGACGTTGAAAGAACGGCGGCCGCTGATCCTGGCGGTGCGGGAGACGCCGCTCAGTCGCGTGCATCTGACCAATATGCTCAAGGCGGACGAGGCGGGCGCCATCATCTGTCCGCCCATGCCGGCTTTTTATCATCATCCCGAGAATCTTGAGGCCATGGCCCGCGCCTTTGCCGGCCGGGTGGCGTCGGTGCTCGGTTTCGATCTGCCCGACCTGCCCCGCTGGGGAGGGGAAAGTGCTGAGGGCTGAGAAAAAACCAGCCACGAAATCCACGAAACCCACTAAATTTTTTCGTGTCTTTCGTGGATTTCGTGGCCAAGAAGTCCTGAGGGAGTTGCTGTGCTGAAAAAGATTGCCATCCTGCTCGAGATGATCAAATTCGAGCACACCATTTTTGCCATGCCCTTTGCTTTTATCGGCGCCTTTTTGGCCAAACGCGGGGTGCCGGACGCCATGACCTTTCTCTGGGTGGTGCTGGCCATGGTGGGCGCGCGTACCGCGGCCATGGGTTTTAACCGCATCGTGGATCGCCGTTTCGACGCGGCCAATCCGCGTACCGCCGACCGGGCCTTGCCGGCCGGGGCGGTGCAACTGGCCGAAGCCTGGCTCATGGTGGGGGTGGCTGCCGCGTTGTTCTTCTTTGCCTGCGCCCAGTTAAACCGCCTCACGCTGCTGCTGTCGCCCTTTGCCCTGGGGCTCACCTTTTTCTATTCGCTCACCAAGCGCTTCACCTGGCTCTGCCACGTGGTGCTCGGTGTAGCCCTGGCCTTTTCGCCCTTGGGCGGCTGGGTGGCGGTGAAGGGAACGCTGGTTGATTACCCCTTTGCGCTGTCGTTGGGCGTGCTTTTCTGGGTAGCAGGGTTTGATACGGTCTATGCCTGCCTTGACGCTGATTTCGACCGTCAGGCCGGCCTTTTTTCGCTCCCTTCCCGTTTTGGCCGCAAGCGGGCCTTTCGCCTCGCGGTGGCCTTCCATGTGGTGGCCTTTGGGCTCTTCGTAGCCACCGGCATTACGACCAGTCTCGGCTGGCCCTACTATGTGGGCATCGGCTTCACTGCCGCGGCGCTCTTCTACCAGCATCTGGTGGTCAATCCGCGCGACCTCTCCCGCATCCAGCTCTCCTTCTTCACCCTCAACGGGCTGATCAGCCTGACCCTCTTTGCCGCCACCTGGCTGTCGTTGGTGGTCGGTTAATACATCACCGAAAAAGCACCGGTCAGGAGCGCCAGCGGGTCGATGAGGATCACCGCGTCCGGGTCGTTCATGGTCTCCCAGTTGAGGGTCTGCTCCGGCACCGCGGAACTGATCCAGGCGAGGCTGAAGTGGAGATGCGGCCGGATGGGGGAGTTTCTGCGAGCGGTATCGGCCAGGGTGCCGAGGATTTCGCCGACAGCGATGGTGTCCCCTTCATGGCGGCTGGCCAACGGTTCGATGTGGCCATACACACTGTAGAGGAACCGATCGCCGCGCTGGAACTGGTCGTGGCGCAGGAAGCAGGAAAAACCGAGGAAATCCTTCTGGATTCGAGCGATGGTGCCGTTGTACGCCGCGGGGATTCTGGTCTGCGGCAGCAGCCACTCTACCTGGCCGCCCCTGGTGAGAAAGGCCGCCACATCGAGCCCTTCGTGGGGAATGCCGCGGGCGGATGATTCATCCCACCATTTTTCCACGGTACGGAAGAGCATCCCGGGGTTGAAGACCCATTGGTGGAAGCGCCGTTTTTCCAGTTCGTTTTCCGCAACCAGCCGGAGGAACAGATCGGTGGAGGGAAGCAGCATGGCCCGTCAACCGCCGCTGTTCTTGTACCAGAAGGCCGCCACCATGCCGTAGATGAAATTAAGGCCGACAACCATCACCGGCATGAGCAGCCCCAGCTCAAGGCCCATCAGCCCCTTGCCCATCGCCGGCAGAACCTTGAAGAGCATCATGGCGGAGGGGAAGAGGCTCATGAGGATGCCGCGCAGCGCAACCTTGGTTTTGAGGATCGGCAGCAGGAGCAGCAGCGCCCAGATGCCGCCCCAGACCAGGCGCGGGTAGAGCCAGCCGCTGGTGAACTCCACCCGCATGGAGATCCCTGCCATGGCGAGAAGGCCGAAGTGGAAGAGCAGCCAGACATTGATACTGTCGATCAGCGCGCCCAGGGCGCCGCCGGTAAAGGCCCCGCTCAGTTTGCGAAACATGGCTCCTCCTTGTTCTTTTGGCCCATGGTAGTGCAGGAGAGGGTGGTTGGCAAGGAAACTTTCCCGCTGCCGCTCATGGTTTCGGGATGGTGAGAGTTCCCTTGATGAGGTCGGTCATGTCCTGCCGCGGGGCGAGGCGTGGGCAGAGAAGTTCATGGACTTCGCGACGAAATTGCTCGGTATCGCGGGGGGTGTGGGTGCCGCAGACGATTTCAAGATCAGGATACGCGGCGGCAATCACCTTCTGGTATCTGGCGAGGAAGGGGCACAGGGCGGTCATGCAGCAGGAAAGGTGCAGGGCGTCAAGCCGATATTCGGCAACAGCCAGATATCACCTAATCAAGCGCGAAGCCGTCACGGATTCAGGTTATCTATAATCAGGCGATGCCCTGTTTTGCGACGGGTTTTTCAGGGAGTGGCCGGAGAATCATTGACCCTGTGGCGTTTTCCTTTTTATAGTAAAACGGTATCACGGAAAAAGCCATTCACCAAGGATGCTCCGGCTCAAGGCAGGGAGCGCCTGCAATTGAACCGTAAGCCCATGGCAAAAGAATATCCCATCCTGCTGGCGATCCATAACCTGCCCTTTATGGGCGAGCGTTTTCTGCCGGGGCGCTGGGAAAACTTCATCCATGATTTTCGTTTGCTGTTGCGGGGCAGCGGGATCGAGTCACCAGACAGCCGGCCGGAGCTGCTGCTTTTCAATTACGAGCATCCCCATACGGCGATTACCGCCTTTTTCGAGGGCTTCGACCAGATCAGGAAGGAGTATGGGTGGGAGCGAGCCCAGGGAACCCTGCCGCTCCAGATCGTGGTCCATTTGGAGAAAAAGGGGGAGGTGCCGCCGCCGTTCCGGGTCGCCTCGGGCCGCATCTGGGAGGGGGTGCAGCACGAGACGATTTATGTCTCCCGGGCGCTCAAGCTCCAGTGGGAACGGCTGGTGCCGGGGAATCAGCTGCCCCCGCACCAGTTCGGCGTCGAGGAATCCGGGCTCTTTCCCTTGCGCTTCGCGGAACAGGTCGGATTCAAGCGGGAGCGGCTCTTTCCCCACCGCCGGCTTATCATTAAAAGCGGCCAGCGTGAATGCTTTTACTGCGGCATGGGAATCCACAAGGCGGGCAACTGTCCCAGCCGGCTGCTGGCCACGGAGAACCGGGCGGTTCAGGATGCCGGCTATCTTTCCTTCCCTGAACTGGCAGCCCACTTCCGGACCGCGATGGTCAACATCAAGAAGCTGGAGGAGATCCTGGCGCCCGGCGTGGACAGTGCCGAACTGCGGAAGAATAAGCCGCTCCAGGTCTTTGTTGCCTATTTCGATCTTTTTCTGGTTTACCAGCCGCGCTATCTCCGGCGGATCGCCTTTTCCGTCCATCCGATCTGGGACGGCACCGGCCAGAGCGAACGGATCAAGGTGGACAGCCGCAACCTGCAACTCGGCCTCGATTGTTTGCGGGTGGGGCAGTACAATCAGGCTTATGAGTTGCTGATGGCCGAGAATCAGCTCATGGGCGGCAAACAGTTCTATGCCGCCGTTGGCCTGGCCTTTATCGCCCTGGAACGGGATCGACTCGACGAGATGGGGCATTACCTCCAGCTCGCCGCCGGCATGGCCGGTTGCGAGAAGGAGAAAATCTACGCGAGCCTTTTGCTCTCGCGTTACCTCGATCTGGTTGGCCACCCCTGGAAGGCCGAGCACGCCATCCAGTCGATTCTCAACCTTTATGTGGATTGCAGCGAGGCGCTTTATCGCAAGGTGCAGCTCCTGGTGCGGGACGGGCAGGGCGCCAAGGCCTTGAAGATTATTGCCAAGCTGATCGATGCCGATCGCCTCTATTTCATGGTCGCGCTCATGGACCCGGTACTGCTGCCGGTGCAGGGTCTGGTGGAGGATGTCCTTGTGGCCCATGTGCAGCATGCCGGCGAATTGGCCACCGAGGCACTCACCAAGGCCAATGCCGATTATGAGGCGCTGAAGAAGTGGTTCGACGGCGAGGACCCGGACCTGCAGGAAAACCTGCGCGCTCTCGATCAGCTCGAGGATCAGTACGCCAGGAAGTCCTATTACGACTTTCTTGATGTGACGTCACGGGCACGGGCGCTGAGCCAGGCTGCTCCGCGGCTTCAGGAGGCCAAGCTCGACGAGTTGAACGAGCGGGTTGACGCGGCCGTACTCCAGTGGGACCGGTACAACGTCATCTGGGAGCAGTATCCGTACAAGCCGCTTTCCCGGCACTTTCAGGAGGTGCTGTGCCGCGGCAGGCGCCGGCTGGTGGAGGCACGGTCCGTGGCCGGCGAGAGCCTGGCCAAGGCGATCAGCCGGCTGGAGACGGCCCTTGTTGATGTGAAGGCCTTGCCCCCTCTTGCCGAAAGGATGCAGCGGCTGCGGATCGCCCTCGATACCCTGCGGGTCTTTGGCAAGAAGCTCGTGGCAACCGAAATCATGCTCTGCGCGTTGCTCTTTCTACTTTATCCACTGCTGGCCGTGCTGCTGGCCGATCAACTCGGCGACACCCTGGTGCAATTGCTCCGCAGCCGTGCCTTTCAACGCAACCTCCTCTTCGTCACCACCCTCATCCTCGCCCCGATCATTGCCTTTACCCAGACGGTGCGCGCCATCGCGGACTGAGTCCCGCGCCTTTTTCTCTCCTCCGGTTTATCCCTTTTTGCGCCAGCCAGGCCGGCGACATTTCTTCCAGCAGAGCAGGGCATACATCAGGGCGTTGATAGCGACACAGCCGAAACCCAGCAGCAGCTGGAGGTCGCGGGTCAGGCTGGCCGGATAGATCAGCGGCATGAGATAGCGCTCGATAAAGTCGCCGGTGTAGGCGGGATCGCCCGCCAGGGAGCGAAAGCGGTTTTCCAGCGGGGTGAGAGGGCAGATGCCGCCGGTGAATTCGATGAACGCCCCCCAGAGGGCGGCCGGCAGATGCAGCCAGGCGAGGCGGGGAGAACGGAGGAGCAGGAGAGCGCCAAAAACGACGAAGAGGATAAAGGTAAGGTGGAGCAGAACAACGGCATCGGCGAGAAGGCGGTAGATCATGCGCGGCCGGCCTGCCGAACGGGGCGGGATTAAACCAAAACGCTGACGAATCTGCCGCGCAGCTGCGATTGGCTGTCCCGCACAGCCTCTTGCTGTTCGGCCCGGGCGGCGCGAACCTGCTCACCGACCCGCTGTTCCATTACCATCGCGTCCTGCAGGCGGCGGTTGGCCTCCTGCACGTCCGTGCTGGCATCCCGGACCTGTTGGGAGGCATCATGCTGGCGTGATATTGCCTGGCGAAGCTGCCGGTCCGGTCCGGAAGCGGCTTGAGGGCGCTGGCCAGCCAGGGTGCTGGCCAGTTGCGGGGCGGTGGCAGCGACTTCAGGGGCCATGCGCTTCTCCTTCATAGTATCAGGGGTGACGCAGGATACAGCCACCTGCCGTCATAAACTGCCTGATACAGCAAGAATAGCAGAAAAATATCGGAAGAACCACGGGAACTTTGTGGCCGGCCAGGCAGGGTGAGCCGCATCGTTTCCCCGCGGCTTTTCTCCTTGCCGGCTTTATCCGCTGCCGTGGTTCTGCTACACTGAAGAAGCATCATGGTCATATGGGCTGACTTTTCGCGACGTAGCCAGGGGTTATCGCGGTTGCGATGGCGCCGGCCACGGGATGAGGGATTGAACCTTCGCGGTTTCAGGGGGACGCATGCCAGGCACCAATACCATGCCAGGCACCAATACCATTGCGGAGTTCGTTGCCTGGGAGCTGGCCCGCGGCAAGACGGCCAATCGTCTTGTCCGTGAGCAGAGCCCCTATCTGCTCCAGCACGCCTTCAATCCGGTAGGGTGGTACCCGTGGGGCGAGGAGGCCTTTGCCCGGGCGCGGGCCGAGGACAAGCCGATCTTTCTTTCCGTCGGCTATTCCACCTGCCACTGGTGTCATGTCATGGCGCAGGAGTCCTTTGCCGACCCGGCCACGGCCGCCCTGCTCAACGAGCACTTCATTGCCATCAAGGTGGACCGGGAAGAGCGGCCGGATGTCGATCAACTCTACATGGCTGCGACCCAGGCGTTGAGCGGAGGCGGCGGCTGGCCGATGTCGGTCTTCCTGACTCCCGACCTCAGGCCCTTTTATGGCGGCACCTATTTCCCGCCGGAGCCGCGCCATAATCTCCCAAGCTTCCGGCAGGTGCTCACCTCGATTCATGGCCTCTGGCGCGACAAGCGGGATAAGGTGCTGGCATCGGCAGCCGCAGTCACCGACCACTTGCGGGCGCAGTCCTCGGTTGTCGCCGATCCGGCATTGCTTGACGAAACCGTGCTGACTCAGGGGTATCGCCTGCTGGCCAGCGAATATGACCCGGCCTTCGGCGGCTTTGGCCGCCAGCCCAAGTTTCCGCGGCCGGTGGTCTTTAATTTTCTGCTCCGCCATTACGACCGCACCAGGGAGGAACAGGCCCGCGACATGGCGCTCGTCACCCTGCGGCGGATGGCCGCCGGCGGCATGTACGACCATGTGGGCGGCGGCTTTCACCGGTATTCCGTGGACCAGGCCTGGCGGGTGCCGCATTTCGAGAAGATGCTTTACGACCAGGGGCAGCTGGCCATGGCCTATCTGGAGGCCTACCAGCTCACCCGCGATCCTTTCTACGCCAGCGTGGCGGCCGATGTTCTTGATTACGTGCTGCGTGATCTGGGCAGTCCGGAGGGCGGCTTTTATTCGGCCGAAGATGCCGACAGCCCGGATCCCGACCAGCCGGAGCGCCATGGCGAAGGACTCTTCTATCTCTGGACCGAGGCCGAAATCCTGCGTCTGCTCGGGCCAGGGACCGGGGCGGTCTTCTGTTACCATTACGGCGTTGCCAAAAACGGCAATGCGCCCGACGACCCGCATGGCGAGTTTGCCGGCCGGAACATCCTCTACGTCGCCCACACCCTGGAGGAAACCGCCCGCCAGTTCGACCAGACTCCGGCCGAGGTGAGCGAGCTGCTGGATCAGGGCCGCGCCCGGCTCTTTAACGCCCGCAGCGAGCGGCCCCGGCCCCATCTCGACGACAAGATCATCACCGCCTGGAACGGCCACATGATCAGCGCCCTGGCCCGCGGCTATCAGGTGCTGGGCACGGAGAAATACCGTGACGCCGCAGTCCGGGCCGGGCATTTTTTCCTTAATCAGATGAGGGACCGGGAAAACGGCACCCTCGGCCGCCGGTACCGGGAGGGCCAGGCAGGATTGGCTGGCCAGCTCGATGACTACGCCTTCCTGGTTCAGGCCCTGCTCGATCTCTATGAGGCTGATTTTACTGTGGCCTGGCTTGATGCGGCGGTGGCGCTTACCGAAAAACAGATTGCCCTGTTCCACGACCCGCAGGCCGGCGGCTTTTTTGATACCAGCGAGACGGAGAAAAACCTCCTCGTCCGCATGAAAGCCGACTACGACGGGGCCGAGCCCACGGGCAACTCCATTGCCGCCCTGAACCTCCTGCGCCTGGCGCAGGTCACCGCCAACGACCAATGGCGCGTCATGGCCGAGAAGACCATTGCCGCCTTCAGCCATCGCCTGCAGGAATATCCGCCGATCCTGCCGCAGATGCTGGTGGCCTATGATTTTTCCCGCCAGGCTCCGCGGATGCTCGTCATTGCCGGAGAGAGGGACGAGGAGGGGACGCAACAGCTGCTGGGGGTGGTACGTCGCCGCTTCCTGCCCGGTCTGGTGGTGCTGCTCGTCGATGAAAAGGGCGGCCGGAACTGGTTCAACCAGCGGCTCCCCTTTGTCGAAGGGATGACGCGGCTCGACAACCGGGCCACGGCCCATCTCTGCCAGAGCTATACCTGCAATCCGCCGACCATCGACCCGGCGGTGCTGGAACAACAACTCGACCGCCGGCCGGTGGCCTCTCCATAAATGATGACCCCGGCCAACCGAGGGAGCATGGGCGCAAAGAAAAAAGAGGAAACAACTGCCGGGGGTGGCAAGACCAGCCGGGCACAGCGGGCCAAGGCGGTCTCGGCCCAAGGGCTTGCGGCGATCTTCGCCCCGGCCTCGGCGGCGTCTTCGTCGAGATCTTCAGGGATGTGAGTTTTCGGCTGGCGCCGATCCGCCACAACGGTGCCCGCAACATGGTGCACGATCAGGGCAGGGGATGTTCCGTGGCCGACTGCCGCATGCTTTTGCGGCCTCCCTCCCGGCGGCGCGACGCCGGAGCGAGGGGCACCGGATTTTGGGCAAAAAAAGCCCCGCCAAGGCGGGGCTTCTGGATGTCGAAGGGGGGAACTGCTGTTACAGCGGCATAACCTTGTCGGCTGCGGGTCCCTTCGGGCCTTCCACGATCTCGAAACGAACCCGGGCACCCTCTTCAAGAGTCTTGTACCCGTCGGACTGGATCGCGGAGTAATGGACGAATACGTCCTTGCCGTTGTCCTGAGCGATGAAACCAAAGCCCTTGGAAGCGTTAAACCACTTTACTGTACCTTCTGCCATTGCGAACTACTCCTTCTGTACTCGGCCCCGCTGGGGCCACTTTCTAATTTGGCTCGGTCAACACTGTGTCAACCGGCCTTGCAGCGCCATTTTCATAGCCTTGAAACAAGAAAACCGCACAACGTGTTTCATGATGTGCGGTTCGGTTTCGTATCCGTCGGCTACAAACAGCTACTGCACTTCATATAAATATTTACCCTATATCCATGGGTGGGGCAAGTTTTTTTTGCGGTTTACGAGAACGGACCGTTTTGACGGGGTGAGCTTGCCGGCTATTCCTCTACCAGCCGGAGCATGGCGTCGATCGTCGCAAGTCCGCCCTGCCAAAATTCCGGGTCGTCGAGATCAACGCCAAAGGCCTTGACCAGGTCATAGGGTGAGGCGCTGCCGCCAGCCCTGAGCAGTTCCAGGTACTTCGGCACAAAGGCGGTTCGTTCCTGCTGGTAGAGGTTGTAGAGCGCCAGCACCAGCAGTTCGCCAAAGGCATAGGAATAGACATAGCCCGGCGAGTTGAGGAAGTGGGGGATGTAGGACCACCACACCGCGTAGTTGTCGGTGAGGGCGACCGAATCGGCGAACATGGCGCGCTGGGTGGCAAGCCAGTGGCTGGAAAGCTCCGCGCTGGAGAATTCGCCTTTTTCGCGGCGGCCATTGTGTACCGTGTGTTCAAAGCGGTTCATGGCCACCTGCCGGAAGACGGTGGCAAAGATCGATTCGAGTTTCTGGCAGATAAAGGCCCGGCGTTCCGCCGCGTTGCCGATCAGGGCCAGCTGGGAATTGAAGAGAAGCAGTTCGGCGAAGACCGAGGCGGTTTCGGCCAGGACCAGCGTGGTGCCGCTGTTGTAATAGCCATTGGCTGCGGCCAGGTACTGGTGCACACCGTGGCCGAGTTCGTGAGCCACGGTGGAGATATCCCGCAGGCTGCCCACATAGTTGACCATTACGTAGGGATGCACTTCCGGTACACAGGGGTGGGCAAAGGCGCCACCCCGCTTGCCCTCCTGCACCGGCGCATCGATCCATTGTTTGTCGAAGAACAGGCCGGCGATTTCGGCCATTTCCGGTGAAAAGTCGTGGAAGGCCTTGAGTACCATGGCCCGGCATTCCGGCCATGCCACCGAGGCGGTGGGCAGGTGGGGCAGGGGGGCGTAGCGGTCGTAATCCGCCAGTTCGTCGAGGCCCAGCAGGCGGCGTTTCAGACGGTAGTAACGCTGGACGATGTCGTAGCGGCTGGTGACCGCGCCGACCAGCACCTCCACGGTCTGGTCATGAAGCTCGTTGTAGAGATTCATGGAACTCACCCAGGCGGGATATTTCCGCAGCCGGTCATCGATCATCTTGTCGGCGAGCAGGGTGTTGAAGATGTGGGTGAGGATGTGGAGCTGGCTGTTGAGCCCGGCGGTGAGATCATTGGCCGCCTGTTGCCGCACCGGACGTTCGGGATGGTAAAGGTCGTTCAATACCTCCTCTTCGGTGCGGCCGGTTGCGCCGAATTTGAGATGGCCCATGATCTTTTCAAAGAGGGTGGTCCAGGCAGTGCGGCCCACCGGCGACTTTTCGATGAGCAAGGTCTCCTCCGGCTGGCTCAGGAGGTGGCTGGCATAGCGCCGGACATTGTGGAGGTAGTGGCGGTAATGGCCGAGGATAGGGGCGGCGAGCAGTGCCTTGGCCGCCTCTTCGTTCAGGGCGCTCCATTCCAGCTCGAAGAAGATGGTCTCCCGGCTGATGCGGCTGCCTGCCTCCTTGATTTTTTGCAAAAAGGCCCCTGCCTCGGGGTTCTTGGTCTGGGTGGTGAAGTTGAGAAAGGCAAAGGTGCCGAGTTTGGCGGCCCGGATCTCCAGCTGTTCCAGCCGAGTCACCAGGGCAAGGAGTTGTTCGGCGCCCAGGGTGGCGATTTTGCCGGCAAACTCGCTGCGGATGGCCATGGCCTCGGCCTCGCAGGCAACGATGTCGGCCTCCACCCGAGGGTCGGCCACCCCCGCATAGAGGTCGTTCAGGTTCCAACGGATCGCTGCGGTGGCCAGTTGCTCGTTCAGTGCCTCGGTCATGGGATACTCCTGCGAAAATGGTATTTGACGCCGCCGTGTGCATCAGCTAGAGTGTTGCCCAGGTTATAGCAGTATACAGGTGTTCCAGCAACCGGATGTCGCGTTCCCGCTCGTTTTTCGCCAGAACCAGCCCTCGTGTTTCTCGTGGATTGGCCTGCCATGAGGCGACTCCGTGCCCCGGCAACAAACGAGACGGCCGCCAAGTGCCTGAACCTTTTGGCTTAAGCCAGATTCCGCATCTATGACGAAAGCAAATCCCGATTCCGCCGCGATTTACGACGAAAGCAAGATCAAGACCCTCAGTTCCATCGAGCACATCCGGCTGCGGCCCGGCATGTACATCGGCCGGCTCGGCAACGGCTCCCACCCCGACGACGGCGTCTACGTGCTGCTCAAGGAAGTGATCGACAACGCGGTGGACGAGTTCATCATGGGGGCGGGCAAGGTGGTGGAGATCGCCATCGGCGAGGAGGGCTCCGTGACCGTGCGCGACTACGGCCGCGGCATCCCGCTGGGCAAGCTCGTTGAGTGCGTCTCGGTGATCAACACCGGCGCCAAGTACAACACCGATGTCTTCCAGTTCTCGGTGGGGCTGAACGGCGTGGGCACCAAGGCGGTGAACGCCCTTTCCGAACACTTCACCGTCACTTCCTTTCGCGAGGGGAAATTCGCCAAGGCGACCTTTAGCGCGGGCGAACTGGCAGGGGAAGATGGGGGAAAGGCCGCGGAAAAAAACGGCACCCTGGTCCACTTCCGGCCTGATTCCACGATCTTTGAGGAATACACCTACAACCTCGATTTTGTCCGCAAACGGTTGTGGCGCTATGCCTATCTCAACGCCGGCCTGACCCTGCGGCTCGGCGAGGAGACCTTTTATTCCGAAAACGGCCTGCTCGATCTCCTCGATAAGGAGACCCGCAGCACCAAGCTCTACGAGGCGATCCACGCCAAGGGCAAGATGGTGGAGTTCGCCTTTTCCCACACCGACGGCTACGGCGAGTCCTATTTCTCCTTTGTGAACGGCACCTTCACCAACGAGGGCGGCACCCATCTCTCCGCCTTCCGCGAAGGGATATTGAAGGGGGTCAACGAATTCTCCGGCAAGAAATTCGAGGGCGAGGATGTGCGCGAGGGCGTGGTGGGCGCCATTGCCGTCAAGATCAAGGATCCGATCTTCGAATCCCAGACCAAGAACAAGCTCGGCAACACCGAGATCCGCGCCGAGATCGTCAACGCGGTGCGGGATGCGGTGAGCGAATACCTCTACAAGCACACCGACATCGCCGAGATCATCATCGACAAGATTCAGCAGAGCGCGCGGATTCGCAAGGAACTCCAGCACGTGCGCAAGGAGGCCAAGGCCAAGGCCAAGAAGGTGGCGCTCAAGGTGCCGCAGCTCAAGGACTGCAAATACCACCCGACCCCCGGCCACCCTTCGGCGCCGGGCCGCGAGAACATGATCTTCCTCACCGAGGGGCAGTCCGCCTCCGGCTCCATCGTCAGCGCCCGCGATCCCATGACCCAGGCGGTCTTTTCCCTCAAGGGCAAGCCGCTCAATGTCTTTGGCCAGCCCATGGCGCTCTTGTACAAGAACGACGAGATGTACAACATCATGCGAGCCCTCGATATCGAGGACTCGGTGGGCAACCTCCGCTTCGACCGGATCATCATCGCCACCGACGCCGACGTGGACGGCCTGCACATCCGCAATCTGATCCTCACCTTCTTCCTCCATTACTTCGAGTCCCTGGTCAAGCGCGGCCATATCTACCTCCTCGAAACCCCGATCTTCAGGGTGCGCACCAAGGAGGAGACGATTTACTGCTACAGCGAGAAGGAGAAGGGCGCGGCGGAGCGGAAGCTCGGCGGCAGCGGCAAGAACAGGCGGCAGGTGGAGATCACCCGCTTCAAGGGGTTGGGCGAGATCTCGCCCAGGGAGTTCAAGCAGTTCATCGGCCTCGATATGCGGCTCAAGCAGGTGAACATCGACACCTTAAGCGAAGTGCCCCAGGTGCTGGAGTTCTATATGGGCAAGAACACCCCGGACCGCCGCGACTACATCATGGAGCATCTGGTCTGAACCATGGAAACGACCCGGTACGGCGAGCTGCACAAGCTCTTTGACGAAAATTTCCTCGACTACACCTCCTACGTCATCCGCGAGCGGGCGATTCCGGACGTGGCCGACGGGCTCAAACCCGTGCAGCGCCGCATCCTGCAAACCCTCTTCAACATGGATGACGGCCGCTTCCACAAGGTGGCCAACGTGGTGGGCGAGACCATGAAGCTCCATCCGCATGGCGATGCCTCCATCTTCGCCGCCCTGGTCAATCTCGCCAACAAGGGGTTCCTCATCGACCGCCAGGGCAACTTCGGCAATCTTTATACCGGT
This sequence comes from Deltaproteobacteria bacterium, assembly GCA_021802775.1. GTDB lineage: Bacteria > Desulfobacterota > Desulfobulbia > Desulfobulbales > Desulfurivibrionaceae > JAJZRJ01. The sequence continues at coordinate 23,029 of JAJZRJ010000038.1, forward strand.
GACAGTGCCTCGGCCGCCCGCTACATCGAATGCCGCCTCACCCCGCTGGCGCGGGAGACCATGTTCAATCCCGATCTCACCGAGTTCGTGGAATCCTACGACGGCCGGGCCAGGGAGCCGGTGACCCTGCCGGCCAAGCTGCCGCTGCTGCTGATGCAGGGGGCCGAGGGCATTGCCGTGGGCATGGCCACCAAGATCATGCCCCACAACTTCTGCGAACTCTTGAAGGCGCAGAAGAAGATCCTGCGCAACAAGCCCTTTGCGGTTTTTCCGGATTTTCAGCAGGCCGGGCTGCTCGACGTGAGCGACTACCAGGACGGCAACGGCCGCATCCGCTGCCGGGCACGGATCGAGGAGAAGGACGACAAGACCATCGTCATCCGCGACATCCCCTACGGCACCACCACCCAGAGCCTGAGCGAATCCATCGAAAAGGCGGCCCGGGCCAACAAGCTCAAGATCATCTCCATCAACGACTACACCGCCGAGGAGGTGGAGATCGAGATCAAGGTGCCCAGGAACGTCCACGCCGGCGACACCATCAAGGCGCTCTACGCCTTTACCGACTGCGAGGTGCCGATCAGCCCGAATCTTACGGTGATCCGCGGCAACAACCCGGTGATCCTTTCGGTGAGCGAGGTGCTGCGGGCCAACACCGAAAAGCTGGTGACGGATCTCGAACAGGAACTCAATATCGAACTGGGCCGGCTCAAGGAAAAGCTCCACGCCCACCTGCTGGAGCAGATCTTCATCGAGGAGCGGCTCTACAAGGAGATCGAGGAGTGCAAGACCTTTGACCTGGTGATTGCCACCATCGACGAGGCGCTTGCGCCCTTCCGCCAGCAGCTGGTGCGCGAGGTGACGCGGGAGGATATCGACCGCTTGCTCGAAATCCGCATCAAGCGCATCTCCCGTTACGACATCGACAAGAAGCGCAAGGAGGTCAAGGCGGTGCGCGAGGCGATCAAGGCGGTGGAGGCCGATCTCACCGACATGACCGGCTTTACCATCCGTTATCTGGACGACCTGCTCACCCGCTACGGCCATCTCTACCCGCGCCGCACCGAGCTGGCCACCTTCGACGAGGTGCAGGTGCGGCAGGTGGCGCTCTTGAACCTCACCATGGGCTACGACCGCGAGACCGGTTTCCTGGGCCACACGGTGAAGGCCCAGCCGGAACAGAGCTTCGCCTGCTCGGAGTACGACAAGCTCCTGCTCATTTACAAGAACGGCAGTTACAAGGTGATCAACGTGCCGGACAAGGTCTTTGTCGGCCATGAACTGGCCTGGGTCGGCAAGGTGGAGGAGAAGACGCTCTTCAACGTGATCTACCGCGACGGCGTGCAGAATGTCTGCTACGTGAAGCGGTTTGAGACGCCCAAGTTCATTCTGGAGAAGGAATACCGCCTCTTCCCGGAGCACAAGCGTTCGGAGGTGCTCTTCCTCAAGACCGGCACCGGGCTTACGGTGCGGGTGCACTACTCCCCCTCCAAGCGGGCGCGCAGCAACAAGGAAGACGTGCACTTCGATGAGTTCCTGGTCAAGGGGGCGAGCGCCATCGGCAAACGCTTGGCATTGCGGCCCTTGCGGAAACTCGAAGAGATTGCCGCCTCGGCTGCACCGCCGGCAGAGCCGGAAGTGCAGCCCATTCTCTTTCAGTCTTCCGCCGTCAGTTCGCAGCCGTCAGCGGAAAAAAGCGTCAAGAAAAAGGCGTCGGAAGAAGGCTGACCGCTATTCCATCTCGCATGCCTTGAGAATCACCACGTCGGTGGCAGGTACGTCCTGGTGGAAACCCGCCGAGGTGGTGGGCACGCTGACGATCCGGTCCACCACCTCCATCCCCTCGATCACCTTGCCGAAGACCGCATAGCCGAACATGCTGGGGCTCTCGCCCCGGTGGTCCAGGTTCGGATTATCCTGCACATTGATAAAGAATTGGCTGGTGGCGCTGTCGATGACCCCGGTGCGGGCCATGGAGAGGGTGCCGCGCAGGTTCCGGAGGCCATTCCCTGCCTCGTTTTTGATGGCCGGCCGGTTTGGCCTCTCCTTCATGCCTGGTTCCATGCCGCCGCCCTGCACCACAAAGCCGGGGATGACCCGGTGGAAGATGAGGCCGTCGTAGAAGCCATCCCGCACGTATTGGCGGAAGTTGTCGGTGGTGATCGGCGCCTCGGCATCGAACAACTCGACGGTGAAATTGCCCAAGGTGGTTTCAAAGCGAATGGCCATGGTGATACTCCTTGCTAACCTGTTGTAATGGTTGTTCTTCGTTGTTCCACAAGGGGAATGAAATCGTCCGACATCAAAACCGATACCCCGGGGAATCGCAAGCAGAGAATGAGGAAACAGGGCAGACCCCCTATTTGTGGTGCCCTAAGTTTCTTTGAATACTACATATTGTGTTTTTCCCATGAAAAAGATATTTTTTTGCGGGGTAGGGGTTGCTTTTTTGAGGTAATATTGTAATGTGTGTTGCCGCGCTGCACGGGGTAGGAGTAAGGGAAAAGCTCGTATTTTCAAGAAGTTGTCACCCACGCCGCGAGGTTTTCTTATGAAGAATCTGACCGCGCACGAGAGGCTGGAGAATTTTCTCCCACACAGGCGCCACGCCGGCAAGCCGCATCCGGCCTTGTTCGGCCGCCGTACCGTTGATCCGGATATAGTTCGGTTCGTGGTCGGGGCCGCCCTGGCGATTGTCATGCTGGTGCTCGCCGTGCTGCGTCCGCCCATGGACCTCCTCTTGAGCCGCTTCCAGTTTTCCGACGAACTCCGGATCATCCGGGTTCGGAGCAGCGAGAAGCTGGTGGAGAAGCTCCAGGCCCTGGCTCTCTGGGATGTCAATCCCCGGTCCGAGGTGCCGCCGGTGGTTTTTACCCAGTTCCCCGATGATTTCGACCGGATCGATTCCGATCTCAAGAAGCGCGTCTTCCTCCACACCTTGCTGCCGGTGGCCATGGTGGCCAATGCCGAGGTGGAGCAGGAACGATCTACCCTGTTGTCGCTCCTCGACAAACTGGGCGATTGCGACCCGGACCAGTTGCTTGCCGACCGGGCAGCGGATGGGCGGACGAGCGGACTCAGCAAGAACGAACTCTATTTCCTCCACCAGTTGAGCAACAAGTATCGCACCACCCGGATGGAAGAACTGGTGCGCCGGGTCAATGTGGTGCCGGTAAGCCTGATCCTGGCCCAGGGCGCTCTGGAATCCTCCTGGGGCGGCTCGCGTTTCGCTTCCGAGGGCAACAACCTCTTTGGGGTCTGGACCTGGGGCAAGAGCGGCATGGTGCCGCAGCGGCGCGAGGCCGGCCGGCAGCATCTGGTGGCCATGTATGATACCATCCTCGATTCGGCCCGCTCCTATCTGCTGATGATCAACCGCCAGGCCGCCTACCGCGAGTTCCGTACCCTGCGCGAGCAGACCATGGATCCGTTGCGGCTGGCCAACGGCCTGTTGCGCTACTCGGAGCGGCGGGATGACTATGTGGCGAGTCTCCAGTCCTTTATCCAGCAGAACCGCCTGCAACAGTACGACGAGTGCGTGCTTTCCGCCGGCCTCGCCAACCGCGAGGCCAAGCCCCTCAAACTGGCCAGCCTGATCAACTGATATGTTTCCAACGCGCTGCCGCCGCTCGCTCCTGAGGGTTGTAACAGCGCTCATGGTGCTGTTTTCCCCGGCTGCCGGCAGCGCGGCCGGGGCGCACCAGGGCCCGGCCGGCAGCGCCACGGTTCTCATCTACCATCATTTCGGCGATGCGCGCTATCCCACCACCAACGTGGACCTGGCGGCCTTCCGCCAGCAGCTTGCTCACCTGGCGGCGGAGCGCTATCATGTCATTCCGCTGGCCGAGTTGATTAAACTCCTGCGCGAAAAGAAACCGCTGCCCGAAAAGACCGTGGTCATCACCATCGACGACGGCTACCGCACCATCTACACCAATGCCTGGCCGCTCCTTAAAGAGTACGGTTTTCCCTTTACGGTCTTTCTTTATACCGAGGGACTGGAGCGGGGCTACGCCAATTACCTTACCTGGTCCCAGGTGAAGGAGATGCGGGCAGCGGGCGTGGATTTCCAGGATCACAGCTATTTCCACCATCGCCTGGCCAACCGGCCGGGCGGCATGGATGAGGTCGCCTGGCGCGCCTCGATCCGCGAGGATCTGGCCCGCAGCCGCGCGGTGCTCGCGGCCCGGCTTGGCCAGGTGCCGCGCTTTTTCGCCATCCCTTATGGGGAATACAACACCCTGGTGCTCGACGAGGCGAAAAAGCAAGGCTACGAGGCGATTCTCACCCAGGACGGCGGCGCGGTGGGGGCCGACACCGACCCGCTTCTCCTCCCCCGCGAGCCGATCCTCGGCCGGGAGTGGGCCACCATGTCCCATTTCAAGGAGGTGCTTGGCCGGGTCGATCTGCCTTTGACCCCCCTCGAACCAGGCCTTGCCCCGCTGGTCAACCGCAGCCCGGCCCGCATCGGGGCGCGAATCACCCGGCCGGAACGGTACGATCCGGAGAGTTTCGGGATCTATGTGAGCGAGCGGGGATGGGCCAAGGCCCGATTGCAGGACGGGATCGTGGCTATCCCGAACCAGCGGCCCCTCACCCGGCCGATGAACCGGGTGATGGTGAGTGCCAGGGAGAAGGCCGGCGGCCGGACCGCGGTGCGCTTCTGGATGCTGATCGCGCCGTGAACCAGCCACAGCCTTTGCCGTGGACTCTCCTGCCAGCCGTTTACTTTTCCGCTCGTTTCTTTCGTTTTATCCCTGATGTTTCTGCCGCCTGACGGTGATTATTCTGTTGCGGCAGGCGACACCCCTCTGCGCCCAGCCTCGCGATGCCGATGCGGTGCGCCGCGCATTTTCGATCCCTATTTCACCACCAAGGAGTTCGGCAAGGGTTCCGGCAGGGACTGGCGGTGGTGCATGGCATTGTGCAGGGTTAGCAGCCCGTTGAAAAACGGGCTGCTGGCACCACAGGGAGGTGGCGCCGAATTTTGCCGGCCCGAAAGGGCCAAGAAATTCGCGAGGTTGGCCAAAGCGCCTTTGGCCAACCGACAGTTGAAAAA
>JAJZRJ010000004.1 GCA_021802775.1 Deltaproteobacteria bacterium
GCCCGGAAAGCCAAAAATGACCTCAACGCCCTGCTCTTCGAGGCATTTGACAAATGCCTGCGCTCCTTTGATCTTCATACCTCTGTCGTCCCTGCGTTTGGATTGACCTGAAAAAATCTGCAAAAACGCGCTGCGTTTTCGTATATGCCACCTTATTTCCGCCGCCACGGACCGTGAGAAAACGGACAACCCGGCACAATCGCAGCAGAAAATTTTGAAATATAGTCGGTATAACACGCTTGTCAAGCACGATTGTTGCCCTTTCGGGTGACAAATCGGAGCGTTACCGCTTAGCCCTCGGCCCGGACCACCAGCGGCAAATCCGGCAACGGCGGCAGGACGCCGGCCGCGCTGCCCCGGCGCAGGAACTCGCCCACCGCCGCAAGGCCATCCGGGCCGAGATTTTCGGAGTAATCGTTGACATAGAGACCGATGTGGCTCGCGATCACGCTCTCGTCAAGCTCCTGGGCGTGCTGCCGGATATAGGGCATGGCCGCCTGCGGCGCGGCAAAGGCCAGACGCACACTGGCCCGCACTGCCCGGTCGATGGCGCCAAGCGCTGCCTGCCCGAGGGAACGCCTGGCCACAATCCCGCCCAGCGGGATCGGCAGACCGGTCATCGTCTCCCACCACTGCCCGAGGTCATGCAGCATTACCAGACCATGCTGCTGGTAGGTGAACCGGCTCTCGTGGATGATCACCCCGGCATCCACCGTACCGCTCACGATGGCCGGCATGATCCGATCAAAACGCATGGTCACCAGGTTGGTGCACGCCGGGGCGAAAAGTCTGAGCAGCAACGCCGCGGTGGTGTAGCGGCCGGGGATGGCAATGGTGAGCCCGGTCAGTTCAGCCTGGTCCAGCCTTTTTCGCGCGACCAGCAAGGGGCCGCAGCCCCGGCCCAAGGCGCTGCCCGCATTGAGCAGGACATACCGATCCCACACCTGGCCATAGGCATGGAACGAAAGCTTGGTGACATCGAGCCGGCCGCTGATCGCCCACTCGTTCAGGGTCTCCACGTCCGCCAGCACCGGCTCCGCGAATTGGGGGCAATCGGTGCCCAGCAGACCATGCACCAGGGCATGAAAGATAAAGGTGTCGTTGGGGCAGGGAGAAAAGCCGAGGGAATACAAAGAGGGATGCGGCGCCATGGGAATCAGACCAAGGTGGTTGCCAGCGCCGGGGCCAGAACCGCCATCGCGTCCGCGGCCTTCCGGCACGCCTCGTTCAAGCGCCAGCGGGACGGGTCACGGTCTTCCACCAGATTGCTCACTACCCGCACCTCAAGGCACGGCACCGCATATTCCCGGCAAACACGAACCACGGCCGCGCCCTCCATGTTCTCGCAAATGGCGCCGAAACGGTCCCGCAAGGCGGCGCCACGGGCGGCGGTAGCGGTGGCGGTATTGACGGTGACAAAGGTGCCGATTCGGCAACCAGGCAGTAAGGCGGCCGCCTGCCGGCACAACGCGGCGTTCAGGGGAAACTCGACCGCTACCGCCAGATTGCCCGGAAAGGGAATGATCCGGCCGTTGCCTTCAATGCCCAGATCGCCGAGCACCTCGCGTTCCGCCAGGCAGACATCAAGCAGTTCGCCGCCGGCCCCGGCATAGGCGCCAGCCACCCCGCCGTGAAGAATCAACCGGTACCGCCGGGGATGGGCGGCAAGAAAGGTGCTGAGCCGCACCGCCGCCTCCACCGGCCCGATGCCGCAGACCAGGAAATCGAACCGCGCCTGATCGCCGAGACGCTCCCGCACCGGCCCCATTTCCAGCTCGGTGGCGGCAACAACGAGGATCATCGGCGCGCTTCCTTCGGCTGCCTTAAGGAATCACAACGAGGGAGCGCGGCCGGTATGGACCCGCTTCTTGATGAGGTTGTCCTTGTCGAGGACAATGATCTTCGGCGCATACTCCTTCAACTCCTCGGGAGTATACAGGCCGTAGGTCACGATGATGATGAGATCGCCGACCATGCCCTTGCGGGCCGCCGCGCCGTTGAGACAAATCATGCCGGAATCGGCCGGCCCTTCGATGGCATAGGTCTCGAACCGCTCGCCGTTGTTGACGTTGTAGACCATGATCTGCTCAAAGGGGAGCAGCCCCACCTCGTCCATCAGTGCCCGGTCGATGGTGAGACTCCCCTCGTAGTTGAGGTTGGCGCCGGTCACGGTGGCCCGATGGATCTTCGATTTCAGCATGGAACGCAGCATGGTTGTTATTTCACCTCTTCCGCAAAAAGATCGTCGTTGTCGATCAGCCGCGTCGTGCCGACCCGTGCCGCCATGGCCAGTACCACACCGGGCGCCAGCCGCGCAGCGGGTGCCAGCGTCTTCTCGTCAACGCACTCGACATATTCCACCGCGATCCCTGGCGTCGCGGTCAATATTTCCCGCACCTCGCGGAGCAACATCGCGGCATCGGCAAGCCCCTCGCGCACCCGTTGCCGGGCGTGCCGGATTGCCCGGGACAACCCCAGCGCCGACTGCCGCTCTCCGGCGGAGAGATACACATTGCGCGAACTCATGGCCAGCCCGTCCGCCTCGCGGACGATGGAGTGGCCCACAATCTCGATGTCCCAGTTCAGGTCCGCGGTCATCCGGCGGATGACGGCCAATTGCTGGAAGTCCTTCTGACCGAAGACCGCAAATCGGGGCTTCACCAGATGAAAGAGCTTGGCCACCACGGTGGTGACCCCTTCAAAATGGCCGGGCCGCGAACCACCGCACAACCCGCCGGTCAGCCCGGCAACCGCCACCCGCGTCCGGCTCCCTTCCGGGTACATGGCCGCAACCGCCGGGGCAAAAAGCACATCCACCCCCTCCTGTTCCGCCAAAGCCGCATCGCGGTCAAAATCCCGGGGATAGCGGGCAAGATCCTCCTGCGGGCCGAACTGGATCGGATTGACAAAGAGGCTCACCACTACCCGCTTGGCCAACTTTCTGGCCTGCCGCATCAGACTCAGGTGCCCCTCATGGAAATAGCCCATGGTCGGCACCAGGGCGATGGAATCGCCGGCAGCGATCATCCGGTTGGCCCAGGCGGTCATGGCGACCGGTGTACGGATGATCTCCATGCAGGACTACAGCAGGCCGAGCTGGATCTGGGCCGCCTCGCGCAACGGCGGATAGACGTTTTCGAGCGCGATCACCTTCTGGAGAGCCTCCCGGGCCTTGGCAGAATTGCCGGCCAAGGCATGGACCCGGCCCAGGGCAAGGTTGGCCATGCCCGCAAAGCCGGCGGTATCTTTCAGCTGTTCCAGCAGCGCGATGGCCTTGTCATAGGCCTTCTGGTCGGCATACGCCTGGGCCAACTCCAGTTGCACCAAAGGTTGCATCGGGTTTTCCGCGTCCATGATCTTGAGCGCCGCCTCGTAGCCGGTGATGGCCGCCGCGAGATCGCCGGCCCCATAGGCAAGATGGGCTTCCTCGATCCCACTCAACAGGGCGGCATCGGTCCGGCCATATTTCTGGCGCACCTCGGCAAGCAGTGCCCGCCGCTGGGCAGGCGTCTGCGCCTCCATGGCCTTGGCCAGCAAGACGGCCGCCTGGTCCTCGCGGCCGGCGGCGTATTGGGAATACCAGTTCCAGCCCACAATCGCCGCCACGCTTACCACGACTGTCACCAGCAGCAACCGCCGGTTCTGACGAATGAACGAAACGGCCTGCGACGGCAGGTGCAATTCTTCCAACAGACCACGCTTGCCGGTGGTGACTGCCAGGATATTTTCCGAACTGAAGGCGCTCTTCTCAGACTCAGACATGGATTCTCCCCTTCCATCTGCCGGTTTATTCTTCAAACCTTAAAATATACTCATAACGCCTGAAAAAAGCATCAATTTTGCACACAAGGCCCGGCAACACGCCGCCTTGACAAAAAAAATCTTGTGCCGCCCGATACCGCATGCTACCTCTGCCCCTATGACCATTCCCTTTGAAGAACGCATCCAGACCGTCAGCGAACTGACCCACTCCATCCGGGGGCTGCTCGAAACCACCTTCCCCTTTGTGACGGTGACCGGCGAGATCTCGAACCTGCGGCAGCCGACCTCGGGCCACCTCTACTTTACCCTCAAGGACAGCGACGCACAGATCAAGGCCGTGCTCTTCAAACCGCAGCAGCGCTATCTTGCCTGCACTCCAAGCGACGGCCTGGAGGTGCTGTGCCGCGGCCGGCTCTCGGTGTATGAACCGCGGGGCGAATACCAGATCATCGTGGATTACCTGGACACCAAGGGGGCCGGCGCGCTGCGCATCGCCTTTGAGCGGCTCAAGGCCAAACTTGCCGCCGAGGGGTTGTTCGATCCGGCGCGCAAGAAAAGATTGCCCTTCCTGCCGGAGAAGATTGCGCTCGTGACCTCGCCGCAGGGTGCGGCAGTGGTCGATTTTCTCCGCATGGCCCGGAACCGATTCCCCGCGGTATCCATCGAAATCCATCCCGTGCGGGTACAGGGAGACGGCGCAGCGGGCGAGATTGCCGAGGCCATCGACGAGGCCAATCGCCGCCGCACCAGCGAGCTCATCGTTCTTTGTCGTGGCGGCGGCTCCAGCGAGGACCTCTGGGCTTTCAACGAGGAAGTCGTCGCCCGGGCCATCGCCCGTTCGGAACTCCCGGTGGTCTCGGCCATCGGCCACGAGGTGGATATCACCATTGCCGATCTGGTGGCGGATGCCCGGGCTGCCACCCCCACGGCGGCGGCGGAACTGGTGCTGCCCGATGGCCGGATTCTCAAACAAAAAACCGCGGAGTGCACCGGCCGGCTGCTTGGTGCCATGCGCCGGCATCTCACCGGATACCGCCACCAGGTGGCAACCAGCCAGCGCCTTTTGGGCGACCCGACCATGATGGTCGCCCACCTTCTTCTGCGGCTCGATCACGCCCGTGATACCCTCGTCCGCGCCACCCAACTCCGCCTCCATCGCGACCACGCGGCAATCAACGAGCTTCTCGGCCGCGTGCTGCGCAACGACCCGCGGCAACGGCTGGCAAACGCCCGGCTGCGGACCAGGGAATGCCAGGAGCGCCTCAGCCTCCTCATCAATCATCAACTGGAACGCAAACAGGGGCTACTGGCTCAGGGAGCAGGCCGTCTCGATGCCGTGAGCCCGCTCGCGGTGCTCGGGCGCGGCTATGCCGTGGTGCGGACCGCAGCCACCGGCGCCATCATCCGCTCGGCCAGCCAGGCGGCGATTGGCGATGGGCTCCGGGTCACCCTGCATCAAGGGAGCTTGGACTGTACGGTCGCCGCGGTCAATGAGGGCACCGAGCCGATCCGGGCAACAACACCCCGGCAACGATAGAACACCACTCGACACCAGCCGCACGAACGCCCTGTTCCGTGCGGCCGCGACACGACCTGTAGTAACTTGCGACGATATACGAAAAAAAGAGGCGCTTCCGGGTTTTCAGTGGGTAACGGGGTATAGGTCGAGACCACCGAGATGAAACAGGATCACTGTCCTAAACCGCTCCTTGTTGCGAAAGCCGCAGGCCGATTTCCAGAGGGTTTCGATCCTGGAGTTGATGCCTTCGGCCGGGCCGTTGCTGATCCGATATTTGAAAAAGTTCATATTAAATTCCGGCTCTTCAGCAGAATTTGTGGGTTGATTTTGGCTCAGGCAAATTACCAAGCGTATGATACAGCGCGATTTTCATCACATCAAAGCTCCTGAAGCCATACGATTTTCTGGTGGTCACCTTGACCTTGTTGTTGAACCCTTCCACAGCGCCCAGAGCGATTCGATCCCGGCAGCGAAACCAGTTGAGCAAGTGCTCTCGATGCACACGCAACATCTTGACGATCTTCTTCATCGGCTTGAGCCGGGACCGCATGGTTCTCCGGCACCAGTCGTCCAGGAATCGTGCGGCCCAGGCCGGACTCCGGTAGGCCCAGAAGGCTTGAAAATCCTCCTTGAGCAGATACGCCCGGACGGCCTTGAGGTTGATGGCCAGCAACGCCTCAAGCTTGACCACCTGGTTATCCGTCAGATTTTCCGGCCGCTTGAGCAGGCACCAACGGCTGCCGGTCAATACCGGTTCCTGCCCCTTGACCTTCAGCTCCTTGACCTCGGTTGCCCGAACCTTGTCGATGGCCTTGCCAAAGTGGGTCATGACATGGAAGCGATCGACAATATGCATGGCATGCCCCGCCACCTCCGCCACGATCCTGAGATACGGCTTCCACATGTCGCTGCAAACGAACCGGAGTCTTTGGGTTCGTTCTTCCCCGAATTCCTTGAAGAATTTCCGCAGGGTCTTCTGCGTTCTTTCCTGGCCGATCCACAGCAGCCGTTTGCAGCCGGCATCGATCTGATAGACCAGGGTCAGATACCTGTGGCCCTTTTTCCAGGCGATCTCATCGATGCCGATGGCGGTCACTCCATCAAGGTTGCGCTGGGCCAGACCCCAGGCTACCGCCATCGCCACCGCCCGATAAACAGAATCCCAGGTGGTGTGAAAGACCTCGGCAACCTCCTTCCAGCTCAACCGTCTGGCCCAGCGGGCAAAAAACCAGGCGTAGGTGGTGGTCAGATGGTTCTTGCCCTCGGCCCACGGCACCCGCTCAACCTTCACCCCGCAGGTGGCACAATCAACCCGGCGCAGGGCGTAGAGAAAGAACACCGCCAGCCCCCAGAGCGGAACAAACTCGAAGCGCCGCTTGGGCATGGTGTCGTACCCCGGACCAGGCCGGCCGCATTTCGAACAGACAGGCCGGCTCCCCTTGCGGGGGCGAATTTCGATATCAAGGATCATGCGCGTCCGCGGATCACGCCAACGGATAGCGCCGTATACAAAACCATGGTGCAACTGCACCCGATTCAGGATAGACTTGAGCAGCATCCCCGTTCTCTCCTTCTTGGCCATGGATTTCTTGGTCGATCTCCATAATGCCAAAGAGGAAGACGGGATGCTTTCTTTTCAACCTCCGTCAGGGAATGACCTCAACCGGCCAACATTACCTTTGGCCCTGACGGGTACCCACAAATTCTGCTGAAGAGCCAAAAATTTTATCATACACATTGAGTAAAGGATAACTTAGTGAGCATTGGCACTTTAATTGGTTATTTCGCAAAATACGATGAAGCGCACAACGCCCGTCGGCAACTCGCGAAACAAAAATTCCGTCGTACTGCCTTGGTGCATAAGGGGGCGAATGGAGATGTTCGCATAACGAATTCTTTCCTCAGGCTTCGTATTTACGGCGTGACCCTGACTGTCATTCTGTTTAGCGGGATCGCCGAAGTGGCATCCCTTGTCCTCCAACAGTCAGGCGTGCTTCCGGGCGGCAACCTTTTTCCTCTTCTTTTGCCAGCAGTCACAATCGGCGCTTTGGCCGCTCTATTAGGGATAAGACGTTCCAGGCTTGGTGTTGAGCCAAGGGTCATACATGATCACGCCCGCTGGCTCGTGTCCGGGGAATCCGTTCTGATTCTCCAGGCACCCGTCGAATCTTTGCCCCGCCCGTTGGCTTTGCTACGGGAAAGCGGTGATATTCCTCCGACGTTGTTCGTCATGCATCGCAAGTGCGAGCGGCGTGTCGAGGCTCGGGGGCACAAGGTACAGCTTTCCCCTGCCCAGGTCATTGAGCATGCGCAACGTCATGCCCGAGAGCAGCAGGTGGACCTGAAACCGCATCGTAGTTTTGAATTGCTCAAGCGCCTCAAGCACTCCCGGCAATGGGTCCGTCAAGTCTGTATGGACCTTGCCGCGGCGAGCCGCTTGGAACAAAAAGCCACGCCGGCGGCCGATTGGATCCTTGATAACGAGTACATTCTGGAGGGGAATACACGCGATGTATTACGGAACCTCCCCCGGCGTTTTTACCAACATCTGCCCACCTTGGCCTCTGATCCCTACCGCGGGTTGCCGTGCGTCTATGGTCTGGCCAAAAATCTTGTTTCCCATACAGAGCTGCGCCTTGACCGGGAGAATATCCTGGCGTTTATCGAGGCCCACCAATCCGTGCGCACGCTGACCATCGGCGAACTCTGGGCCACCCCCCAGATGCTGCGCATCGCGCTGATCGAAAGCATCCAGAATCTGGCCGTCACCGCTCTGACCAATCTGCGTGAGCGTCAGTTGGCCAACTTCTGGGCGAATCGGCTGATCGCCGCCAATCGCCGCGATGCCAACCAACTCTTTGCAATCCTGGAAGAACTCGCCACCACAGAGTTGCATCCCAGTCCGTATTTCGCCACGCAGTTGGTAAGCCTGCTGTATGACGAGGCCGCCGCATTGGCGCCGATCAAAAACTGGCTTGAGCGCACGCTCAAAACCCCCCTGCACGACCTTAATCTACGGGAGCAGAACCGGCAGGCCAGGGAGCAGTTGGCCAGCGGCAATGCCTTCACCAGCCTGCGTCAGCTTACCCTGCTGGACTGGCGGGAGATCTTCGAGCAACTCAGCCGGGTGGAGCAGGTGTTGCGCCGCGATCCTTCCGGGATTTATGCACAAATGGATTTCGCCACCCGCGATCGTTGTCGCCGGACGGTCGAAGACCTTGCCCGCGCTGCCGGACAACCCGAGGAACAGGTTGCCGAGCGCGTCATCATGCTGGCGACGCAGGCAGGACATGAAGCAACAAGCGGTGAACAAGACAGCTACGTCGGCACCTGGCTGGTCGGCAAGGGACGGGCTGAGCTGGCCCGGTTGCTGGCTTGCAGTGAAAAGCTCCGTTACCGCATGCTGGAATGGATCTATTGCCACCACCTCGCTATCTACGCCTTTGGCATCGGCGGCTTCTCCGCGCTGTTCGTTTTTTTGATCGTCGTTTTTGGCCTGCTCCCAGGCTTCGGCCAGGCTGGGACATCGCTTGCCATCCGATTCGGCCTGAGTCTGCTTCTACTTATTCCGGTCAGCCAGCTGGCCATCGAGGTGGTCAATTACCTGATCACGCGATTTTTGCCGCCCCGATCTTTGCCCAAGATGGATTTCGAGAAGTCTGGGATTCCCGATGCCTTCCGCACTTTGGTGGTCGTGCCGATGATGCTGGTGAATGCGGAGACGATCCGAGACGAGGTGGAAAAGCTGGAAATCCGCTACCTGGCCAACAAGGAAGCAAATCTCTTTTTCAGCCTGTTCTCGGACTACACCGATTCAGCCACGTTTTCCCGTGAAGAGGACAAAGGGCTGCTCGAAATCGCGAGAGCATACCTCACAGAGCTCAATGGGCGCCATGGCGGCGAGCGTTTTTTCCTCTTCCATCGGGAACGCACCTGGAGCGAATCCGAGCAGAAATTCATCGGCTGGGAGCGAAAGCGGGGCAAGCTGGAGGAACTGAATTGCCTGATCGACGGGACGCGGCCAGAAAATGCTCCTGATTTGGTATACGTGGGCGACCCGGATCAGCTGGCAGACATCCGCTTCATCATCACCCTGGACAGCGACACCCAGTTGCCGCACGCCTCGGCCCGCAGACTGGTCGAAACCCTGGCGCACCCCCTCAATCAGCCCCGCTTCGATGCCGCAGGCAGGATCATGGACGGCTATACCATCATCCAGCCGCGGGTGAGCCCGACCTTACCGAGCACGAGCGCCTCGGTCTTCAGCCGCCTTTTCAGCGATGCAGTGGGGATCGACCCCTATACCCAGGCGATTTCCGATGTCTATCAAGACTTAAGCGGAGAAGGATCGTACCACGGCAAGGGGATATACGATGTCCGCGCCTTCAGCCGGGTGCTCTCGGGACGATTCCCTGAAGAGTGGGTGCTGAGCCATGACCTGCTCGAAGGGGCGCATGTCCGGGTGGGTCTGGCCAGCGATATTGAGCTTTTTGATGATTTTCCTCAAGGGTATCAGAGCTACAGCAGTCGGGCCCATCGCTGGATTCGCGGGGACTGGCAGATAGCGGGGTGGATTTTTCCGCTTGTTCCCCAGGCTTCAGGCGGACAGGGGCCGAACCCGCTTTCCCCCTTGAACCGTTGGAAGATCCTCGACAATTTGCGCCGTAGCCTCCTGCCGATCACGAGCCTGCTCCTGTTGACCGCCTCCTGGTTTATCTCCCCAAAGATCGGTGGAATCGCCACGCTGGTGGTCGGCATGCAACTGCTCTTTCACCCCTTGGCGCAGCCCTTCACCATGGCTACCACCCACAAGGGATTGATGTACTTCTCCCCGACCAAACTGTTGCACGACCTGCTGCGGGCCTTTGTCGATGGGGCGCTGTTGCCGCACCAAGCAGCGGTGGCCCTGGATGCCATCCTCCGGGTCTGCTACCGCCGCATGATCTCCCGGCGCGATTTATTGGAGTGGACCGCCCAATCAACCCATTGGCGCGCCTCCCGCCACCAACCGCTCTTTCTCGCGCACCTGGCTCTGGGGAGCCTCTTCAGCATGATCGTGGGTGCGGCGATCTGGCACCTCATGCCGACCAGCCTGCCTGTTGCCGCCCTCTGGCTCGTTTTGTGGTTTTTCTCTCCGTTGTTCGGTTGGCTCCTGAATCTGCGACCCATTGAACAGCGGCGGGGAAAACCGTTATCCGAGACGGACCGCCGTTTCCTCAGGCAGGTTGCCCGGCGGACCTGGCGTTATTTCTCCTCCTTTGTCAACGCCGACACCTCCTGGTTGCCCCCCGATAACTACCAGGTTGCCCACCAAAACAGTCTGGCCATGCGAACCAGCCCGACCAACATCGGCCTCTGGATGACCAGTGCCCTAGGGGCCTATGATTCCGGCTATCTGACCATTAACCAGGTCGTGGAAAAGCTTACCGATACCATGGCAACCATCGGCCGTCTGGAGCGCTACCAAGGCCATCTTCTGAACTGGTACGATATCCAGACCCTGGTCCCGCTTGAACCCCGCTACGTCTCCACGGTGGACAGCGGCAATTTGCTGGGTGGTCTGTGGGCCTTGGAGCAAGGTCTTGACGAGTTGATGCATGCTCCCCTCTTGGATGGCAAGGCCTTTGCCGGCCTTGCCGACACCGGGGAAATCTTGAAACAAGACGCAGCCCTGGAAGGAATTACCGGCCTGTATCATCAGACACTCGACCAACTCCTTGCTGAATGGAATGCTCCGTTGTCTAGCATCGTCGATCTTCTCCGGTTGCAACGGCGGACGGAGGTCAATGTCAAGTCTATGGTCGTTGCCGCAGGAGCCGCCGCGCCATGGACTGCTGAACTTGCACAACAGGTGGCGGCCTGGGCTCAGAACAGTGACCGCTATCTCGCCTGGATCGAAATCCTTGCGGAAAAAACCGAAGATGAGCTGGCCCCCTTGGGCACGGTGGCCCTGCTCGCCATCCAGCATGATCTTTTAAGGGCGCCTTCGCTGCACGATCTTGCCCATGACCGGATCGGCTCGATCACGATTCTTCGCGCGATCCGCAAGGAATCTCTCACAACCAGCGACCCCCTCACCCCCTGGCTCGACCGGGTTATCAAGGCCTTCGCTACCTCGCAGTGGCTGGCCGGAGAAACCCTGGGAATGGCGACTCGGCTCCTTGAGGATGTCCGCGAGTTGTCCGTGGCGCTGGACATGCAATTCCTCTATGACCGAGGAAGCAAACTGTTCGCCATCGGCTTTAATGTTTCCACGGACGTTCTGGACACTTCCCGCTATGATCTCCTGGCCAGTGAGGCGCGATTCGGGAGTTTCGTTGCCATTGCCCGGGGCGATGTCCCCCTGGAACACTGGTTCTCCATGAGCCGCCTCTATGGCGCCATAGGGAGGCAGCGGGTGCTGCTCAGCTGGGCCGGGACCATGTTCGAATACCTGATGCCGCTCTTGTTCCAGTACTCCTACGGCAACTCGCTGTTGGACAAGGCGGCCCGGGAAGCGGTGCAGGCGCAGATCGCTTATGGTCGCACGCGGCGGGTGCCGTGGGGTATTTCCGAGTCCGCCTTTGGCAATATGGATCTCAACAAAACCTATCAGTACAAGGCCTTCGGCGTTCCGCTGCTCGGCTTGAAACGCGGCCTGGAGGAACAGCTGGTCATCGCGCCCTATGCCACCTTGCTGGCCCTGAACCTGGCGCCCGGTGAGACCGTGCGGAACCTGAAACAACTTGCCGGGTTGGGGCTGCTCGCTGATTATGGGTATTACGAGGCCATGGATTTCAGCCGCCAAACGCAGCGGGTGGGCAAACGCGGGGTGATAATCAAGGCGTATATGGCCCATCACCAGGGCATGGCGTTTCTGGCCTTAACCAACTTCCTCCACGGCAACCCGTTCCCGCGCCGCTTTCATAGCGATCCACGGGTGCGTGCCTTTGAGGCGCTCCTTCAGGAACGCATCCCGACCCTTCCTGCGCTGCACCTGACCTCAACGCGGGAGAATGAGCCCACGTTGCTGGGCGTAGACCAGATTGCCCCGGCGGAAAGCATCTTTACCACGCCCCATACCGCCATTCCCCACAGTCTGTTGCTCAGCAACGGCCGCTATGGCGTGATGGTCACCAACAGCGGAGGCGGCTACAGTCAGTGGGGCGGCCAGGAACTCACCCGCTGGCGGTCGGATCAGACCTGTGATGCAATGGGAACCTTCTGTTACATCCATGAGGCCAATCCGGATCGGGTCTGGTCCAGTACCTATCAACCGGCCGATGGGAAGCTGGAAGGGTATTCGGTCAACTTTGCTCTTGACCGGGCCGTGTTCCGGCGTGACGACAATGGGCTGCATACCGAAACAGAGGTGATCGTCTCGCCGGAAGATGACGTGGAGATTCGGAGGATTACCCTGATCAACAGGACAACCCACGCCCGTCATCTTAACCTCACCAGCTACGTTGAACTCTCCATGGCGCCCCACCGCGCGGATCGCCAGCATCCAGCCTTTAACAAGCTGTTCATCCAGACCGAAGCGCTTCCAGAGCAGCAAGTTCTCCTCGCCTACCGGCGACCACGCAGCAAAAACGAACGGCATCTGTATGTGGCCCACCGCTTGACCTTTGAGCACACAGGTGTTGACAGCCCTCCTGAAAAAGATTGGCAGTTTGAAACCGACCGCAGAAGGTTTATCGGTCGTGGGCACCCCCTCGCCAAACCCATGGGGGCCATGCAAGAGCTCGGCAACAGCCAGGGATTTGTCCTGGACCCGAGCTTAAGCCTGCGGCGGAGTCTTACTCTGGAACCGGGCCAGCGCACCCAGGTTTCCCTGGTGCTTGCTGCCGGGGCAACCCGCCAGCAGGTTCTGTTGCTGATGGATAAATACTCTGACCCCCAGGAGATCAACCGGGCCATGGATTTTGCCTGGGTCTCGACCCAGCAGCAGTTGCAAATGCTGCACCTCCAGCCCGACGAAGCCCGCCGTTTCCAGCAACTGGCAAGTCATCTGCTGTTCCCCAACCCCCTCTTGCGTGCTGCCGGCGAGCGCCTCGCAGCGAATCGCAAGGGTCAAGCCGGATTGTGGCCCTACGGCATCTCGGGCGACCTGCCCATAGCCCTGGTTACCATCGGGGAGACGCGGGATATCAGTCTGGCCCGCCAGATGCTCCAGGCCCATACCTATTGGCGGATGCACGGATTATCATCCGATCTGGTGATCCTCAATGAGGAACCCGGGAGTTATGAGCGTCCTCTCCAGGAACGATTGGAACGGTTGATTCAGGCCCATTCCCTCCTGAGCGGGACGGACCAACCGGGCGGAATTTTCCTGCGCAATGCGGCGCTCATTCCGGAGGAAGATCTGAATCTTCTCAAGACCGTGGCCAGTGTCATGCTGGTGGCGGCACGCGGCACACTGCCCCAGCAATTGCGGGCGCCGGTGGAGGCTCCCGAATTGTTGGAAAGACTGGGCCGCAAACGCGCGGTCCGAGAGCCCTCGGCTCCGCTCCCTTTCATGGAGCTGAACTACTTCAACAGTCTCGGTGGGTTTACCCCGGATGGCCGTGAATACGCGATCTATCTCGGCCCCAACACCAACACCCCGGCCCCCTGGGTGAACGTCATTGCCAACCCGACCTTCGGCACCATGGTCAGCGAAACCGGGTCCGGCTTTACCTGGTACGGCAACAGCCAGCGCAATCGTCTGACCGGCTGGTCCAACGACCCGGTCCTGGACCCGGCCTCGGAAGCGCTGTACATCCGCGACGAGGAGAGCGGCGTCTTTTGGTCGCCGACCGCGGCGCCGATCCGTGAGGCAACCGCTTATCGAGCCCGGCACGGGGCGGGCTATACGGTCTTTGAGCATAACAGCAACGGGATCGAACAGGAGCTGACCGTCTTTGTCCCCGTGGATGAAAATGGGGGGCAGCCGATCAAGCTCCAGCGGCTGCGGCTTACCAATGGTTCTTCCAGAAGACGCAGGCTTTCGCTGACCTATTATGTGGAGTTGACCCTGGGCGAGAATCGGGAAACCTCCCAGATGCACGTGATGACCAACTGGGATGACGAAGCCCAGGCCGTGCTCGCGCAAAACCGCTACCACCCCGAGTATCCGGAGCGGATCGCCTTCGCGGCCATGAGTCCGCGGGCCGACTCATACGGCGGCGACCGCACCGCCTTCATCGGTCGAAACCGCACGTTGGCAAACCCGCTAGCCATGGAACTGATCCAGTTGTCACAACGGACCGGCGCTGGACTGGACCCATGCGCAACGCTTCGGGTTTCCCTGGAATTGGCTCCGGGCGAGCAACGTGATATCACCTGTATGCTGGGGCAGGCTGAGTCCATGGCCCAGGCCCGGCAGCTGGTGCTCCGTTTTCAAGAGGAGAATGCCTTGGAGGAGGCTTTGGAGCAAACCAGGGCCTGGTGGGATGCACTGCTCGGTACCATTGAAGTACACACCCCGGAACTGGCCGCCGATCTGCTGATCAACCGTTGGCTACAGTACCAGTCCTTAAGTTGCCGCCTCTGGGGGCGTTCCGCTTTTTATCAATCCGGCGGCGCTTTCGGTTTCCGCGATCAGCTGCAGGATGTCATGGCCTTTCTCTACTCCAGACCCGAACTTGCCCGCGCTCAGATTCTGTTGGCCGCCAGCCGACAGTTCAAGGAAGGGGATGTCCAGCATTGGTGGCATGAGCCTGCCGGAGCAGGAATCCGCTCACGAATCTCCGACGATCTGCTCTGGCTCCCCTATGTGGTGGCGCAGTATGTCCGTACAACCGGCGATGTGGACATTCTCAAGACGGAGGTGACCTTCCTCAACGCCCCCATCCTGGCAGATGATCAGTATGAGGTGTTCTCCACCCCGGAGGTCACCTTTGAACGCGCCACCCTCTTTGAACACTGTCAGCGTGCGGTCAGTCACGGTCTGACCGTCGGACCCCATGGCCTGCCTCTAATGGGAACCGGGGATTGGAACGACGGCATGAATCTGGTGGGCGCCGGAGGCAAGGGAGAAAGCGTCTGGCTCGCCTGGTTCCTCTGCGAGCTGCTACAGGGAATGGTCGAAATGTCCAATCTGCTGCAAGAACCGAAGCTGGGACAAACCTACCAAAAGGAAAGGCATGAGCTGATCCAGAGGGTAGAGAAGGCGGGATGGGATGGAGAGTGGTATCTGCGCGGGACCTTCGATGATGGCTCTCTCCTTGGTTCCGCGGCAAACACCGAGGCACGAATCGATTCCCTGCCCCAATCGTGGGCATGGCTTTCCGGTGGTGCCGACTCGAACCGTGCGGATCAAGGCCTGGAATCGGCCTGGAACCATCTTGTCCGCAAGGATGAAGGGCTGGTCCTTCTTTTTACGCCTCCCTTCGACACATCCGAACCCTCGCCCGGCTACATAAAGGGGTGTCCCCCTGGAGTGCGGGAGAATGGCGGCCAGTATACCCATGCCGCCCTCTGGATGGCCATGGCCATGGCCCGCAAAGGGGATGGGGAGCGGGCGGTGCAGATGCTGCGCATGCTCAATCCCATCGAGCATGCCCGCGATGCGGAATCGGTGTGGCACTACGGGGTTGAGCCGTACGTGGTCGCGGCCGATGTATACCGTTTGCCTGGACGGATCGGGCAGGGAGGCTGGTCCTGGTATACCGGGGCGGCAGCATGGATGTACCGGGCCTGGGTGGAAGAGGTCTTGGGTTTACAGGTGCAGGGCGACGAGCTGCGGGTATATCCGGTCATTCCTGCGGCCTGGCCGGGCTTCAGTATCAGCTATCGGCACGGAGAAACAATCTACGCGATTCAGGTAGAGAATCCGCAGGGTTGTGAGCGCGGGGTCGCTTGGGTGGAGATGGACGGCCAGCGCGTGATCGGTGACGTTATCCCTCTGAAACGAGAATTGACAAAACATCAAGTTGTGGTCAGGATGGGAGATAAGAAAAAATCGAGTGAGGATGCAAAACCGCATCCCGGCAAAAATTAACACTACCGGCAGTTGGTTGAGACAAGCAAGACCGAACCGGGCAAGTTTACAGAATGTTGAACGGTTGCCATTTCTGCTGGGCACAATCAGTAACAGTTTTCCACTATTGGCCAGAAATAGGAAACAGAATGATTGAAAAAAATTTACTTTTTTTCACTACAAGAACTGCTTGAAGCATCAGATGTTCTAATGCACGAACAACCTCCATCTACGAGCCAGATTGAACGCTATCACCGTGCTCGTGAATCGGCGCAGCGCCTTATTAACCGTGCAGAAAAATCACGAACACTGAAATAGTGCCATGTTGAGAAACCTAGCATATGCAGCAGAATCAAAAAAAATATCTGCGGACTTCGGTCTCGGCCTCAGAATCGTAGCACCTTTTGAAGGCATAAAAGGTACCATAGTTCTGCTCACGGGATTCGAAATTCTTCTGCTTATCAATCAGGATTTGCATCAAGCTGCGGCAGACATTCTCAGGTATTTCCACTGCGATCCATCCAGTAAATACCCTCTCATTTTTCTCGATTTCGCTGACCACACCAGTGATGCGAATCTGTGGGCCATGGCCTGTGCTGCGGTCAGTTATGCAGCGATCCTCCTTACCGAAGCTGTTGGCCTCTGGTTTATCAGCCCGTTGAAAAACTCTGTCTTCCCCCACAAAGCAATTGAGCCATACGGTTGATCGGGTAAAATACGGAAAACAATAACCATACAGGGAATCCTTATGGCCATTGGCAAACGCAAGAAACCCAAACAGCAACCGCTCTGGATAGCTCACAGCGACTTGGTGCCCAAACTTTTTGTATCAAAAATTGTATCACGAACAAAATATCCGAGACACTAATTGGCGGGAAAGATGAAAGATGGTCGGGATGAGAGGATTCGAACCTCCGACCCCATGCTCCCGAAGCATGTGCTCTACCAGGCTGAGCCACATCCCGACCCAAATGAGGCGGCGCCGAGCAACCGGCACCGTGATGGTTCGGCATAATGCTAAAATTTATCTAAGATTGCAACAAAAATAACACGCCCTGCGGCAGGCGCGGAATCGGCATAGGGGGCAGCCGTTCATCCAGGTGCGCCAGCCTGAAATAGGATTCCATCCCGGCAAATGCGGTTGCGCTTCGTTCGCTGCGATCAACTTGCGGTGGGACTTGCAGCCGCAAGAGTGCGCCCGTGCCGGGCGCACCGGAAAAAAACCCGGGGGGAGACCCCGGGCTTTTTCATCCTCCGGCGTGGGGGCACTCAGCCGATCTTGCCGTACACCTTGGCGTACTCCTTGGCAAAATAGGTGAGGATCATATCCGCCCCGGCGCGGCGGATGCTGATGAGGCTCTCGGCCATGACCCGTTCGCCGTCGAGCCAGCCGCGCTCGGCCGCGGCCTTAATCATGGCGTACTCGCCGCTCACCTGATAGGCGGCAATGGGCAGATCGAACTCATCGCGCAGCAGGCGGATCACATCAAGGTAGGGCATGGCGGGCTTCACCATCAGGATGTCGGCGCCCTCATCCACATCAAGTGTCGCCTCGCGCAGCGCCTCGCGCATATTGGCCGGGTCCATCTGGTAGGCCTTGCGGTCGCCCTCCTGGGGCGCGCAGTCGGCGGCATCGCGGAAGGGGCCGTAAAAAGCCGAGGCGTACTTCACCGCGTAGGACATGATCGGCACCATCTCGAAGTTGTTCTCGTCAAGTATGGCGCGGATCGCCCCAACCCGGCCGTCCATCATGTCGGAGGGCGCCACCATGTCGGCCCCGGCCACCGCGTGCGACAGGGCGGTCTGGGCGAGAATCTCCAGGGTGGCGTCGTTGTCCACCTGCCGATTGAGGATCACCCCGCAATGGCCGTGGCTGGTGTATTCGCAGAGGCAGACGTCGGTGGTGACCATGAGCTGCGGCGCCTTGTTCTTCAGCTCCTTGATCGCCCGCTGGATGATGCCGTCCTTGGCGTGCGCGCCGGAGCCCACTGGATCCTTCTTCTCCGGCAGACCGAAAAGGATGACATGGTTGATCCCGAGCTTCAGGCACTCCTGGGCCTCCCTGGTCAACTGATCGACGCTCATCCGGAAGACGCCGGGCATGGAGCCCACCTCCTCCCGCTTGTTCTTGCCCGGCATGATGAAGAGCGGACAGATGAGCTGCGCCGGCGACAGCGAGGTTTCGCGGATCAGCGCGCGCAACGGCTCATTACGCCGCAGGCGGCGGGGACGATACTCGGGGAACATCATGGAATCTCTCCTTTTCCTTGCAGAAGCTATTCGACTTTAAATGCCTTGCTCACCAGGGCGTTGATGAATTTGTCCGGCGCCTCGATTCCCTCGGCCGGGATCACCACGCTGGTGATTTCCTTTTTCTGGCTCAGCAACCGCAGCCCGTATTCCATGGTCTGGAGAATGGTGTCGCAGGTCCGGCCGATGGCCGCCTCGTCGCGCGGCTCGCGAGCCAGGATGCGGTCGATGGCATCGTCACCGAAAGTGACCGTGATCCCGCACTTTTCCGAGATCCTCTTCGCGCAGTCGAGCACCCGCTGCACCAGGAGAATGAACTGGTCGCACACCTCGCGCGGGTCAAGGTCTTCAGCCTGGGCCTGCCTGGCCATCATCGCGAGCCTTGCGGGCGTGGCCAGTACCTCGTGGGTTTCAAGATAATCGCCCATGCGCTCCAGGATGAAATCGACCAGTCGCTTGTACTCCACATGCTCCAGCACCTCATAGCGTTCCCGGTGCAGGGCCTGGCAGGCCGGATCGTCGAGCAGTCGCAGCAACTCGGCCTTGGGGTTGCGCACCATGTCGAGGGAGACCACCAGATGACGGATCGAGGTGGAAGGCAGCTTCTTTTCAAAATGGAGCAGGGTGCGCTCCATGACGCTCGACAGGCCCCGGGCACCGGTGCGCTCGCGGCTCGCCCGCTCGGCAATCTCGCGCAGGGCCACATCCTCGAACTGAATCTTGATGCCATAGGCGCGGAAATCCTGCTTCTTGCCCACGGTCACCGCGCTGTTGGGGTTGAGCAAAATCGCATAGAGGTCATCGACGCTCAGTTCATCCAGTACCGCCAGCACCGGCAACCGGCCAACAAACTCGCTCTCAAAGCCGAACTGGATAAGATCCTCGGCCTTGACCTGCTTCAGGAACTTGCCGCTATCCTTGGCGGAATGGACCGCCTTTTCAAAACCGATGGCCTGCTGCTGCACGCGCTTGCGGATAATCTCGTCAAGGCCGGCAAAGGCGCCGCTCATGATGAAGAGGATGTTGCGGGTGTTCACACTCCGCTTCTCCCGCTTGCCGGTGGAGCGGAAGTGCTCGATGGCCTCGATCTGCGAGATCGGGTCGTGGGGCACCTTCAGTTCCACCTCGGTCTCTTCCATCGGCTTGAGCAAGGCGCGTTGCACGCCGGTGCGGGAAACATCGGCACCGAGACGGTATTCGCTGGCCGCGATCTTGTCGATCTCGTCGATGTAGATGATGCCGTACTGGGCGCGGTCGAGGTCGCCGTCCACCTGGCGCACCAGGTCGCGCACCAGGTCCTCCACGTCGCCGCCCACGTAACCGGTCTCGCTAAACTTGGTGGCATCGCCCTTGATGAACGGCACGCCCAGGCGCTGGGCGATGAGCTTGATGAGAAAGGTCTTGCCCACGCCGGTGGGCCCCATCATCAGCACGTTGTTCTTGATCTGGCCGACGTTGCGCTTGGCCTGGCGCGGGTGCTTCAGGGCGTAGCTGATGCGGTTGAAGTGGGTGCAGATCTTGGTGGCAAGGATTGCCTTGGCCTCGTCCTGCCGCACCACGTACTGATCGAGGTAGGTGATCAATTCCTCGGGGGTGATGTCGAAGTGGAACGGCGCAGCCGCCTTGGGCGGGATCACGATGCCGCCACCCTCCTCCGGCTCGGCCATGGGGAAGAGGCCGGAGGAGACGAT
This sequence comes from Deltaproteobacteria bacterium, assembly GCA_021802775.1. GTDB lineage: Bacteria > Desulfobacterota > Desulfobulbia > Desulfobulbales > Desulfurivibrionaceae > JAJZRJ01. The sequence continues at coordinate 20,165 of JAJZRJ010000004.1, forward strand.
CTTCACCTTGCGGCCGTACTTGCGGGTCAGATATTCGCCGATCTCGCGCTCCAGCTCTTTCTGATCCGGCAGGTTGGTGTCGTGATCCGTCATCTGCGTACTCCGCCAAGCAATCAAGGAAACGGCTGCGCCGTTATTCCCCTTCGCCTGCCTCCAGAGCGAACGACTTCATCTTCTTATGGAGATGACTCCGCTCCAGCCCGATTTGTTCCGCGGTCTGCGAGACATTGCCGTTGTTCGCCGCCAGTTGCAGGCCGAGATAGTCGCGCTCAAAGAGCCGCTTCGCCTCCTTGTAGGAGAGGTTTCTGTAGGCGGCCAGATACTCCTCCGGGCTTGAGGGCACCACCTTGGCCACGCCGCCACCGAGCAGCATCCGCACCTCCACCTCACCAACCTCCTCGCCAAGGCTCATGATCAATGCGCGTTCGACAAAATTCCGTAACTCGCGGACATTGCCGGGCCAGGGATGCTGGGCCATGAGCTGCAACGCGGCCTTGGCAAAGCGTTTGCGGCCGAACCCCTTACGGGTGCAATCGGCCACGAAATCATCCACCAAAAACGGCAGATCCTCCAGCCGCTCGCGGAGCGGCGGCACAAAGATGGGCACCACATTGAGCCGGTAGAAGAGGTCGGCCCGGAAGGTGCCCCGCTCGATCTCCTGTTCCAGATTCTTGTTGGTGGCGGCCAGCACCCGGACATTGACGCTGATGGTCTTGGCGCCGCCCACCCGCTCGAACTTCTGTTCCTGCAAAATGCGCAGGATTTTGGCCTGGGTCTTCAGGCTCATGTCGCCGATCTCGTCGAGAAAGAGCATGCCGCCGTTGGCCAGGTCGAACTTACCGCGCCGGCGGTCGGTGGCGCCGGTAAACGAACCTTTTTCATGGCCAAAAAGTTCGCTCTCGATCAATTCCTCGGGAATGGCTGCGCAGTTGATCGCCACCAGGGGCTTGGCGGCCAGCGGCGAGAGCCGGTGGATGGTCTGGGCCACCAGTTCCTTGCCGGTGCCATGCTCGCCGCGGATGAGCACCCAGGCCTCGGTGGGAGCGACCCGCTCGATCTGTGCCTTGAGCTGCTGCATGACCGGCGAGTTGCCGGTGATCCCGCGATGCTGGCCGGCCTGCTCGCGCAAGATGTGGTTTTCCTGGGCCAGTGCGGCGAGTTGCAGGGCATTGTGCAGCGCCAGAATGATCTTGTCGTAGGAGAGCGGTTTTTCGATGAAGTCAAAGGCGCCGAGGCGGGTGGCCTGCACCGCGGTCTCAATGGTGCCGTGACCGGAGATCATGATTACCGGCAGGTCAGGATAGAGTTCCTTGATCCTTTTGAGCGCCTCCATGCCGTCCATGCCCGGCATCCAGATGTCGAGCAGCACCAGATCGGCCCGCACCTCTTCAAGGCGGGCGAGGCCTTCCTCGGCGTTGGCGGCAGAGAGCGGCACAAATCCCTCGTCCGACAGGATGCCGGAGAGCGATTCGCGGATGCTCGCCTCGTCGTCGATGATCAGAATCCGTTGCTGCGCCATGTTCCCACTATACCAGACCAGTCATGCTTTACTGAGCCTTTTCGCTATTCAAGGAGCAGGGGCAGTTCCACCACAAAGACCGCACCAGCCGGCTCGTTGTCCCGCACCCGGATGACGCCGCCGTGATCCGCCACCGCGGTGCCGGCAATGGCAAGGCCGAGGCCGGTGCCGGATTTCTTGGTGGAGAAATAGGGCTCGAAGAGCCGCGACTTGTCCTCGTCGCGCACACCGGGGCCGTTGTCGCGCACCTCCAGGATCACCAGCTTTTGTTCGCGGTCGCAGCCGATCACCACGTCGATGGCCCCGCGTTCCGCCATCGCGGCCACCGCGTTATCGAGCAGGTTGATGAAGACCCGTTTCAACTGCTTCAAATCGAATAAAAACTCCGGCATCCCCTCATCCACTGCCAGACTGAAAGCAATGTCCCGGTGTGCCTCCTGATAAAGGGCCAGCACCTCCTTCGCCATCTCGGCCAGGTTGTTGCGCGACTTCTGGATGGCCGGCATGCGGGCAAAGCTGGAGAACTCGCTCACCAGCCGCTGCAACTCATCGACCTGGTTGATGATCGTCTTGGTGCAGAGATCAAAGACCTCCCCCTCCGAGGCGAACCGATCGAGGTATTTCTTGCGCAACCGCTGCGCCGAAAGCTGGATCGGAGTCAGCGGATTCTTCACCTCGTGGGCGATGCGGCGCGCCACCTCGCGCCAGGCTGCCATGCGCTGGGCCTTTTCCAGCTCGGTCAGGTTGTCGAAGACCAGCACCACACCGAGCGGCCGGTGCTCCTCATCCTCCAGGCGGGTGAAATTCACCCGCAGCGAGAAGGTTTCCTCGCCAACAGTGAGCCGCAAGGGGCGCTGGATCGAAGGCCTGCCCGAACGGGCCAGCTCGGCGAGGAAGGTCTCCAGGACATGCAGATGCTCCTGGCGCAGGATGGCCCGATAATGGCGGCCGAGCAAGTCCTCCTTGCGGATCTTGAGCAGTTCCTCGGCAAAACGGTTGATGGTGATGATCTTGCCGGAATCGTCGAGGGAGATGACGCCGGCGGCCACGTTCTGGAGGATGATTTCGGTATAGCGCCGCCGGTTGTCGAGTTCCTGGCTGGTGGCCACGATCTGCCCGCGGCTGACGCGGAGGTCGTGGGTCATCTGGTTGAAGGAATCAACCAGGGTGCCCATCTCGTCGCCCGAGGTCTTTTCCAGCACAAAGTCGAGATCCCCCTCGGCGATCCGATGGGTGGCGTCGGCGAGCCGCTTGATCGGGCCGGTGAGGCCATTGGCCACATAAAAACCGAACCAGACCGCGCAGAAAACAATAAGCAGGGTCACGATGAGCAGTATGACGATAAGGCTCGTCTTGAGCGGCGCCTTGAGCATCATGAGCTGGCGGTAGCCTTCGAGACCGGTGGAGATGGTCTCCATCCGCGCCAATCGCTCCGGCGGGATGAGGCGGGCGATGACCAGCACCCCGGGCCGGTCCTCGCCAAAACGAACCAGGGTAAAACCGCGGATCAGTTCCCCGCCGCCGGGGAAAGGCTGGGCCGCCACCAACTCCCGCTCGCCCTCCAGGGTACGGCGCAGATATTCCATGGGGATCTCCGGCAGGGCCTGCCCGGCCAGAGAGCGCGTGACCTCGGCGGCCACCACCACGCGCTCGTCGGAGAGTACTTCCACGCTGGCCAGACCATGTCCGGTCAGCGCCTCCTTCAGGGTCGGGGTCAGGGGGTGCCCGACCGGGCGCGCTTCCAGCTGCCCGGCGATGTTCCGTCCCTGGCGTACCACCTCGTCCTTGGTGCCCTGGTAGACCTCTTTGGCGATATTGAGCGATTCGAGCAGCGACTGCTCGACATTGCTGTTGAACCAGTAGTCCATGCTGGTGGAAACGAACTGCAGGGCCACGAAAAAAAGCAGCCCGGTAGGGATGAGCGATAGCGAGATAAACGAGATAACCAGCTTGGTGCGCAATCGGGTGCCGAGGATGCGGCGTTTGCGCTCGAACACAAGCTGGGTCAGTTCGCGCAGCACCAGGAAGATCACCAGCAACAGGAGCAGCATATTGAGGTTGATGAGCACGAAGATGAGGACGTTGCCGCTGACCGGCAACGGCACGGTACCCAATTCGAAGACGCGGGTTTCCAGATAGGTGAAGAGCGCGAAAAGGACCAGGGAGACGAGGATGATGATCCGGATGCGCTTCTTGCGGCGCCGCCGATCCCGCTCGATGACCGCTTCCTCGGGATTCCGAGGATCAGTAGCGGAACTGAACCGTGTACCAGTCGGTTTCAAAATCCCACAGGCTCCAGAAAGGGATGACGTAATGGAAATAGAGCGGCAGCGTCTTCTCCGCCAGACGCGCCTTGACCTTGAGCGTATATTCGGCGTCCGCCATCAGGGCAGTGAGCGGACTTAAGCCAAAGCCGTTGACCTGGGCCATCAGTTCACGGGCCTGGGCCATGGTCTTGACGATGACGGTCTTGCCGTTGTGTTCGCCGTACACGATGCGGTACTCTTCCTTCAGATTATCGTAGGTCAGGATGTGCTCGAAGGTGCGGACCACCACCTTCTGGTCGAGCCAGCCGCTGCGATGGCGGTAGAGCTCGACATAAAAGGTGAAGGTCACCGGGATACCGCTCTGCACCCCCTTTTCCATCTCCGGGGTAAAGGCGTTGCGCACCGTGAGGTAGAGCAGCACCTCGCGGCTCGAATTGGTGACGATCACCTCGTCGATATTGGCCTGCCTGGCCGGCTGCGCCGACACCGGCACCGGCAGCACGAGAGCCAGCAGCAAGAAGAGCATGGGCCAGTTCCAGCCGCGCACCATGGGATGAAAAAAACGCGCCACGTCCATCGGTATCCTTCGCTGCCCCCGCGCCGGAGTCAGAGGCATCCGGCAACGGCGAGCAGTCATGAGCTTCGCCATAAAAAAACGCGCATCCGGGACATCCCCACGCGCCGGTCACATCCACCCTTATAACTGGCAAAGAATGTTTTGGCAAGCAAATCAGCGCGTTAGCGCCGCAAGCCGATACCGGGCGGCGATCAGACCTGACCGCCTTCGGCCAGCGGGGTCCACTCCTTGAGCACCAACTGCCGGGCCTTGTCGAGAAAGGGGCCGAAGGTGGAAGGATCCAAAGCGCTCAACGCCACCGCCTCGTGACTGGCCAGCTGCTCCGCCACCACGGCCGGATCGACCTGATCGATCTTGTTGAACACCGTCAGCCGCGGAATATCGCCCAGATCGAGCTCCCGCAGCAGTCCCTCCACCACGGCCATATGATCGGCAAAGCGGGGGTTGCTCAGGTCCACCACGTGGAGGAGCACGCCGGCCTCGTGAAGTTCCTCGAGCGTCGCCTTGAAGGCCTGCTTGAGTTCGGCCGGCAGATGGCTGATAAAGCCCACGGTGTCGGTGACGATCACCTCCATGTCCTGCGGGAAGCGGAGCCGCCGGCTGGTGGGGTCGAGGGTGGCGAAGAGCTTGTCCTCGGCCAGAATGTCGCTGCGGGTAAGGGTGTTGAGCAGCGTCGATTTGCCGGCATTGGTGTAGCCGACCAGGGAGAGCACCGGCAGTTCACGCTTGCGGCGCCGGGCCCGGCGCTGGGAGCGCTCGCGGGCCACCTCTTCCAGCTTCTTGTCGAGCTTGTTGAGCCGGTCCTTGATGCGGCGGCGATCCACCTCCAGCCTGGTCTCACCGGGGCCGCGGCCGCCGATGCCGCCGGTGAGGCGCGAAAGCGCATCATCGCGGGTGGTGAGCCGCGGCATCAGGTACTTGAGCTGGGCCATCTCGATCTGCAACCGGCCCTCCCGGCTCAGAGCCCGGCGGGCGAAGATGTCGAGGATGAGCTGAGTGCGGTCGATGACCCTTAATTCGGTGTGATCGGTGATGGAGCGAATCTGCGAGGGGTTCAGCTCCTGATCGAAGACCAGCAGGTTGGCATGGAGCTGCAGGGCCTTGAGCATGATCTCGCCCAATTTGCCCTTGCCGAGAATGAAACGGGGGTTGATCCGGTCGCGGCGCTGGATCACGGTGTCGAGCACCACCACATCGTCGGAGCGGGCCAGCTCCACCAGTTCGTCCATGGATTCCTGCGCCCTGGCCTTGGGCGCGGTGGTAACGCTCACCAGGATGGCGCGGTCCTTGCCCTGGTCCACGGTCTTGGTGGGCCGCGACCGGGCAAACTCGTCCTCCAGGGCGGCAAGCTGGGCCCGCAGGGTGCGGGGCTGCTGCGAGGGCACCACCGGCGGCAAAAAGGCCCACGGCGTGCCTGCCGTTGCCGCCGGCACCAGATGGGCGCTGTAAAGCCGCTCCGGCAGGCCGTCGGGCTGGGCCTTGATCATTGTGAGCAGATCGAGCCGCAGGAAGAGGAGGTCCATGAGGTCGTCCTGGCTGATCTCCTCGCCCGCCAGGTGGGTGTGGACCAGGCGCAACCCCTTGAGGCGGCCGCCGGCAGAACGGAAGCCGGTGAGGGCCGGGATCAGCAGCCCCTTGTGGTCGCCGACGATGACCAGTTCCACCTGGCCGGCGCGATTGAGCAGGATGCCGACCTGCCGGTTGAGCTCCACCGAGAGCACGGTGAGCTCCCGGGCCAGCTCCGGGCTGACGATGAGGTCCGGCTCCACCCGGCGGCGCGCCAGGCGCTCCAAGGCCTTCATCTGCGCGGTTTTGAGTCCCGCGATATTGCCGCTGATCGTGCTGATGGCCGCCGTCCTTCGCCGTGCGCCGGTCAGGCGCTGCGGTCGCGCAGGATGCGCTTGTCGCCCACCCGGATGGTGAGCTTGATCTTGTCGAAATACTCGAGCAGCGGGATGGAAAACTTGCGGGTCAGCCCGGTCAGGTCCTTGAAGCGCGGGGCATCGATCTCGCCCTCCTGCCGGATGAAGGCAGTCATCTTTTCCCTGAGCGCATTCAGGGCCGCGGCGTCGAAATACAATTCCTCCGAAACCTTGACCAGTTGCCCTTCTCTTACCAGCACTGCCTGCACCTCCTGCACCAGGCTGGCAGGATAGGTGGCAAAACGGTCGCGGACCTCCTTGACCGTGGGTACGGCAAGCCCCGCCTCACGGTAATAGCCGATCATGGCGGTCCGCAGCGCCTCGGCATCCGCCGCCAGGGAGACCTGATGGGTCGCGAGCCGGATGGTGGTGCCGTCAAGCACGGCGAGCCCGCGCTTGACAAGTTCAGTGAGCAGCAACTGGAAGAGGCGCTGGTCCAGGTTCCGATGCAATCGGCTGCGCAGTTCCTCCAGCGGCAACCCCTGCTTCATCGGATTTTGACGATGAAACTCGGCCAGCAACGCCTCCACCTGGCTGCCCAGACCCTCACACACCGTGGCGGCAATGAGCCGCTGCCGTTCGGAATCCACCGTGATGACCCGGCGGCTGGTGAGCAATGGGTCCATCACCTTCTTGAACCGCTTGCCGAAGAGCCCGAGTTTCACCGCCAACTCGGCCATGGGCAGGCCGGAGAGTCCGCTCTCCTCCAGATGAAAGAGGGCCAGCTCCTCCTGGGAGCCGGAACGGTAGAGGGTAAAGGCCCGCTGGTTGATCTCCTTGTGACGCCGGCGCCGGGGCGGCGAGCAGTTCCAGATCACGCCGCCGCCGATGGTGGCAACCGGCGAATAGCTGCGAATCACGTAATGGTCGCCAGGCCAGACCGAGGCCTCCTCTTCGAGCAGGAGCTGGACATCCGCCTGACTGCCGGGGGCGAGTTCGCCTGCCTCGAGCAGCACCACCCGGGCCATGATCTCGGCGGTGCCGAGATGGAGCCGCACCCGGGCGCGATTCTTGAGCGGTTTGCTGTTCATGGAGAGGTAGAGCAGATCGGCATCGAGCCGCAGCGAGGGCTGGAGGCAGCCGGGGGTGGCGAGCACGTCGCCGCGGGCCACCTGTTCTTTCTCCACCCCCTGCACGTTGATGGCGGTGCGGTTGCCCGCCTCCACCTCCTGGCGTTCGGCGCCGTGCACCTGGATGCCGCGAATCCTGCCGGCCAACCCGCGGGGGTAGAAGACCACCTCCTCGCCGACCTTGATCCGGCCGGCAATGGAGGAACCGGTCACCACCACGCCAAAGCCCTTCATGGTGAAGACCCGATCCACCGGCAACCGGAAGGGGCCATAGGCCTCGGCAAAATCGCTCTCCCGCACCAGCTGGTCAAGGATCGCCCGCGCCTCGTCGAGCCCCTCGCCGCTCACCGCCGAGACCGTCACCATCGGCGCCTCGGCCAGGAAGCTGCCGGCCAGGAAGCCGCGCACCTCCTCCTGCACCAGGGCGAGCCAGTCGGGTTCCACCATGTCCTTCTTGGTGATGACGATGAGCCCGCGTTTGACGCCGAGGAGCTTGCAGATTTCGAAGTGTTCGCGGGTCTGGGGCATGATGCCCTCGTCCGCCGCGACGATGAAGGCGACCAGGTCGATGCCCGCCGCGCCGGCCACCATGTTCTTGACAAAGCGCTCGTGGCCCGGCACATCGACGATGCCCAGCCGATGGCCGCAGGGCAGATCGAGGTAGGCGAAGCCGAGCTCGATGGTGATGCCGCGCGCCTTCTCCTCCTTGAGCCGGTCGGTATCGATGCCGGTCAGGGCCTTGACAAAGCTGGTCTTGCCATGATCGACATGGCCGGCGGTGCCGAGCACGACCTCGCGCATCGTCTACCAGCCCCCGACAAGGAAGGGGTTGTTGCGGGCCTCGTCGCCAATGGTGGAACGCGAACCGCCGTAGCCATGGCCCGGCCATACCACGGTGTCGGCCGGCAGGGTGAGGATCTTCTGCTTGATGGACTCCATGAGCTGGCGGGTGTCGCCGCCGGGGAAATCGGTGCGGCCCACCCCGCCGGCAAAGAGGGTATCGCCGGAAAAGAGGTGCGGTGCGCTGTAGAGGCAGATGCCGCCCGGCGTGTGGCCGGGGGTATGGAGTACGGTGAGATGCACGGTGCCGGCGGTGAGTACCTCGCCGTCGCGCACCACCTTGTCCGCCGGCGGCGAGGCCGGCAGCCCCAGCATGGAGAAATACTCCCGCACCTGCGGATCGCCGAAAAAGACGGCATCCTCGACGTGCAGCACGATCTGGGCGCCGGTGGCCGCCTTGATCCTGGCGTTGCCGCACACGTGATCCGGATGGCCGTGGGTGCCCACGATGTAACGAATCGTCAGCCCATGGCGGTCGCAGTAGGCGAGGATCTCCTCCTCGTTGCCGCCGGCATCGATGATGAGCCCTTCTTTGGTTTCTTCGCAGGCCACCACATAGCAGCAGACGCCCATCCCGCCCACCACCATCTGTTTGATCAGCATATTTTCCCCTTCACGGAGCGTGATGCAAGGCGGGGCCCGCCGACATCCTTAACAATTGCATTTTTGCGGATCGCAGCCGCCCGGCCCGCAGGCGCAGCCGGAGCTTACCGTGGCCAGCGGGATCGACCCCTTGGCCGGCAGTTCCTCCTCGACCCTGGCGAGCATCGCCTCGAAGGCCGCGGTGGTCTGACTGGCGGCACCCGAAGAGAGATAGGGGGTGCCGTCGTCGCCGGCCGTCACCACCTTGGGATCCACCGGGATGCGGCCCAGGAACTTGAGGCCGAACTCCCGGGCCAGCTGCTCGCCGCCGCCGGTCTTGAAAATTTCCACGGTCTTGTTGCAGTGCGGGCAGATGAAGCCGCTCATGTTCTCAACCAGGCCCAGGATCGCCATCTTCACGTGCTTGCAGAAGTTGATCGACTTGCGCACGTCGGCCAGGGCCACCTGCTGCGGGGTGGTCACCACCAGGGCCTTGGCGTCCTTGATGGTATGGGCCACGGTCATCGGCTCGTCGCCGGTGCCCGGCGGGGCGTCGATCACCAGATAGTCGAGATCGCCCCAGGCCACGTCGGCGATGAACTGGCGGATTGCCTGGTTTTTGAGGGGGCCGCGCCAGATGATGGGCTCATCGCGGTTCTCCATCATGCTTTCCAGCGACATCACCTTGAGGTTCTCGTTGTACCGCATGGGCGGCATCTTGCCGTCCTTGGTCAGCTCCCCTTCCATGCGGCCGTGCATGTTGAGCATGCGGACGATGTCCGGGCCGTGCAGGTCCACGTCCATGAGCCCGACCTTGTAGCCCTTCTTGGCCAGGCCAATGGCCACGTTGACCGAGACCGTGCTCTTGCCCACCCCGCCCTTGCCGCTCATCACCAGGATCTTGTGGCGGATGCGGCCCAGGGACTGGTCGATGGCCACGTTCTGCTGCGCCACCGCGGCATCGGCCGACCCGCAGGTCTGTTTCTTGCTGCCACAACTGGAACCACACGACTTTTCCATGAGCAAACCTCCAAACGTATATAAAAATTACAAGTCTGTGAACGCGAGTCGGAACTGGCGAGACTATAATGCACCAGCAGCCAATTGGAAAGGATGAAACCGGAACCGCGCCGCAGCCGCCGGAACCAAGGCCGGACAGTGCCGGCCTTGCCCGGAAGCTGACGACGCGGACGCCGTTTACTTCATCTGGATGAACTGGGTGCGTTCCATGGCCAGTTCCATGGAGAAACGGAAGGTCTCCAGGCTGAAGACCAGGCGCCGGTTGTCCTGGAACTCGGAGTCCGGGGTGAGGGTGATGGCGCTGTTCAAGGCAATGGCCTTGGGCTGGCCAATGTTGGAAACCAGGTCGAATTTGCTCTCCACCATGCGCAGCGAACGGCCCATGACCTGGTTGGTCATCTCGCCCATGGTGTCCACCACCTCGGCCGAGGTGTAGTCCTTGGCCAGTTCACTCTCCGGCAACCCCATGGTGAGCATGTAACTCCGGTAGAGTTCCATGGCGGCATCGGCGGAAAAATTCATCACCAGCAAACCATTGTAGTCGCCGGTGAACTGGACAAAGCAGCCCAAATCCGGCCGCAGGCTCACCTTGGGGATGGACTGCAGGGTATTCGAGTACTTGACGCTCTTGCCGGTGCTCTTATCCAGAGTCTTCTTGGTCGCCTGGCAAAAGAGGTTGGCAACGGTATCGATGGTGGCGAGTTGTTCGTGATGCATGTCGTGTCCCTTTCTTTGAGCTGATACCAGCCGCGATTGGCCGTAATGGCGGCGCTCCCCTCACGGGCGCCTCACCATTTCTAGCCGAAATTTCCCTGTCCGGCAAGCAGGAAGAGCGGCAGTTTCAGCGGCAACCCCGGTCGGGCCGGCACGCTGCGCGCCAAAGCAATCTCACAACAGGATACCCAGCCCCAAAACCGCCTGAACCAGGTAAAGGCCGAGAAGGAGCACACCGAGGCGTGCGTGTGGGGTCCGATACGGGGAATCGGTGCCGGTGATCCGGCGGGAGAGGGAATAAAGAACGAAGAGCACCAACACGATCATGCTGCCGACCGCAAAGTGCAGCGGATACCCGATCAGATGGCCCTTGTCGAACAAGACCAGAATGGTGCCGGCCAGAAAACCGAGGCCGGCAAGCATGGCGGCCCATGGCCCGGTCCGCCGATGACTCCGGATCGCGGCAACCGGCGGCGGAGCACCGCTCCGCCGCGCCTGCCGGATGCCAAGGCCCAGCCAGCCCTGCCGAACGAAGAGCCCGAAGACCAACAGATTGAAGAGCCCATGCCCCAACGCCAGATAGGGAACCAGTTGCCGGGCCCAGAAGGGCAAGGCCTCACCGATCATCGCAGCCTCTCCTCGCTACTCCACCACCAGCACGCCGTGCATGCCCCGTTCCTTATGACTCGGGAAAAACGGCAGCTTTTTGGTGCATTCGAATTCGTAACGCCCTGCCTTGGTCGGCGTGAAGCGAATGGCCCGCGGTTCGGTGCTCAATTCCTGCGCAAAATCGATCCCGGCCTCGGGCGCTTTCAAGACGATGTCGTGCGGGGCAATCCCGCCCTCCTTGCGGACCAGGAGTTCCACCGGCACATTGGCCTTGACCACGATCACGTTGGGGTCGAAGTAATAGCCGCCGCCCAGCACCGCCACCCGCTGGACGCCGTCCGGGTCGATAGTGGCGACGTAAGGCGTCCCCTTGGCTGGTTCGGCGGCAAAGGCAACTGCGCTGGTCAGAAAAACGCCGATAACGGCCCAAAGAAATCTTCCGTACCCCATAGCCTGCCTCCTTTCCGATCTGGATAGAGAACATCATCCCTGCACTTACTCTCCACCAGGTTCGCCCCGCCTGTCAAGAGGAGATGCCAGGCGTTGCCGGCGGCCGGTATGCATCACGCCTTAGCCTGGCGCCGCTGGCAGATGATGGTACCGGCCGGCCTGACCTATCTCCTGGCCTGGCCGGCAACCGGCTGGTCGGCAAACGCGCCCGGTTGCCCTCCCTCGCGTCCTTGGTTCTTTCCCTTGGCCGCCAAAAGCACCACAAACAGCACGATTGACAGAACGATTGTCCGGGCGTATAGTGGTTTTTATTTATTTATGATCCGTTACCCAGGTGAAAACATGGCGAGCATCACGGCAAACGAACTGAAAACCAGGGGGATATCATCCATCCAGGAAAATCTGATGGGTGAACCGGAGGCGATCATCACGGTCCGCGGCCGGCAAAAATACGTGGTCATGGATATTGCCCATTACCACTACCTGCGCGAATGCGAACTGGAGGCGGCGCTGCTGGAGGCCCAGGCCGATGTCGCCAAGGGCCGGGTGATGGTGGAGAGCGTCGCCGCACACATCGCCCGGATCAGCGATGGTCTATAAGCTCGTCTTTCCGGAGAGCTACATCAAGCGGGCTCGGGCATTCATCAAAAAACACCCCACCCTGCTCAAACAGTACGAAAAAACCCTGCTCCTCTTGGAACGCAACCCGCACCACCCTTCGCTGCGCCTGCATCCGCTCAAGGGCAAACTCCAGGGGCTGCACAGCGTCTCCATCAACATCGGCTACCGTATCACCATCGAACTGATTATCACCGAACAGACCATCATCTGCATCAACGTGGGCAGCCACGAAGAGGTGTATTAGATTTCACCTTCAAGCGAGACAATGGATGATTTTTTGCCAAAAGCGCTTTGACACAAGGCCTCACCCTCGTTAGGATGGAGCCATTACTTCTCTTCCCCCAAAACAGGTGCGCATTTGCTGTCAACCGTTGAGCGATCACGATTGAGGGTATCGAAAGATACTTCCGCCCAAAAGAAGGCACAGCTTGGCCAATTTTTAACTCCGGCCGAAACGGCTCGCTTCATGGCGGGCCTGTTTGATCCCCCCTCCGGGAACGCCTGTCGTCTGCTTGATGCCGGGGCAGGCATCGGCTCCCTCTCCGCCGCCTTTCTGGACAGATTGGCCTGTGGCGTCACTCCCCCCCGGGTCAAGGTTGATCTTTTTGAAATAGACGAACACCTTCGTCCCTATCTGGTTCAGATGCTGGATGGGTACAAACAACGCCTGAACATTGTAGCGAATGTCCGGGGAGGTGATTTCGTGGAGACCGCCGTTCACTCTCTCTGCGGGAACCTCTTTACCGCTTCTCTTCCGAAATACACGCACGCCATCCTGAATCCTCCCTATAAAAAAATACGAAACAATTCCTTACATCGTGTATTGCTGCGACAGGCCGGCATTGAGACGGTCAATCTGTATTCGGCGTTCGTGGCCCTCTCTTTATCCATGTTGGAACCAAAGGGGCAGCTCGTTGCCATCATCCCGAGAAGCTTCTGCAATGGCCCTTATTATCGTCCCTTCCGCCAATTCGTCCTGAAACGCGCCGCAATCCGACACATTCATCTCTTCGGAGCGCGAAACAAAGCGTTCAAGGATGACAACGTGTTACAGGAAAACATCATCATCATGCTGGAGCGTGGCGCCACGCAAAAGGCTGTAACCGTCACCACCTCGACTGATGACAGCTTCGTCGATCTTCAGGCGCACACGCATCCCTTCACCCACATTGTGCTCCCCGACGATCATGAACATTTTATTCATATTCCGACTTCCCCGGCCCGCGACGCCATCGCTCTTTCAGACTCAATCCGCTACTCGCTGGCGGATATAGGCGTCACAGTCTCCACCGGGCCGGTAGTCGATTTCCGCTTGAAGGAATATCTCCGCGGCATGCCGGAGGCAGATACCGTGCCCCTGCTTTATCCCAGTCATTTCACGCGTCGTGACACCGATTGGCCGAAACCGGACATAAAAAAACCCAACGCCATCCAGCTCAACAGCTCAACGGAAAAATGGCTTTACCCCATCGGCTTCTATTGCGTGGTGCGACGTTTCTCGACAAAGGAAGAAAAACGCCGGATTGTGGCCAGCGTTGTGCAGCCGGATCGTTTCTCCAATGCGACCCTGCTGGGCTTTGAAAATCATCTGAACGTCTTCCATACAGACAGGCGAGGTCTGCCCAGGGAACTCGCCTATGGATTAGCCACATTTCTCAACACAACCGCTGTTGATATAAATTTCCGAACTTTCAACGGTCATACCCAGGTGAATGCAACCGACCTTCGGCTCATGAAGTATCCGAACAGAACCGCCTTGATTACATTGGGGAAATGGGCCTTACAGTGCCAAGAACCGACCCAGGCCATGATCGACAAACAATTGGCATGACCGACTAACGGATTATCTCGCCAAACGTGAAACACTAGCGGCCAAATATGCCAAAGCACGCGAGCAGAAGCGCATCCCTGTGCAGATCGCTCCGGGCAGGAAAATCGCCCTCAGCCCCGGGGAACACAGCGAGCTTATTCGTGCGATCATCGAAGAATTCAGGCCGCGTTTTGCTCCCGGCAGCACACTGGTCTATGCCGGAGATACCGGCGACAAATGGGGCTACTTCGACGCGGCCCTGCTTGCCAAACTGGGAGTTGAAATTGACGCGCATGGCAAGATGCCGGACGTGGTCCTCCATTATGTTGAGCGCAACTGGCTGCTGCTGGTGGAGTCGGTCACGAGTCACGGGCCTGTTGATGGGAAAAGACATGCCGAACTGACGAAATTGTTCGCCGGGGCGACGGCTGGTTTGGTCTACGTAACCGCCTTTCCGAACCGCGCCGTCATGGCCCGATATCTGGGAGAAATTGCCTGGGAAACCGAGGTATGGATTGCCGAGACACCGTCACATCTCATCCATTTCAATGGAGAGCGTTTCCTGGGACCATACAATATCTCATGACGCCTACTCCTGTCGGCTGACGATACTCCTAATCTGACCCGCGATCTCGTTGGCCTTGGCCAGGATGGCAGACTCATCGAGCGTCAGCAGCCGGCGATCCTGCATCACCACCTGGCCGTTGATGATGGAATGGATCACGTCCCCGCCGCGGGCCGCGTAGACCAGATGGGAGGGGATATGGTACAGGGGGGTGAGGTGGGGCTGGTCGAGGTCGAGCACGATGCAATCCGCCTTCTTGCCCGCTTCGAGGCTGCCGATGGACTGCTCCGCACCAAGCACCCTCGCCCCGCCGCGGGTGGCCATGCCGACCACCGTTTCGGCTGGCATCACCGTGGGATCGAGTCGCTGCACCTTGTGGATCTTGGCCGCGGTGTCCATCTCGCCGAACATATCCACGTCGTTGTTGCTTGCCGCGCCGTCGGTACCTAGCCCCACGGCAACCCCGGCCGCCAGCAGATCGGGCACCGGCGCGATGCCTGAGGCGAGTTTGAGATTGCTCTCCGGGCAGTGGGCCACCCGCACGCCCCGCTCGGCCAGCAGCGCAATCTCCGCGCTGGTCAGTTCCACGCAGTGGTCCGCCACCACCCGGCTGTCGAGCAGCCCGAGCCGATCAAGATGGCCTACCGGGCGCACGCCATACTGCTTGAGGCAGCCCGCCACCTCGTCCCTGGTTTCGGCGAGGTGGATCACATAGAGGGCGCCGTGCTGCGCCGCCACCTTGTGCAATCGCTGGAGCAGGGACGGCGAGCAGGTGTAGACCGCATGGGGATCAACGGTGATGGTAATCAACGGATCCCGCCGGTACGCGGCGAACAGCTCCTCCACGTACGCAAAGCCGTTCCCCGGTTCGCCGTAGTTGGGCGAGGGAAAGTCGTAGAGCACCTCGCCGATCCAGGCCCGCATCCCGCTCGCCTTGGTGGCCGCGGCCACCTCCCGGGCAAAGAGGTACATGTCGCAGAAGCTGGTGGTGCCGGACTTGATCATCTCGGCCAGGGAAAGCAGGGTGGAGTGGTAGACGATCTCGCCGGTGAGCCTGGCCTCGGCCGGGAAGATGTACTCGCTGAGCCAGGTCATCAGCGGCAGGTCGTCGGCCAAGCCCCGGAAACAGGCCATGGGGGCGTGGGTATGGGTATTGACCAACCCCGGCATGATGAGGCCATGCGGGGTATGGAGCCGCCGGGCGCCGGGGTAGCGGGCTGCCAGCTCCGCAGCTGATCCTACAGCCACGATGGTGTCGCCGGAAATAACCACGGCACCCTGTTCCACCACGCTGCCTGCATCGTCCATGGGCAGCAGATGGCTGCCGCTCACCAGTAACTCGGCCTGTTCCGTCATCGTCCCTCTGTCCTGAATCAGATTTCCCGCACAAAGGCCACCAGCAGTTCCTGGAGGCGTTCCTCGCATTTGCGGGTCTCGTCGATGATCTCCTCGATGCGAATGGGCTTGAAGTTATCCGGATCGTTCACGTTCGCCACCACCGAGATCCCGAGCACCTTGAGTCCGGCGTGGACAGCGACAATGACTTCCGGCACCGTGGACATGCCCACCGCATCCGCCCCGATACTGCGCAGATAGCGCGTCTCGGCCGGGGTTTCGAGGCTGGGGCCGGGGATGGCCACATAGATGCCGCTGGTCACGTTGGGGGTACCGAGCCGGGCCGCTGCGCGGAGCATGGTCGCCATCAGTGGCTGGTCATACGGGGCCGAAAAGTCGGGGAAACGCGGCCCCCAGGCGTCGATGTTCGCCCCGCGCAGGGGGTTGTCGGGAATCAGGTTGATGTGATCGCGCAGCAGCATGATGGTACCGGGGGCAAAATCCGGATTGAGCCCACCCGCGGCATTCGAGACAACGAGCGTCTTTGCCCCCAGGAGCGAGAGCACCCGCACCGGCCTGGTCAGCTCGCGGGTGGAGTATCCCTCATAGAAATGGAAACGCCCCTGGAGCGCCGCCACCCGCTTGCCACCGAGCGCCCCGACAATGAGATTGCCGGCATGGCTTTCCACGGTGGCGTGGGGGAAATGCGGAATTTCATGGTACGGGATGGTGAGGGCGTCATCGATACGGTCGGCCAAACCGCCCAGGCCGGTGCCTAGCACCAGAATGATTTCCGGCAATGGGCCGATGCGGGCCGCCAGATAGTGTACCGCCGATTCCGCTTCCTCCCGAAAACGCTCCATCGCCTCACGCATACGTCACCCTCATGGTTGCCTGCCACGGGAGCACCTTACCTGATTGCCTCACGGCGAGGAAGGAGAAATCACGCCAGCGGCAGCGTGAAGACGAAGGTGGTGCCGCGCCCCGGCGTGGATTCGAAATAGAGCTCACCGCCATGGCGTTTTTCGACGATGAACTTGCAGGAGGCCAGACCCAGGCCGTTGCCCTGTGCCTTGGTGGTGAAATGCGACTGGAATATCTTGTCCTTCAGGGTATCGGAAATCCCCTTGCCCTGGTCCTTCACCCGCACCACGGCCTGGCCGTCGCGCCGTCCCACCTCGACCTCGATGGCCGAACCGGGGCCGCTCGCCTGGGCGGCGTTGACAATGAGATTATTGAGCACCCGCCGGATATCAAGGCTGCTGAAGGAGAACTCCGGCAGCTCTTCCTCCACCCGCACCCGCAATTCCTTGCCCGCCAGATCGGGGTGGGCCGCGAACTCCGAGGCCACCACCCCACGCACCAGCTCGGGCAGCGAATGGGCCACCTTGCGCGACGGCCACTCCATGCGCTTGGCGCTGGCCAAGGCCTCCTCCATCATCAGCAAGAGGTTGTCGCGCGCCAGGGTCATGTACTCCACGTAGCGGTGGCCCCCCGCCTCGGGCACCTTCTTCCCCAGCACTTCCAGCAGGTAGAAGGGCGAAAGCAGGTTCTTCATGTCGTGGATCATCATGTTCGCCTTCTCGCACTCCGCGGCGATCTCCTCGGTGTCGCGGCGAATGCGCTGGCTCAGGGTGGTCATCATGGCAACCAGCGATGGCGGCTGGCGGGAGAAAAAATCGTGGAACAACTCCAGGGTGACCCGGAGCAGCAGGGAGGACATCAGGGCCTGGACACTGGCGGAGCGGGTCTTCTGTTCGATGATGGCCATCTCGCCCACGTAATCCAGGGGTTCGACCAGGGTGATGATGCGGCTTTCCCGGAAGACCTTGAGGCGGCCGGAGACCAGGATATACATGTCGTAGCCCGGCTCGCCCTGACGGAAGAGCAGATCGCCCGCGGAAAGATTGACCTCGTCGACCTTGGCGGCAAATTCGGCAAGGTCGACAGCGGAAAAAAAGGAAAAAAGATCGATTTTCCCGAGAAAGGCGAGACGTTCATCGAGTTGCATCATTTCCGGCCCCCCATGCCGACTCCATGATGCCTTAAGGCTATCAGCAACCCCGACCGGATGGCCAGTAAAAAATCCGGGGGGGTCAACGTGCTACAGGGCGTGATGCTCGACAAAGCCCTTGACCGTGGCGATCTCGGCATCGAGCACCTGACAGCGCGTGGGCTTGCCGGTAAGATTCGCAAGACTGGCCGGCATCTCCGGCTCCCGGCCAATGGCCCGCTTGACCGCCTCGCCGAACTTGGCCGGATGGGCGGTGGAGAGGCAGACCAAAGGCACGCCTTGACGGCGGCAGGCCTGACCGGCATGAACGCCCACCGCGGTGTGCGGATCGAGGACATAGCCGGTGGCCCGATGGAACCCGCGAATGGTGGCGACGGTCTCCTCCTCGGTGGCGCTTTTCGAGGCAAAATCCGCCTGAATCCGCGCCCGGGCCGCAGGGTCGAACTGCAAGGTGCCGGAGGCGGCGAACTGTTCCATGGCCGCCCTGGTCCGCTCAGGGCTCTCGTTGTTCAGGTAGTAGAGGTAGCGCTCAAAGTTGCTCGCCACCTGGATGTCCATGGAGGGCGAACTGGTCGCCACCACCGTGCCCACGGAATAGTCGCCGTGAAGCACGAAACGGGAAAGCAGATTGTTCTCGTTGGTGGCGAGGATCAGCTGGCCGATCTCCTTGGGCAGTAGGTGACGGGCGACAAAGCCGGCGAAGATGTCGCCGAAGTTGCCGGTGGGCACCGCAAAATCCGCCGTCGCCGCCCGCCCTTCGCCGGTGAGCTTGAGCGCGGCGTAGACATAGTAAACCACCTGGGCCACGATCCGCGCCCAGTTGATGGAGTTGATGGCGCCGAGCTGGTGCTTTTCCTTGAAGGGGATGTCGTTGAAGATCTGCTTGACAATGGCCTGCCCGTCATCAAAGGTGCCGCGCACCGCGATGTTGAAGACATTGGGGTCGGTCACCGTGGTCATTTGCAGTTCCTGGACCGGGCTCACCCGCTTGTAGGGATGGAGGATGAAGATGTTGATGCGCTCCTTGCCCCGCACTCCGTAGATGGCGGCGCTGCCGGTGTCGCCCGAGGTGGCGCCGAGGATGTTCATGCGGCCGCCGGATTTCTTGAGCAGGTACTCGAAAAGGTTGCCCAGGAGTTGCAGGGCCACGTCCTTGAAGGCCAGGGTCGGGCCGTGGAAGAGTTCGAGGATGTGGCAGTCGCCCTGCTTCACGAGCGGCGTCACCTCCGGATGGTTGAAGGTGGCGTAGGAGCGCCGGATGAGGTCCTTAAGGTCGGCCGGCGGGATGTCGTCGATGAAGAGCGAGAGCACCGCGCAGGCCAGTTCCGGATAGGAGAGGTTGCGCCAGGCCGCCACGGTAGCCGCGTCGACGGTGGGCAGTTTCTCGGGCAGCAGCAGGCCGCCATCGGTGGCGAGCCCCATCATCACGGCCTCGGTAAAGGAGATCGGCGCAATGCCGCCACGGGTGCTGAGGTAACGCATACGTTCCATTCCTACAATTACAGGTTCAAAAAAACTGAAAGCCGACCGCTGCCGGCTATCGCACCAGCAGGCTGGTGCTCTCCATCTCCGCCGGGATCGGCAGCCCCATCAGGTCCAGAATCGTCGGCGCGATATTGGTCAGGGTGCCGCCCTCGCGCAACCCGCATCCTTGCGTCCTGTTTCCCACCATGACCAGCGGCACCGGATTCGAGGAGTGGGCGGTGAACGGGCCGCCGGTCACCGGATCGATCATGATCTCGGCATTGCCGTGGTCGGCGGCGATGAGCACCACGCCGCCCTGGGCGGTAAACGCCTCGACGATGCGGCCCAGGCACTGGTCCACCGCCTCGCACGCCTTGATGGCCGCGGCCAGGATGCCGCTGTGACCCACCATGTCGCCGTTGGCGAAGTTGAGCACCACCAGGCCGTAGGGCATGCCGTTGATCCGCCGGAGCAGTTCTTCGCTGACCTGAAAGGCGCTCATCTCGGGCTTCTGGTCGTAGGTGGCCACCTCCTTGGGCGAGGGGATCAGGGCCCGCTCTTCCAGCGGGAAGGGTTCCTCGCGGCCGCCGTTGAAAAAGTAGGTGACGTGGGCGTACTTTTCGGTCTCCGCGATGCGCAGTTGCCTGATCCCGTGGCGGCTCACCTCCTCGCCGAGGATATGGGTGAGCGACTGGGGCGGAAAGGCCACCGGCAGGGTAAAGTGCTTGTCGTAGCGGGTGAAGGTGACCAGCTCGGCCAGTTGCGGCGCGTGTCTGCGGGCAAAACCCTCGAAGCGCGCGTCGGTCAGGGCGTGGGTAAGCTGGCGGGCGCGGTCGGCCCGGAAATTGAAGAAGATCACCACGTCACCATCGTCGATGATGGCCACCGGATTGCCGCCATCCAACAGGAGGGTCGGCTTGATGAACTCGTCGGTCTCGCCCCGGCCGTAAGCGGCCTCCACCGCCGCCACCGGCTCGGCCGCGGTAAATTCGGCCTCGCCATCGACCAGGGCCTGCCAGGCCAGGGCCACCCGCTCCCAGCGGTTGTCGCGGTCCATGGCATAGTAACGGCCGCAGACCGTGGCCACTTTGCCCACCCCGATGCGGCCGATGGCCGCCTGCAACTGCGCCATGTAGCCGGCCCCGCTCTTGGGGGGGGTATCGCGGCCATCCATGAAGGCGTGGATGTAGACCTCGCTAAGCCCCTGTCCGGCGGCCATCTCCAGCAGGGCGATCAGGTGGTCGAGGTGGCTGTGCACCCCGCCGTCGGAAAGAAGCCCCGGCAGATGAAGCTTGCCGCCCTTGGCCGCCTTGGCCATGGCTGCCGCCAGCACCGGGTTCTGCCTGAAGGTGCCGGTGGCGATCTCGCGGTTGATGCGGGTGAAATCCTGATAAACGATGCGGCCGGCGCCGATGTTGAGATGCCCGACCTCGGAGTTGCCCATCTGCCCTTCGGGCAGCCCCACGGCGCCGTTGTGGGCCACCAGGGTGGTGCAGGGGCATTCCCGCTGCCAGCGGTCCATGTTGGGGGTGTCGGCCAGGGCAACCGCGTTGCCCTCCGATGGCGCCGCGTAGCCCCAGCCATCGAGGATGGCCAGCAGCACCGGGGTGGTTGGCGAAGCCATTCCTAGTCCTCCCCCGGCATGGCTGCGGGGGTCTCCGGCACCGGCACCCGGGGGGCGTCGTGCCACAACCCCTCCAGATCGTAGAACTCGCGGGTGTCGCTGTAGAAGATGTGCACCACGATCTCGCCGTAGTCGAGCAGCACCCAGTGGCCCTCGGTCAGCCCTTCGGTGTTGGCGGACTTGAGGCGCTTGCTGGCCAGGGCATCATCCACCGCCTGGGCCAGACCCTGCACATGGCGGGTGGAGCGGCCGCTCATGATGACGAAACAGTCGGTAAAAGAGGCGAGTCCCTCGACATTCATGATGACGAGGTTCTCCGCCTTCTTGTCGATGGCCGCCCGGGCCGCGAGCTGGGCCAATTCAAGGCTTGAGAGCTGGGCGAGATTCTTGGCAATTTTTTTCATGGCAACTCACTATTCTTGCATGGAAACGAGGAAGCCCATCATAAATGGGAGCGGCCGATAACACAACCAGGAAAAAAAACCACCCCGCCAAAGAGAGGGGGACCGCTGGGTTACAGGGGGTACAACAGTCAACAGCTCCCTATTAAGAGGTCGGCAGGGCATCGAGATCGACGAGCAGGGCCGGCGTGCTATACAACCCCATGGCAAACAGCTGATGATCTCCACCCCGATGAGGCGGTAGGCGGCGATAGCAGCCCGGAGCAGCAGGTGTTTGGGGTCATGCACTCCCCCGCCGGGCAATGATCTCGTGGAGCTCAAAGAGGCTGACCGGCTTCCGGAGCACCGCGTGCGCCCCGCTCCGCTCCAGCAACTCCTCCATGCGCGGTACATCGACGGCAGTCACCACGATGATGAACAATTCCGGGTTGAGACGTTTTGCGTGGTTGAGCACCTCATACCCATCCATGCCCGGCATGCGGATGTCGAGGGTCATCACCTGCGGCTGCTCCTCCTTGATGAGGTCCAGAGCATGCTCGCCGTTGGTGGCGACGATCGCCTCGTAGCCCATCTTGGTCAGGAAGAGCTTGAGCGACTTGCAGAAGGCGTACTCGTCATCCACGATCAGAACCCGAACCTTGTCGTCTCCCATGTTTTCCCTCCCTTGCAATTCTAGAGCTTGCCGCACGCGGGGGCAGGCCCTGCCGGCACATAGCACGTCAGTGGCAGATGGATGAAAAATTCCGTTCCCTTCCCTGGCTCGGAATGGACCTCAATGGTGCCGCCGTGGTTCTCGATGATCGAATAGGCGATGGAAAGCCCGAGCCCGGTGCCATGCCCCGGACCCTTGGTGGTGAAAAAGGGATCGAAGATCTTGCCGAGATGTTCCGGCGCAATACCGCTGCCGGTGTCGGCAAAGGAGATGGTGACCCCGTCGCCGGCCCGCCGGGTGCGGATGGCGATGCGCTGCTCCGGCCACTCGGCCATGGCGTCGCGGGCGTTGCTGATCAGGTTGAGAAAGACCTGGGCCAGCTGGTCCGCGTCGGCCTCGATCACGGGAAGTTCCGGATCGTAATCGCGGTCCACCAGGATGTTGTCGAGATTGAGGTCGTGCTCGACCAGCCCCAGCGTGCGATCGAGGAAGGCATTGAGGTCCACCGGCCCGACCGCGGCCTCCTTGTGGTGGGAGAACATCCGCAGGTTGTCGGTGATCTTGGTGGCCCGGCGGATCTGGGCCATGACCACCCCGAGCTGCTCCTGAACCGCGGCCGGCAACTCCTCCATCTGCAGGAGCTGGATGCTGGTACCGATGATGTTCAGGGGATTGAGGATCTCATGGGCCACCCCGGAGGCCAGGGTGCCGATGGAGGCGAGCTTTTCCTGGCGCACCATGACCCGTTGCGCCCGTTGCAACTCCTCCAGCGCAGCCCGGAGTCGCTCGGTCGAACGGCGCAGGATATCCTGCGCCTGCCGCCGTTCGGTGACGTCGAGGAACAGGGCGATTACCGATGCGTCCCCAGTAGTTCCCACCGGATGGAAGACCACCGAAAGCTGCCGCTCCTGCAGGATGATCGGGTCTTTCTCGGGGAACGACACGGTCCCGAATTCGATGTGGGCCAAGGCCTCACGAAACCGGTCGGCAGTGGCCGGATCAAACAGGGAAAGGAAGTCCCTGGCGAGCACTTCCTCTTCCGGGTGGCCGATGATCGCCGCGGCGGCCGGATTCACGTAGATGATCCGCTGGCCCCGGGTGAACTCGACGACTCCCTCCGACATGTTGTTGAGGACCATCTCGTAATGGTGCTTCGAGGTAAGCAGCTCGCGGGTGATGGTACGCTCGTAAACCTCATCCAGTCCGATGATCCGGCCGGAACGTTCACCGGCGGGCCTGGCCGCCTCGGCAAGCACCTGATCCACATGGACGGCGATGCGATTGAACGAGCCTTTGGCGATACAGGCATCGGCCCCGAACTGCTGCACGTCCAGCCGCTCTTCGGCCGCAATGGCGGAAAGGATGACGATATAGACCCCCTTGAGGTGCTCCATGCCACGGATGATGCGGCAGAGTCTCTCGCCGTCGATGTTGGGCATCACCAGATCGAGAAAAATGATGTCCGGCGTATACTCCTTGAGGACATCAATGGCCGCCAGCCCGTCGTCCGCAGTGCGCACCTCGTGGCCGAGCTTCTCGAACCGGCTGCTTAACAGCCGCAACACCACGGGGTTGTTATCCACCGCCAGAATCTTCTTCATAACTCGCTCTTCGCAAAAATGAGCCGAAAGAGGATGATGCCCGCATGACCCCGGGGTTCACTCTACCATAGCATAGCACCGGCAGGAACGTTGCAAAAATCTTACGCGAGCCTCACCACCTCGGTTCCCCGGTTTTGCACTTTGACATCTCCGGCAGAAGAAGTATAATCTCGCCGCAAATCGCAACGATCCGCGGCCTGGCGCCTGCTTGCGCCTGCCGCCAGAGTACCCACCCGCAGCAGGCAGAAGGAGCCGGTATGCAGAAAGCCCTGAAATGGAAGATCGCCCTCATGCTGTCCATGATTCTCATCGCCGGCGTCATGGTGCTGCCTTCCTTCTATGCCGACACCCCCTCCTGGTGGAAAAAATATCTGGCGCCGGAAGGGTTGCGCCTCGGCCTCGATCTCCAGGGCGGCATGCATCTGGTGCTCAAGGTGGAACTGGACAAGGCCGTGGAGAACTCCCTCGACCTTGCCGCCCAGGAGCTGAAGGAGGCACTGGCGGAAAAACAGATCACCCTGGTGCAGACCAGATCGACGAACCCGCGCATCGCCATCTTCACCCTGCCCAACACCGGCGCCCTGGACCAGGTCCGCGAGGTGGTGAAAAACGACTTCCCCAACCTGGCCGCCGACATCCAGTCGGAAGCCGGCACCTTTCCCCGGGTGACCCTGCGTCTCACCGACGAACAGGTGAAATTCATCCGCAACCATGCGGTGGATCAGTCGCTGGAGATCATCCGCAACCGCATCGATCAGTTCGGCGTGGCCGAGCCGGTGATCATCCGCCAGGGCGCCGATGAAATCGTGGTGCAGTTGCCCGGCGTCAAAGACCCGCAGCGCGCCCTTTCCCTCATCGGTCAGACCGCCCAGCTCGAATTCAAATTGGTGGACGATGGCGCCGCCGTCAACCTCGACACCCTCATCGGCCAGGCGGTGGCCGCCGGCCAGTGGCAGCCGGGCCAGAGCCGCAAGCAACTGAATCTTGCCCTCCAGGGCCGGCTGCCCGCGGGTGCCGAAATCTACTTCATGCAGGACCTCGACAAAAAGACCGGCAAGGAGATCCGGATACCGATCCTGCTCAAGAGCCAGACCCTGATGACCGGCGAGATGATTAAGGACGCCCAGGTGCGGGTGGGGGGCAACTTCAACGAACCCTACGTCAGCCTCGACTTCACCAGCCGCGGCGGCAAGGTCTTCGGCCAGATCACCGAGCGTAGCGTGGGCAAACGCTTCGCCATCGTACTCGACGAGGTGGTCCGCTCCGCCCCGGTCATCCGCGAGAAGATATTGGGCGGCAGCGCCCAGATCTCCGGCGGTTTCACCTACAACGAGGCAGCGGACCTCGCCATCGTCCTGCGGGTCGGCGCCCTGCCGGCGCCGGTCTCCATTATCCAGAATCTCACCGTCGGCGCCTCGCTCGGTCAGGACGCCATCAACAAAGGCTTGATGAGTGGCCTGCTGGGCACCGGTCTGGTGGTGCTCTTCATGCTGGTCTACTACCGCTCCTCCGGTATCATCGCCAACGGCGCCATGGTGCTGAACGTTATCTTCCTCTTCGCCTGTCTGGCGGCGCTCAAGGCCACCCTGACCCTGCCGGGTATCGCCGGCATCATCCTCTCCATCGGCATGGCGGTAGACTCGAACATCATCATCTTCGAGCGCATGCGCGAGGAATTCGCCCTGGGCAAATCCGCCAAATCCGGCGTGGATGGCGGCTACAACAAGGCGTTCTGGACCATCGTCGACGGCCACGTCACCACCCTGGTCACCGCCTTTGCCCTCTTCCTCTTCGGCACCGGCCCGATCAAGGGTTTTGCCGTGACCCTTTCGCTGGGCGTCCTGCTCAACCTCTTCACCACCCTCTTCTGTTCGCGGGTGGTCTACGACTTCATCCTCCACAAACGCTGGTTGCGGGACCCCAAGTTCCTGCACTTCATCAGCAACCCGAAAATCGACTACATGCGGGTGAAAAAGATCACCTTTACCGTCTCCGGCCTCTTCGCGCTTCTCGGGGTCATCGCCTTTGTCCAGATCGCCCGCGGTCACGCCAACCTGGGGGTTGACTTTGCCGGCGGCACGCTGCTCCAGTACAAGGCGGCCCAGACCTTTACTCTCGCCGAGGCGCGCACGGCGCTCACCGC
Source organism: Deltaproteobacteria bacterium (assembly GCA_021802775.1). GTDB lineage: Bacteria > Desulfobacterota > Desulfobulbia > Desulfobulbales > Desulfurivibrionaceae > JAJZRJ01. The sequence goes on from JAJZRJ010000004.1 coordinate 45,965, forward strand.
CTCCGGCCTCGAAGGGGTCGATCTCCAGCAGGTGGAGGGCGAGAATCGTCTGATCGTCAAACTGAAGAAAACAGAGGAAAAGGTGAGCGGCCGCACCGGCCAGGTCACCAAGGTGCTGCACGAGCAACTGCCCGCCAAGGGTTTTGCCCTCGAGAGCCAGTCCGAGATCGGCGCCTCGGTGAGCGACCAGTTACGCAGCAAGGCCTTGCAGGCCATCGCCATCTCGCTCCTCGGCGTGGTCATTTATCTCGCCTTGCGGTTCGACCTGCGCTTCGGCGTTGCCGCCACCATCGCCACCTTCCACGATGTACTCGCGGTCCTGGGCATCTGCTGGCTGATGGGTATCGAGATGAACCTGCTCATCGTCACCGCACTGCTCACCCTGGCCGGCTATTCATTGAACGACACGGTCATCATCTTCGACCGCATCCGTGAAAACCTCGGCAAGGCGAAAGACAGGGAGAATATCACCGACATTCTGATCAACCGCTCCACCAACGAGGTGCTGAGCCGCTCCCTCGTCACCTCGCTCACCGTCTTTCTGGTGCTGGTGGCCCTTTACTGGCTGGGCGGCTCGGTAATCCACGACTTCTCCTTCGCCCTGCTCCTCGGCGTGCTCATCGGCACCTACTCCTCGGTCTTCGTGGCCAGCCCGCTGCTCACCTTCTGGCGGCGCGGCAAGCTGGCAGAGGCCAGGGCATGACCAAAACCCGGCGGGAGAATCCGGCGTGAGCCTCGGCCTGCTCTCAGATCACGTGCGGCCGCTGACGGACGACGAACGCTTCCGCTTCCGCTGCCATCCGGGGGTCGGTTGCTTTACCGAGTGCTGCCGCGAACTGGAACTGGCACTCCACCCCTATGATGTGGTGCGCCTTGCCAGACGGCTGGGGATCATGACCGCCCTCTTTCTCGATCGCTACGCCCTGGTGGAACAGGGGGAGGGCGACCTCTTCCCCCGGGTCTTTCTCGCCATGATCGACGACGGCCGCGCCAGCTGCCCCTTTGTGGGCGCCGAAGGGTGCACCGTTTATACCGACCGCCCGGCTCCCTGCCGCACTTATCCCTTGGGCCGGGGCGCCTCGCTCAAGGAAGACGGCACCGCCACCATCCTCCATGTGCTGCTCACCGAGCCGCACTGCCAAGGCTTTGCCGAGGCCACGGAACAGGACGTGGCCGCCTGGACCGCCGACCAGGGGCTCATCCCCTACCAGCGGATGAACGACCTGCTGCTCCGCCTGCTCCAGCATCCGCAGACCAGAACGGGATGGCGGCCCAACGCCGAGCAGTGCCGGCGCTATCTCAACACCCTTTACGATCTCGATTGCTTCCGGAACACGCTGCTCCCTGATACTCCGGAACGCGAAGCCCCGCTGGCCGACGACGAGAGGCTGCTCGCCCATGCCGTCGACCAGCTCGTCCGGGAATTTTATGGCGACTGAGCAGACGCCAACGCCGGCATACACCGACACGCTGCGCAAGGCCGAGACCAGCGCCGCGGCACCTCTGGGGCCGGATCTCACTGAACGCCTCCGCCGCATCTCCCACGAATACTGCATCAGCGAAGGCGGCTGCCACGGGCCGGACCACACCGATCGGGTGCATGATCTCGCCATGCACATCGGCCGGCTCATGGGCGCCAAACTCGACATCCTGAGCGCCGCGGCCCTGCTGCACGACATCGGCCGCCGCCATGAGATGGAGAAACGGGGCAAGATCTGCCACGCGGAAAAAGGGGCGGAAATGGCCGAGGGTATCCTCATCGGCCTGGGGGTACCGGCCGATAAAATCGCCGGGGTCATCCACTGCATCGAGACCCACCGCTACCGCAACAACAAGATTCCCCACAGCCTGGAGGCGCAAATCCTCTACGACGCCGACAAGATCGACTCCATCGGCGCCATCGGCATCGGCCGCGCCTTCCTCTTTGCCGGCCAGGTGGGCGCCCGGCTGCACAATCGCATGAGCGACATCACCAACACCACCTCCTATTCGGTGGAGGATACCGCCTACCGGGAGTTTCGGGTCAAACTCTGCAAGGTCAAGGAGACGATGCTCACCCCGGAAGGCCGCCGCATCGCCCAGGAACGCCACGATTTCATGGAACTCTTCTTCCGCCGCCTCGAGAAAGAGATCAACGGCGACGACACCGCCCGTAAGGCCTCCCAGTCCTGAGCCCGGCCGCCACCATGACCACAGAATCCCCCAACCGGCTGGCGGTCATCATCAACACGCTGCGCAAATCGGTGCTGCGACTCTTGGGGCTGCTGCTCGCCACCACCATGGGCTGCTTCCTGCTGGCACCGCAGCTCCTCCGCCAATTCCAGCTTCATCTCAAGCAGGAACTCTCCTTCTTCACGGTGACCGAGCCCTTCCTTGCCCATGTCAAACTGGCCCTGGCCGCCGCCGCCTTCCTCCTGGCCCCGGTCTGCATCGCCTGGTTCTGGCGGGCGCTGGCCAAACCCTTCCGCCTGCCAGCCGCAACGGTCTTCTGGTTCATCCTCTTCACCTGCCTGCTCTTTTACAGCGGCGCCGGATTCTGCTACTTTATCACCCTGCCCTATGGCGTCGATTTCCTGCTCGGCTTCCAGTCGGCCCAGCTCAAGCCGCTCATCGCCATCGACCGCTTCGTCGCCTTTGTCACCCTCTTTGTCCTCGCCTTCGGCCTCATCTTCGAATTGCCCATCTTCATGGTCTTCCTCGCCAAGGCAGGCCTCTGCCAGCGCCAGGTCTTCGAACGCAACCGCCGCTACGCGGTGCTCGCCATCAGCATCGTCGCCGCCCTGCTCACCCCGACCCCGGACGTCTTCAACATGATGCTCATGGGCGTGCCGCTCTACCTGCTTTATGAGGGCGGAATCATCGCCATCCGGCTGCTCAAGATCACCTGACCCAACGGAAGAGGGATTGCAGCCCGGCTGCTGCTGTGATATGAAGGAGCAGACACGTACCCCTGCTGTTACACTCTGAAACGGGCCACACCACCCATGCCGAAGCCCTATAAAAAGATCCGGAGACCGGAACGGCATCGGCTGATCGCCGTCATCGCCGTAACGTTCCTGGCCTTTGCGGCATGGCTTGCCTTCAGCCCCCATGGTGCAATGCGGTACTATCGGGTGAGCCGGGACCTCCGCACCGCCAAGGCGGAAAATCAACGGATCACCGCGGAAAACAAGGAACTGGCCAAGGAAATCCACCGGCTCAAGAATGATCGCGCCTATCAGGAGGACATGGCGCGCCGGACCTTCGGCATGGTCAGAAAAAACGAGATAGTCTTCGATTTCGGCAGCGAGAAAAAGAAAGAGAAGGAAAAAGAATAATAGGCGTCACGATGCCTGGCCGGCCAGGTCGGCGATGATCCAGGCCACTGCCTCGTAAAGATCATCGGCCACCCAATGCGGCTGCACCGACTGGGTGGGGCCGATGTACTCCAGGTCCCCGCGACCGTAACCGGTCAGCACCAATACCCCCTTGGCGCCGCAGGCCGCGGCGGCCTTCAGGTCTGCCCAGCGATCCCCCACCACATACGATTTCCCGAGGTCCAGTTCCAATTCGGCCGCCGCCTGCACGAAGAGTCCGGGCTTGGGCTTGCGGCACCGGCAGGCAAGCCGGTAGCGCTCCTCCTTGGCCTCGGGATGATGGGGGCAGACGTAGATGCCGTCGAGCCGGGCACCGGCGACGGCGAGTTCCGCGATCATGCGGGCGTGTACCGCGGAGAGGAGCGATTCCGGAAAATAGCCGCGGGCCAGGCCCGACTGGTTGGTGGTCACCACCACCGGAATCCGGCGCTCGTTCAGGAGCCGGATCGCCTCTCCCACCCGCGGCAGCAGATGAAAGCGGCTCAGATGGTTGATGTAACCCATCTGCTCGTTGATGGTGCCATCCCGATCAAGAAAGACCGCCGGCCGCATGCGCCACTCCCTCCCTGCCTTTGGCGAGCAGCCCGGCCACTGCGGCGAATACCTCATCCGTCTCGATGCCGAGCATGCACTGGTAATGGCCCTTGCGGCAATGGGTTTTGAAGCAAGGGTTGCATTCCAGCTCTTTTTTCAGGATCACCGCGGTATCGCAGAAGGGGCCGGTGGCCACCTCGTCGGTGGAACCGAAGATCGCCACCAGCGGCACCCGCTGCGCCGCGGCCACATGCATCAGCCCTGAGTCGTTGGTGACGAAGGCGTCGCAGCAGCCGATCAGGGCCATGGCCTCGGCCAGGGTGGTCTTGCCGGTAACATCCACCACCTGCTCCGGGGCCTGCTCCTTGATAAGCGCGGCAGCCTCCTGGTCGGCCGTGGTGCCGAAAACCAGCAGTGTAGCGCCATATTCCCGAGCGAGCCGGGCCGCCAGGGCGGCATACCGCTCGGCCGGCCATTTCTTCGCCGGACCATAGGCCGCCCCTGGGTTCAGCCCCACCACCCGCACTGATTTGCGGCCCGCGAGGAACTCCCGCGCCCAGCGGGTGGTTTCGGCCGGCAATTGCAAAAAGAGCTCGTCCGCGCCACGCGCAAGCCCCAGGTCGGCCAGCAACTCCTGGTAGTAATGCACCTGGTGGAGTTGCCGCACCTCGGGGCGGATGGTCACGCCGTGGGTGAGCAAGAGGCTGCGGCCATCCCGCCGGTAGCCGGCCCGGACCGGAATCCCGGCCAGCACCGCGAGCAGGGCCGCCTCAAAGGCATTCTGCAGCAGGATCGCCGCGTCGAAACGCCGTTCGCGTAACTCCCGGCCGAGCTGCCACAGGCCGTATAGTCCATGATGCCGCCCCTTCTTGTGATAGAGCAGCACCTCGTCCACATGGGGGCTGGCGGCAAAGATGTCTGCCACCCACGGGTAGGCGAGGATGGAGATGGTGGCCTCGGGGAAATTGGCGCGAACGGTGCGCACCGCAGGCGTCGTCATAATGGCGTCGCCCACCCAGTTGGTGGAACGGAGCAGAATCGTGCGCGGATGGTATTCGGTAAGGCGTTTCATGAATCGTTCAATTGGCTTCCAGTCAGCCCACTTTGGTTGTTTTGCCCTGCTGCGTCAAGATTTTTCTCGAAGTCCGGCCCGCAATCCTCCGCCCCGCTCCCCGGCGCCATTTTTTCCCGCCATCGCCCTTGCAAAATCGTGGAAACGGTGGTAAAAGATGCGGGTTTTACAACGACGCACATCCCACGCACACTCCCTCTGGTGCCCGGTGAATCCGGGTCGGGAATCGGGATGGAGGAACAACCAAAATGCACAAAGGAGTCGCACCATGTCTCACGTCACCATGCAGGAAATGCTGGAGTCCGGCCTGCACTTCGGCCATCAGACCCGCCGCTGGAACCCGAAGATGAAACCGTATATCTTCGGCGAGCGCAACAAGATCTACATCATCAACCTCGACAAGACCCTGCCTCTCTTCAACAAGGCGTACGACTTCGTGGAGAGCCTGGCGGCCAAGGGCGGCAACATCCTCTTCGTCGGCACCAAGCGCCAGGCCCAGGAGATCGTCCGCGAGGAAGCGGCGCGCTGCGGCATGTCCTACGTCGATTACCGCTGGCTGGGCGGCATGCTCACCAACCACCAGACCATCAAGAAGAGCGTTGACCGCCTGAAGCACTACAAGGCCATGGAAGAGGACGGCACCATCAGCCGCTACAAGAAGAAAGAAGCGCTCACCATGCAGAAAGAGGCCGAGAAGCTGGAGCGCAACATCGGCGGCATCAAGAACATGAAGACCCTGCCGGACGCCCTCTTCATCATCGACCCCAAGCGCGAGGACATCGCGGTGGACGAGGCGAACCGCCTAGGCATCCCGGTCATCGCCATTGCCGACACCAACTGCGATCCGGACGGCATCGATTACCTGATCCCCGGCAACGACGACGCCATCAAGTCGATCCGCCTCATCACCTCGCGGATGGCCGATGCGGCGCTCGCCGGCCGGACCAAGTACGGCGAGCAGCGCCAGGCTGCGGCCGACAAGGACACCGCCGATAAGGACGCGGCTGCCGAGAAGGCCGCGACTGAATAACAATCCGGCAGAGGGCGGGCTCCAGCCGCACGACCAGGAGCCCGCCGGCCGTTCCCCTTCCTTTTTCACGTTGAACCCATAAGCAGAACGAGGTACCTCCGTGCAGATAACCAGCCAGATGGTCAAGGAACTCCGCGACAAGACCAACGCGGGGATGATGGATTGCAAGAAGGCGCTCACCGACACGGGCGGCGACATGGAAAAAGCCGTGGACCTGCTGCGGCAGAAGGGGCTCGCCGTGGCCCGGAAGCGGGCCGACCGCGCCACCAGCGAGGGCGTGATCGAGACCTACATCCATGCCGGCGGCAAGCTCGGCGTCATGGTGGAGGTCGGCTGCGAGACCGACTTCGTTGCCAAAAGCCCGGCCTTTGTCGAGTTCGCCAGGAACGTGGCCATGCACATCGCCGCCTCCAACCCGGTTTCCATCCGCCGCGAGGACGTCTCCCCCGAACTCATCGAGCGCGAGCGCAACATCTACAAGCAGCAGGCCATCGACTCCGGCAAGCCGGAGAACATCGCCGAAAAGATGGTGGGCGGCAAGATGGACAAATTCTTTGCCGAAAACTGCCTGCTGGAACAAAAGTTCGTCAAGAACCCGGATCTCTCCATGCAGGATCTGCTCAACGAACTCATCGCCAAGATGGGCGAGAACATCGGCATCAAGCGTTTCGCCCGTTTCCAGGTCGGCGCGTAACCGCCCGGACCATCTGCCATGGCGAAGAGCAAGTACAGACGCGTCCTGTTGAAGCTGAGCGGCGAAGCCCTGATGGGCGACGCCGCCTTCGGCATCAGCACCGCGGTGCTCGACTGCGTGGCCAAGGAAATCAAGGAGCTGATCGCCCTTGATGTGCAGGTCGCCCTGGTGATCGGGGCGGGCAACATCTTCCGCGGCGTCTCCGGCGCCTCCAGCGGCATGGACCGCGCTGCGGCCGACAACATGGGAATGCTGGCCACGATGATCAACGCCCTGGCCCTGCACGACGCCCTGGAGCGCCATGGGGTCCCGGCGCGGGTGCTCTCCGCCATTCCGATGCTCACGGTCTGCGAATCCTTTTCCCGCCAGAAGGCGATCCACCACCTGCGGAAAGGCCGGGCGGTGATATTCGGGGCCGGTACCGGCAATCCCTACTTCACCACCGACACCGCCGCCATGCTGCGGGCCCTGGAGATCAATGCCGATCTCGTCTGCAAGGCGACCCGGGTGGACGGGGTCTACGACAAGGATCCGCTCAAGCACCGGGACGCGGTCAAATTCGACACGCTTAGCTACGATGAGGTGCTGCGCCGCCACCTCAAGGTGATGGACGCCGCCGCCATCTCGCTGGCCATGGACAACGACACGGCCATTCTGGTCATCGACATGAACACGCCGGGCAACATGAAGAAGGCGGTGTGCGGCGAAGCCATCGGCACACTGATCAGGGGGTAGCAGATGAATCCAACCATTCTCGCCATGAACGAAAAGATGGACCACAGCATGGAGGCCTACCGCCGCGAGCTGACCAGGATCCGCACCGGCCGCGCCTCGCTCAATCTGCTCGACGGCATCAAGGTAACGGCCTACGGTTCGCCGATGCTGCTCAACCAGGTGGCCAACCTCACCATCCCGGAGAGCCGGATGATCGTGATCCAGCCGTGGGACACGCAACTGCTCGGCGCCATCGAAAAGGCGATCTTCTCCTCCGACATCGGCCTCAACCCGTCGAGCGACGGCAAGGTGATCCGCATCTCCATCCCGCAGCTCACCGAGGAGCGCCGCAAGGAACTGGTCAAGCAGGTGAAGAAGATCAGCGAGGAGTACCGGGTGGCGATCCGCAACTGCCGCCGCGACGCCCTCGACCTGCTCAAGAAGCAGAAGGGTAACAAGGAACTGCCCGAGGACGAGTTCTTCAAGCTGCAGGACGAGGCCCAGAAGGCCACGGACCAGCACATCAAGAAGATCGACGAGATCATGACGGAGAAGGAAAAGGAGGTCATGGAGGTCTAGCCTCATGACATTCCGCCGCATTCCCCGCAAAGTCTCCGTGCACAAAGGATATCGTCATGGTATCCTTTTTTTATTTGTGCGATCGTAACCCACCAGTGACCATGCCTGCCACCGAACTCGACCACAACAAGCTGCCCAGACACGTCGCCATCATCATGGACGGCAATGGCCGCTGGGCGGAACAACGCGGACTGCCGCGCGCCATGGGCCACAAGGCCGGGGTCGAGTCGGTACGCGAAATCGTCGAGACGGCCGGTGAACTCGGGATTACGGCGGTGACCCTCTACGCCTTTTCCACCGAGAACTGGCACCGGCCGGCCATGGAGGTGCAGGCGCTGATGACCCTGCTGCGCGCCTATCTCGAAAGCCAGCTTGCCCCCATGCTGGAAAAAGGGGTGCGCCTCCGCTGCAGCGGCGAGATCGAGCGGCTGCCCAAGGACATACAGACCCTGCTGACCAAGGCGATCGACAAGACCGCGCCCAACACCGGCATCATCCTCAACCTGGCCTTGAGCTACGGCGGCAGGAGCGAACTCGTCCGCGCCGCCCAACGGCTGGCGCAGCAATGTCTGGACGGCACCATCCGGCCCGAGGCGATCACCGAGGAACGCTTCGGCGAGCAGCTCTACACCGCCGGCCTGCCCGACCCGGATCTGCTCATCCGCACCGGCGGCGAGGCCCGCCTCAGCAACTTCCTGCTCTGGCAGACCTCCTACAGCGAACTCTACTTCACCCCCATTTTCTGGCCCGACTTCCGCAAGGAGCAGTTCCTCGCCGCCCTGGCGGACTATCAGGGCCGGCAACGGCGCTTCGGCAAGACCGGGGCCCAGGTGGCAGGGGACTGAACGCGATGGAACGCCTCCTTACCGGAATAGTCCTTGGTGCCGGCTGGTTATTGCTCCTCCTCTACGGCCAGGCCCTGCCCTTCTGGCTGGTGGCCTGCGGCCTCGGCCTCATGGCACTCCATGAATACTGCGCCATGGCCTTGACCGGCGCCACCGAGCTGGCGCTGCGCCCCTTCGTCATCCTCGCCGCATCCCTGCCACTGCTGGCCTCGCTCTTCGGCCGCCTGCCCATGGTGAGCGCGGCCATGGTCCTGGCCTTCTGCTGCCTTACCTTCCTTACCCTGCGCGCTTACCAGCGGCTGAGCGACCCCTTCACCTTCCTGAATCGCGCCGCCTTTGGCACCCTCTATATCGGTTTCGGCGCCGCTCATCTGCCCCTGCTCTTCCAGCTGTCCAGCGGCAACCGCTGGGTCATCCTGCTGACCCTCATCATCGTCGCCAGTGACGCCGGCGCCTTCTACACCGGCTCAAACTTCGGCCGCCGCAAGCTCTGCCCGGCCATCAGCCCCAACAAGACGGTGGAAGGATTGCTGGGCGGCCTGGGCCTCGCCATCGCCGTTGCCATGATCGCCGGCCCACTGCTCCTGCCGTCCATCACCCTCTTGTCATCGGCAGTGGCGGGCCTGATCCTCGCCGTGGTGGGCGCGGCCGGCGATCTGGCCGAATCGGTGCTCAAGCGCGCCATGGGCGTCAAGGACTCCGGCACCCTGCTGCCCGGCCATGGCGGCATCCTCGACCGGGCCGACTCCCTGCTGCTCGCGACCCCGGTCCTCTATTACCTGCTCATTCTCGGCGTGCTGTAAGGAAGGGACCGCGCCATGACCAAACATCTCGCCCTGCTCGGCTCCACCGGCTCCATCGGCCGCAACGTCCTCGACGTGGTGCGGCAGTTCCCCGGCCGTTTCCGCATCGTCGGCCTGGCGGCCGGCAGCAACATCGCCCTGCTCCGCGAACAGATCATCGCCTTCAATCCGGTCAAGGTTGCGATCGGCAACCCGGAACTGGCGGGCGACCTGGTGCAGAGCCTGCCTTCCGGCTGGGGCGACCGCATCGTCTCCGGCACCACCGGCAATGAAGAAGTCGCCGCCCTGCCGGAGGCGGACACCGTGGTCTCGGCCATTGTCGGCGCCGCCGGACTCACTCCGACCATGGCGGCCATCGAGGCGGGCAAGGACATCGCCCTGGCCAACAAGGAAACCCTGGTCATGGCCGGCAATCTGGTCATGGCCGCGGTGGCCAGGAAAGGGGTGCGCCTCTTGCCCATCGACAGCGAACACAGCGCCATTGCCCAGGCCCTGGAAGCGGGCCGCAGGGAAGACGTGAGCCGGCTGATCCTCACCGCCTCGGGCGGCCCCTTCCGCAACAAGAGCGAACGCGAGCTGTGGCAGGTCACGCCGGAGGCGGCCCTGGCCCATCCCAACTGGGACATGGGCGCCAAGATCTCCATCGACTCCGCCACCCTGATGAACAAGGGACTGGAGGTAATCGAGGCGCGCTGGCTCTTCGACATTTCGGTGGAGAACATCGAGGTGCTCGTCCACCCGCAGAGCATTGTCCACTCGCTGGTGGAGTACATCGACGGCTCGGTGATGGCGCAGCTCGGCATCCCGGACATGCGCATTCCCATTATCTACGCCCTTTCCTATCCGGAACGCCTCCGTCTCGGCCTGCCGCGGCTCAACCTCGCCAAGGCCCACGACCTGCAATTCACACCGCCTGATTTCGCCCGCTTCCCGGCCTTGCAGCTTGCCTACCAGGCCTGCAAACGGGGCGGCACCCTGCCGGCGGTGCTTAACGCCGCCAACGAGGTGGCGGTGGACGCCTTCCTGGCCAAGAAGATCCGCTTTCCGGAGATTGCCCTGGTAGTGGCAGAGGCGGTGAACCGGGTGGAAAAGAAGGAGGCGTCCACCCTCTCCATCGTGCTCGAAGCCGATCTTGCCGCCCGGATGCTGGCTGAATCGGTGGTGGAAGCCCTGCAACTCAAGATGCGGCAACGGCTGGCTGGCGAAGGCAGCGAAGCGGCACCGTCAACCCCCACCCCCTAGATGGAACCCCAATGAACTCGATCATCTCCTTTGTCATCGTCCTGGGCCTGCTAATTTTTGTCCATGAATTCGGTCACTTCATCTTTGCCAAGCTCTTCGGGGTCAAGGTGCTCCGCTTCTCGCTGGGCTTCGGACCCAAGCTCTTCGGCAAGCAGGTCGGCGAGACCGAATACCTGGTGAGCGCCTTTCCGCTGGGCGGCTACGTGAAGATGTATGGCGAGAATCCGGGCGACGAGGTGGAACCGGCCGAGGCGGGCCGCGCCTTCAGCGACAAACCGCTGTGGCAGCGTTTCTGCATCGTGGCTGCGGGGCCCATCTTCAACCTGCTCTTTGCCGTGCTGCTCTTTTTCCTGATCTACGCCATTGCCGGCCTGCCGCAGCCGATCCCCGGCACCAGGATCGGCCAGGTCGCCCCGGACTCGCCGGCGGCTACGGCCGGGATCGTGGCCGGCGACGAGATTCTCTCGATCAACGGCAAGCCCACCACCGAATGGGAGCAGATCTCCGAGATCGTCCGCGAAGGCAGCGGCGCCCCGGTGACTCTGGTGCTCAAACGCGGCAACGAGACCATCACCACCACCGGCACCCCCACCCGGCAGGAGGTGAAGAACATCTTCGGCGAAAAGGTCGGGGAGCGCTATCTGCTGGGCATCACCCGCTCCGAGGAACTGGTCTTCGAAAAGGTCTCGCTCTTCACGGCCCTGGGCGCAGGACTCGGTCAGACCTGGAACCTCATCTATCTCACCCTTCTTAGCCTGGTCAAGATCATCCAGAAGGTGGTGCCGGCCTCGGAACTGGGCGGGCCGATCCTCATCGCCCAACTCGCGGGCCAGCAGATGGAGGCGGGCTGGATGAACCTCCTCTATTTCATGGGGTTATTGAGCGTCAACCTCGGCATTTTGAACCTTTTCCCGATTCCGATCCTGGACGGCGGCCACCTGCTCTTTTTCACGGTGGAGGGCATCATGCGCCGGCCGCTCAGCATGAAGACCCGGGAGATGCTCCAGCAGGTCGGGCTGGTGCTGCTGGTGTCGCTGATGTTCTTTGTCTTCTACAACGACATCATGCGCCTCATGGGCCGCGGCTGATCCTGCCGTGGCAGGCGATATCGCCCATACCCCGCCGCTGCTGCTGGCCCTTGAAACCTCGGGCGTGAGCGGCAGCGTCGCCCTGATCACCCCGGCCGGCTGCCTGGCCGAGCAAGCCATCGCTGCGAACCAGACCCACGCCCGGCACCTCCTGCCGGCCATCGACCAACTGCTGCGCGAGGCCAAAATCGACTGGCCGCAAATCGACGCCATTGCCATAAGCCTCGGCCCCGGCAGCTTCACCGGCCTGCGCATCGGTCTGAGTACCGCCAAGGGGCTGGCTATGGCCACCGGCAAACCGCTGATCGGCGTGCCGAGTCTCGACGCCTTGGCCAGCCAGGGCAAGGGCCAGGGGCTGCCGGTCTGCGCCCTGATCGATGCCCGCAAAAAAGAGGTCTACGCCGCCCTCTACCGCGAGAACGCGGCCGGTGAAATGAAGCGGCAGAGCGACTACCTGGCCCTAGCGCCCGCCGCCCTGGCCGCTCGCCTCACCGAACCCACCCTGCTCCTCGGCAGCGGGGCGGAACTCTACCACGACCTGCTCACAGACCAACTCGGTTCACTCGCCCATTTTGCCGATCCAACCCGCTTCCACGCCCGCGCCTCTGCCGTGGGCCAACTCGCCATCCCCCTCTTCCACCAGCAGATATTTCTCGCCCCCACCGCCGGCCCGCTCTACGTCCGCGCCTCGGACGCGGAACTGCAACTGGGCACCCCGCACAAATAGCTTCGCTTTTCCGCCTGGGGTAGCTCTCCTTTCCCTTCTGACCCTTTCTGGTTGTCCCCAAAAGCGGGTCAGCTCTATTGCAGACCAGAGCCCCAAAGGGGGATTCCGTGTGGTATCCCACTAACTGCCCGGCTCTTCGCCCGGTCCCGGAAAACCTCGCCTCCCACCACCAGGACTGGCAGTTACAGAGAAAACTGCTTGCGGTACAGGTTAATTTTTTCTTGATATAATTAGTTTATAGATTAATAATATCAAAAAATAATTAGCTTAAAGGTTAAAAAATGAAGCCATCCCATAAGCGATTGATACAACAGCAGCTCGAAACAACATTGGCGCGGCTCGCGTGCATCCGCGACGCGCAACGCCCGGCCAGGGGGTGGCTGCGCGCCATCCGGGAGGCCCTGGGAATGTCGGGGAAACAGTTCGCCCGGCGGCTGGGCGTTTCCGCGCCATGGATCACCACCCTTGAAAAAAAAGAACTGGCCGGCTCCGTTACCATCAAGACCATGCGGCAGGCGGCCGAGGCCCTGGATTGCGTTTTTATTTACGCCGTAGTGCCCCGTGATAGCCTGGCCGATATTGTGCGCCGGCGGGCAAAAATTCTGGCCCCAAAACGCCTGGCATCGGTCTCGCACTCGATGCTTCTTGAGGCGCAGCAGCTCTCCGCGAGCGAACAGCAAAAAACGCTTGAACAGGAAGTAAACGTCCTGATCCAGGAGATGCCGAAAGAATTGTGGGAAGATGATCATGATCTATGATTACCCGCCAGGCGCGACGCCGATAGACCCCGATGAGGCGGGCGGCCTGCTTCTCCCCCATATCACCAACCGAAGCGAACTCGATCGCTGGGAACAGGACAATATCGCCGAAGCGGAAGCCTGGGCCTTGCGCCGCAAGCCAAAGGACCTGCTCAGCGCCGACTTTATCCGCAAGCTCCACCGGCGGATGTTCGGAAATGTCTGGAAATGGGCAGGAGAGTTTCGCCGGAGCGGCAAGAATATCGGGATAGACTGGCGAACCATCCGCCCGGCGCTCAAGGATTTGCTGGAGGATGCAAAAGTCTGGATTGAATTTGGCAGCTATCCACCCGATGAGATTGCCGCTCGCTTTCACCACCGTCTCGTGTCCATCCACCCTTTTGCAAATGGCAATGGCCGTCATGCCAGGTTAATGGCTGATCTTCTCCTTGTGCATGTTCTTGGTCGTCCCCGTTTCACCTGGGGGAGCAGGAATCTGACCCATGCCGGAGATTGCCGGCAACAATATATCACAGCGCTTCGCGCGGCGGATCGTCACGACTACCGGCCTCTGCTCGAGTTCGTGCGTTCCTGATTCCATCACCGCGCTATCCTGGCGGACTGCCCCGCCCTGCCCCGCTTCCTGAAAAAATATCTGGAAATATGCATCCCTCTCCTGTTAAACTAAACTAACAAAACTTAGTCCAATGAGGCACGCCATGCACACGGTCAATATCCACGAGGCAAAAACGCACTTGTCGCGCCTGGTTGATCAGGCGGTCAAAGGGGATTCCTTCATCATCGCCAAGGCCGGAAAGCCCCTGGTCAAGGTGACCAGGCTGGATGCTCCCTCGGCCGAACGGGTCAAGAGACTGGGCTTCCTGGCTGGACAGATTGCGGTTCCGGATGATTTCGATCAGATGGGCAGCGAGGAAATCAAACAGCTTTTTGGTGGTGAAGGATGAAGCTGCTGCTGGACACCCACCTGCTGCTCTGGGCAGCCGGCTCGCCCGACCGCTTGTCCGCCGCCGCCCGCACCTTGCTGGAAGATCCGGAGAACGAGCTCTTTTTCAGCGCGGCCAGCCTGTGGGAAATCGGCATCAAGCAGGGCCTTGGCCGGGCCGATTTTCGGGTGGACGCCAGGGTGCTGCGCCGGGAGCTGCTGGACAACGGCTATCAGGAACTGGCAATCAGCGGGGAGCATGCGGTTTCGATAGACTGCCTGCCTGCCATCCACAAAGACCCGTTTGACCGCATCCTCGTTGCCCAGGCCCTGGTCGAGGGAATAGTCCTACTCACCGCCGATGCGCTGGTAGCGCAGTACCCCGGCCCGGTACGGCTGGTTTAGTTTCGTTAGTCCATCGCCGGCCGGGCCGCTCTATGTCCGCGCCTCGGAGGCGGAACTGCAACTGGGCACCATCCATAACCAATGTGTGGCCTGGCACTCCCGCCTGACGCTTGACAATCCTCTGCCCCTTACTGTACATTATTCTGTACACACAGGAGGCGCCATGAACACCATCACCTATACCGCGGCCCGCGGCAATCTGGCCCAGACCATGAAGCAGGTCTGCGCCGACCATGAGCCGGTGATCATCACCCGCAAGGACGAGGCCGTGGTGATGCTGTCGCTGGAGGATTACAAATCCCTGGAAGAGACCGCCTATCTGCTGCGCAGCCCCAAGAGCGCCAGGCGGTTGCTGGAATCGGTGGCCGAACTGGAAGGCGGCAAAGGCACGGAACGGAAGCTCGCCAAGTGAAACTCATCTTCGCGGAGCACGCCTGGGAGGATTCCCTTTACTGGCAGCAAACCGACCGCACGATGCTCCTGCGCATCAACACGCTGATTAAGGAAATCCAGCGCCATCCTTTCCAGGGCATCGGCAAGCCCGAACCGCTGCGCCACGCCCTGGCCGGCTATTGGTCCCGCCGCCTCAACGACGAACACCGCATTGTCTACAAGGTCACGGAAGACGCGGTGCTCATCGCCCAGCTCCGCTACCACTACTAACGCAAATCTGTTATATAAGAACCTTGATATTATCTAAGTTTTGATATATCATCCAAATCATGAAGGCGCTGCAATTCATTGGCTCAAGCCTGGAAGACCTAAAGGATTTTCCGGCGGAAGCCAGAAGAGCCGCGGGTTTCGAGCTTGCCGCCATCCAACGCGGCCTGAACCCGTCCGACTGGAAGCCGATGGCTGCGGTCGGTTCAGGGGCATGTGAGATCAGAATCCACGTCTTGGGCGAGTGGCGCGTGCTGTATGTGGCCAAGTTCGGCGACTCGGTTTACGTGCTGCACGCCTTCCAGAAGAAAACGCAGAAAACGAGGCAGGCGGACATTGAAATCGCACGCCGACGCTATCGCCAGATCGGAGGGAAACCATGAAAGAAAAAATCACGCCCTCATCGGGCAATGTCTTCGAAGACCTTGGCTTTGACGCCGCCGAGGCGGCCATCTTGCAGATGCGCGCCAGCCTCATGAGCGACCTGCGCGCCTACATCGAAAAAAACGGCCTCACCCAGGTGGCCGCCGCCGAACGGCTCGGCATTTCACAATCGCGGGTTTCCGATCTGGTACGCGGCAAGTGGGAGAAATTCAGCCTGGAAATGCTCATCACCCTGGAATCTCGATTGGGCCGCAAAGTAAGCCTCAAGCTGGCGGCGTAGACAAATTTGCCGACAACAGGAAGATCCCTAAGCAAATACAAAAGGGAGAGAGCCGGTTGGCCCTCTCTCTTCATTGTTTCGTCGTTGCTAATTCTCGGCTCCTGATCAGAACCCGAACTCGGCCAGCAGGTCGTCCACCAGGTCCTGCTTCATGGGCGGGGTGCTGGCGGCCTGGACCTCGCGGAGCAGTTCCTTTTTCTTCTCCACGTTTTCCGCCGAGCTGTCCTTCTTGATGTTGAGGATCACCAGCACCTCGATGAGCCAGTCGCGGATCTGGTTCAGGTCGGCCACGATCTTTTCCATCTTCTGCCGGGCCACGTCCTGGTAGGATTGAGAGGCAATGATGTCGTACATCGCCGCCTTCATGGCCATCAACGCCGCCAGCATGGCGGCCTGATCGGCGCTTCCCTCCTTGAGCATCGCCTCCAGCGCCTCGGCATCGACGATGATCTTGTCGGATTTGTCCAGCACCGCGCCCGTGGTCTGCTCCATGAGCTGCACCACATCCTGGGCATGACTGACCACACAGGGCGCCTGCTCGCCGGCACTGGCCAAAGGCTCCTGCACGGTCTGCATGTTGACCAGCATGGTATTGATCTTCAGAGCCAGGCTCGAAAGTACCCCCTCGGCATCGAGTTCCGGCAGATCCTTCCGAAACTCGCCCCGCAGCAGGGCGTCGGTCATCTCCACCAGGGAGGCGATACCCTTTTCGAACTGTGGACTGGTGTTCTTCGACATTACGGCAGCCCCCCATCACACGACACGATCACCGCACGAAAATCGCCCAAGAAAGGTAAGTTACCTTAATGCTCCGCTTCCGGCAATAGAATGTTGCGCAGGGGCGATCCCGCCACGTTGCGGGGCATTTCGTTAACGTCGCCCGCCCCTGGCCAGGTAGAAGGCTTCTTTCGCCGCATACATCTGCCGATCCGCTTCCGCCAACAGGGATTCCACCGGATACCTGTCGGAGCCCGCACTGCCGATGCTCACCGTGACGGCAAAGTCGGTGCCATTCTGCAGCGGGATCGTGAGATACTGAAAGACCTCCTGTTGCAGGCGAGTCACAAAATGCCCCGCCTCGGCATCGGTGGTGTTGGTGAGCAGGATGACAAACTCATCACCGCCGATGCGCGCCGCGACATCGCTGGCGCGCGGAGACCGTTGCATGGCCGCGGCAACGGCAACGATCAACACGTCACCGCACTCATGGCCATGCTGGTCGTTGAGCCGCTTGAGTCCGTTGATATCCGCCACCACCACCGCGTGATGGATGCCGTACTTTTCCAGCTTCTGCCGCTCCTCACTCAGGGCCATGGTCAGATAGCCCCGGTTGAAGAGGCCGGTCAGGGCATCCTTGTTCGCCTTCTCCTCAAGCTGGCGGAAAAGCAGCTGGTTTTGAAAATAGGCCCCCAACGGCTCGGTGACCAGCCGGAGGAACCCCAATTCCTCCTCGCCCATCTCACCCTCGAAGAGCACCAACCCCACCAGTTGTCCCTTGGCGCCCATCAACGGAATCCGCCGGCTCTGCCGCCAGGGCAGCATCCCTTCGGCAATGCATTCATCGGCCTTGCAGGTCTGCGCGCCCCGGCCAAGGCACGCCTTGGTCAACGACGTGAACTCCTCCTCCGCCATGTGGCGCTGCTCGGCAAGCCAGAGATTGCCGGCCCGGATATCCTGGACAAAAAGGGCCACCGCGCCCTGGTGCAACTTGGGCAGCACGGTATCGAGAAAATAATCGACCACCTCCTGGACATCGCTCCCTTTATGCAGGTAGGTGCCGAAATCAACGAGCAGGGAAAGAATCTTGTTCTTGCGGGCGATCTCCTGCTGGTGCGAGCGGATCTGGTTGATGAGGTCGAACTGCCGGGTGATGTCCCGGAAGATCAGCAGCCCGCCCTGGCCATTGGGCGCCACGGAGAAAATTTCCGTAAAGACCCGTCCGCCGAGCGCCTGGCTCTTTTTATAGCCATCGGCCCTGGCAAAGCCCGAGGCCGCAGGGCAGGCGGGGCACGGCTGGGTATGACCGAAGATGGCATAACAGTGGGTCGGATGCTGCCCGGCTCCCATGGTGGCCAAGGCGCTGTTCTTCCGCTGCACCGAAAAATTGGCATCCACGGTGAGCATGACATCGGGCAGGCTGTCCATGAGCTGGGCCAGGAACTCCTGCTCTTCGGCATTCAGCCGCCGCCGCCGCTCCAGCAGGATATTCTTGGCCTGGAACTCCTTGCGGTCGAGATGGGATTGGCGCAGCAGGGTGATTTCCTGGGTAACGTCGTGGAGGGTCAGGAGGAACTGCTCCTGCCAGGGGTAGCAGAAGACCCGCAGGTAGATATCGCCTTCCGGCCGATTGAAGGAGATGGAGTGACGCCGGGGCTCCGCCCCCTTGTCCGGGCCGGTGGGGCATCCTTCACAGGGAGTATTGCTGCCGAAAAGAAGCTGATGACAGGGTTGGCCGGTGGCCGCGTGGGCGGGCCGGCCCAGGATGGCCGCTGCGCTCTGGTTGGCAAAGACCGCACGGTACCCCTGGTCGCAGTGCAGGAGCCCGGCCTGGACCGCGTCGAAGAGTTGCTGCAGATGCTGGTCTGGTGCTGATTTGTGAGGCCCCATCGCGTCCGTCGTCCCGATCAACCGCCCATGACTCGCTGCCGGCACATAGGATGAACTAAACTATAACACAACAACACCGCGCCGCCACGGAAAACGCCCTGTCCCGCGGCTGGGGCGCGCCTCAGCGCAGCAACTCGAACTCCCGCCACTTTTCTTCGAGCCGCTTGGCCGAAACCGGATAGGCGGTCTTTAATTCCTGGGCAAAAAGACTCACCTTGAACTCCTCGACCATCTCGCGGTATTCGGCCAGTTGCCGTTGCTTGGCCGCGCTCATCGCGGCCGTATCGCCCACCCGCGCCAGTCGCTCCTCAAAGGGGGCAAGCTGCCTGGCCTTGGCCTCGTCCTTGGCCCGGTCCACCTGGGCCCGCTCCAGCCGCAACCGAAGCGCCTTGAGATAGCGCGGCAGGTTGGCGAGTTGCGCGAGCGTGTACCGGTTGAGAAAATCGGGCGGTACCAGGGCGGCCACGGCCTCGCGAAAATCCGCCGCACGGCCGGCCGGCCCCTTGGCCTGACCCTGCAGACGGCTGATGGCGTCCAGGGTTTCCCGCCGCGCCTGCAACACCGCCAGCACCGGCGCGAAGGCCTTCTTGGCCAGCAGGGCAATGCCCTGCTGCCGCACCTGCGCCACCTGCCGGGCAAAGTCCGCCGGCCCCGGCACCGTGGCCTCCCGCACCCCGAACATCTCCTTCTGCACAAAGTCCCAGAGCGCGGCATTGAGTTCATCGTGGCCGCCGAGCCCCTCGCAGAGAGCCCAATGCTGGCGGGGGACGGCGCACTCCTTTCTGATCGACTTGAGCGCCGGCTTGAACTCCTGGCTGTAAAGATGGCAGAGGGCCACAGTGGTGGCCTGCCGGGCCGCGGCCTGTTCGCGGAAAAGGCGCAACCCTACCCGATTGCCCTCCCCCGGTTCGAGGCCGGGGTAGAGGTAGCCGGCGAGGCGCCCCGCAGCATCGGTGATCGGCAACCGCGCCGGCACCTCGGGCAGGGTCTCGGGCCGCACCTCATCCCGCTCCCACTGGCGCTTCAGGGCCGCGACCTCGCGGTCGTCCGCAATCGCCACCGACTCCATGGCGCGAATCTCCTGAAAGTGGCGGCTCTCCTTGAGCACTTTTCCGCGGCTGTCCACCAGCTGAAAACGGAAGCGGAGATGGGGCGGCAGGGTATCGATGGCCCAATCCGCCGGCGTGATCCGCACTCCATAGAGGTCCTGCACCGACTGCGCCATGGCGCTGTAGAGCGAACCCCGATACGGCGTCAGTTCCGCGGCGATCCGCGCCGCTGCCTGCGGCACCGGGATCAGCGGCCGCCTGAGCGACTTGGGCAGGCTTTTCAGCAGGAAGGTGATCTTTTCCAAAAGCAACCCCGGCACCAGCCACTCGAAAACCTCGGGCCGCAGATGGCCGACGAGATGGAGCGGCACCGCCACCGTCACCCCATCCTCCTCACTGCCCGGGGCAAAGGTATAGGCAAGGGCCAGTTCCACGCCGTCGAGAAGGAGCCGGGCCGGAAACTGTTCCAACTCGTGAGTCTCCGGCAGCTGACGGAGAAGATCGGACTCGGTGAGGCGCAATCGCTGGTCCGCACCGGGCTGTTTCAAAAAACGCCGCAACCCCGCCTGATCCCAGACATCGCCGCCAAGGCGCTCGTCGTAAAACCGATAAATCACCTGGTCATCGACCAGCACGTTGCGGCGCCGCACCCGCTCCTCCAGCGCCTGGAGGCCGGCCACCAGGGTGCGGTTGTGGGCAAGAAAATCGTAATCCCCCTGCAATTCGCCTTCCACCAGGGCGGCGTGAATGAAGATCTGCCGCGCCTCCGCGGGCTTGATCCGGCCGTAGTTCACCTTGCGGCCCGCCACGATGACCAGGCCGAAGAGGGTCGCCTTTTCGAGAGCCACCACCTGGCCGCGCCGCTTCTCCCAGTGCGGGTCGCTGTAGGCGTAGCGGCACAGCGGCCGGGCCAGGGGTTCGAGCCACTCCACCTGGATGTTCGCCACGGTGCGGGCGTAGAGCCTCGTCGTCTCCACCACCTCGGCGGCCATGATCCACTGGCCGCCCTTGTTGTAAAGGCTGGAGCCGGGGAAGATCACCATCTCGCGGCCGCCGGCCCCCTGATAGCTGTTCTTCTCCTTCTTGAGCCCGATGTTGCGCAGATTGCCGGCAAGCAGCGCCCGGTGGATGGCGTCGCAGGGAGCGGGTACGGTGTTCATGGCAAAGCCCGGCTCCTCGGCGAGGATGCGCGCGATCTGCTCGTGGATGTCCAGCCACTCGGCCAGCCGCAGGTAGGAGAGGTAATGGCTCTTCGCGAACTTGCGCATCCGCGACTGGCTCTTGATCTTCGTGAGGGTCTGGTGGTAGGTGTCCCACAGGTTGAGGAAGAAGAGGAAGTCGGAGTGGGGGTGGACAAAGCGGGCATGGGCCGCGTCGGCCGCGCCCTCCTTCTCCGCCGGCCGCACCCGCGGGTCCTGGATGCTCAAGGCCGCGGCGATCACCGCCACCTCGCGCAGGGCATTCTGTTCCCGCGCCTCGATGATCATCCGGGCGATGCGCGGGTCGAGCGGCAGCCGGGCCATGAGTTGGCCGACCCTGGTAAGGCGCTGCTGCTCGTCGATGGCCTCCAGTTCCATGAGCAGGGCATAGCCGTCGCGGATGGCGCGGGGCGAGGGCGGATCGACAAAGGGGAAGCTCGCTGGGTCGCCGAGATGGAGCGAGATCATGCGCAGGATCACCTCGGCCAGGTTGGTGCGCACGATCTCAGGAGCGGTGAACTCCGGCCGGGCCAGGTACTCCTCCTCGCTGTAGAGCCGGATGCAGATGCCCGGCCCTACCCGGCCGCAGCGGCCCTTGCGCTGGTCGCAACTGGCGCGGGAAACCGCCACCACCGGCAGCTTGTGGGTGCGGGCCCGGGGGTTGTAGCCGGCGATGCGGGCCAGCCCGGTATCGATCACGTAGCGGATGCCGGGCACGGTGATCGAGGTCTCGGCCACGTTGGTGGCCACCACGATCTTCTGCCCCCGCACCGGCTGGAAGATCCGGGTCTGTTCGCCCGGCGAGAGCCTGCCGAAGAGGGGCAGCACCGTGGCCTCGCTGCCGCCGTGGCGCAGGCGGGCCTGGCGGATCGCCTCGCTCAAGCCATCGACCGTCTCGCGGATGTCCCGCTCGGTGGGCATGAAGATCAGGATATCGCCCTGGCGATCCTCTTGGCGCAGGGCGAGCACCGCGGCGATGGCCTGATCCACGTAGGTCTCCTCGCCCTCCTCCTCCCGCGCCGGGTCGAGGGGCTGGTAGCGCACCTCCACCGGATGGGCGCGGCCGGCCACGTCGATGATGGGGGCGTTGCCAAAGGCCCTGGCGAACTTGGCGGTGTCGATGGTGGCCGAGGTGATGATGAGTTTGAGCTCGGGCCTTTTTACGAGCAACTGCTTGAGTAAGCCCAGCAGGAAATCGATGTTGAGGCTGCGCTCGTGCGCCTCATCGACGATGATGGTGTCGTAGGCCTTGAGCTGCCGGTCGTGCTGCGCCTCGGCCAGCAGGATGCCGTCGGTCATGAATTTGATGCGGGTGGCGCGGCTGGTCTCGTCCCGGAAGCGGATCTTGTAGCCAACCAACCCCGCAGCCGTCGGCCCCAGCTCCTCGGCCACCCGGCTGGCAATGGAGATGGCGGCGATGCGGCGCGGCTGGGTGCAGCCGATCCGGCCGCGCTTGCCCCGGCCCGCCTCGATGCACAGCTTCGGCAACTGGGTGGTCTTGCCGCTCCCCGGCTCGCCGGCCACGATCACCACCTGATTGTTTTGGATGGCCGCGACCAGTTCGGCCCGATGGGCGGTGATGGGCAACTCCTCCGGATAGCGGAGGCTGGCGGGGTCGAGAATGGAATCAACAGCAGGCGGCATGGCGTTCCTTAACGGGTGGTAACCCATTGCTTTTTCTTGATTCCTGGCAGGGATGCAACCTTTTTTCCGCCCGGCCCGTAAAAAATCTTCAAGATTCCCTCGAACATGGCGAAAATAAAGTAGAATTTTTATAACTCCGAAAGTACAATGTTTTTGATTTTCCGTAGTGGAGCTCTTGCGAGGATGCCATCCATCTCGCCGCCTGGCGGAACGCCGCATGGCTGGCTGGTTCAGGGCGGCAGTGGTTTCAGGAGAGAGGAAACATGGGAGGAAAAAAGATGACGGAAGAAATGGGCAATGTCGATACCGCGATCCAGGCGTCGCACAAAAGCGTGGTGTCACGGGAGAAGGAAATCGGTGAGGATGCGGAGCGCCCCGCCGGCCCGGTCGGCCTCGATATCGGCACCAGCCACATCGTGATGGCCCAGAACAAGGGCAAGAACATCCACACGGTCAAGCAGCTCAACGCGTTCTTCACCATCCCTTACTCGAAGTTCACCAAGAAGATCCTGGTGGAAAACGAGGTGACCTTCTTCGAGAAGAACGACATGTTCTACATCCTCGGCTACTCGGCCGAGAACTTCGCCAACATGTTCAACACCAACACCCGCCGCACCATGGAAAAGGGCGTGTTGAGCTCCCGCGAGGACGAAGGCATCACCGTGCTGCAGGCGATCATCAGCACCCTGATCAAGAAGCCGAAGAACCCCGGCGAGATCATCTGCTTCAGCACGCCGGGCCAGCCCATCGACAGCCCCACCTCGGTGGTCTACCACGAGTCGATCCTCAAGATGTACCTCGCCTCGGTGGGCTACAATCCGATCTCCATCAACGAGGGCCTGGCCACCGTCATGTCGGAACTGGCCGAGGACAACTTCACCGGCATCGGCATCAGCATGGGCGGCGGCATGTGCAACATCTGCCTGGCCTACCTCTCGGTGCCGGTCATCACCTACAGCATCCAGAAGGGCGGCGACTACATCGACCAGATGGTCGGAAGCTCGGTGGGCGAACCCGCCACCAAGATCAAGACCATCAAGGAGGGTGCGCTCTCCCTGGCCAAAACCCCGAAGAACCGGATCGAGACCGCCCTGCACATCTACTACGACGACCTCATGCACAGCCTGCTCCACAGCCTGCAGGACGTGCTGCACTCCTCGGACAAGATTCCGAAGATCGCCAAACCCGTGCCCATCGTGCTGGCCGGCGGCACCGTGCTGCCCACCGGCTTCAAGGAGCACTTCGAGAAGACCTTGAAGTCCGTTACCCTGCCCATCGACGTGGCCGAAGTGCGCATCGCCGAAGACCCGCTCAATACTACGGCCAAGGGCGCCATGGTCATGGCCCTCTCCGAAGAGATCTAAAGTCCCGCCGCAGAGCAGCACGCAAAAATGGCGACCCCAAAGGGTCGCCATTTTTGCATTGTCTGCCGCCCCCTCCTGTCGTGTCAGGCTGCAACCACTGGAGATGATAGAGGTATTGACGGGCATGGGCCGGTTCAACTATAACAAACAAAAGCAGGAGCAGCAACCTGGGCCTCTCCCTTTTGTGGAGGGCATGATGGATGGAGGCGGGACGATGACGCAGTCCAACACGACGGCTATCAGTGGCGAGGACGAAACGCGGGTGGGCAGCGATCTTCCCTTCGCGCGTCTGGTGCGGGTCGTCCAGGATCTGTCGCGGACGCGCAGCATCGACGCGATCACGGCCATCGTCCGCCAGGCAGCCAGAGCCCTGGTCGGCTCGGACGGCGCCACCTTCGTCCTGCGGGACGGCGACCGTTGCCACTACGTGGACGAGGACGCCATCGCTCCGCTCTGGAAGGGCCAGAAATTCCCCATGGCGGCCTGCATCAGCGGCTGGGTGATGATCCATCGCCAGCCGGCGGCAATCGCGGATATCTATGCCGATGCACGGATCCCGCAGGATGCCTATCGCCCGACCTTTGTCAAAAGCCTCGTCATGGTGCCAATCCGCAGCGTCGAGCCCATCGGCGCCATCGGCAACTACTGGGCACGGCCGCACCGGACCAGCGAGGAAGAGCTTCGCATCCTTCAGGCCCTGGCCGACTCCACCTCGGTGGCCCTGGAAAACGCGCAGATCTACGAACAGCTGGTGCGGTCCGAACACCGCTATCGCGATCTGGTCGAGAATCTGGAGGACGTGGTCCTTTCCTTGGACGCCGAAGGCAACATCCAGTATGTCAGCCCGGCGGTGGCCAAGTTCGGCTACACTGCCGACGAGATGGTCGGCCGGCAGTTCGAATGCTTTGTTCACCAGGATGACCGGAAATCCATGTTGAGCAGCTTTACCGAGGCCCTGATGGGCGAAGCGGTGGGGTGCGAGTTCCGCGCCATCGGCAAGAGCGGCACACCCTTCTTTGTCCGCACCACCATGCGCGCAACCCTGGAAAACGGCATTCCTGTCGGTTTGCGCGGCGTTTTGATCGACGTCACCGAACAGCGACGGACGGAAGAGCAGCTCCGGGTCTCCCAGCGCCTCGAATCGGTGGGGCGTTTGGCCGGCGGCGTGGCGCATGATTTCAACAACCTGCTGACCGTGATCAACAGTTACGCCGGCTTCACCCTGGAGAGCGTGAAGCACGACAAGCAGTTGCATGCCGATGTCCAGGAGATTCGCCTGGCGGGCGAACGCGCCGCCGCCCTTACCCGCCAGCTCCTCGCCTTCAGCCGCAAGCAGGTCATGCAACCCAAAGTCGCGGATCTCAACCGGATCATCAGCGGCATCGAGAAAATGCTGCGCCGGCTGATCGGCGAGGACATTACCCTGGTCACCCTCCTCGCCGACGATCTCTACCCCGTGCTGATCGATGCCGGCCAGCTCGAACAGGTGATCATGAACCTGGCGGTCAATGCCCGCGACGCCATGCCCACGGGCGGCCGGCTCAGCATCGAGACGAGCAACGTCGAACTGGACGACTCCTGTGTGGACCAGCACCCGGCCGTCGTGCCCGGCTCCTACGCGATGATAGCGATGAGCGATACGGGCTGCGGCATGGACCAGCAGACGAAGGAACACATCTTCGAGCCCTTTTTCACCACCAAGGAGGCTGGCAAGGGCACCGGCCTCGGGTTGGCCACGGTTTACGGCATCGTCAGACAGAGCCACGGTTATATCTGGGTGTACAGCGAACCCGGACTGGGCACCACCTTCAAGATATACCTGCCGCGCAGCGAAGGCCAGACAGCGAAAGCAGGGCCGCCCGCGCGGAAGGTCGTCCAGGCCGCAGCCGAGGCGACCATCCTGGTGGTCGAAGACGTGGAGGCCGTACGCAATATTGTCGTCAGGATACTGAAGGCGGCTGGCTACACGGCCCTGGCGGCAGCCGGTGGCGAGGAGGCCCTGGCGCTCTGCGCGGGCCATCCGGGCGCCATCGACCTGATCATCACCGATGTGGTCATGCCCCGGATGAGCGGCCGCGAGATGGCCGAACGGATCATCCGGCAACGGCCGCAGACGGTGGTGCTCTACATGTCCGGCTATACCGACAACACCATCGTCCACCATGGCGTGCTGGACCCGGGCACGCAGTTCATCGCCAAACCGTTCAGCGCCGCCGACCTCACCCACAAGGTGCGCGAGGTGCTCGACGGCAGGCCGGGCGAACCGTAGCCGCACCAGGGAGGCGGTTCCCCCACGCCCCTGGCATGAGAGGGAAAGGACTTATTCCGCGGGATGGTGCTTGCCCACCAGCCGCACGGTACTTGCCTGCGGACCACGATCCCCCGCTTCCTCAAAAAAACGAACCTCCATGCCCACGGCCAATTGGTCGAAGTCCGCCTCCAGCACGCTGTTGCGATGGAAGTAGATCTCGCGGCCGTCCGGGGTGGCGATCCGGCCGTAATCCTCTTCCGGAACCAACGCCGCGATCCGGCCGTGGGGCACCGCCTCATGCGCCTTAATGGCGCCTTTACGCCGGCAGGCGTATTCTTCCAGCTGGCGTTCGGCTGCCTGAAAGGCGTCGCGGATGCAGACATAGACGTCCACGTAGGCATGGTGCGGGTCGGGCTCCCGGTTGATCACCAGCTCGCCGCCCGGCACGGTGATATCGAGCCGGACATGGAAGTGCCCCCCGGTTTGCCGGTGTTTACGAGGCGCCTCGACCACCACGGTGCAGCGCATGATGGTGTCGCAGACGCGGTCCAGCTTGTTGGCCCACTTGCGGATGCTCTCCTCCACCGCCTCGGAGGGTTCCATGTTCCGGTAGGTGATCTGCAATGGCAACTTCATGGCATCTGCCCTCTTGTGTGCATGATGCTTAACGAACTCCACCCCGCTCCGTCCCCACCCCCGGCCGCCGCTGCTCTTTCTCGGCCTCGCGGGCGCAGACGCCGCACAACCGGGTCGAAGGCAGCGCCTCAAGCCGTTCCAGGGGGATAGGCTTGCGGCACTGTTCACAACTGCCATAGGTGGCTGTCGCGATCTTGGTCAATGCCCGGTCAATCTCCTTGATTTCCTCCTGCTCCCGGTTGTCCAACTGTTCGAAAAGGCAGGTGAGATCGGCCTTCTGCGCCTCTTCCTCCTTCTCGGCGTCGCGCTCGCTCAGGGCCTGCCAATCCGATTCCAGATCCTGCCGGTATCGGCAAATCTCCTGTCGTTGTTCCAACAGCAGATTTTTCAGGCGTTCCATGTCATAGGCATCCATGAAATTCCTCCTTGCCAAGCGTATATGGTTCTGCGGCGATATTTGTAGACACCAAAATGGTCATAACAACTCCCTCGCACAAGGGAGATTCCCGGAGAGTGGGGATTCCCCCGATACGACACGTGGCAAACAAGGTTACAGAACGCGCCTCTCTTTTTTAGTTTCGGACAAAAATATCCCTGCTGTCCAGACAAAAAGATGACCCCGCCACGAGCGCCATGGCCATGGCCCGGTCCGAAGAAAGCCAAAGGGTCAACATGATCTCATCCGTCAGCAGGTGGAAGAAGTTGGTTTCTTGCCTCCAGGGACCGCGCCCTCAAAGACTCTTTAAGGGCGCGGCCATCCAAACCGCTCGATATGTCAAGATTTTTTTATTAAACGCGAAACTCTAAGCTCCAACCTATTGACGAAAAGCGACAAATTCTGTTTAATGACGTGATTTTTGCCTGAGCGCGGGGCCTGGGCGGCACCCAAGAAAAAGGTAGTCACGTCATTGAGTTACCTACTCTATCAGTTCATTGGTTGGTTTCTCCTTCTCGCCGCGGCCCCCTTTTTTTTACCATCATATCTCCCGAAACCACGCCGGGAGGAACTGCGCCAGCGACTCGGACTCCATAACCCTGACCGGCTGCCGCAAGGCGGCAAACCGCGCCTCTGGCTGCACGCCGCCTCGGTGGGCGAGGTACAGGCAGCCCGCGCCCTGATCGAGGAAATCAAGCGGCTGTTACCTGAGGCGACCATGATCGTCTCCACCGTCACCCGGCAGGGGCGTAACGTCGCCCGCCAACAACTGGGCGACTCGACATACTGCATCTTCGCACCCCTGGACCTCGGCCTGTTCGCGGCCAGGGCGTTGCGAACCATACGGCCGGACCTTTACGTCTGCCTGGAAACGGAACTCTGGCCAACCATCCTGCGGCAGGCCGAGGCCCGGAACTGCAAACTGGCCCTGCTGAACGGACGGCTGAGCGAACGCTCCCAGCGGCGCTACCGCCTGATCGGCGGGCTGATCGAGAAGACGCTGCGCCGCTTTGCAGCGATAGGGGCCATCGGCCCGGCGGATGCCGAGCGCTTCCGGAACCTGGGCGCACCTGCTGACCGGGTGACGATCACCGGCAACGCCAAGTACGACCTGGCCGCGGCCCAGCCTGCCGAGAATCCGGCCGCCCGTTATCGCGCCGAACTGCAGCTGCCGGCCGCGGCACCGGTCTGGGTGGCAGGCAGCACCCACAGCGGCGAAGAGGCGCAGCTCATCGGGGCCTACCGCACCCTGAAGCGGGAGTTACCGGGATTGATCTGGATCGTGGCCCCGCGCCACCTCCGACGGTTGCCCGAAATCGAGGCGCTCTTTCGCGCGCAGGGCGTGAGCTTCGACCGCATGAGCGCCATCGCCGGCCAGGTCCGCCTGCACGACGTGATTCTGGTGGACACCATGGGCGAACTGGCTGGCCTCTATGCCGCGGCCGACTATATCTTCTGCGGCGGCAGTCTGGTGGAGCGCGGCGGCCACAACCTGTTCGAGGCCGCGGTCTGGGGCCGGCCGGTCCTTTACGGGCCGAGCATGAAGGATTTTGCCGAGGCCAAGGCCCTGCTCGAAGAGGCGGGCGGCGGCTTTCCGGTGGCCAACGCCGCGGAGATCGCCAGCCGGATCCTCGACTGGGCTGCCAAGCCGGAAGAATACGCCGCAGCGGCCGAGAAGGCCCGCGCCGCGGTGTTGAATCAGCAGGGCGCGGCAAAACGCCAGGCGCAATTGCTCCGGGCCCTGGTTGCAATGCCTCGGCCCACAACGGGCTGACGCGTTGACAAGGGGCGAGAAAATCATCATTATGACCGACAGCGCCCATGGTGCCCCGTCGGCAAGGATATCCAGAACCTGTTGCTTGCTGTGCCACGATCTCCGCCCCATCCGCATCGTGACCACCGCGCACACCCATAGCAGAGAAGGAACCACATGAAAGCACTGATCGCCCTGGAAGACGGCACCATTTTCGAAGGGGTTTCCTTTACCGGGCCGGGGGAGACCACCGGCGAGATCGTATTCAACACCGGCATGAGCGGCTACCAGGAGGTGCTCACCGACCCCTCCTACACCGGCCAGATCGTCACCATGACCTACCCGCTCATCGGCAACTACGGCGTCAACGAGGCGGACATGGAATCGAGCCGCGTCCATGTGCAGGCCTTCATCGTCAAGGAATACTGCCCCTATCCGAGCAACTTCCGCGCCACCGCGAACCTGGCCGACTTCCTCAAGAAATACGGGGTGCTCGGCATCGAAGGGGTGGACACCCGGGCGCTGACCCGCCATATCCGGGTGGTGGGAGCATTGAAGGGCGTGGTCTCCACCCTCGACCTCGACCCCGCCTCGCTGGTGGCCAAGGCCAAGGCCTCGCCCGGCCTGGTGGGCCGCGATCTGGTGCGCGAGGTAAGCTGCAAGGAGCCCTACGGCTGGACCGCAAGCGGCCCGGTGCTGGGCACCAACTTCGCCACCGCCGCGCCGGGCAAGTGCAAGGTGGTGGCCATCGACTACGGCCTCAAGTACAACCAGCTCCGGCTGATGACGGAACGCGGCTGCGCCATCCAGGTGGTGCCCTGCGACACCACGGCCGATGCGATCCTCGCCATGAACCCGGACGGCGTCTTTCTTTCGAACGGCCCCGGCGACCCGGCCGGCATCCCCGGCGTGATCGAGACCATCCGGGAACTCCTCGGCAAGAAACCGATCTTCGGCATCTGCCTCGGCCAGCAGCTCCTGGGCCTGGCCTACGGCGGCACCACCTACAAGCTCAAGTTCGGCCACCGCGGCATCAACCAGCCGGTCAAGGACCTCACCACCGGCAAGATCGAGATCGCCTCGCAGAACCACGGCTTCTGCGTGGACATGGCGAGCCTCAAGGCCGACGAGGTGGAGCTGACCCACATCAACCTCAACGACGGCTCGGCCGAGGGCATCCGCCACAAGAAATATCCGGCCTTTTCCGTGCAGTACCATCCGGAAAACGCGCCCGGCCCCCACGACGCGATCTATCTCTTCGACCGCTTCATCGCCATGATGCAGTAACCGCAACTTCAACCGGAACACGACGACCATGCCGAAACGCACCGACATCAAGAAGATCCTCATCATCGGCTCCGGCCCCATCATCATCAGCCAGGCCTGCGAGTTCGACTATTCCGGCACTCAGGCGGTGAAGGCCCTGAAGGAAGAAGGCTACGAGGTGGTACTCATCAACTCCAACCCCGCCACCATCATGACCGACCCGGAGATCGCCGACCGCACCTACATCGAGCCGATCACCCCGGAGATGGTGGCCAAGATCATCGAGCGCGAACGGCCCGATGCCATGCTGCCCACCCTGGGCGGCCAGACCGCGCTCAACACCGCCATCAAGGTGGCGGAACTGGGCGTGCTCGACAAATACGGCGTCGAACTCCTGGGCGCCAACATCGCGGTCATCAAGAAGGCGGAAGGCCGCGACTCCTTCCGCGCCGCCATGCACAAAATCGGCCTGGCAGTGCCGGAAAGCTTCATCATCCATACCCTGGAAGAGGCCAAGGCGGCCGGCGAGCAGATCGGCTACCCGATCATCGTCCGCCCCAGCTTCACCCTGGGCGGCACCGGCGGCGGCATCGCCTACAACCACCAGGAGCTGGAAGAGCTCTGCAAGGCGGGCCTCGACCTTTCCATGAACTCCGAGGTCATGCTGGAGCGGAGCCTGCTCGGCTGGAAGGAGTATGAGCTGGAGGTGGTCCGCGACAAGGCGGACAACGTGGTGATCATCTGCTCCATCGAGAACATCGACGCCATGGGCGTGCACACCGGCGACTCCATCACCGTGGCCCCGGCCCAGACCCTGACCGATGTCGAGTACCAGAACATGCGCGACGCGGCCATCGCCATCATCCGGGAGATCGGGGTGGAGACCGGCGGCTCCAACGTGCAGTTCGCCGTGAACCCGGCGGACGGCGAGCTGATGGTCATCGAGATGAACCCCCGGGTCTCCCGCAGCTCGGCCCTGGCCTCCAAGGCCACCGGTTTCCCCATCGCCAAGATCGCGGCCAAGCTTGCGGTGGGCTATACCCTGGACGAGATCAAGAACGACATCACCCGCGAGACCTACGCGGCCTTCGAGCCCACCATCGACTACTGCGTGGTGAAGATCCCCCGCTTCACCTTCGAGAAGTTCCCCGAGGCCGAGGACGTGCTCACCACCGCCATGAAGTCGGTGGGCGAGACCATGGCCATCGGCCGTACCTTCAAGGAGGCCTTCCAGAAGGGTATGCGCAGCCTTGAAATCGGGGTAAGCGGCTTTGGCGCCGACCAGAAATTCAATGCCTTTGCCAGGATGGACAACCCGGACCTGGAAAACGCGCTCAGGAAGCCCAACTCCAAACGGATGTTCCAGCTCTACGAGGCGCTGCGCCGCGGCATGAGCATCGACAAGCTCTTTTCCCTCACCAGCATCGACCCCTGGTTCCTGAACAACCTGCGCCAGATCGTCGAGATGGAGGAACGGATCAAGGCCGCCGGCTTTGGCGGTCTCACCGGCGACTTCCTCCGCCAGGTCAAGCAGTATGGCTACTCCGACCGCCAGCTCGCGCACCTTACCGGCACCTCGGAGGACGACATCCGGGAGCGGCGGGAAAAGGAAGGGCAGAAACCGGTCTACAAACTGGTCGATACCTGCGCCGCCGAATTCGAGGCATACACCCCCTACTACTACTCGACCTACGAGGTGGAGGACGAATCGCGCCACAGCACCAAGCGCAAGGTGATGATCCTGGGCGGCGGGCCCAACCGCATCGGCCAGGGCATCGAGTTCGACTACTGCTGCGTCCACGCCTCCTTTGCCCTGCGCGAGCTGGGCATCGAGTCGATCATGGTGAACTCCAACCCCGAGACCGTCTCCACCGACTATGACACCTCGGACCGCCTCTACTTCGAGCCGCTCACCCGCGAGGACGTGCTGAACATCATCGCCAAGGAGCAGCCCGAGGGGGTCATCGTCCAGTTCGGCGGCCAGACCCCGCTCAACCTGGCGGTGCCCCTGGCCAAGGCCGGGGTGAATATTCTCGGCACCTCGCCCGACTCCATCGACCGGGCCGAGGACCGCGAACGCTTCCAGCAGTTCCTCCAGAAGCTCGGCCTCTTGCAGCCGGCCAACGGCACCGCCAAGGCCACCGACCAGGCGCTCAAGATCGCCAAGGAGATCGGCTACCCGGTGGTGGTCCGCCCCTCCTACGTATTGGGCGGCCGGGCCATGCGCATCGTTTACAATGAAAAAGACCTGCTCCACTACATGACCACCGCCATCGACGTCTCGCCGGAACACCCGATCCTGATCGACAAGTTCCTGAAAGACGCCATCGAGGTGGATGTGGATGCCATCTCCGACGGCTCTGCCACCATCATCGGCGGCATCATGCAGCACATCGAGGAGGCGGGTATCCATTCCGGCGACTCCGCCTGCGTCCTGCCGCCCCATTCGCTGGCCAAGGAGATGATCAGGGAGATCAAGGAGGCCACCCGGGCCATGGCCAGGGAACTCAAGGTCAAGGGGCTGATGAACATCCAGTTCGCGGTGAAGGCGAACATGCTCTACGTGCTGGAGGTCAACCCCCGCGCCTCGCGGACCGTGCCCTTTGTCAGCAAGGCCACCGGTGTGCCGCTGGCCAAGCTCGCCACCAAGGTGATGCTGGGCAAGACCCTCGCCGAACTCGGGCTGACCAAGGAGGTGGAGGTGAAGCACTTTGCCGTGAAAGAGGCGGTCTTCCCCTTCAACCGCTTTGCCAACGTCGATACTTTGCTGGGGCCGGAGATGAAGTCCACCGGCGAGGTCATGGGCATGGACGAATGCGTGGGCCTCGCCTTTGCCAAGTCGCAGCTCGCCGCGGGCCAGCCGATCCCCGCCTCGGGCACCGTCTTCTTGAGCATGCGCCATCCCGACAAGCCGGCCATTGTGCCCATTGCCAAACGGCTGGTGGAACTCGGCTTCTCGCTCATCGGCACCCGGGGCACCGCTGCCTATCTGGCAGAGCACGGGGTGGCCTGCGAGCCGGTGTTCAAAATCTCGGAGGGCCGGCCCCATGTGCTCGACAAGATCCAGAACAAGGAGATCCAGTGGATCGTCAACACCTCCATGGGCACCCGTACCACCGAGGATTCCTACACCATCCGGCGGGCGGCGCTTGATTACCATCTACCCTACACCACCACCATCGCCGGTGCCGAATCCATGACGCGGGCCATTGCCACGGTGCAGGAGGAATCCATCGAGGCCAAGTCGGTGCAGGAGTATTTTCACTAATCCGCGCGGCTCGTGGCTGGACTTTCCGCCGATGCTGTCTTATGATGAAGGCGTGCGCCCACGGGCTGCCCAATGATCGGTATCCCGCAGCCGGCGAGAGACAACCCGACGCAACAAACCGCTTGAGGAGGCTTTCTTGAACACTTTTTACAAAAATCTCTCCCTGTGGCTGGTGATCGGCCTCACCATGATCCTGCTCTTCAACCTGTTCAACAAGCCGCAGCCGCAGACGGTGGAAATGAGCTACAGCGACTTCCTCACCAGTGTCGAATCGGGCGCCGTGAGCCGGGTCACCATCCAGGGCAACGAGATCGCCGGCGAGGGTCCGGGGGGCAAGGAGTTCAAGGTGATCTCACCGGCCGACCCCGATCTCATCAAGGCGCTGCGCAAGGCGAACACCAACATCCGCGTCAAGCCGCAGGAGGAAACCCCCTGGTACATCACCGTCCTCGTCTCCTGGTTCCCGATGCTGCTCCTGATCGGCGTCTGGATCTTCTTCATGCGGCAGATGCAGGTGGGCGGCGGCAAGGCCATGAGCTTCGGCAAGAGCCGCGCCCGGCTCCTTGACCAGGACAAGACCAAGGTCACCTTTGAGGATGTGGCCGGCATCGACGAGGCCAAGGAAGAGCTGAACGAGATCATCGACTTCCTGAAAGACCCGAAGAAGTTCACCCGCCTGGGCGGCCGCATCCCCAAGGGCGTGCTGCTCATGGGCTCGCCGGGCACCGGCAAGACCCTGCTGGCCAAGGCCATTGCCGGCGAGGCGGGAGTGCCCTTCTTCTCCATCAGCGGCTCCGACTTCGTCGAGATGTTCGTCGGCGTCGGCGCCTCCCGGGTGCGCGACCTCTTCATGCAGGGCAAGAAGAACGCGCCCTGCATCATCTTCATCGACGAGATCGATGCCGTGGGCCGCCATCGCGGCGCGGGCCTGGGCGGCGGCCATGACGAACGCGAGCAGACCTTAAACCAGCTTCTGGTTGAGATGGACGGCTTCGAGGCCAACGAAGGGGTCATCATCGTGGCGGCCACCAACCGCCCGGATGTCCTCGACCCGGCCCTGCTGCGGCCCGGGCGCTTCGACCGCCAGGTGGTGGTGCCGATTCCCGACGTCAAGGGGCGGGAAAAGATCCTCGCGGTCCACGGCAACAAGACCCAGATCGCCGAGGACGTGGACTGGGCGGTCATCGCCCGCGGCACCCCCGGCTTTTCCGGGGCGGACCTCGAAAACATGGTGAACGAAGCCGCCCTGCTCGCGGCCCGCCATGACGCCGAGAAGATCGGCATGACCCATCTCGAACAGGCCAAGGACAAGGTGATGATGGGCACCGAGCGGCGCAGCATGATCATCACCGAGAAGGAAAAGGAGATCACCGCCTATCATGAGGCCGGCCACGCCCTGGTGGCGAAACTGCTGCCCGGCGCCGACCCGCTCCACAAGGTGACCATCATCCCGCGCGGCCGCGCCCTGGGGCTCACCATGCAGCTGCCCATCGACGAGAAACACACGTACGCCCGCGGCTACCTGCTGAACAACATCTGCATCCTGCTCGGCGGCCGGGTGGCGGAGGAACTCATCTTCAACGAGATCACCACCGGCGCGGGCAACGATATCGAGCGGGCCACGGAAATGGCGCGCAAGATGGTCTGCGAATGGGGGATGAGCGAGGTCATGGGGCCGCTTTCCTTCGGCAAGAAGGAGGAACAGATATTCCTGGGCCGCGAGATCGCCCAGCACCGCGATTATTCCGAGGCCACCGCGGTGCGCATCGACGACGAGGTGAAAAAACTGGTCCTGGGCGCCAAGGAGAAGGTCACCGCCATACTCACCGAGAACCTCACGGCGCTCAAGGGGCTGGCCAAGGCCCTGCTCGAAAGGGAGACCCTGGTGCTCGTCGATATCGAGCGCATCATCGCCGAGGCGGGCCAGGCCGCGACCACGGCCACCCCGGTCGCGTAAAGGGTGGCCGTTCCGGCACCCCCCGCGATATGGCACCGCCCTGCCGGCGTCCCGCCCAGGATCATGGGTATCCTGAACGTGACGCCGGATTCCTTTTCCGACGGCGGCCGCTTTACCGAGGCCGAGGCCATGGCCCGGCAGGTTGAGGCGATCATTGCCGCTGGCGCCGACATCATCGACATCGGCGGCGAATCCTCCCGCCCCTTTTCCGAGGCCGTGACGCTGACCGAGGAACTGGCGCGGGTCCTCCCCGCCGTCCGGGCCGTGCGGCAACAGCACCCCACCATCCCCGTTTCCATCGATACCACCAAGGCCGAGGTGGCACGCCAAGCCCTGGCGGCCGGTGCTACCATCATCAACGACATCAGCGCCCTGCGTTTCGATCCGGCCATGGCCGAGGTGGCGGCACAGCATGAGGCGCCGGTGATCCTCATGCACATGCTCGGCACCCCGAAGGACATGCAGATCGAACCGCGGTACCATGACGTGGTCGCAGAGATCCTGACCTTCCTCGCCGAACGCATCGACTGGGCCGTGGGCAAGGGTATCCGCCGGGAAAATCTCATCGTTGATCCCGGCATCGGCTTCGGCAAGAGCGTCACCCACAACCTGACCATCTTCAAGCACCTGCACCGCTTCCGCGAACTCGGCTGCCCGTTGCTCATCGGCCACTCCCGCAAGGCCTTTATCGGCAAAATCCTGGGCCTCGCGGTGGCGGAACGCGATTTCCCGACTGCCGTGCTGGCGGGCCTCTGCGTCCGTGCAGGCGTTGACCTGATCCGGGTCCACGATGCGGCTCTCACTCGCCAGGCGGTGCAGCTTGCCGCCGCCGTGGAGGCTGCCCCGTAACACCGGCAAAGTTCTTGCCCTCCCTCCCTGGTTCCTGTTACAAAAGAGTGGAATGAAGACCAAGATCGAGCGATACCGCCAGTACAACGAGGAGCGCATCACCAAGGCGACCCTCTTCAACCCGGCCAAGGCATCCGTTTTTTTCAAGGGTGTTCCCTACCTGCTGCACTCCAACTATCCCGATCTTCCCGGTTTTGTGGACGACAAGGAATGCCCCCATGGTATTCACGGCTACAATCCGGAGAAGATGATGCCCGGGGAACTCTTTCGCAAGTACTTCCCCACCTCCTCGGCCATGCGGACGGATATACCGTCGCCGCACCCGGCGGAACCGGCCGTCCACTCGCTCAAAACCATCGGCAGCATTGGCACCGTGGCCCAATCGGCCCTCTCCGACTGCGACTTCTGGGTCAGTGTCCGTTTTAAGCAACTGGGCAAGAACCGCCTGGCCATGCTGCGGGAAAAGTGCCGCGGCATCGAACAGTGGGCCCAGAAACGGGGCGCCGAGGTCCACTTTTTTCTCATGGACATCGACCAGACCAGGGAAAACAGCTTCGAATCCTCGGCTGCCGACGAGGAATCAGCGGGTTCGGCGATCAAGATTCTGCTCAAGGACGAACTTTTCCGGACCCACATTCTGGTGGCAGGCAAGCCCATCCTCTGGTGGTTCATCCCGCCCGGGTTCACCGAGGGCCAATACCGCGCCTTTGTCCTGAAAATCGCCAAGGAGAACATCATCAACCCCAACGACTTCGTCGATCTGGGCTACCTCTCCGACATCCCCAAGGCCGA
The DNA here is from genome assembly GCA_021802775.1 of Deltaproteobacteria bacterium. GTDB lineage: Bacteria > Desulfobacterota > Desulfobulbia > Desulfobulbales > Desulfurivibrionaceae > JAJZRJ01. The sequence goes on from JAJZRJ010000004.1 coordinate 83,129, forward strand.
GATCTTCGGCGCCTGCCTCTGGCAGATGAACAAGGCCCTGGACAGCCCCTTCAAGTCGGTGATCAAATTCGCTTATCTGGAGTTGCTCCTGCAGCAGCAAACCAACACCCTGCCGCTCTTCTCCGACAAGGTCAAATGCCTGGTCACCTATCCCGAGAAACTGGCCAGCGCCAAGGAGGCGCTGGACCTTGCGGAGATCGACCCCTACCTCCTGCTCTCCCGCGAGATCGTCGCCTTCTACCGCAAGTCGCAAAAGGATCAGAAGCGGGACAACCTGATCCGCGAATGCCTCTTCTTGAAAACCCTGGAGGGCATGGAGTCGCAGAAGCAGACCAAGTTCGGCCAGAAGAGCCACCTCAAAGCCACCATGGCCATGATGGAAAACTGGGCTCTGCTGCCGGAAAGCCACGAGCATTTCGTCCAGTTTCGCAACTGGCGCTTCAAGGACCTCATCTCCTTCGGTGCCACGGTGCACGACTACCTGCTGGAAACCTACAAACGGCTGCGCTGGATCTTCAAAAACTTCGGCCCGGAGACCGGACTGACCATCACCGAACGCGACCTCTCCATCCTCGGCCGTAAGCTCTTCACCTTCTACGAGAAAAAAGAAAACAAGATCGAATACATCCGCAGCATATCGCGGGACATGATGACCCAGGAGAACATCACCATCCACATCACCAAACATGCGGGCAAGTTCTCCTACTTCGCCTTCCAGGGCGAACTCGACCACAACAGCGTCAAGCAGCAGGTCGAGTCGGTCATCCGCCGGGAAGACGATCTCATCAAGCTGGTGGCCTGGCTTTTGGTCAACGGCATCCTTTCCAGGCGCACCCGGCTTCATCTGACCAAGAACTTTCTGCCCATCGACCTGGTCGACATCCAGCAACTCACCGAGGCGATGCTCAAGACCTTTCCCCTCATCCATTTCTCGCGGATCGCGCCGGCGAAGCTGGTTCAACGGGAAACGGTGCTGAGAGCGCTGGTCATCGTCAACTTCTACAAGGAACCGGTAAAGAACTCCAAGACCTTCCGGGCCTCGATCATGACCGAGAACAGCTACGGCGAATACTTTCTCCAGGAGTACACCACCATCACCCAGGTCAAGAACGCCATGCGGGTGTTGCTCACCCAGCACTATGTGAGCCGCTGGAACAACAACCTGGACTTTTTCATCCCGCCGCAGGATGAGATGCACTACATCAAGACGATCCTCGAAAAATGAAAGGCCCAGCCACCATGAAGGTGGAATTCTACCGCACCCTCCTCTGCCCGCGCTGCCTGCTGGTGGCCCATGAACTCAAGCGGTTGCAGCGGGAGTTCCCCCATCTGGAGATCGAGACCATCGAAGTGGCCACCAACCTCGTCCGGGTCCGGGAGGCCAAGGTCCGGACCGTACCGGCACTCAAGGTCGGCGATGCGATGCTCACCGGCTTCCTGCTCACCCCAGCGAAAATCCGCCGCTTCCTGCTCGCCCGCGTCTGACCGGCCGCGTCTGCCACGCCGCCGCCATTCCCCTTGTGCAACCCCGGCGGCACTGGTATCCTCGAGACAAGGGAATCATCCGCAGGAGGTGCCGCCATGCCCCGTCCGAAAAAACTGCCCCGGGTCCTCAATGAAGCCTGCCCCAAGGAACCCCGCCAGATCGACTTCCGCGCCCGGTTGCCGGAGATCGTCGACGAGGTGGTGGCCACCTGCTTCGACCAGGCCTGCTTCGAGCATGTGGAGGCCGAGCCGCTGCCCAGCCGCCAGCATGTGATCGAACTCCTCGATACCTGCCGCGACATCCTCTTCCCCGGCTATTTCCGCACCCAGGGTCTCGACCGGGTCAACCTCAAGTACCGCATCGGGCTTGAGATCTCCGGCCTCTTCGACAAGCTGGCAGGCGAAATTACCCACAGCATCCGCCACGAGTGCCTGCGCCATAACCAGACCTGCCAGCATTGCGAGGCCGCGGGCAAGGAAAAGGCCTACGCCTTTCTTGCCACCCTGCCGCGGCTGCGCACGGTGCTCGCCACCGACGTGCAGGCCGCCTATCTCGGCGACCCGGCCGCCGGCAGCTTCGACGAGATCATCTTCAGCTATCCCGGCATTCATGCCATCATGGTCTACCGCGTGGCCCACGAGCTATACCAGCTGGAGGTGCCGATCCTGCCCCGCATCATGACCGAGCAGGCCCATACCATTACCGGCATCGACATCCACCCCGGCGCCCAAATCGGCCATTCCTTCTTCATCGACCACGGCACCGGCGTGGTCATCGGCCAGACCGCCAAGCTCGGCGATCGGGTCAAGCTTTACCAAGGCGTCACCCTGGGCGCCCTCTCCTTCAAACGCGACCAGGCCGGCAACCTCGATCGCCAGAGCAAACGCCACCCCACCCTGGAGGACGACGTCACCGTTTACGCCGGCTCCACCATCCTCGGTGGCGACACCGTCATCGGCGCCCGTTCGGTGGTGGGCGGCAATATCTGGGTCACCACCTCGGTGCCTGCCGACACCAAGGTCATGCTCAATCCCCCCGAACTGATTTTCAAATCCAAACATTCTCCGAAACGCGCAAAATAAATAGTGGAATTTGAGTACAAATTAGTTTAGGTTACTGTGTTTGACGGACCTGCCGGGCATCATACCCGGTGGTATCTTGCTGCATGTTCGGGCAAATCGCGTCCTTGCCAGGGGCCTTTTGCCTGCGATAGTTCACGGTATATATCCCGTTTTTCTTTCAACCATTTATTGAGGAAGGAGAGTATTATGGCCCGCAAGATGGTCACTATCGACGGCAACCAGGCCTGTACCCACGTCGCCTATGCCACCAGCGAGATCATCACGATCTACCCGATCACCCCGTCGTCGCCCATGGCCGCGGAAGCGGATTCCAAGGCGACCGTCAAGCAGGAGAATATCTGGGGCTCCGTGCCGGTGGTCACCCAGATGCAATCCGAAGGCGGCGTGGCCGGGGCTCTGCACGGCAGCCTCACCACCGGCGCGCTCTGTACTACCTTCACCGCCTCCCAGGGCCTGCTGCTGATGATCCCCAACATGTACAAGATCGCCGGCGAGCTGACCCCCACCGTCTTCCACGTCACCGCCCGCTCCCTGGCCTGCCAGGGCCTTTCCATCTTCGGCGACCACGGCGACGTCATGGCCGCCCGCCAGACCGGCTGGGCCATGCTCTGCTCCCAGAACGTGCAGGAGTGCCAGGACATGGCGCTGATCGCCACCCAGGCCGCATTGCAGAGCCGCATCCCCTTCATGCACTTCTTCGACGGCTTCCGCACCTCCCACGAGATCCAGAAGATCGAACAGCTCACCTTCGACGACATGGGCAAGATGATCGACGAGGATCTGGTCATTGCCCACCGCCAGCGCGGCCTCACCCCGGACCGGCCGATGATGCGCGGCACCGCCCAGAACCCCGACGTCTACTTCACCGGCCGCGAGACCGTGAACAAGTTCTACAACGCGACCCCGGCCATCGTCCAGAAAACCATGGACAAATTCGGCAAGCTCACCGGCCGCAAGTATCACCTCTTCGATTACTACGGTGATCCGAAGGCCGAGGACGTCATCGTCATGATGGGCTCCGGCGCCGAAACCGTGGCCGCCACCATCGAACACCTGCGCACCAAGGGCAAGAAGCTCGGCCTGGTCGTGGTCCGCCTCTTCCGCCCCTTCGATGCCGCCGCCATGGTCAAGGCCCTGCCCAAGACCATGAAAAGGATCACCGTCCTCGACCGTACCAAAGAGCCCGGTTCCGCCGGCGAGCCGCTCTACCTCGACATCACCGCCGCCATCAGCGAGGCGGTTCAGGCCGGCGCCCTCAAGAAAGCCCCGACCATCCTCGGTGGCCGTTACGGCCTCGGCTCCGCCGAGTTCACCCCGGCCATGGTCAAGGCGGTCTTCGACAACATGGCGGCCAAGAAGGCGAAGAACCACTTCTGCGTCGGCCCCGACGACGACGTGGCCCGCACCAGCCTCAAGTACAACCCCTCCTTCGACATCGAGGGCAAGGATGTTACCCGCGCCATGTTCTTCGGCCTGGGTGCGGACGGTACCGTGGGGGCCAACAAGAACACCATCAAGATCATCGGCACCGAGACCGACAACTCCGCCCAGGGCTACTTCGTCTACGACTCCAAGAAGTCCGGCTCCATCACCACCAGCCACCTGCGCTTCGGCAAGAACAAGATCGTGGCGCCGTATCTGATTAACAAGGCGAACTTCGTAGCCTGCCACAACTTCACCTTCCTCGACAAGTACGACATGGTCGGCAATCTCGAGAACGGCGGCACCTTCCTCCTCACCACCACCTTCGACAAGGATCAGGTCTGGAAGCAACTGCCCGCCCCGGTTCAGCAGGACCTGATTGCCAAAAAGGCCAAGTTCTACATCATCGACGCCATCAAGCTGGCCGAGGCCATCGGCCTGGGCGCCCGCATCAACATGATCATGCAGACCGCCTTCTTCCTGCTCTCCGGCATCCTCACCAAGGAAGAGGCGATCAAGGCGATCAAGGACGCCATCAAGAAGACCTACGGCAAGAAGGGCGACAAGGTCGTCAAGATGAACTACGACGCGGTGGACGCGGCGGTGAACAACATTGTCGAGGTGAAGGTGCCGAAAAATGCCGATGGCCATCAGAAGCCGCCGGTGGTTTCGGCCGAGGCCCCGGCCTTTGTCAAGGAAGTCACCGCCAAAATGATCGAGGGCAAGGGCACCGAGATCAAGGTCTCCCAGATGCCCTGCGACGGCACCTGGCCCACCGGCACCACCCAGTACGAGAAGCGCAACATCGCGGTGCACGTGCCCGAATGGCTGCCGCAGAACTGCATCCAGTGCGGCCGCTGCTCCCTGGTCTGCCCGCACGCCGCCATCCGTCTCAAAATCGTCAAGCCGGCGGCGCTTGCCAAGGCGCCCAAGACTCTCAAGAGCGCCGACGCGGTGGGCGGCCAGTTCAAGGATCAGAAGGCCGTGATCCAGGTCTTCACCGAGGACTGCTGCGGCTGCACCCTCTGCGTGGACGCCTGCCCGGCCAAGGAGAAGGCCCTCAAGATGATCGAGAACACCGAGGCGCTCCGCGTGCAGGAGGCGGCCAACGTGAAGTTCTTCCTCAACCTGCCCGAGGTGGCTGCGAGCGAGATCGACCCCTCGACGGTCAAGGGCAGCCAGCTCATCCGGCCGCTCTTCGAGTTCTCCGGTGCCTGCGCCGGCTGCGGCGAGACCCCGTACATCAAGCTCGCCACCCAGATGTTCGGCGACCGCATGCTCATTGCCAACGCCACCGGCTGCTCCTCGATCTACGGCGGCAACCTGCCCACCACCCCGTACTGCAAGCGGGCGGATGGCCGCGGCCCGAGCTGGGCCAACTCGCTCTTCGAGGACAACGCCGAATTCGGTCTCGGCATGCGCTACACCGTGAACAAGCTGGGCGCCCAGGCGGTGGAACTGCTTGCCAAGGCTGTGGCCGAAAAGCTCATCACCAAGGCGGTGGCCGATGCCCTCACCTCCGCCAGCCAGAAGAGCCAGGACGAGATCGAGGCCCAGCGCGGCCGGGTGGCCAAGCTGAAGGGAACCCTGGCCAAGAGCAACTCGGTCATTGCCAAACGGCTGCTCCATGTGGCCGACTATCTGGTGAAGAAATCGGTATGGATCGTCGGCGGCGACGGCTGGGCCTACGACATCGGCTACGGCGGCCTGGACCACGTGCTGGCTTCCGGCGAGAACGTCAATGTCCTGATCATGGACACCGAGGTCTATTCCAACACCGGCGGCCAGATGTCCAAGTCCACCCCGCGGGCGGCCACGGCCCAGTTCGCGGCCGGCGGCAAGAAGATGCCGAAGAAGGACATCGGCATGATCTTCTCCACCTACGGCAACGTTTACGTGGCCAAGGTCGCTCTCGGCGCCAACCCGCAGCAGGTGGTCAAGGCCTTTGCCGAGGCCGAGGCGTACGACGGCCCGTCGCTGATCATCGCCTACGCCCACTGCATCAACCACGGCATCAACATGGCCAAGGGCTTTGACCAGCAGAAGAAGGCCGTGGCCTGCGGCCACTGGCCGCTCTACCGCTACAACCCGATGCTGGAGGCCGAGGGCAAGAACCCGCTCCACATCGACTCCAAGGCGCCGTCGATCCCGTTCGCCGAGTATGCCCTGAACGAGAACCGCTACCGGGCTCTGAAGCTGATGAACCCGGAGCATGCGGACGAACTGATGGCCATGAGCCAGAAGGACGTGGAAAAGGGCTGGAAGTTCCTGGAGGGCCGCTTCAAGGCCCTGGAGCCGGCAAAGTAACCCGGCCCCTCTTCGCTGCATTCCCACAAGGCATCATCCCGCACGCCGGGGTGATGCCTTTTTGCATTGGAGGGTTATGGGATTTTGGCATCCTGAAATCTGGAAAGAGCAGTTCCGTGACGCGGCCGTCTACTGGCTGCTTATCCCGGCCGGCGTTATCCTTCCCGGCCGGATGATCGACGCCCTGTTCGGGCTCCCCCGCCCACCCGCCAGCCTCGTGCTCACCATCGCGGCGCTGGTGCTGCTGGCGGCCGGGACCTGGGTGATCGGCAAGGCGACGGCCGATTTCGAAAAAATCGGCCATGGCACCCCCAACCCCTTCCGCCCGCCAAAAATCCTGGTCGCCACCGGTGCCTACCGCTGGTGCCGCCACCCGATGTTTCTGGGCTACGATCTCGCCGCCCTGGGAGTCGTTCTGCTCTGCCGCTCCTGGTCCATGCTCCTGGTCAGCTTTCCCCTCATGCTGGGCTGGCAGCTCCGGTTCCTCAAAAAGGAGGAGGAACTCCTTTCGCGCCGCTTCCGGGAGGATTATGATGACTACAGAAAGCAGGTGCCCCTGCTGCTGCCCTGGCCTCGGCCCAAGGCCGTGATCCCCCCGGAGGAGCGCTGGTCATGATATTGCCACTGGTCGCTTACCGCAAGCTCTACGCCGCGCTCAAGGAACACCGCCGGGTGGAGAGCGAAATCCATCACCTGCTGGCCGACCTGCTGGAACCGGGATATATCCGGCCGGGCGGCTTGCCGCGCCGCAACCCCTTGGCCTATGCCCAGCGGAACTTTTTCTCCATCCTCTTTCTGTCGATCTACCGGGCCATCGGCATCCCGGCCGAGCGGCGGCTGCTCTACGGCATGATCAACCACTGCCTGCGCGGCATCGTCACCGGTGCCGACAATCTGCTGGACGACGAATACAAGGAACTGCTGCCGCTCAATTTTCCGGCCGAGGCCACCCGCTTCAAGAGCGTCATGCACATCCTGCTCTTCGACCGGATACTCTTCCGCATTCAGGAACGATTCCGCGCGCAGGGGCTTCTCGCGGCCGGCGACCTCAGCCTGGACAGCGCCCTCTTTACCGCCATTGTGCCTATCGGCGCCGGCGAGGCCCGGGAAGAAGGCGGGATCAAGGAAATCATCCCGCCGGCGGCGGTGCTCGATACCGTGCATATGTACAAAGGCGGCAAGCTCCTCTGCCTTTCCTTTGTTGCGCCGCGGCTGCTTGAGGCGGCTCAATTCCAAGACCGACTCACCAGGGCCGGCCAGGGTATCTACCATATCGGGGTCGCTCTTCAGATAATCGACGACCTCACCGATGTGTACGAGGATATCCGGGCCGGCAACCACAACTATCTCGTTTCTTCCGTGTTTCATCAAGGCAATGCCGCAGAACAGCGCCAACTCCAATCCCTCCTCGCCGCCAAGGCCGCTGGCCCGCCGATCGAGACCCTGTTCCCCGCGACCCTGCGGCAGGTCATGGCCCGCGCCGTCGGCGAGGCATTGCTGGGTTTTGCCAAACTGCGCGAGGCAGGCTACTGGCTCAACCAACCCCAGGCGTATGATCTGATACGCTATCTCTTTGTCCTGCGCGGGGTCAAACAACTGCTCCCCTTCTTCCCGGCGGTGGCCGAGGTTTTGCGCCCAGCGCCATGAGCCGAACCCAACTCACCCGCGGCCGTGAGCTTAATCATGTGGCCTGGCTCTATGATCCCCTGACCGAAACGCTTTCTTTTGGCCGCGAACAGCGCTTCCGCATCAAGACCATGGAACTGCTGGAAGTGACGCCGGCGGATCACATTCTCGACGTGGGATGCGGCACCGGCACCCTGACCCTGATGATCGCCGATCGCCTCTCGCCGCAAGGGAAGGTCATCGGTATCGATGCCGCCCCCAAAATGATCGCCATTGCCGAAAAAAAATCCCGTCGCCGGGTAAGCAGCGCGCAATTCCAGGTGGGTATCGCGGAACAGCTCGACTTTCGCGACAATGTGTTCGATATCGTGGTCAACTCCATGTTCACCCACCACATCGACCACGATCTCAAACAGCGATTCTTTCGCGAGGCATGGCGCGTTCTCAAGCCCGGCGGCCGACTCATCACGGCAGACATCGACCGCCCCACCACGGTGCTGGCCAAGGTAACCGGCTGGTTCGGCCGCTATCTGCTGTTGCAGCCGGAGCTGGAGGATAATCTGCGCGGACGATTGCCCGAATTGATGGCAGCGGCAGGCTTTGCCGGGGTGCGGCGTTTGGCCCACCTCCATGGTCTCATCTCCTTTTTCCGCGCCGAAAAGCCGCAACAAGAAAGAGCAGCATGATGACCACCAACAGCCCAGGCCATCCCCCCTCCCTGTCGCTGCTCGCGGTTCACCTCCGGATCGCGCTGCGCAACATCGTGCGCCATCAACGCCGCTCCTTGCTGACCATCGCCGCAGTGGCCGTGAGCGTCTTCTGCCTCATCGTCTTCCAGGCCCTGCTGGCTGGCCTGCACCAGAAGATGGTGGAAAGCGCCCTGGGACTCGACACCGGCGTCGTCCAACTCCATGGCGCTGATTTCAGCCGCAACCGGACCAGACTCGCGCCATTGCCCAATCCCGAAATCATCGCCCCGGCCTTCAAGGCCGCCGGCCTTACCCGCTTTGCCCCCCGCCTCAAGGCACCGGCCCTGATCTTGGCGGGCCGCCACAGCTCTTCGGTGCAACTGAGCGGCATTGAACCGGAACAGGAGGCCCAGGTCACCCTGGTCCGGCAAAAGATGGTGCAGGGCAATTACCAGCTCGGCCCAGGGCAGATTCTGGTCAGTCAAGGACTGGCCGATGCGCTCGGCCTCAAGACCGGTGACTCCATGACCCTCATGGTCCAAAGCCTCTTTGGCCAGGCCAAAACCGGCAAATTCACCGTGGCCGGTCTCTTTGCCACCGGTCTCGATTCCTTCGACCAGAGCCATGTCTATCTCTCGCTTGCCACTGCCCAAACGCTCCTGGAAGCCGAGGGTGCCATCACGGAAGTGGCGGCCTCCTGCCCGCCCGCCGAGGCCGACGAACTGGCCACCCGCCTGCGCCGGCAGTTGCCCGCTGGCCGCTTTCAGGTGCAGGTCTGGCAGGAACTCGCGCCGGACCTGGCCCAACTCATGGAACTCAACAACGCCACCTTCCGCATGCTGATCTTCATCCTCTTTGCCATTGTCGCCATGGGCATTGCCAACACCATGACCACCGTCATTTTCGAACGCTTCCGTGAATTCGGCACCCTCACCGCCCTGGGGGCCACGCCCAAAAACATCGTCAGCCTGGTGCTGACCGAATCCCTGCTCCTCGGCCTCTTTGCCGCCCTGGCCGGGACCCTTGCGGGAATCGCGGCCACCGCCTATTGTGCCCGCTACGGCATCGATCTGGCCCACTTCACCAGCGCCAATCAGTACTTTGTCGCCGGCTCGGTGCTCAAGGCGGTAGTCACCCCGCACGATCTCATTCTGGCCAATGGTATCACCTTGGCCACCGCCGTGGCGGCTGGCCTTTATCCCGCCTGGAAGGCGGCCCAACTGAATCCGGTGAAGGCCCTCGCCCATGTCTGATCCCGCCCCGCTTGCGGTGGCCCTCCAGGGCGTCACCATGACCTACCGCACCAATGGCCACGCGGTGCATGCCCTTGCCGGCATCGACCTCACCCTGCGCCAGGGGGAGTTCGTCTGCCTGGCCGGCCCGTCCGGCTCGGGCAAGAGCACCCTGCTCCACCTGATCGGCTCCCTGGACCAGCCTACCAGCGGCACCATCCGCGTGGGGGAACAGGAAATTTCCGGTCTGAGTCGGCAGGAAAGTGCCCTCTTCCGCCGGCGCGCCACCGGTTTTGTTTTCCAGACCTTCAACCTCATCCCGGTGCTCTCCGGCTTTGAGAATGTGGAATATGTCCTGCTGCTGCAAGGGGTGGAGACGTCGGAACGACGCCAGCGGGTGATGGCGATGCTTGCCGCCGTAGGCCTGGCCGAGCTGGCGGACCGGCGGGTTACGGAATTGAGCGGCGGCCAGCAGCAGCGGGTGGCCGTGGCCCGGGCCCTGGTGGGCAACCCGCCACTGGTGCTGGCTGACGAGCCCACCGGCAACCTCGACTCCACCAACGGCGAGTCCATCATCCGGCTGCTGCGCCGCCTGAACGAAGAACGCGGTACCACCGTGCTCTACTCCTCCCACGACCCGCGCATCATCGCCTGGGCCGACCGGGTGCTCTCCCTTCAGGATGGCCGGATCACCGAAGACCGGCAGCAGACCGGACACCCGTAGCTCCGCCCGTCGTCCGCCCCTGCCGAATCCGCGATATTTTTGTTTCGTTTTTCGCCATCCGCAGGTAGAATTTGCCGCTTTATCACGCCATCTGATTGAAGCAAGCAGGAGAACGACATGAGCTTGGTGAACGAACACTATCTGAAACTGAAAGCCGGCTACCTCTTTCCGGAGATCGGCCGCCGGGTCAAGGCCTTCAGCGACAGCCACCCCGAGGCCAAGGTCATCCGCCTCGGCATCGGCGACGTCACCCGACCCCTCGCCCCGGCCGTCATCAAGGCGTTTCACGAAGGCGTGGACGACCTGGGCAAGAGCGAGACCTTCCACGGCTACGGCCCGGAGCAGGGCTACGAGTGGCTGAGCAAGGTGATCGTCGACAAGTCCTACCAACCGCTGGGTGTCACCCTCAAGACCTCGGAGGTCTTCATCTCCGACGGCTCCAAGTGCGACTCCGCCAACATCCTCGACATCTTCGCCCTTGGCAATAAGGTGGCGATCTGCGACCCGGTCTACCCGGTCTACAACGACACCAACGTCATGATCGGCCGCACCGGCGAGGCGGATGAACGCGGCTACTACCAGGGGCTCGTCTACCTGCCCTGCACCGCGGAGAACCACTTCACCCCGGCAATCCCCAAGGAGAAGGTGGATATCATCTACCTCTGCTACCCCAACAACCCCACTGGCATGGTGGCCACCACAGAGCAGCTCCAGGCGTGGGTGGACTACGCCAACGCCCACCAGGCCGTGATCTTCTTCGACGCGGCCTACGAGGCCTTCATCACCGAGCCGGGCATCCCTCACTCGATCTACGAGATCGACGGCGCCCGCACCTGCGCCATCGAATTCCGTTCCTTCTCGAAGACCGCCGGATTCACCGGCGTGCGCTGCGGCCTTACCGTGGTGCCGGAGGAACTGACCGCCATGACCGCGGGCGGCGAAAAGATCGCCCTGAACAAGCTGTGGAACCGGCGGCAGTGCACCAAGTTCAACGGCGTCTCCTACCCGGTGCAGAAGGCGGCGGCCGCGGTCTACTCCGACGAGGGCTGGCCCCAGGTGCAGGAGATCATCGCCTTCTACATGGAAAATGCCCGGCTGATCCGCGAGGGGCTCTCGGCAGCGGGCATCACCTGCTACGGCGGGGTCAATGCCCCCTACATCTGGCTCAAAACACCGGGCGGCATGAAGAGTTGGGATTTCTTCGACAAACTACTCAATGAATGCCACGTGGTGGGCACGCCGGGCAGTGGCTTCGGCCCCAGCGGCGAAGGCTACTTCCGGCTCTCGGCCTTTGGTTCGCGGGAGAATGTGCAGGAGGCGATCAAACGCATCCGGCAGAAGTGGGGGAATTAAAAGGAGGGGAAACGCAGAGACGCAAAGGCGCGGAAGAGCTAAAAGAGCGGGTGAGAAGCCAGCCCTGAGCCGTTCCCGTCGCGCCTTTGCGTCTTTGCGTTGTAAGTTTTTTTTTTACGAAAAAATCACCTTGCAGAAGCGGCGCTTGCCGACCTTGAGCAGCACCTCGCCCTCGGCCTTGACGATCTGCTCGACATCGCTCACCTTGTCGCCGTTAACCGTCACCGCGCCCTGCTGGATCATGCGGCGGGCCTCGCCAGTGCCCTTGACCATCTCCGTCTCGCTAAGCAGCTTGGGCAGCCAAATCCCTTCACTTGAAGCCGGCAGGGTGAACTCCGGCATCTCCGCCGGCAATTCGTGCTGGCTGAAGACCCGCTCGAAGTTGGCCTCCGCCTGCTGGGCCGCCTCGGCGCCATAGAAACGGGCAGTCAGTTCCCGGGCCAATTGCTGCTTCACCTTCTTGGGATGCAGGGTGCCGGCGGCCATCCCGCTCTTGAGTTGAGCGATCTCCTCGGCAGCCAAGTCACTCAGCAGTTCGTAGTAACGGAACATGAGGTCGTCGGAGACCGAGAGGGTCTTGCCGTAGATGTCGTCCGGCGGCTCGGTGATGCCGATGTAGTTGCCCAGGGACTTGCTCATTTTGTTGACTCCGTCGAGCCCTTCGAGGAGCGGCATGGTGATGACCACCTGCGGCTCCTGGCCCCAGACCCGCTGGAGGTCGCGGCCCATGAGCAGGTTAAAGAGCTGATCGGTGCCGCCCAGTTCCACGTCGGCGTGGAGCGCCACCGAGTCATAGCCCTGGATCAGGGGGTACATGAACTCGTGGATGCTGATGGGCCGGCCGTTTTCGAAACGCACCTTGAAGTCCTCCCGTTCGAGCATCCGCGCCACGGTGAGCTGGGCCGCCAGCTTGATGAATTCCTGCGAGGTGAGCGGGTTGAGCCAGGTGCTGTTGAAGACCACCCTGGTCCTGGCCGGATCGAGAATCTTGAAGACCTGTTCCTTGTAGGTCTCGGCGTTCTTGGCGACCTGTTCCGGCGTGAGCGGCTTCCTGGTCTCGGACTTGCCGGTGGGGTCACCGATCATGCCGGTGAAATCACCGATCAGAAAATGAATCTCGTGGCCCAGTTCCTGGAAGTGCTTCATCTTCTGGATGAGCACCGTATGGCCCAGGTGGAGGTCCGGCGCGGTCGGATCGAAACCAGCCTTCACCTTGAGCGGCACCCCGCTCTCCCGGGAGCGTTTCAGTTTGGCGACCAGCTCCTCGCGGGCAATGACATTCACTGCACCGCGCTCGATGAGCGCCACCTGTTCGTCGATGGTCAACTTCATGGTCGTATCCGTGTTCAACTTCCGGTTCCGGCCGAATGGTTATTTGGCATACTCGACGGAGCGGGTCTCGCGGATAACCGTGACCCGGATCTGGCCCGGATAGGTCAGCTCCTCCTCGATTTTCTTCACAATATCCTTGTTCAAGAGCATGGTCTCGGCGTCGCTGATCTGGCCGCTGTCCACCATGATGCGGACCTCGCGGCCGGCCTGGATGGCGTAGGACTTCTCCACGCCCTTGAAGGAGTTGGCAATGCGTTCCAGATCTTCCAAGCGCTTGACATAGGACTCGAGCATCTCCTTGCGGGCGCCGGGCCGCGCGCCGGAGAGGGCGTCGGCCGACTGCACCAGCACGTCGAGCACGCCCTCGGGCGGCACATCCTCGTGGTGGGCGGCAATGGCATGCACCACCTCGGCCGGCTCGCCGTACTTCTTGGCGATATCGGCACCGATGCTGGCGTGCGAGCCTTCCACTTCATGGTCCACCGCCTTGCCGATATCGTGGAGAAGCCCGGCCCGTTTGGCCTGCTTGACATTGAGCCCCAGTTCCGAGGCCATTACCCCGCAGAGAAAGGCCACTTCCAACGAGTGCTGGAGGCAGTTCTGGCCGTAGCTGGTGCGGTACTTGAGCCGGCCGAGCAGCTTGATCAGCTCCGGGTGCACACCGTGGGCGCCCACGTCGAAGGTGGCCTGTTCGCCCGCCTCGCGCATGGAGACTTCCAGTTCCTCGGCGACCTTGACCACCATCTCCTCGATCCGGGCCGGGTGGATGCGGCCGTCGGCAATGAGCCGTTCGAGGGCGAGCCGCGCCACCTCACGCCGCACCGGGTTAAAGCCGGAGAGAATCACCGCCTCGGGGGTATCGTCGATGATGATGTCGATGCCGGTGGCCGCCTCAATGGCCCGGATATTGCGGCCTTCACGGCCGATAATCCGGCCTTTCATTTCGTCGTTGGGCAGGGGTACCACGGAGACGGTCCTTTCCGCCACGTAATCGCCGGCATAGCGGGAGATGGCCAGGGCCAGAATATTCTTGGCCTTGCGGTCCGCCTTCATCTTCATCTCGTTCTCGATCTTCACCACCGCCTTGGCGGCCTCCATGCGGGCCTCGCTCTCAATGCTCTCGATGAGCATCTGCTTGGCCTCGTCACGGGTCACCCCGGAGATATTCTCCAACTGGCGCCGCTGCTGCTCGACCAGGGAGGCGGCCTCCCGCCGCTTCTGTTCAAGCTGCTCCTCCTCCTTGAGGAAATACTGCTCCTTCTTCAGCAGCTCCATTTCGCGTTTATCGAGGATGTCGATCTTGCGTTCGATCTGGTCCAGCTTCTGGATCAGCCGCTTTTCCTCCTCGGCGACTTCCTTCTTCCGGTCGCGGACCTCGCGCTCCGCCTCCTGCTTCAGTTGCAGGGCCTCGTCGCGGCTCTGCAGCGCTGCTTCCTTCTTGATCTGTTCGGCTTCGGCCAGGGCCTTTTCAATGAGCTTGCGGCCCTGGGCCTCGATGTTCTGCTGCCGCGCCTCAAACAGGAACCGGCGCAGCGCCACCCCCAGCCCGACCCCGGCGGCAGCGGCGGCCAGCACAATGACTATGAAAAACGTGGTACTTATCATGACGGATGATCCCTCCCCAGAGGTTTATGGAAACGGCCGCCCGGCAAAGGGGGCCGAAAAGACCGCCTCATGCGCGCGCACCCAGATGACGGTGCGGCCACGGGCCACGGCCAGACAATCCGATGTGTTATGGGATGGGGAGGAGATGACGACGAGAACTGAAACGACACGATCCAAAACGAAAACGATCACGTGCCCGCCAGAACAATCAGCCTGCGGTTCAACCCTCTCCGCGGCCGGAGGCGCTTGTGCGATGGGGACACGCTTCCCGAACACCCTTTTTGCACATGTCTAAACGCCCTGTTCTACTGTTTCGGTATTCGGACGACCATTTCCGGCCCCTTGCGGGCCAACGGCCTCCAGCATATCGTCGGCAACGGCCGCCAAGGCAACCGCTGCGGAAATCAACATCTTCCCCTTGATCCCTATCTCTTTTGTCTATATAAACCCCGCCGACTCCGCGGGCGGCCTTACAGTAAATCCCCCGCCAGTGCGGTGTCGGCGCAGAGCCATCGAACCTAACAGGGTTAGGTGGGCGTTACCCGTATCGCCTTGTAAGGAATTTCGGAGACCGAATTCCTTAGCCGGAGACAGCAAAGTCGCCCTTGGCTTTCAATGTTGGCTCGAAATTTTCTGGCCGATCACCAACAAGGCAGGGGAATGGGTTATTCCCGTGCAGTATCTTCCACTTTTGCCGACAACCGGCCGAGTTGCTCCTCGACCCGCTGTCGATATTCCCGGAACTCCCGTTTCAGCTTCACATATTTGCCCGCCACATTCAGGCTCGTCAGGATCGCAATCTTGCCTGACGGAAGAACATGCGCCGGTGCCGTTTGCGTGAGGTCCTCGAGCTGCTTCTTGACGATCTGCAGAATCTCGCGGACATCCTCCTCCGGGGCATCGGTGTACAGTGGATACTCCTGGCCCATCACCTCAAATTTGACCAATCGTTCCACCTTCTTCTCCCTTCTTAATCAAAGGGGTACCAGAATCACCCCGGGATGGCAATGTTTTTCACGCGCTGCCGGCCGCGGCTTCCTGGGCGGCAACAGCGGCAGTGAAAAGCGACCCCTCCGCCGTAGCGCCATTGCCATTGCTACCAGCAAAGGCCTTTTCCCACTTCTCGACCGAACCGATCAGGGTATGCACCCGCTTCTTGATCTGATCCTTGTCCTCCTTGAGGCGGGACAATTCCTGCTGCAGCCCCTTTTTCTCCTCTTCCAACTGGCGCACCGTGGCGGCCAGGGCATTCTTTTCCTGCTGGATGGTATCGAGATTCGCCATCAACTTCTCGACAATCTTTTCCAATCGACCCAAATCATTCTCGTATCCCATATCGCAACCCCACCCTGTTTCGTCCGTATTCGAAAACCACAAAGATACTAATGGATTGACCACGAAAACGCGCATGATCAAAGCAATCGAAATGTACCCTGCGGCCAAAGCCCCCGTCAAGGGTTTATCGCCGGGAATGGCCGTGACCAAAGGAAAAGCCAAGGAAATTTGCTCACCCCACGCGGAACAACAGGGTGTGGGGCGGAACCTGCTCACCCGGTGCAATGGTAGCGCCGTCGAGGACACAGAGGGGGCCAATGCTCGCACCGTCGCCAATCCGACAGCCGCGGATGGTCACCGACGCATCAATTCGGCATCCTTGGCCGATCTCGGTTGGCCCACTGATGGTGACATTGGGCTGGATCACGGTATCGCGGCCAATAGTGGCGGAACGCTCAATGGCAATGGTCTCGGGATGGATCAGGGTGACACCAGCAAGCATCAGTTCTACATTACGGCGCATCTGCAGGGACGCATGCGCCTGGGCCAGCTCCACCCGGGAATTGACCCCCAGCACCTCGAAGCAATCCGCACACACGTAGCGGTTGACCTGATGCCCATCACGGTTGGCAATGGCAACTATGTCGGTGAGATACATCTCGCCCTGGGCGTTGCCGGTGCCAACCCCTTTCAGGGCGGCAAAAAGAAAGGCGATATCCACGCAATAGATTCCGGCATTGATCTCCGTAATCTGGCGTTGCTCCGGGGTGGCGTCCTTCTCCTCGACAACGGCCACCACCCGTCCCACCTTGTCGGTAACAATGCGGCCATAATGGGTCGGGTTCTCCAGCACCGTGGTCATGACCGTCAGGGAGCTGCCGCCGGCCTCATGAGATCGGAA